>CAYGBC010000044.1:0-36580 GCA_964348015.1 uncultured Eubacteriales bacterium | reverse complement strand
GGAAGCACGCACTTCGACCGGGAGTATTTCCTTTTTTCGTCTTTCACCTTGTTCTCAAACATATCACTGAAAAGAAATAATTTCAATAGCCTTTGCGCGTGACGCGAGATAGGAGAAACCGCTCAATCAGGAAAATTTTAGGCAATATGCCAGGAATATTTGACTCTGAATTTTTCTTTAGGGTAAGCTTTCTGGTAGACAGGGATAACGATGAGGGCGTGGATAAAATTCGGTATTCGATGTTTTCATCACAGTTCTTCAAAAATGCGCTTTCTCACTATCTGCAGGCGGATTCGAATACTCCCGAAAAATAGGAATCCAATAGTCTTGATGGGAGTGTCCATACATGAGTGAATCCTCAGTCATTTCGACACAAGATTTGACGAAGCATTTCACTCCCTCGTCCAATTTAATCGATTTTTTCCCTCGAATGTTAAAGAAGAAGTCCGTTGTCAAAGCTGTGGAGGGCGTGACTCTTGATATAGAGCCGGGAGAGGTTTTCGCTCTTTTGGGGCCGAACGGTGCCGGGAAGACCACTCTGATCAAGATGCTGTGCACGTTGATCCTTCCGACAAGAGGGGGGGCTGTTGTGAATGGCTGTGATCTGGTGAGGAGTGGAGAAGCGGTGAGACAGTCCATTGGATTAGTGACTGGGGAGGAGAGGAGTTTTTACTGGAGGCTCACGGGAAGACAGAATCTTCAATTTTTTGGCGCACTTCACAACATCAGACGCGAGGATACGGGACGAAAAATTGATTCCGTCGTCGAGTTGTTGGGTATGCGGGATTATATCGATTCGAGATTTGATGAATACTCCACCGGCATGAAACAGCATCTGGCTGTCGCGAGGAGTCTTCTGAGCGAGGCCAAGATCCTATTCATGGATGAACCCACCAAGAGCCTGGATCACCCCAGCGCTGAGAAGCTCCGTCGATTCATAAAAGAGAGAATCGCGGGCCATGAAAAGAAGACTGTCGTGTTCACGACACATGTACTGAGAGAAGCCGCGGGTTTTGCGGACAGGATGGCTTTCATGGACAGAGGTGTTGTCAAGGCCAGCGGGACGATCTCAGAATTAAAGAAGAAAATAGCTAATCCCGAGGCCACAGTCGAAGATGTCTTTGATTATTTCACTCAAGCTGATCGCGGGGAGACTTGAATGTTTTTAACAAAGGCGGCGGCGTTCATAAAAAGAGATTTCCTGACTGAGATCAGCTACAAATCCGCCTTTTTGATGAACCTCGTCGGGATATTCTTTTCCGTGTTGACGTTTTTCTTCATTGCAAAGCTTTTTGGCAGAGCGGCCGCACCCCACCTTCAGGAATACGGAGGAGATTATTTTCCGTTTGTCCTGATCGGGATCGCGTTCTCAACATTTCTGGGCGTGGGCCTGGGCACTTCCGCGAATGCGCTCAGGCAGGAGCAGATGATCGGAACACTGGAAGCCATGCTGATCACGCCGACCCGGTCCTCTTCGATTGTCGTTTATCTCTCTCTCTGGAATTTCATCTACTCTTCTTTCAATATTCTGGTCTATCTTCTCATCGGGAGGTTCATCTTCGGCATCGCGTTCCATATCTCTCACCCTCTGCTCATATTCGGAATACTCTTTTTGTCCATCCTCTCGTTCAGCAGCCTGGGCATTATCTCTTCCTGTTTTGTGATGGTTTTCAAGAGGGGAAATCCTGTCAATTGGATCGTTTCCAGTTCATTCGACCTGTTGGGGGGAGTGTATTACCCGATAACGATACTGCCCGGACCTCTTCAGGTCATCTCTCACGTCCTTCCGATTACGTATGCGCTGAGAGCCCTGAGGGGTGTTCTTCTTGCAGACTATTCCTTCTCCCAGGTGAGGACGGATATCCTCGCATTACTGGGTTTTGCTGTAGTCTTGTTTCCGCTGGCTCTGCTGTTGTTCGAGTTTGCCCTGAAATGGGCCAAGACGGATGGTAGCCTGTGCCAGTATTAGGCTTTCTCTTTGAATTTTATGGAGGGGAGTTGGATGGAATATTTCAAAAAAGAAAGGAGAGCTTTCAGCTTGTCGGTGAATCTCTCGATAGAAAACACATACAGGAAAAAGCGGTGATACGGGGAATTCAACGGCTTGTTTTTCATGAGCCGGTTTAAAATGGATCTTTCTAATGAAGAGATCCTTCGGGGCTTCAGCTGATCCAGAACTTTCCGGTTGAGCAGCCATTCTTTCCTTTCGGTGATTTGAAACAGTTCATCCAGAGCAGAGAGGGCATAATACACGGGCCTTCTCGCATGAAATTCTCTGCACTCCACAAGAAGCTTCGGCCAGTCGATTTGTCCTCTCAAGGATTTCAAAAGATAATAGATATCGAGCAGCCATTTTTGCTGAGAATACCCCTCCTTCAGCATATGGATTGAAAGGTAGATCAGCCGATGCTCTGGAGATAACCCTAACGCCTCTACTCCCCTGAATGAGAAAGGCCTGGCGTCCTGCCAGATTCTGTCCATCGAGAGCTTGAACGCATACTTCTGGAAAGGACTGGCGTCATTCACTAAATTCCAGTGCACTTCCAGGGGGAGGGAATGGGGAGAGGTCTGGAAAGCCATGAAATGATGCCGGGCATGAGTGAAAGACAGGGCGTATCCAAGCTGTTCCAATAATCCCTTCGCCTCCTGGATGTGTTTTCTCTGGATAAGGATGTCCAGGTCGCAGAATAAACGCATCCCGACATGCGGATAGACTGTTTCGCACAGAGCCGCGCCTTTCAGAATGATGACTGGAATTTTTTTGTCTTTGAGTTTTTGTGCGAGCTGAGCCAGGTTTTCCAGGTGGAGGATGTTGAAAGCGGTGTTACTCAGAAAGCGGTTTTCTAGCTTCCGGCTGATAGCGGTGGGGATATGTTTATCAAGTGATAATTTTTTCAAGTGATAATAGGCAGAGAGAGAAATTTTTCTCTCCGAGAACGCGTCCCAGTGGACTGAGTCTTCAAGAGTATTTTTGAGATCTCTCTTTTTTTCTTCATTCCCGGAGGCAAGAATGGATCGAGAAATCAGGAAATCCTCTCTTGGAGGAATCAGATTTTTTTCCATTTTTAGCAGACTGTCTACCGGAGTAATTCTGCTCAATGCCAATTCAGAAAAGTATTAGACTTTAAGGCATTGGGCGGCTGTCTGGAGGCTTGGGGCTCCAGGACAGGAGTGGACGTTAATTCTGCAGGTCTGGGAGAACATGGTCAATTTTTCAACTTTCATCTTGGGCTTCGTGTAAGCTTTTTTCTTTTTCATTCAAGAACCTCCTTCATGATTTTTGCCTGGCGGCAGTGTTCGGGCGAGGACCCGAGAAAATCTCCTTGTTCTGAAAATGCCATGCCCGGACAGCGGGCACAGAGATAGCTGTCTTTGCACCGGGAACAGTCTTGAAACTCGCTTCCATTAAGAGACCGGAAATACGAAAGTCGTTTTGAGCTTTTCAGAATTTCCTCGAGGCTTTCTTTTTTCAGGTCTCCGATTTCCCAGGGGAAAGCGAGACAAGGATACACCTTGCCCCGGCTGTTGATGCTGATATCCGTCCGTCCTGCCTGGCAGAGCAGCGGTTCAGTTGGGGTTTCTGGACACAGAAGCTTTATCGATTGCGGGTCGAGCGTTTCCTTGAAATAGCGGGCCAACTCTTCATCTGTGAGACGGTATTGGAGAGGCTCTTTCCCTGTGTCATTTTTTGGATACACGAGCGGCGTGCTGGCCAGATACGCATCCATCTTATCGGCCAGCTCTTTTATCTGGATGAATTCCGAGAGGTTATCCCGGATTATGGTGCTCATCAGGAAGACCTTTATGCCTTTTTCCCTCAATCGCTTGACTCCTGAGAGTGTTTTTTCGAGGGATCCTTGGACTTTTGTGATCCGGTCATGCATTTCAGGCGTCGCGCCGAGGAGGCTGATATCCACACGGTAGAAATTCAGGTCTGCGATCTGGTTTGCGGTTTTTTCGTCGATGAGAGTGCCGTTGGTCTTGAGATTGATAGCAAAGCCCAGATTATGGGCGTGATGCGCGATTTCCCAGAAATCTTTCCTCAGAAGAGGTTCTCCTCCGGTAAGAGAGAGAAGGAGCGAACCCAGAGCGGCCAGCTGGTCCAGATACTCTTTGATCTCTTCTGTGGACAGCTCATCAGTATCGGAATGGTTGAGATAGCAGAATTTGCAGCGCAGATTGCAGCGAGAAGTAATTTCTACGGAAGAGAAGAAGGGGATATGCTTCTCTTCTAACTTGCCTGAAAATTCTGGAGATAGCATCGGCTGAATTCCTCGAATTCTCCTTTTTTTGGAGCCGTGTAGGGGATGATTGTAAAGGCGGCCCCATGATTTTTTGCCATTTTTTTTATTCCAGAAATTTCATCCTGGTTTTCATTCAGTGGGGTCGTGGCCAGAACCACATTTATGGTCTTTTCTTTCAGGATTTTCAGGGCAGATATTGTTTTCTCAAAAGATCCCTCCACACCCGTGATGGAATCGTGAGTGCGGGCTTTTTCGCCCAAGACAGTCAGCGAGACTTGGATAAAATTGAGATCCTTGAGTTTTTCGCTCACCTCTGGAGTGACCAGAGTGCCGTTTGTGTGGAGGATCAATGCAAAGTTTCTCCGGCGCGCATAAGAAGCGATTTTCCAGAAATCCTTATGCACCAGCGGCTCTCCCCCTGTGAAGTGGAGAAAAAGAGAGCCTTTGTGGACAAGTGTATCGAGATGTTTTTTAACGGCATCAAAGGAGAGCGCCCCGTCTTGGGGCAGATACGGACGGCAGTGATGACAGGACAGATTGCATTCCCAGGTCAGGATCAGGGATTCATGAAGCTCGGAGATGTTTAAGCCCTTTTCTAAATTCGTTATCCCTCTCGATTTCGTCTTCTCTCCGGGAGATTCCGAATTTTCAAGCTCCTTGTCCAGCCATGCGTTCAACGGGAACTCGAGCTCATAACAGGACATTGTCTCTGCCAATTCCGCTGTGCGCTCCAGGACTCCTTCAACGGTGTCTGGGTGCATCGTCGAGAACAAACAGTTATCCAGGAGCCTTTTCGCTGCGTCCTGCGGCCTGAGTCTTTTGGATTTGACACTCTTTCCCTTTTTTGGAAAAAATATTTTTTCGATTTTTTCTTTTTTACTCGGAGTGTCTTGATACGGAATGCTCCACATCGAGAAGCCATTTTTTTCTTTTTTCACAGCCACCCACTCGTCTGCAAGAGGAGAGATCTCTTTCAACTGTTTGAGAATCGTGCTTTTCCCGGCATTAGCCGGACCGGGGAAGAGATAGCCGCTGCCGTTTTTAAAAGCCGCGCTGGCATGCAGGATAATCCTTCCTGTGTTTTCGAGAAAAAGAGCGAAGCAGAGAAGAATCGAATGGAAAAGTTTGGATTTATCCTTGAAATCAGAGATATGGCCGCACCTCTCTTTCAAGTTGATGGCTCCGATTCGGACATTCGAGTTTTTTTCGGGGAGAATGAGAAATTTTCCCTGTTTAAATGATAGGCATGGCACAAAGGTCTTCGGGAAAGATGCGGAGTTACGGTCGATCTCCATCACGAAATCGCTTCCTTTGTGTTTGGAAATATAATGCGAGAATTTTGATTTTAAATATGTGCGCGTGGGACTGCTCGCAGTTTTGATCTCTCCGCACACACCGGCGATCTTGATTTTGAAGGATTCTTCCATTTTATAGATATGGATTCACTCCCCTTTTCTCATCACTAATTTTTTATCCAAAAGCGATTGCACAAATTCCAGCGCATCTTTTTTTGCTCGTTCTCTGTCGACTTCGAAATGACCGTGGATGTGGTTAACGATCTCAGAAATAGTTTTTTTGCCGTCGATAACGCGCCAGATTTCTGCGGCAACCTCGTTGAGCTGGACGACTTCTCCGGAATCGACTTTGACAAGTACAGCCTCGCCCTCGATTATCCGCCAGGGGACTTTTGTGTTTTTTGAAACAATTGTGTCGAGGGGCAGCATTGTGTCCTCCTTTTCAGGGATGTTTGAAGATCAGAGAGTAATCGCTTTCGATTTTCTCCTCTCCCACACTCACCCAGCAGTGGCCTGCCATATCTTCTTGATCTTTTTTCGCGGAAAAATTCACACGGGCGTTGATTCCATGCTGACGGAGGAGATTGCAGAGAAGGAGGGAAGACATCAGGCAGGTGTCTTTGAAGCCCATTCGCCTGCGGAGGTCCAGGCACAGTTTTACGGTATTGACGATTCTTTCTTTTTCTTTTGTGTTTCGTTTTTTCGGGGGATTGGCGAGCGAGAGGAGTGCGCTATCCGGAGCGAACGACAGCTTGAGAGATGTAAAAAGCGTCCGCACGAGCAGAGGGAAATCCTTGCCGTTCCCCAGCTTCTGAAACTTTTCTTTCCAAACCATTCTCTTGCGCGAGGGTGTCTTGAATGCCCTTTATGACTCAATTCTATTGAAATACAGAAAAAAAAACAACTTCCTATGTGTATTGGAAAAAAGGCGACATGTGTTTATGCTCAGTCAATAGGTAACACTTTTAATAATACGGAAGCCTAATGTGTCATTGCGAGCGAAGCGCGGCAATCCCCTGAGGAAAAAATGTTTTTCTTCCCTATGAGATTACTGAGTTCTCTTTTGTCGCTTGTCATGATACATTTGTATTAAGGGATTGCCGTGCTTCGCTCGCAATGACAATAACGAAATGCTACTGAATTATTGAGCTCGTACAGCAGGAAACTTTTTGAAAAAAAGCAGCCTGATCTCTTTTTGAAAAATTTTTTGAAATGCTTGACATTAAAGTATGTGAAAAATATGATTTCTATTAAATCAGGGAAATAGGAGGTAAACATAATGGATAAGGCCATCGCAACTCTCTGTGATTTGTTTATTATCGCTGCCGCCATCGTATTGATTATTGGAGTTATTTCCAGACTGATGGTCAAACCCATCATGGGGATCGAAGCCCAAGCCTTTCTTCAGTTTACACAGGCTTTGCTTCTCTTTGCCATTGCTGGGGGCGTCAAACTTTTGTTGAAAAAGTAGAGAGTCGCCAAAAAAAGCTGGCTGATTTTGAAAGTCCGTTTTAGAAAACGGACACTTCTCACCATAATTCTCTCATCCGAATATCTTCTCAGGTCCGCCTTTCTTCATAATGAATAATTTCAAGGTGGATTTTCGCTTTTCCAGAATACGAGAAAATGCACAAAACTGAAGAGGCACAAATGCCTGACTTTGGAGAGAAAGATTATTCATTCCGAGTGATTAGAGAGGACAAGGGGGCTGGCGAGGTGCGTCAATGCGGCTCTGAAGATGAAAAAGTGACGAAGATCGGGTTCGAAACAATAATCCTGTTCTTTGTGTCTCTCACATCCAGACGGTAGTATGTTTTTTTCCCTGGTTCGAAGTATCCATCCGTATAGTCGATAGTCAGCGGAATTTCTCCGGAGAAGGATTTCAAGAGTTTTCCTTCCCGGATCAGTCTGACTGTCGCTGTGTTTCCTCTTTCCGGACTCGAAGCGGTGACACGGATGTTAATGGCCGGAGGGCTTTGTATGGATATGTTTTCGCCCATAACTCCACTCTTAGAGGTTTCTGCGCCAGTAATCGAGAAATTCTCGAGAACAAGCCTGGGCAGGGCCGCATCGCCCCGGCACGCATACATCCGGCCGTTTCTCAGGGCCTCCAGGATGTCTTCTTTAGTTTTGTGTTTGACCAGAAAAACAGTCGGGAAGTTTCCCAACTTTTCCCCGGATGCGCCCTCCCGATGGAAATCAGCCGAAGAGATTCCCCAGGCTGGTCTTTCCCGCTGGCCGGAGCCGTACTCTTTCAATACCGCATCCCATACGTTCCCCGGTTCTGTAATGGTCGGACTTTCCCCGTAAAGAGCCGCAAAGCCCGAATAATTCCTGGATTCTGTTAAAACTTGGGGATGAGGAGGCGTATCTTTGAAAATAAAGTCAATTTTTCCTCCTCCAGACTTGGTCTCTGGATGGTTCCAGAAAACCATTCCTCCTCGAGAATTCACATAATCGATCACAAGCTGGTAGGGTGCGATGCCCTGGTCTCCATGATACGGGTCATACGGAGAGCTCCGGAAAGGGTGGTTGTTGAGAAGGAGCAGCAGGGACACAAAAGACAAAAAAATTCCCGTATATCGGAGGATTTTTCTTTTTGTGATCAAGAATAGGCCTGCGGCAAGAGGAATGAGCAGCAGAAACAATCCGACCGATAATCTCGAAGATATATATTTTGCGGAATAGCCGTTGTGGAGTATCGGCAATTCTGCGAAATCCTCGGGTGTTTCCATCCCCACGATGATCAGATGTTTTTCCCAGTCGCAGACAGTCAGGTTCTTCTTGAAATAGCTCCCCCTCCAGTGGTAGAAGGGGGCGGATTCTGCACCCGGAATAAGAATCATATCCGGATGGAGTTTTGAAGCGGACCGGATCAGGCTCAAGTAGTTCTCTGGTCCGCCTTTGTTGATTGAAGCGGTTTCCACTCTCTTTTTTATGATGTTTTGGAGCGGGCGGACTCCGTACTCCAGGACTTTCCGGTCATGATCAGTGATGAACAGGACATCGAAGCCTCGTTTTTTAGCTAAGCCAATGATGTGTTCAAGAGTATGAGAACCATCACTGAAATCGGTGCGGAGGTCGATGAGCCCGGGGACCTGGAGGTATTCATCCGGTTGGGCAGAAGCGATTATGGTGAGTGTGGACATAGCGAGGAAAATGAGCAAGCCTGCGATTCGGTGTCTTTTCATTCTCCTGAGGATCACAGCACAGCTCTCAAGTGTGAGGATAAGTCGTAAAATCCACATGTATAGTATCATATCGGTTGACTTGAATAAATTAATTAAGTTATTATGAGCATTGAAGTAAGCAAGATGATTCTTTCTCTCAATAAAAAAACATGTACGAAGCCTACTGGGGTTTAAAAGAAAAGCCTTTCGAGAATACTCCAGACCCGAAGTTCCTCTACTCTTCTCATGAACACCTGGAAGCTGCGACAAGGATGACGTACGCGATCGAGGAACGCAAAGGAGCCGCCTTGCTGACAGGCGAGTATGGATGCGGAAAAACACTGGTCAGCCGCCAGATTTTTGAGATGCTTCCTCCGGAAAAGTACGATATCTCGCTGGTGACAAACCCGCTCTTGAGCCCGACAGAGATCATAAGAGAGATCTGCAATCAATTGGGGATAAAAAGTTCTCCCACCTGGCCAAAGACTCAGCTGCTTTCGGAGCTGAATGACCGGCTGTACAAGAATATGAGAAGCCACAAAGATACAGTCATTATCATTGATGAAGCGCAGTCAGTTAAAGACATAAAGACTTTGGAAGAGCTAAGACTTCTTTTAAATTTTCAGTTGAATGACCGGTTTCTTTTGACATTGATCCTGATCGGTCAGCCGGAACTGCGAGAGATGATCGATAAATACAAGCAGTTGAAACAGAGATTGGCCATCCGGTATCATCTGAATCCTTTGGGTAAAAAAGACTCTAAAGAATACATTCAGCACAGATTGGAAGTTGCCGGAGCGAGGAATAGTATTTTCGCGAGCACTGTTCATGACGTGATCTGGCAGAATTCCGGGGGAGTGCCGAGAGTCATCAACAGCATCTGCGATATGAGCTTGCTCCTGGGATTCACCAAGAAGACCAAAGGGATAAACACAGATTTGGTCAGAAAAGCCATCTCTGGATTGGATCGTTGAACCCATGGTGAAATTATCTGACATATTAAGGAAGGCTCAAGATTCGAAACCCACAGAAAAGACAGGCCTGATATCTCAAGCGATCCGAGCGAAGGAAGCCCTGCACGATATGCATGAGACGAAAAAGATCTATGAGGATGCGATCGTCGATTTAAAGACTATCATGGATGATGTCCTTGAAGGGAAAAAGGTTACGGGGAGAAGAGTTTTCAGCATCGCTGAGACGATAGTTTTTCATCTGAAAGTCGATAAAGACACGTTAGTTTCTTTCATCAACATCTTTGGATTTCTGGGCGAGACGGATGACTATCTGTACTCTCACTCCATCAATGTCGCCATATTAGGCGGGGGGATCGGGATGGCCCTGGAGTACAGCGACAGCCAGCTCCTGAATCTGTGTGTAGCCTGTTTACTCCATGACCTGGGTTTGTTGAAAATTCCAGAGAAAATTATTAAAAAACCCGGGAAATTGAACAAAGATGAGTTTGCCCAAGTAATCAAACACACTTCTTACGGTCTGGACCTTTTGGCCAATATCAGTGACATGCCCGATTCTGTCCAGGAGGTCATCACCCAACACCATGAGAGAATGGACGGAACGGGTTATCCCGAGGGGAAATGGGGGCCTGATATTACCGAATCCGCCAAAATTGTGGCCATAGTTGAAGTCTACGAAGCCATGACGCATCCCCGGCCTTACAGGGGAGAAAAGATCATCCCGTATGAGGGAGTGAGGCAGGTTGTCCAGGATGCCAAAAGCGCCTTCGATCCCCGGTTGGTCAAGAAGTTTTTAAAATTCATCACTCCTTATCCCCTGGGAAGTTTCGTGCTTTTGAACAATAATGAGATCGGGCGTGTTGTTCAGACGCATGAAGAGCATCCTTTACGCCCTGTTGTGGATGTCTTTTTCGATTCAGATGGGAAACCTCCTGATGAGCCGAAGAGGATCGACATTGCGAAATCTCCTGTACTGCATGTCGAAAAAGCCGTGGATGACAGCCTTCTTTGATTGTTCTTGATTCACTGAGAGATATATGTCTTGGGTGTTCAAAATCATTTAAATTCAAATGAAACTTCCCCTGAAGCACATGTCATTCCTTTTGGAATGTGAATCATTCTGGATTCATCCAGATAGACAGAGGTCCAGGAGTGCGAGAGATACGGCAAGGGAGTGCGAGTGATCGTTTCCATCCATCAGCCTCAATACCTCCCCTGGTTGGGATATTTCGATAAGATCGTACGGAGTGATGCGTTCGTGTTCCTGGATAATGTGCAGTTCAAAAAGAATGAATGGCAGAACCGGAATAAGATCAAGACTTCCGATGGATGGCAGTGGCTTTCAGTGCCGGTGATCCACAGGTTCACGCAAAAGATATCCGAGGTCGAGATCAACAATACTGTCCAGTGGAGCAGAAAACATTTGAATGCGTTGGTCACACACTATTCCAGGGCGCCTTTTTTCAAAGACTACATCGATTTTTTCGAGCGGACCTATGCTCAGGAATGGAAGTATCTGGCCGATATCAACGTTCATATGGTAAAGTATCTGGCAGAAGCGCTGGGCCTGACGAAAAAGAAGCTTGTCCTTGCTTCAGAGCTTGAAACCAGAGAAGGGAGCACAGAGAGGCTCATCGATATATGCCAAAAGATGGGAGGCGATGTCTATCTCTCTGGCAAAGACGGCGCAAAATACATGGATGTGGAGCTTTTCAAACAGGAAGGCATTCAAGTTGTATTCCAGAATTATGTCCACCCCCGTTATGACCAGCTTTACGGGGATTTCGAGCCTTTTCTCTCTGTCATCGATTTGCTGTTCAACTGCGGACCGGAAAGCCTTTCCATTTTAAAGAAAGGAGAATGAAGTGAAAATATTAGCCTTGGGAGCTCATCCCGATGATATTGAATACGGCTGTGGCGGCACTTTTCTCAAATTCGCCAGGAAAGGAGTGGATGTTCATTTCATGGTTTTAACCAAAGGAGAATTTGGTGGAGACCCGGAAACCAGGGAAAAGGAACAGGAAGAGGCGATGAAATTGCTGGGGGCCAAGAAGATCTTCTGGGGGGGATACGTCGATACCGAGCTCCCGAGTGAAAGAATCGTCATCACGAAGATCGATGAGGTCATCGAAGAAGTCCAGCCGGACGAAGTCTACGTGAATACCATTGAAGACATCCACCAGGATCACCGAATGCTCGCGGAATGCACTCTGGCGGCCACCCGGTATGTGAAAAGAGTGTTCTTTTACGAGGATTACACCTCCATCAATTTCGAGCCGGATATTTTTGTGGATATCGAGGATGTTCTCGAGGAAAAGCAGAAATTGATTCAGGTGTATTCCTCTCAAGTCGCCAAAGCCTATCCCACAAAGCTGGACATGGTGGAGAGTGTCAAAGCGATCGCCAATTTCAGGGGCTTTCAGGGAAAAGTGAAGTATGCCGAAGGATTCAAGGCCTTCAGGTTTTTGCGCGATGTCTGATTCCGTTATCCCGCACTCCCGCCCGTCTCTGACCGATGCGGATTCAAAAGCCCTTTCCTCTGTTCTTGAATCCGGGCAGATCGCCCAGGGACCTGTAGTCAGTGAATTCGAGAAACGATTCGCGGAATATATCGGCAGAAAAGAGGCCGCAGCCACGAGCTCCGGGACCGCCGCACTCCATCTGGCACTGCTGGCTTTGGGAGCGGGGGAGAAGGATAAGGTGATCATTCCCTCTTTTGTCTGTACCGCAGTCCTCAACGCTGTCCTTTACACCCGGGCGACTCCTGTAGTCGTGGACGTCGACCCGCAGACGTATAACATATCTGTAGAGGCTGTACAAAGAGCGATCACCGATCAAACCCGGGCGGTCATAGTGCCGCATATGTTCGGCCTTCCGGCGGATATGGAGGAATTGTCCGGATTGGGAATCCCGTTGATCGAGGACTGCGCGCAGTCCGTGGGCGCGAATTATAGAGGACAGAAGGCCGGGCGCTTCGGGATCCTGTCTGTGTTTTCATTCTACGCCACGAAGGTGTTCACCACCGGGGAAGGGGGCATGGTGGTCAGCGACTCAGAAGAGTTGGTCTCCAGAGTCAAAGACCTCAGGGAGTACGACAATAAAGATGATTTTGCTGTCCGCTTCAACTCCAAGATGACGGATATTCAAGCTGCCCTGGGATTGAACCAGCTGTCTCGTCTGGACGAATTCCTGGAGAAGCGGAGAGAGATCGCCTCCCTGTATTTCAAAGAATTGAAGGATTGTGATTTTGCGCTCCCCGTTCAAAAAGAAGGGAAGGAACACATCTACTACCGGTTTGTTGTCCAGACAAAGGGTGAAGCCTCTCTTTACCTTGAGAAATCACAGAAGAGAAAGGTCATGTGCCGGCGGCCGGTCCACACTCCTCTCCATATCTGTTTAAAGCTTTCCGGCTTTCCCCACACCACAGGAGCCTGGCAGAAGACCGTCTCGATCCCGCTGTATCCGTCTCTCACGCAAGACGAGGTCGAGAAAATCATTGCCGTTGTCAAAGAAATATTTTAGGATATTGCAAGGAATATGCGTAGTCTCCTCGACAGTATTCATGCCTTCTTGGGAGGGATGCCTTTCCGGTGGTTGTTCCTGCTTGTCTTTTCTTTCCTTTTTGCTTTTTTCTTGACTTTGATAATCAGACGGATCGCGATGAAGCTCAAAGTCCTGGACTATCCTGAGGAGAGAAAGATCCATGAGCAGCCCATACCTCTTCTGGGAGGCTTGGCTATTTACATCGCTTATATGGCGACCATTTTTTTGAATTTCAGTTTCTCCGTTGAGCTGAAAGGCGTTGTCCTTGGGGGGTCGGTTATCCTGATTGTCGGCCTGGTCGATGATATAAAGGAGATATCCGCCACGTGGAAACTCGTCGCTCAGATTCTGGCCGCGGGAATTCTGCTCTATTATGGAGTCAGATTGAGCTTTTTACCTGACAACTGGTGGGGGATCGGAGGAGAGATTCTCCTGACCGTTGTCTGGATCGTGGGCATCACCAACGCCGTGAATTTTTTCGACGGGATGGACGGACTGGCCACGGGAACGATCGCGATCTGCTGTTTGTCCTTTTTCATCGTGGCTCAGTTGACCGACCAACCTTATCTGGGCTATCTCACGATAGCTCTTGCGGGAAGCTGTCTGGCCTTCCTGATATTCAACTTTAAGCCGGCCTCCATATTCCTGGGAGATGCCGGGAGCACGTTTTTGGGATTCACGATAGCCGGCATAGCGGTCATGGGCGGCTGGGCCCAGGACAATCCCAAAGTCGCGCTGGGCTTGCCTCTCCTGATCTTGAGCGTGTTCATCTTCGATGTGATTTACATATCCGTGTCGAGAGTATTCAGAGGAAAAGTGAAAAGCATTAAGCAGTGGATCGAGTACACAGGGAAGGACCATCTTCATCACCGGCTTGTCGCGCTGGGCCTGACTGAGATTCAAACCGTTCTCTTTATCTTTCTGATCACGGCCTGCTTGGCTATCAGCGGAATAAACCTCAGGGCCTCAGGGGATATCGTGATTTATCTCGAGATTTTCCAGGCGCTTTTGATCTTTGCGATTATCGTCATCCTGATGCGAACTGGCCGCAAATCCGACCAGGAAGAATAAAAAGGAATGAAAAGGGGCCAGGCCCCTTTTTTCATTTGATTAATTCGTCATACAGGTTCGCGATCTTTTGAACCATGGCGTCATGTGCGAAACCTGAAGCCATTTCTTTTCCGGCGCGTCCCATTTTTTCTCTTCTGTCTTTGTCTTCCAGCAGAAGCTGTGTGTGTTTGGCCAGTTCCTCGGGATTTTTCGCGGGAACCAGAAATCCGTTTTTCCCGTGGATGACCAGGTCCGGAACTCCTCCCACATGGCTGGCCACGATCGGTTTTCCGAGAGCCATAGCTTCGGCCAAAACTCGTCCCATCCCTTCATTCAGGGAAGGAAGCAGGAAGATATCGAAAGTCGAGAGAATGCGCGGGACATCATCCCTCCATCCCAGAAAGAGGATGTTTTTGTCCGCACCCATCTCCTTCGCCAGTGTTTGCAGCGGCTTCTTCAGAGGACCGTCCCCTGCGAAAACAAAATAGGTTTGAGGCGATAGGGGAATAATATGGGCGGAAGCCTTGATCATGAATTCAGGGCCTTTGACGGGGACGAGCCGGCCCACTGTACCGACAACCAACGCATTCTCGGGAATCCCGATCTTTTTTTTCAGCTTGTTTTTGTCTTCCAGAGTCAGTCCTCTGTATCTGTCCAGCTCAATTCCGCTGGGAATCACGACACATTTTTTTTCGTCCACAATCTTGTGGGCGATGTAATCTGATTTTTCGCTCTCAGTCAACGCCACAATTTTGTCCGTCATCCGGCTGGCGAATTTTTCGAGCCCGATGAACATTTTCGTTTTTAACCGGCCGAAATAACCATAAAAGATGTGGCCGTGCGGAGTGTGAACGATATGGGGAGTTCCTGCACGCTTGGCAGCGAATCTTCCCAGAAAACCCGCTTTGGATGTGTGTGTATGGACAACGTTAAACTTTTCCTTCGCCAGGAAGCGGCGTATTCTGAACAGGGCGATAAGATCGGAGACCGGGTGAATATTCCTCACGAGCCCAGGGAGAGGAATGTATCGAATTCCGGATTCCTCGACTTGAGTTCTTCTCTCCTGGCTCGCGTCATCGACCGGCCCGCTCATCAGGGTCACATCATACTTTTTTTTATCCAATCCCTTTGCGGTCAAAAAAGTGTTTTCTGCGGACCCGCCTTTATCGAGGCGTGTGATGATGTGGAGCACTTTAGTTTTGTGGGGCATGTTTCTTCAGTCTTTTTTTAACTTCCTCGATCATGTCGTCGACCGTGATGAGATGCAAACACTCGTAGTGATGACACTGGATGGGCCTGCCTTCGTAGCAGGGGCTGCAGGCCATGTCTTTCCTGAACACAGCGGATAGGTCAGGATAGGGACCGGTCCTCTTGGGATTCGTGGGGCCGAAAATTCCGATGGATGGGGTATTCACTGCACAAGCCACATGAAGAAGTCCGCTGTCATTGCTGATGAAGAGGCTGCATCTTTCTATTAAAGTAGCGGTTTCGCCCAGCGTGGACTGGCCTGTCATGATCAAAGGCGCAGAACGCATTCTGCCCTTGATCTCTTCAGCCAATTCCATTTCCTCGGTTCCTCCGAAAATGATCACCGAGGCCCCGAGGTCTGCGATGAGCTTGTCTGCCAGTTGTGTATATCTTTCCATAGGCCATCTCTTGAAGCCGGCCTGATGGATTCCAGAGCCAGGATGCAGGCCCACCACCACTTTTCCTTTGAGTTTGTGCCGGGCGAAAAATTTCTGTGCAGAGTCTTTGTCTTTTTTGGATCTCTGCACGAACAGGCGCCTGTCTTCAGCTTCTATACCCAGCCTCCGGACCAGGTGAATGTTGCCTTCGACTTCATGACGTTCCTTATCAAAGGGGACCTTGAGATTGTAAAAAATCCCTTTTCCTCCGATATTTTCTCCCACCCTGTACTCGATGCCTGCGAGTGCACAGAGAAGGCCACTCTTTAGAGGATTCGTCCCGGTTGAAGTGATGCTCAGGTTGAAATGTTCTTGTCTGAGTTTTCGGATAAGCTTTATACGCCCTGACACGCCTGTGAATTTTTCTGGTCCGGCTATGATTTTTTTATCGAGGAGTTCACTCCCCTCTACGGCTTTTTCCGCTCCATACGGCCCCAGAAGGAAGCCGAAAGAGGAAGAGGGGAGAGCTTTGCGCAGGGCTTTCAAGGCAGGAGTGAGAAAGATCATGTTGCCGATTCCGCCCATCATGATGATCAGGACGTTTTTGATTCGAGACAGCTCGATTCGTGTCATCTCTTCATTTCTTATTTTTTTTAATCCGTGAAAGTTGACGTTCTGCGGCTTTAAGCATGTCCTCGACTGTGATCAACTTCATGCAGTCGAGTGTTTTGAGACGGCATCGGCCCTCATTGCAGGGCATGCACGGAAGGTCCTTGCGGAGTACGATATTCTCTTTACCCTGAGGCCACCATCTCTCGGGAAGAGTGGGTCCCATTGTGGAGACAGTCGGAGTTCCCACAGCACTGGCCATGTGGAGCGGCCCGGAATTGTTGCAGATCAGCATATGGCAGGTTTGAATCAAACCGAGGAAGTCCCTGATGGGCTGATTGAGAAATACAATCGGTTGGTTTCTCATAGGGCTCTTTATCCGGTCGATGAGCTCTTCTTCATTGGGGCCTCCCATCAACACGACATGGGCCTTGTGTTGTTCAATCAGTTTGTCTGCGACCTCAGAAAACCGTTCGCTCAGCCATCTCTGGGTGGGATAATACCCTCCGGGATGAATCCCAATAACCAGGCTATTCTCTTTCACATTTTTAAACCGGAGAAATTTTCTCGCCGTTTCCAGGGCTTCACGGGAAGCCGATATGCCCAGACTTTTGTCCTCGGTATCCAGGCCGATGCTCTGGACGATGTGCAAAACCTCATCGACAACAGGGATAGGTCCGGTGTCATGCCTGACCGGCCGGTTGAACAAAAAACCACGCTTCCAGGTGTCATACCCGACTCTGTAACCGGCTCCGCTCAAATGACAGAGAACAGCGCCCTCGATCGTGTAATCGCAAGTCAGGTCCACGGCCAGGTCGAACGGATTGTCAAACAATTTGCGAACGCGTCTGGCTTTTTTAAAAAATGATGTCTTTGAAGAATAGGGAACGATGGAATCAATAGAAGGGATTCTTTCCAGGATATCCATGACATAGGAGGGAGCGAAAACCGTGACTCGACTCTGGGGAAGACTCTCCTTAATCGCCCGGAAAGCCGGAATCGAGAGGACCGCATCCCCCAGCCTCTTAAGAGGGAAGACAAAGACACTCTTGACCGAACTCTTGTCGAACGTTTTCCCGCGCATCGCATAAGTGAGTCCGGAAAATGCGGAGAATTTCACCCACCTGAGCGCCAGGTAGATTCGCCTCAAAATCTGACTCGTCTTGGCCATTAAAATTTATTCAGGTTTGGACTTCACCGCATACAGTAAAATAATATCATCCTCTCCCGCAACTTTTTTTATACGGAGTAGAATCGTTTTGATCCATCGGGTGAGCGGAAAAAATCTGATCAACCATTTTTTGATCTTTGTCCGGCCGAGATGTTCTAATTTTTCCCCGATGTGCGTGCCTTTGGGAAGAGTGGAAACTCGGACAACTTGAAAACCCGCTTTCTCGACACTCCTTGTCAACGTTGACGGTGCAAAGTAGTAGAGGTGTTCGCGGGGCTTCAGCTGGTCCCAGTTTTCTCCTGTTTTTCTGGATCTTTTGGATTCGATGTTCGGCAGTTCTACGGCCAGCACACCGGTGTCTTTCAGTATGCGGTGGATTTCCTTCAGGCATGCGGCCGGGTTACGCATGTGTTCGAGGACATGCCAGAGAGTCACCACATCGAAATGCTTATCCGGATATCCGGCCTCTTCCAGCCTGCCCGTGAACACGTCAAAGCCGGATTTTTTCGCGAATTCGGACGCATAGGAAGAAATCTCCACACCTGAGGCCTCCCATCCGTCCTGCCTTGCGGCCTCCAGGAAGTAGCCGACGGCACATCCGACATCCAAAAGCTTGCCGTTGGTTTTCAAAGAATCGATATCTTTCAGGCGTTCTCTGAAGCGCGGAGTGTAGAGTTTTTTTTCAGTCAGGTAATCGGTCTGCCCGGTTCCGTTGAAGTATCCATTTTTATAAATCGTTCCCAGTTCTGTTTCGGAAGGCTGTGGATGGACATAGATAAGACCGCACTCGAGGCATTTGACGATTTGGAGAGAATCTTTCGTGAACAGGAGTGAGGAACGATCGGCTTGACACAGGTTGCACTCTGTGTGTGTCATCGTTTTTCGGCCTTTACAGCGTAAACCTTCATGGCTTCCCCGAAATTTTTTCTCGTGAAAAAATAGATTATCCGTGTGACAAAATCCAATATTTTTTTGGAGAATTCTATCTGGGCGAGGTCCAATTCGATCTTCTTGACCCGGAAACCGGTTTTTTCGAGGATCGCAGTCAGGGTTAAAATGGAGAAATGATACAGATGGAGTTCTTTCGCTTTCACGGAGAAGAGTTTTAATTTTCTCCATCGGACAAGAAAATACAGGAATCGAGTGATGAAATTGTTCAGGTTGGGGACGGCAACGACCAACACACCGTCTTTTTTCAGTATCCTGTGGATTTCCTCCAGCGTGACGGAAGGGCTGGGAACATGTTCCAGAGTGTGCCAGACTGTGACGACATCGAAGCCTTCTCCGGGGAAACGGGCTTTCTTCAAATCTCCGCAGAAGACCTCCATTCCCAGCTTCTCTTGGACATACTGGCAGGCATACTCGGAAATCTCAGTCCCGCTGACATCAAATCCCTTTTCTTTGGCCAGGTTGAGGAAGGTCCCGCACCCGAATCCGACATCCAGAAGGCTCCCCCTTCTCTTGTATTTCAAAAGTTTTTTCAGCCGTTTCTCCCACATCGGAACACGTCTTTCCATCTGTGTCTCGATCCATTCCTTGTAATAGTCTTCACTGTAATGCGCCTTCATGAAATCCCGCCCGGGCTGAGGGTCGACGTAGACGAGTCCGCAGTTTTTGCATCTGACGACTTGAAAGGGAGTTTCGGCTTTTTGAATGATTTCGGTGTTGTTCCGTTCGCAGAGGTCACAGATCACGCATCTGAGCATAGAAGCTCCTCGTAGATTTTTTCGATTCGGGAAACATTCTTTTCGATGCTGAACAGTTGTTCGGCCCGCTGTCTTCCTGCAGTTCCCATGCGCTTCCTCTTGTCTTCATCCTGGACCAGATCCAGGAGGGAGGCCGCCAGCCTGTCGCTGTCTCCCGCAGGGACCAGGATCCCCGAGACTCCGTCTTCGATGGCTTCGGGATTTCCCCCCGAATCGGTTGCGATCACTGGTTTCGCAGACGCCATGGCCTCGAGGATGACTCGGGAGAATCCTTCCAAGTGAGTCGTCGAAGGAAGGAGCACGATGTCCAGAGCGTTCATTATCCGAGGGATGTCCTCCCGGAATCCGGTGAACAGGACTTTCCCGGAAAGGCCCAGGTCTGCGCACAGCTTTTCCAGCTTTTTTCTGTAGGCGTGATTCCCATCCCCCACGATCATGAATGTCACCTTAGGGGCCTGCTCGGTAATCCGGGCGGCAGCGTTGAGAAAAACTTCCTGTCCCTTTCCGGGGATCAGCTGGCCCAATGTTCCGACCAGGAGCTGGTCGTCTCTGATCTTGAATTCCTGTTTCAGTTTCCTGTCTACCGGTTTGGGGCCGAATTCAACCAGGTCCACGCCGTTAAGAATGACTGTCACTTTTTCGTCAAAACTCTCAAATCCATGGTACCTCTGACCGGTCGCCTCTGAAACAGCGATGATTTTATGGGCATGATTGAACAGGAATTTTTCAAGAGATTTTTTTTCAGGCGTGCTGACACGCGCATGCCAGACAAAAGGCGTCCTGGTCAGCCGGGCCGCCAGACCCGCATAAAAGGCCTGCCGCGGAGAATCGGAGTGGACCAGATGGATTTCTTTTCTTCGGATGAGCTTTTTGAGTTTGAAGACGGCTGCAGCTGTCGCGAGAATATTCAGGCTTTTGACGCCTTTCATTTTGAGGGCCCGGGTTTCAATCCCCAGAACTTCAGCCTTCTTTATCAATCCTCCTTGGGATGGGCATACCAGATAGGGCTTGAATTTTGTTCGGTCCAGCCTCTCCAGGAGCAGCAAGAGGCTCCTCTGTCCGCCCCCGAGCATCTCGCCGGACAGGGACGTGTACAGGATATTATGCGGTTTCATGGTTTATTGTTTTGCTTGTTAAAGACTGGTATAAAGCGTCTATTTCAGAAAGCATGTGTTTTCTCGTGAATTTTTCTTTGAATCGGATGTGCCCCTTTTTTCCCATTTCTCTCGCTTTTTCCGGATTTCGGAGAAGTTCGATGACGGCTTGGGCGAGAGCGCCCGGGTCTCCAGGAGGAACCAAAAAACCTGTTTTTCCCTGTTGGACCGCTTCGGGGATGCCTCCGATATCAGTCGCGACCACAGGCTTTTCGGCGGCCATGGCTTCGATGATCGCGATGCCCAGACCTTCCCGGAAAGAGGAGGGGAGCACGAACACATCCATAACAGACAGGATTTTCGGCACATCTTTCCGTGTTCCTGTAAACAGGATATCCGGGTGGATATTTAAATTTTTTGCCAAATCTTCCAGCTTTGTCCGCAGAGGGCCGTCTCCGACGATCAGAAATTTCGCAGAGGGGAATTCCTCTTTCACAAGAGAAGCGGCCTGGACCAGGTATTCGTGGCCCTTGGGGGGAGTGAGAGAGGAGACAGTCCCGATTATGGGAGCATTCTCGTCTATGCCGAATTCGGCACGGATGGAGAGGGTGTTTTCCCTCTGACAGAAGCGTTCTTCCTCCACGCCGTTATAGATGACTGCGGTTTTTTCGTTTCCGATCTTTTCGAAATCCCTGACGAAATTCTCGACAGCTTTGGAGCAGCAGATGATCTTGTGTGTAAATCGACTCAATTTCCTTTCCATCAGGACGTGTCTTTTTTTGTAATCCCAGTACGTGCTGTGCACATGCGTGAGGATGACCGGAACACCGGCTTTTTGGGCGGAGAGCCGGCCGATGACCGAGGCGAAATAGCCATGCGTGTGAACAATATCCGGTGCGGCTTCTCTGAGAAGACGCTTCAGTTTGAGGATTTTTAAAGGATTGTGATAGCTCGATATTCCCAGGATCTTGACTGCGATTCCCTTCTCGGTCAGCTCATCGGCAGTGTCTCCGCCTCTGGTGATGCACCACACCCGCACATCATATCGATTCCTGTCCAACCCCTCGGCGACATCTGCGATGACTCTCTCCGCACCTCCGATTTTCATGTCTTCGACCAGATGGATGACCTTGAGTTTTTTCACGTCTTCTTCCTGGCCGCTCCCATAAGGAGAGGAGTCAGTACACGAGGCGCGGCAAAACCCTGGAACTGGAAGAGCTTGGTCAGGACAAAGCCGGTCATCCGGGCGATTCTGGATTCCACAAAACGCTTGAACGTCCGAACCGGATAATTTTGAAAAGGCAGAATCTGGATTTCACGGAAGCCTGCGGTCCAGAAGACCTGATACAAACTCCTTTCCGTGAATCCCACTTCGTGTGTGAAATCCTTGTACCTCGAATACACCGCAAAGGGATTTCCCATGTTGGGTGTTCGGATGAGGAAAATTCCATTATTTTTGAGTGCTGTGAAGACTGATTTGAGGAATGCAATGATCTCCTCTTTCGGTATGTGTTCCAACAGGTCATTGGCCACGACAGCATCGAAGGCGTTCTTTTTGTCTTTGAGGTGCTCGAACGCATCCTCCTGCGAGATGCGCCGGGATATGTTATCTCTGCAGAAATTCACCTGTTGCTTGGAAATATCGATGCCCAGAAAGCCTGTGTATCCTTTTTTTTCCAGGTAGTACAGAAAATGACCGGATCCGCATCCCACATCAAGGATTGGGGCATTTCGCGCGGAAGGCAGGAAGGATTCGTAATTCAGTTCGAATTGAGAGGAGGAGTTTTCGTATTCCTTTTTCGAGAAGACATTGGAACGGCTGAAGATCGAGTCGAAATACTCGTCAAAAAGCTTTTTTCGTCCTTTGTCCTTCATTTTCCGGCCTCGATCACAGACAGCATTGTTTTTAACCTGTGAGCGTACGTGTGTTGGCGAACAACCTCTTTATAACCTTGAGTGGCGATTTTATCCCTTTCTTCAGGCTTATTCAAATAATAAGCCACCTTTTTCTTCAAGTCTTCAACCTCTTTGTAAATAACGAGGTGTTTTCCGTCCTGGAAGAGGGCTCTCACGTCCTTCTGGTCATCGACCAGGAGAAAGCTCCGGCAGGCCATTCCTTCATACACTCTGGGAGCGGCCTGAAAGCAGGGCGTTTTTCCATTCTGGTAATGGATGACAATATTGATCAGGCTGCTGCTGAAGATCTTTATCCATTCTTCGGGCTTTAACTGTGTGTCCGTGGACAGATTTTTAATCGGTGAGTCTTTGGCCAGCTTATTCCATCCAGGTCCCCAGACTCTCAGGTTGAAATCGGATATTCTCTCCAGGATTTGAGCCCGGTTGGGGTAAAAGGAACCGACGAAGCTCACTTCGCTTCCCCATTTTTTTTTGTCTTCAGAGTCAACATCCACAGGCTGATGAATTTCTGGGTCGCAGGCAAACGGGAGCCAGTGCGTGTCGTGTATGCCCGCTTCGGACAATAATGACTGGGCTTCTGTCCCTCCACAAAAGACAAAATCATAAAAAGGCGCGGCGTTGAGTATGGGCTGAAATTCGCGAGGCGCGTCTATTGTCCAGAGAGCCGTTTGGATGCCCTGGTTTTTGATTTTTTGGATCGTCTCTGGAAGGATCCGGTTTCCTCCCGCCACGAGACAGATGTCCGGCTGCGCAGCTGTAGCGAGAAAGAAGAGCCGACGATTCAGCCGGTTCAGTTCCCAATTCTGGAGAAACGGGGCGTTTTTTCTGAGCCGGCCCGGAAGAATAAAGGCCCGGTCATCAAAAGGAATCAGCTCGTATCCGAGTTTCATCAGGGTCTTTTCTGTGTACTCTGTGATTGTCCAGAATGACGGATTGTGATAACTGGAAAACAGGATTCTCATTTTTTTCGTTTAAATCCGAGCTTGATCATCCCCAGAAAGCCTGAGAATATTTCTTTATCGTATGTGTCGATATACCCGCTTTTGAAAAGACAGAGAAGATAAACACTCATGAAGATCAGACCTTTGACCAGAAGCTGGAGGGACGCATCGATTCTGTTCGCCGCGGGAGCCGGGAAGAACTGGACGAAAAAATAGTCCGCGAGCATCGAGATTACGAGAGAAACCAGACAGAAAAGGAAAGGGCTGCTAAAAATATTCCGGATAAGGGAAAAGACAGATTCTCCGATGCGCCTGTTGAATGCGCAGAAAAAGTAAGTCGACCCGATAATTCCCGATAGCGTAGTGCCTAAGAGAGCTCCGGTGAAGCCCATCTTGATGATCAGAATAATGCTGAGAACAATATTCAGGATGACAATGATCACAGAAGACCGCATTTCGTACTGGGGGATTCCCATTCCTCGAGCGATCAATCTGCCCATGCTGACAAGAAGCATGAAGACATATCCCACACTCAGAACCTGCAGAGCCAGAACAGATTCCGTGAATCCCGGAAAGCCACGATTTCCCATCCAGAATAGGATGATGAGCGGTGCATTGGCGATGATGAAAAAAGCCAGCGGAAATGCGAGAAGACTGAGATATTTCGATCCCCGGTGGTAGAGTTTCTGCAAGTTATTTTTGTCATCGAGAGCATGGAGCTCGGAGGACGCGGGAAGTATGGCCGGCAAGAGCTGTTCCGGGAAAGAGCGGGCGATCCTGGAGATCTTGGCCCCGAGCTCGTAAGACCCGACGAGCATGGTGTTCAGGAAATAGCCCAGAAAAATTTTGTCCACATGCGTGTTGATCAATTCGGACAGGCTTGCGACACGGATGTTGATTCCGTAGGCGAATGTTTTTTTGAAAATGTCCTTGGAGAAGGATAAAAGCCTGAACCGCAACTGTGGGAGAGTTTTATAAGCGAATATTGTCTGGAGTGTCACCGTGAAGACAGCCACGATCAATCCGCTCATCACAAGACCCTTGAGGCCGAAACCCAGGCTGAGAAACAGGATCACGCCAGCCGCGTTGACCAAAGATGCGAGGATGGCGATGATGTTCGTGATATCCATCCGCTGGACTCCCAGAAGCACGGAGCGGAACACAGCGAAGGACCCCCGGATGAAGGATATCAGCAGGATTCCGAGAAAAACCACGGAGATTGTGCTGGTCAAATCAGAAGGAAAATTAAAGAGCCGCAGTATGGGTTTTCTGAGCAGATAAACCAGGAACGCCATGACAATCCAGAAGACCGTGTAGTACGCCCAGCCCAAATTGACGACCTCGCTGCATTTTTTAAAATCCTTCCGGGCATGATACTCCGCTATGTATTTGACGAACGCCCCCCCGATTCCCGTGAAATCCAGGAGGCTGAGGTAGATGACGACCACTTCTAAAAGAACCCAGATTCCAAACTGCTCCATTCCGATCCTGTGGATGATAAACGGAATCAGGAGAAGGCTGACGAGGAGCTGCCAGAAATACCCGACAGTGTTGAAGAGTGTGTTCCGGATGACTGTTTGAGACTTTCCTAACGCCATTTTCGGATCAAGAAGAGATATTTTGGTGAATCCACAGAGTATTCTCGAAGACTCTGAGTTTTGCACTCATGAATAGAATCGTCCTGTTCATTCGTTTCCCGGCTCAGGCATGTTTTCCTTTTCGGTTTTAGGTTGCACTTCTCCTTTCAATTTTACCCTTTCAGTGACTTCGTCTTCGTGTGGCTTTTCTTCTCCTTCCTCCTTTTCTTTTATCTCTGGAAGCATCATGACTATGGCCGCCATAAACCAGAAGGGTTCCATGATGCGGATGATGATAAAGGTGTTTGCAGTGAGGGCATGGACGGTGAGGCCGACAAAACCGGCGATGAATCCGAGAGTGAGGCCTTTGTACAATTTATCATGCATTTCCCGATGGATGCTGAGCGAATTTTTGTAGATGGTCCACAAAAGCCAGAGAAAAACAAAGAGACCGACGATTCCTGTTTCGACAAGGACGACGATGTACTGCCCGTCAATGAATCCATACCCCGAAACTCCTCTTCCCAGAATAGGATTCTTTTTCCAGTCCTCGAAGCTTTCCTGCCAACTGATAATCCTAGCCGAGGAGGAGGAATCCAAGCGTGTGTTGCCGATTTTAACCAGACGGGCCTGTCCGCCTGAAAAGGTGTACTTCACTCTGGAAAACACGGCATCCGGCCTGAACACGAGAACGGATATGATGATCGTCGCCAAAACACCGACCAGGATGATCTTTCTCTTGCTCAACATAATAAATGTCAAATACGAAAAGATGATTGCCAGGTAAGACGCACGGGACAGAGTGAACAGGAATGGTATGAATATCAGGACAGCCAATCCGGATAAAGCCCACTTCGTCCGTTTCGGAACATTTTGGAGAAAGATTCCGACTGCGAGACAGAACAGAAAGATCAGGTACCCCCCTAAAGTGTTCGGCTCACCGACTTCCCCTTCAAACGGGGCGCTGACCCTCACTCCCCTGGGGATTTGCATGATGCCGTACAGAGATACGAGAGCGCACGTGATAAAAAAGACATTCAAGAAGAATTTGATCTGTTTTTTACTGTAGATATGATTGGCCACCAGGATAAAAAGCAGAAAATACTCGAAATACCGGAGAAGGAAAAAGAGCCCTTTCATGAAAGAGACATATCCTAAAGCAGCCCCTTTCAAGGTGGCGATCAAGCAGACCAGAATATAGATGACTATGGCTCTGTTCAACCGTGTCCTGATGAAAAGGCCCAAACCTTTGTTGATGGCTGTTTTGGCAAACCAGGCAAAAGTGATGATCGCGAGCAGGATGTCATCCAGGCGGACAACGATATCCCTTCCGGGAATCTGACCGAGGATGATCTCCGGGGAGAAAAGCATCGAGAAAATCAAGATCGCCAGTGCCGCGTCAGTATTGACCAGAGTGACGATGAGGATGATCGTGAAAAAGAGGAGCGCCAGGGCAAATTTATAGGAAAAACCAGTGATGATTTGACCCAGGAGAATGCCGATGACAAGTATGGCCAGGATGAGGATCACAGAACCTAATTTTTGCTCTTGAAATTCGAATCTCATGCGGTTCGTTTCCAGTTGAATGATACCATTACCCCTCTCCCGAATTCGGTAAAGCCATGGAGATTTTCAGGATTATCTTTGTCAAAAGATGTAGGGAAGAGAATTGTGCGAACCCGAAGAGAGAAATATGTGTCTATTTTTTATCCCTTTTCTCTCCGTAATATCTGTAATACCTGTATCTTTGGGCGGGAGTAACATCCTCGATAAATCGCGCCTTCAGGTTGTTGATGACGATTCCAAGGATTCTGACGTTGACGTTATCCAGTTGGATCTTCGAGCGGATGAGCGCGTTCCTGGAGGTCTTCCCAGCCTGATAGACAATGATCGCACCGTCAGCTTTGGCTCCCAGTATGGCCGAATCAGTGACCGGTAATGTCGGGGCGCTGTCCAGCAGGATGAGGTCAAAATTCTGCTTGAGTTCTTGAAGTAAGGTGCTCATTTCCGGAAAACTGAGCAATTCTGAAGGATTGGGGGTGTGCTCGCCGCAGGTCATGATGTGAAGATTCTCGATGCCTTTGGTTTTAATGATCTTGTCGTATTCGAGTTTGCCCAGAAGCATGTCTGTGGTTGTGTTGATTGCATCCTTCCAGGCAGTGTTTCCGATCAGGACATCGGATAGCCCGGGACTCCTCGGCAGTCCAAACAGCTTGTAGATGGTGGGTTTTCTAAAGTCAGAGCCGACGATAAGGGTTTTTTGCCCGCTTTGGGCAAAAGCGATGGCCAGATTACACAAAGTCTGTGTTTTTCCCTCCTGTGGAGCAGAGCTGGTGATCACGACGCAGTTCCCGAATTTCTTCAGGCCGGTCAGGTCCAGATTGGTGCGCAGAGTCTTGTAGGCTTCCGCGGCAATCGAGCTGGGTTGAAAGAGCACAACCAGCCGTTCCTGACTCAGTCCGCCCTCCTGGACCTTGGGCTTTTTCCGGAATCTCTCGAAGTACCGTTTTCCGATCATTTCCAGTGTCGTGTTCGGGATGATGCCCAGAACCGGGACTTTGATAATTTCTTCTATGTCGTCGATCCGGCCGACGGACGTGTCAAAGCTTTCGGTCACAAAAGCCAGGATCAGTCCCAACAGCAAGCCGGTGATGATTCCGATGATGATGTTGAAATTGACATTCGGTTTTATGGGCCGGCTGGGCTGGAGCGCGGGCTCTATTATCTCGACGTCTCTGGCCTTTTCGGCCTCAAGGATGCGGGCTTCTTCGTACTTTGTCCGGAACATCATATAGAGTTCCTCAGCAATTTTAACATTGCGCTTGAGCTGGACAAGCTTGATCTCCTTTGTGGAGAGGTCTTTGTGCTGCTCCGCCAGCTGCAGGATAGCGTCTTCCAGGTCCTTTTTGGCTTGATCCAGCTTCCGTCGAGTGGCCATGACCTCAGGGTGTTCCTCGGTGTATTTGCTCTTCAAGGTGATCAGTCGCATCTCTGTCCTGACGATTTCTTCCTGCAGATTCGTTATCCGCGGGTCAGTCTGTGTTGGAGAGGCACTGGTGATATCCCTTTCAAAAATCAAGGGATTTTCCCTCCTGAATTTTTGAAGTGCGTTCTCGCTTCTTTGCAGATCTCTGAGATAGCTGTTCAATTGCGCATAGACAAAATCTTTCAGTTGGGAGGCTTCTTGGGTTTTATTTTGATAGTGAGTTTCTCTGTAGACCTCAGCGACCGTATTGACTAGAGTCATCGCCTCTTCGGCGTTGCTAGAAATTGAAGTGATGGCGATGATGTTGGTGTACTCAACCTGTTCTGTGTTGATTTTAGCCTGCAGGCCTTTGATGATCGCGATCCGCTCCGGGTTCTCCTCTTCAACGCTCTCAGCAGGCTTTGCCTCCCTGGCCTCTATATAGCCAAGCGCTACAGCCACTTTCTCCATGATCTGGTAGCTTTTGATGAAATTCGCCTGGGAGGCCATTTCATCCCCGGGAGACCAGGTGATGAGCTCAGTCAGGGCTTCCGCGACTGATTTTCTTTGCTCGATCTTGATCTTGCAGGATGTGCTGTAGATCGGGATTTGTCTGCTTGTGAAGAAGATTGTGGAGAGGATGACCAGCAAGAACGCAAGGATGATAATCCGGATCCTTTTACGGATAACTCGCAGGTAATCGACCAGGCTCATCTCCAGTTTAGGCATTTCTTCTTATTCCATATCTAATATATAAACCAGAAGTACCATGTGAGCGGATAGGCAACGGCTCTGAGGAAGCGCTCAATATGCACGATAAAGGTCGTGGGCACGTACACGATATCCCCGGGTTCAAGCTCGATGTTCTGGCTGAGGTCAGCTTTTTTGAGAATTTCATTGACATTGATCCGGATTCCTTCCTGCGAGCCCAGTTCACCCCGGATCACGATGACGCTTTTCAGCACGGCGTCCCGCGTGTATCCCCCTGCATCCGTGATCGCATCAATCAGTGTCAGTCTTCCTTTGATCGGGACGACCTTCGGATTTTTCACTTCACCGACCACGAGGACTTTGTTGAACTCCAACGGAGGCACATAGACCGTGTCGCCCCCGGAAACAATAACACTCTCACTTTTTTGAGGATCCTTGAGAAGCTCATTGAAATCGTAGATGAAGACTTTTTTATCCTTTTTGATCAACCGGATGTGGTAAGTGTCCGCGTTTTCCGTCGGGCCCCCGATCTCTCCGAGGAATTCGACCAGGGTCGTTCTCCTTTTCAGCGTGTACATCCCAGTCCTTATTTCTCCCAATGCAGTGACTCTCTGACTGTTGAATTCCTTTACGGTCACAAAAACAATCGGGTCGATCAGATATTTGGAGAGCGCTTCGGCGAGTTTTTCTTCCATTTGGGAGACCGTCAGCCCGATGACGCTCAATTTTCTTACGGGAGGGATCGTGATTTCGCCATCATGGTTCACGACGACTTCGCGAGATATGTCAGGCTGGTTCCAGACTTCTATACTCAGGATGTCTTCTGGGCCGATGAGGTATCCTTCTTCTGCGGGGAGCTCTTCTTCTTCCCCGTCCTGGGATTGAAGTTCGACCTGTATCTTCTCGTTAGGGGAGGAGTCAGAAGAGATCTCTGGGTTTTTCAATCGGATTATGGTCGAGTTGCCCTCCTTCGAAACTCGATAAGGCGTGTCTTCCGCCAGCTCCACCAGTATGAACTGCAATCGACGCGGACTTCGATTTTCCTCGGTGTAGTATTCATACTTAATTTTTTTAATCGGACCTTTGTGGATGATCGATTCCTCGTTTTCGCTGCTGAAGACCTTGCTTCCGGGGAAAGTGATGAGTAAAGTCGGAGGATTATCCAATTTTGTGTTGTTGATGTAGATCCTCTCGGAAGTTGTCAGGATCAACTCTGTTTCCGCCGGCAGTTCCTTCGCGGACAGATCAATAATATGAACGCGCTTGGCTGAAGCGCAAAACGTTAGTGCTAAGATGAGAGAAGTGAAGAGGAGGGAGGAGACACTCTTGAAGACTTTAATTCCAGTCTTTCCCAGCGCCATACGACTGTTTTTGATAATAATAATGAAAAAATATCATTTCGTCAACCTAAAAAAGGATTATCTTTAATTATTTTTTTTAAAAAAAATGTGGGATGAAAAAGCGTGGGGTCAAGCTTTGAAAACTTTGATGACTCTTGGCTAAACAAAAAATTCAACTAAGGTCTGGATGGTTTTCAAAGCCTGACCCCACAAACGGTATAAAAAAAGGAGGGCTGGGAGAGGATCCTCCGTTTTGCCCTGCTCCCTTTCAAGCCTTAGTACGCTTTGGAAGAGCCCTCCTTTGGATTCCGTATATAATATCGCAAAACCTGACTGCAGGCGCAATCGCCTTTAAGGGTGGATTATGTGATGAATTTTAAACACCCGTGTTCACCTCTAAAGGTGACGACTTAACGCCTTCATAATAATGGACTTTTCGAAGCGATGCGGTGAAAGAGAACACAATGTTTTTGTTATCATTTTCTCCAGGATAGTGTATGATTTGGGAAAAATTTATCGAGGAGCAGATCAATGGATGAGACAAAATTCATCGAAGAAAAAATCAAGGAGATAAAGTCAACTGTGGGTGCGGAAAAAGCGATCTCTGCTCTCTCCGGAGGAGTGGACAGCTCTGCCTGCACAGTCCTCGCCCACCGGGCCATCGGTTCGAATTTGAAAGTGATTTTCATCGATGATGGGTTGATGAGAGCGAATGAGCCCCAAGATGTGAGACAGATATTCGCCGACCTGGAAATTCAGGTGGAGATTATCGATGCGCAGGAGGAGTTTTTTCATGCGCTCAAGGGAAAAGCGGACCCGGAGGAAAAGAGAAAAGCGTTCCGGGATATCTTTTATACGGTTTTCGGGAGAGAAGTCCTCAAAAGCGAGGCAAAGTTTCTCGTCCAGGGCACGATAGCGGCGGACATTATCGAGACCAAAGGGGGCGTCAAGACTCAGCACAACATTCTTGAACAGATCGGCATAGACCCGGAGAAAGGATTCGGTTTCATCGCTGTGGAACCCCTGAAAGAACTGTTCAAGCATGAGGTCAGAAAAGTGGCCCAGGCACTGGGCCTTCCGGAAAAAATATATCAGCGGATGCCTTTCCCGGGACCTGGTCTGGCGACACGGGTTGTCGGAGAGGTGACACCGGAGAGAGTATCCCTGGTCAGGAAGGCCACTCAGATTATTGAGGAAGAGATCGAGAGCCTGAAGCCTTTCCAGGCATTTGCTGTCCTGTTGAGTGACAAGGGAACGGGAATCGAAGAGGGCCAGAGAAAATTCGGGAATATTATTATTGTTCGTTCAGTCGAAAGCAAAGATGCGATGACAGCCGAGCCCACCCAGATTCCTTGGGATAAACTCACGCGCATTTCTCAGAGAATGATTGGCGAGCTTCCCGAGGTTGTCCGAGTGGCCTACGAGATCACGCCCAAACCGCCCGCCACGATCGAATACATTTAATTCAAAAACATTGTGTCATTGCGAGCTAGCGTGGCAATCCCATATCCGTGTCATTGCGAGCGTGCGTGGCAATCCCATATCCGTGTCATTGCGAGGAGCGAAGCGACGTGGCAATCTCGTAAGAAGGATGAGATGGATTGTGGTGTCATTGCGAGCTAGCGTGGCAATCCCCTAAGGAATGAGTAATAGGTGTCATTGCGAGCTTGCGTGGCAATCTCATACGGTTAAAATTTTATTGCCAACAAATCGTGTCTGTCCCGCCATTGAATAAAGCAAAGAAAGGAAGCGGATACATCTGAGAAGAAGGCCGTCTTTTGGAAAATCCTGCTAAGATTTTTTCCATATTTTATTAAGCCCCAGAGTCATCAGCGGAATAATATACACGGCAAAGAATCCCCAGCTGATACTTCCGTAGCCTTTGGCGATCAGGTTGATCAGTCCAAAGGTCGAGATCCCCAGCCCGATCAGCAGGAGCCCGAGGGCGACACCAGGCCTTGCCCAGGGCTGGAGCATTTTTCCTCTTGCCTCCAGGGCAGAGCGGATCCGCTCGTTGACGGCATGAATGAACCCGGTCCCGGTCTCGATCAACGTGCCGAACAGAACGACTTGAAAAAGAATGAGCAAAAACGGGATCCCCAGCCTCTGGAAGACATAATACGCCGGGACTTCTTCCGGCAAAACTTCCGGATACTGGCTCACTACGGCGATGAAGAAAAACAATCCGGGAAGAATACCAATTATCCCCCCGAGAAGTCCTGCGGTGATCGCTTCTTTTCTCGTCTCGATATGATGAATGCAGAAGAGAACTGCGGGAATGATTCCCAGATTATACAGAGCGTATTTGAATCCCCCGACAGCCCATCCGCGAACTATGATGGCGCTTGAAAAGCTCTTCTGTATCGCGGGGCCGAATTTGATCAGGGCGAATACAAGAAGCAGCCCGTAGACCACATACAGCAGGATCGACCAGCTGGACAGGAATTTTTCGATCAAGCCACTTCCTTTAAATGTTAAAAACCCGATGGCGCCCAGCATGATCATCACGCCGAATATGTCGGGAATCCCGAAATTGTACTTGAGAAGGGCGCCGGCCGCGGAGCCGATAACTCCCAGCACCAGGAACAGCAGGGCAAAATAGATGATCTCAAACAGAAACCAGAAAGGACCGAGGAGCTTCATGAAGAATGTGCGGTAGTCGTAGGCCCGAAATTTTCGGGAAAACTCGAATGTCACGGCCAGTATGAGCGACCAGATGACGGTCGTCACCAGCAGCATCCCCAAAAGGCCTCCCAGGGGCCCGTAGTTCAGAAAAAATTCGACCAACTCCCGGCCTGTGCCGTATCCACCAGCAATCACCACGGATTGGAACACGAATCCCGGCAGAAGATATTTTTTAAAAAAAGAGGTGTTCAGGAAATTCATCAATCTCGATTTTTTCCTTTGTTCACATTTTGTACAGCATTTCATCCGAGATTACAAATCTTTAATTTTGATTAGCCAACGGCTCGCACTTTCTCTATAATAGGGAAGTCTGTTCGATACCCTTGGAGTGCAAAAAAGGAAGATGAAGGATTCTCTCACAGCAGAAGAGAGACAGAGTCAAATTCGCAAAGTCACTCTCTGGGGAATACTCCTCAACATTTTTCTGATGGTGTTGAAGATCGCTTCCGGGATTGCGATCAAATCTACCGCCCTCATCGCTGACGGTGTGCATTCTCTGTCCGACCTGTCAACGGATTTTGTCGTTTTGATCGGAACGCGCCTGTCCACCAGGCCGGCAGATAAAACCCATCCGTACGGCCATGGGAAGATGGAAACGATCGCTTGCCTGATGATCGCTCTGACTCTGATCGGTATCAGTTTTGGCGTCATCTGGTCGGCGGGCGTTTCCATCTACCACCACGAACAGAACTTCCCGGGATTTATGGTTCTGGTGATCGCCGGTGTGTCCGTAGTATCCAAAGAGATCATTTTCCGCGTGACCCGGAGAGTCTCCAGAACTACCCGCAGCACGGTTCTGTATGCGAATGCCTGGCACCAGCGGTCAGACGCTCTTTCCTCAGTGGCTGTTTTATTGGGCGGCGCTGCGAGCCTGTTCGGATGGGGACATGCGGACCAGGTGGCGGCCATCGTCGTCGGCTTCATGATCCTCGGAGTAGTAGGGAAAATTTTCTTCGAAACGCTTCTGGAGCTCTCCGAGCACTCGGCGGACAGTGAGTCCATCCAAAAGATCGAGTTGGCTCTTTCGAGAGAAAAAAATATCTCCAGCTGGCACGCTCTCCGAACCCGAAAACTGGGGGCAGAGATGATCGTGGATGTTCATGTCCTGGTGGATCCCGAACTTTCCGTCTCGAGCAGCCATAAGATTTCGATAAGGATTGAAAAGGAGATAGAAAAAGAGCTCTCCAGGCCTGTCAATGTGCTGGTCCACGTCGAGCCTGATGTCGAGGAGATGCGGAAGGGAGCCACATGAGAGGTTTGACCATTCCAGCGGAGGATTTATAATAGACGGTATTCCGAGAGAATCTCAATCTGACTCAAACGCGGCGTGTGATTTTGCCGTGAAGGAGGAAAGATGCCATTCGTGAAGAAAAGGATATCCGGGCTTCCCACTCTGGGTGTGTTTGTCCCTTGTGATCCCCGGATCGATGAGGCCTCGCGCAAGAGAGCGTTCAACATCGGAAAAATGACGGCAGAGCTTCTGTCGGAAAAGCTTGAAATGCCCGGTGGAAATCCGCCGAATATTTTTTACTGTTCTCATCTTGTGGACAGCGAAAGTACGGCCGATTCCGGTGCTGGAGAATTGAAAGAGGCCGGAGCGGAAGCGCTGGTCATTGTTCCGGACACATGGTTTTTTCCCGGGAAAACAGCCATGGCCCTTACGGCTCACTTCCCGCCGGGAGTCCCGCTCGCATGCGTGGGCGGAAATAACGCGCCCAAGCCTGGAGTCGTGGGCATCGACGCCCTGGTCGGAGCTTATGCGCAGACCGGACGTCTCTGCCCGATGGTCATCGGAAATATGCCTGAGACCGGAATGAATCCGGAGTTTGACGAAAAAACACAGTCGGAGATCATTGATTTAGCCTCTGCCATGATGGCGTCCGCAGCACTGAAAGGAAAGAGATATCTCTCGGTGGATACGGATTCGATGCAGATGGAGACAGCGCTCAACCATGTTCACGCAGCCCGGCGTTTCTTCGGCCTGGAATCCACGCGCGAATCCATGAAGATCTTTGCGGATATGCTCCGGAAGAAGGGAGGCTATGATTCGAAAGAGCTCGAGGAACTGAGAAATTGGGTGATCAATATCAAATTCAAAGACCGCATCTTTCCGAATACTGAGGAGATCGTCCAGAACAAGACTCCTGTATATACGAAAAAAAACAAACCTCCGGCGCTCTCCGAGGAAGACACACGAAAGCTGGATGAAGGCCTGGCCCTGTACCTGATTATCCGGAATCATATGAAAGACATAAACGCAATCGCGGGGGGGTGGACGAATCAGTTGTCCTGGGGTTCGGACAGAAGAGGAATCCCGCTTTCGACCGCGGATATTGCCGAGTCCCTGTTCAATTCGACTGAAGACCACACCGGAAAGAAGACAGTGATTCCGTTTGCGACGGAAAACGACATCCAGGGTCTTCTGACTATGGTCGCCTACTGGGCTCTTTCAGGAGGAAAGCCCCCTCTATTCATGGACTTCCGGAAGGTCTATGAGCCCTGGGAGGTTCAGAAGATCGCCAAGGAGCTCAAACTGGACCTGACTCCGCACAAGAAAAAGCCCTGGATGGAGAAAGGATTTATTGACGGGAACAATTCGGGTAGCGGTTCCCTGGATTATGCGGAGAAAGCCCACCTGTTTAGAGCCATCGAGTATTATTTTCCGGGCCTTGGATTTTCTGTGGGTTACGTTTCGCCGGGCGGAATAAAAGGAATGGCCGGAAGGATGGCGTATTCCGACCTCTCCGGCATGTTCACGATGATCCAGGATGAAGCCCAGAGCCATACTCTTCCGGCGGCTCTGATCGAGAGATGCTGCCATGCTTCGGATTATTCATGGCCGCATACCTTCCTGACTTTTGACCACGTTCCCTCTAGCCTGGTCAAAGTCGGGATCCCCGCCAATCACTTCCACATGATCACGGATATGCCCCGCCGCCGCTGGCAGCATTTTTCCGACTATAATCTCATCCTGAACTACCGGTGGGAGAACACGCCTGAATACGCAGAAGGCGTGGACAGGCCTATGCCGATGCTGTGGAGGATTAACGGAGGCGAGGTCAAAGCGAAAATGCTGATGAAGTAGATTGAGGCTCAGTCTGGCCTGGCTTTAATACAGAAATATCGACCTATTCCGATCCCTTGTAAGTTTATTTCTATTCTCTTCTGAAAAGATGTTTTCGTCTGCGTGATTCTAGAGAAAAAAATTGGCACTCGTTCCTTTAAACAGATGAAGACACCAATAGTGCGGAAGAAATAAAAGAAAATCTTAGAAAGAAAAACCAGAAAAAAAAGTGATGCTTTTAATAATTACTGGCTGTTCCCATTATCCCCATGATGACCACGAAAATAATCAAATAAATGACGATTCCGATCGCGGCCCAGGCAAGAGTGGCTTTCGCCCAGTTGGCCTTGCTCGGATTCGTTGAGGCGCTGAAAGCCCAAACGAATAACAGGACGAGTCCGACCAAAGGGATGGCGGCGAGGAAAATAGTCAAAAACCACTCGCCAAAACTCACCTCACTGCTTGTTGGTCTTGGCTGCATCTGGGGTTGTTCCATAAGGCACCTCCTCCATTAAATTGCATACATTATAAAATAAAAGATCTGTTTGTCAAAGGAAAACAAACATAAAAATTGACTTAACAGGGGTACATCTGGTATTCTGGGCTATTCCAAACCTGGTGGCGCTATCGTCTAGGGGACTAGGACGGGTGGTTCTCAGAAAACTCGGCTTCATCACTTCCATTCGCCTAATTCATTGAGAAATAAGCACTTACGGGCGTTTCTCTTTTCTCTGGCTTTGTCGTGTTCCAATCGTGCTCCATTTTCACAGGCATAGCCTGTGCTCTCGTTGCACCATTCACCGCTTCTCTCATCATCCTCATGTTGGACTGGATATAGACCTGCTCTGAGACCTTGAAGCTCGAGTGCCGCAGGAGCCGCTGGATGATGAGTGGATCCACCC
>CAYGBC010000043.1:0-38012 GCA_964348015.1 uncultured Eubacteriales bacterium | reverse complement strand
TCCCGGTTCGAGCCCTTCTCGCTACTGCTCACTTCACACTCACCATTGGATAATCCGTTTAAAACCAAAACCTATGTTGAATTCGGATCGAAGCGATCAAAATAACAAAGCATAAATGCGGAGTTTATTTCATCTTTTTCCATGATTGGCATGATCAAATTTACAAATATCAGAGAGATAATCGGCGAACTCAAGATAAAGTAACTTTTTTCATAAAAAAGACGTTATATTAAGAAGAAGTAAAAATAAGCGAAAGGAGCTTGAATATGCTTCGGAGTCACTCTGTCATCATATTTATTTTATTAGTCTTCCTGTTTTCTTTAGCTCCCGTACAGCAGGCCCAGGAACAGCAGACTGTCCTCACGCCCGAGAACGCGAATGAAGCCAGGCTGAACCGTCTGCAGCCACCCGACAAAGTTATGGATACGATCGGCCTCTCGCCGGGGATGGTGGCAGCCGAGATTGGCGCAGGACGCGGACGCTATGTGGTTCAGTTTGCGGTGAGAGTGGGGAAGGAAGGAAAAGTCTATGCCGAAGACATCGACGCAGCGGCTCTCGAACATCTGGAGAAGCGCTGTGAACGCTGGGGACTGGAAAATGTCGAGACCATACTCGGGGACGTCACAGATCCGAAACTCCCTGAGGGGAAACTGGACCTGATCTTTGTCATCTCCGCGTATCATCATTTCGCAGACCCGGTAGCGCTGATGAGGAATGCAAGATCAGCGCTCAAACCAGACGGGATACTGGCGATCGGAGAGTGGTTTCCGACGGAGGATAGACCTCGGTCGGGCACAACACCCGAGAAGATGGAAGCTCAAATGAATGAAGCCGGCTACACGCTTGAACGGCTCGAAACCTTTCTTGAGAAAAACCGGATGTATATTTATATTTTTCGCGTCAATACTAAACGCTGACTGCCTCCAATCCTTCTATTTCCACACCTGACTGAACACGCGCAAGTAGTTCCCACCCAGAATCTTCCGGATATCTGCATCGCTGTATCCACGCTTTTCAAGCTTCTCGATAAAATTCAGCGCTTCAGCATAATTGCTGAATCCGTCAACCATACGTAGAGGCGAGCGTATGTTCGGCGTGACATATTTGTTATATGGGCTCGTCACATCTTTAGAAGCGGGTTCTCCCCATGGGTCATACTCATGGTCCGGATAGGTGCCGAGGCTCATGTCGGTTCCGATTCCGATGTAATCGGTTGAACCGAGAAGCTGCGCCACATGGTCTATATGGTCGATAAAATCATCTGCGGTCGGACGGTTGGTTAGGCCTGTTTTGAGCGTCATCGGTCCCCAGGGAGAAAGACCTATAACTCCATTCTTAGTGGTGCAGGCCTTGATCTGCTCGTCATCGATGTTTCTGGGATTATCGGCGAGTGCTTTTGTGCAGGAATGGCTGAAAACCACGGGCTGCGGACTTCGCTCGATGATCTCCAGGCTGGAACGCTTGCCGAGGTGCGAGCAGTCTAGCAAAAGTCCTATTCTGTTGCACTCGTCCACCACCAACTGACCGAACGATGTCAGACCCTGGTCTGTGCGGTCCAGACACCCCCCGCATATGTGGTTGGAAAGGCTGTACGCAGGAATCAGCATGCGCAGGCCGAGTTTATAGAGAGCCTCTATACGGTGCAGCTTGTACTCGATGAAATCGCCACACTGGGAGGCCAGGAGGAGAGTCGCTTTTCTATTCTTTTTGGCTTTTTTAATGTCTTCAACCGTGTATGTGACGGACAGGTCAGGATATTTTCGGGCAATCAGATGCCAGAACATCAGCGATTCGAGCGCCTGCTCCAGCGTGTCATGCGGGTTCCAAGCTGTGACGCCATAAGTCGTCACTCCATGCCGGTGGGCATCCTGGAACTGTGCATCGGGCCAGATCTGCATGCAGGAATCGATAAAGATATAAGGGTGATCTTTTTCCAGGATCGGATGTATTCCCTTTTCGTTCAAGGGATCGAATATATCTTCTTTTTTTTGCTCGGGATATCCAGCAATGCAAATTGATCCGGTGGCCGCGATCCCTGCCACTTTTAAAAATTCTCTTCTATTCATCTTGATGGAAGCTTCAGCCTTAACGGATCAGGGCATTGAAGAGCAGTTTAAAAGTGCCGTGAGTCTGGCACCGGTGCTGGGGCCGGAACCCGATCAGCACTATCCGGCCTTCACCCTGTTTGACATTGAGCATCGCCGGCATATTGGACAGGTGCTCCTCCCCTATCAGCCAGCCGCTCCGCAGGAGGTCCCTCTCCTGGTAACGGGCGACAGTCTCATAGTTCTCACTGTTCTGTCCGGAGGAAACTGCGAAGACGGGACTTCCGCGGAAAAGAACTAAACCTTCTTCCGGCATCCCATATCCGAGAGGATGATTATTGTCAATATTCACTTTTACGGTTGAACCCGGACAGAAGAACTCCTTGGAGTCGAGGTTTTCAACGGTGTTGCGGACGCTCAATCCGAACTTCTCTATTGCGAAGCGAGTGGCACCACCGAGCGTCACGAGAATTCCCCCTTTTTCCACGAAAGTTTTCAACGCCTCGACGCCTTCTCGGCCGATACCGCTCCGGTATTCGGGCGGAACCGAGGAAAAATAGCGGCGGTATCTCCCGGTGATTTCGCCCATGATTATGGCTGCTGAGTCATCCGGCAGAATGATCACATCATACTTTTTGATTAGATCTCCCTTCTTTATTTCCGCATCCTTGAGTGATGTGTACGGAAACGAAAATTTTTCAAGAACAAGCCGGGTCCAGCCCTCGTCCATGTTACCGCCGTAATAACGCTGGTACATGCCGATACGCGGTTTCTGGACCTGATGCGCACCTTCCTTGATTTTGTTTTTGAGCGCTTTAAAATCAACGCCCGTCTGTTCGGCAATATCTTGAAGGACGGCTTCTTTTCCCTTGGAAATAATGAAGTCTCCCGGGCGGAGTCCTGAAACAGCCTTGTCCGCACGACGAACTGAAATCCCCCTTTCATGCAGAAGGTTTACGGCTTTGAAGCTATCATTCAATCTTCCGTCAAGGTAATATCCGTTTCCGCCAGTTTCCACTTTCCCCGAGACTGGCACTTGCCCTTTAAGTATCTGAAAATCGCCTTCGATTTTCTCATTTAACGGATCCACACGCACGCCCATAAACTCGTTCATCGTGTGCGTCGCCAGGTCGTAGGGACGTCGCGGTGAACCGTCAGCGCTCCGGGTCCAGTCATTGTCGGCATAAAAAGTCTGACCGAGCAGGTTCCGGATCAATCCCATTTTGGGCTGGGCCAGAGAGATGACGAAAGAGCCTTTGGGATAGATCACTCCGCTGGCGTTGAATTCCTTCTGGGCCTGTTGGATCTCAATCCCGGACAGCAGCAGCGTGTTGATCATCTTCACAGCGGTCAAAGGATCATGCTGGGTGATGGGGACGATATAGATCTTGGGCTTGCCCTGAGTTCCCCGTTCTGTCTGTCGTTTGGCCTTCAAATAGGCGTTCCAGAGGACGGTCTCCTTGTTTCTGGCCGCGAGGTCCAGGAGTGCCCAGGCTGAGATTTTCTTCTGCTCGACGATGTCCCGGAGCCTCCACCAGCCGCCCGGCCAGGGATTCGGGAACGTTGTCTGGGCTTCGTAGGCGGGAAACTGTCTGGACCCGCCGCGGAGCTGCTCAGGATGGATGTACAGGGGGGATGCCAGCCTGGCGCTGGCTGACTCGGTGAGCATCCCGGCAATGTTGTGGAAAGGAGTGATCCAGTGCCATCCGAAATGACCCCAGCCGGGATACTGGGCCGCGTTGAGAATACCTGATTTTCCGGCCTCTTCCAGTTTATAGGCGATGTGGGCCCCGTACCAGCTGTGCTCGCGCCAGATAAGCGGATCCGCATACGGACGCATGGGTTCACAGTAAGGCGGAACGTAGAAACGCGCGCCCGAGCTTCCCATATGGTGATGATCGATGTAGGCCTGAGGAACCCAATCCCGGTACATGATTTTCGCTGCGTATACCGATTCAGTCAGATTTATAAAATCGCCGTCGCGGTTGTTGTCGTGTCCGGCGTACAGATGGTACAGCCAGGGAAGACCGGCCCCTTCGTACTCTGTGCCGACAGTCTTGCGGTACCAGTCGGTAACCCAGATCTGGCCGTCGGGATTAAAGCTCGGGATCAAGAAGAAGACCACATTGTTCAAAATTCGCTGTGTCTCTTCATCTTCCCCGGATATGAGGTCATAAGTCAGCTCAGGCGCCATCTGTGTGCCCCCGATCTCGGTGGCATGAAGGCTCATGGACTGGCACATCACTGCCTTTCCCTCCTTGACCAGCTTTTTGATCTCTGCTTCCGGGATTCCTCTCGGGTCGCTGAGCTTGGCGTTCACCTCTTGCAGCCGGTCCAGGTTAGCCAAGTTTTCCGGTGATGAGATAATGACCACGAGAAACGGATTCCCCATGGTAGAAGGTCCCATATTGACGACTTTGAGCTTTCCGCTTTCTTTCTCCAGCAGATTGAAGTATTCGACGATCTTGTCCCAGCGTGCGATCAGTCTATCGCTGCCGAGTTGAAACCCAAAAAACTCTTCTGGAGATGTGATCTTTTCCTGGGCTTCGGCTATATGTACTCCCCATCCCAAAACAAGAAACACCAGTGTGAATATTTGAATCGTACGTAGAAATCGAGCGCTTTGTCTCATAGATTTCCTCCCTGATTAAGGTGTGAGAATTCAATTCTAAAAATCTGATTAAACAGAAGGACAGGAATCTTTCTCATGTCTTAATATCTCTTTACTATATTGAATTGAACATCCATTTCAACTAAAAATTTTTATTCTATCCAGTGATACACTCGAGAGTTCAAGCAAGCTGTTGAGAATATTAAAATAAGCGGCTTTGAGTCAAAAACGAGATCTGGATTGCTCTCTGCAATGAAGTTCATATGGAGAATAAATATTTTTGTTCATATGCGGACATAAACTGTTCAAGAGCGGACATAAATTGTTTTATGAGCTTCAAAATCTCGAGAAAAAAAATTGGCATATTTTTTGCTGTTATAAACTCTAAACAGACACGACAGAATTGAGGGCACAATGATTAAAAACTATATAAAAATCGCCTTTAGACATTTCAAAAGACAAAAGGGCTATTCGTTTATTAACATCGCTGGGCTTGCCGTAGGAATGGCCTGCTGTATTCTCATTTTTTTGTGGGTTTATGATGAGTTGAGCTTTGACAGGTATCACGAAAATGCCGAGCACATCTACCGAATAACCTATGCCGAGGAAATCGGCGGCGCCTACGATCATTATGCTATTCCCCCCTTCGTCGCGGCCCCCACTTTTGCTGCTGAACTGCCCGAGATTAGAGCCTATTCAAGACTTTGGCAGAGAACTGGCCTTATAACTTATGAAAATAAGAAGTTTGATGAGACTGGGATCTTCTATGTGGATCCGGATTTTTTCAAGATTTTCACCCATGAGTTTATCGCAGGCGATCCGGATACAGCTCTCGATGCTCCCGGATCAATCGTACTGACTGAGGATGCTGCAAATAAGATTTTTTTCGATGAAATTCCTCTGGGAGAAACCGTTAATCTTAACGCTGATGGCGAGCTTAAAGTGACAGGGATTATCAAAAATATCCCCCGCAATTCCCATTTCAGGTTTAATTACCTTGTTTCTATGAATACAATCCAAGGACGAAGAGCCCAATTTTTGGATCCCGAATTCCAGGATGCCTGGTTTGTCATCCAAGGATGGTCGTACATCTTGCTCGACGAGAGAGCCGATGCTGATGAGGTTGAAAAAAAATTGGCTCCGATTGTAGAGAAACATGCCGGAGAAGAGGCCCGTAAGTACGGGCAAAAAATGTCCTATTTCCTTCAGAGACTGACAGACATTCATCTAAAATCTCATCTCCAGGCGGAAATCGAAGGGAATGGAGACATCCGGTATGTCTATGTTTTTTCTATAGTGGCTGCATTTATTCTCCTCATTGCCTGTATCAATTTTATGAACTTATCCACGGCACGTTCGGCCAACCGTGGTATGGAAGTCGGAATCAGAAAAGTTTTTGGCGCGCATAAAAAACGGCTGATTTTTCAGTTCATAACGGAATCCATAGGCATGTCGTTCTGTGCTTTATTCCTGACCATCGTCATAGTCGAACTTTTTCTTCCCGCCTTCAATAACCTCACAGGAAAAGAAATCAATCAGGCGACTCTTCTGAATGGTGTTGTGGGAATCGGGATGATCGGGCTTGCGGCCTTCACAGGTCTTGCGGCCGGGAGTTATCCCGCTTTTTACCTCTCTTCTTTCCAGCCCATCGAAACCTTGAGAAAAAAAATGCGAAGCGGCACCCAGGGAAGGACCCTGCGAAGCAGCCTGGTCATACTGCAGTTTACAATCTCCATCATCCTCATTATCAGCACACTTATCGTTATAATTCAATTGCGCTTCATGAAAGATCAAAAACTGGGATTCAAAAAGGAACAGGTACTTGCTGTCAGGATCAAAGGGAGGGCAATCCGGCAGCAGGATGAAGCGTTTAAAAATGAATTGAAAAAGAATGCCAATATTCTGGAAGCCTCCTATTCAAACGGAATCCCTGGAAAAACCCAGACTGTTCTCACTCTATTTCAAGAAGGAAAGCCAGAAAGTGTTACACATACATTTGATTTTATTTTTACCGATTATGACTTTGTCAAAACCTATGAAATAGAAATCGCCAAAGGACGGGATTTTCTACGAGAATTCGGAGCAGATAAGGATGGTGCTTTCCTAATCAACGAAACTGCAGTGACAAAGTTTGGGTGGGGAGAAGAAACTCTCGGAAAGAGAATCGGTTATTACGATGAGGTCATGCGGCCCATTGTCGGAATTGTGAAGGATTTTCATTACAAGTCGCTGAAAGAAGTGATAGGTCCTCTGGCCATCTTTCTTGCGCCCGAAAATCTTCCTTTCCTCTCGATCAAGATGAATACGAATGATATCTCTGCAACTCTATCCAGTATTGAAAAGACGTGGAAGTCGTTTGAGAAGGACAGGAGTTTTGAATATTTCTTTGTGGATGAGAACTTCGACTCTTTGTACCATTCGGAGGAACAGTTGAGCCAGATAATCACATTTTTTGCTGGAATTGCGATATTTGTGGCCAGCCTAGGCCTTTTCGGTCTCGCCTCCTATACTGCAGAACAGAGCACAAAAGAGATCGGAATAAGAAAAGTGCTGGGCGCCTCGGTGGGTTCTATTGTTGTCACACTGTCGAATAATTTCCTGAAATGGGTGCTGATTGCCAATGTTATCGCCTGGCCGGTGGCTTACTTTGTTATGAAGAACTACTGGCTTTCCAATTTTCCGTTCCGTATCCCGATTAGCATCTTCACATTTATTGCGGCAGGTGTGATGTCCATCCTGATTGCCCTGCTGACTGTGAGCTCCCAGTCTCTCAAAGCGGCCCTCACGAATCCAGCCAAAACTCTTAAGTATGAATAGATCTACTTTTACTCTTTAGTAAAGGATAAATGATATAACGCTTACTTTTTTCCCTTATCTAGGATATGCTCTTCAACCACTCCTGCATCCGTTCCTGCATCTCCTCGTCTGAAAGAATCCATTTATGACTGGCAAATCCCCAGCAATGCCCGTAGGGATCCTTTATCTTACCATATCGATCTCCCCAGAATGCATCCATCATCGCCTCTAAGACTTCACAACCCGCGTCGACAGCGCGATTAAAAAGCGCATCACAGTCTTCCACATAGCAAAACAGACTCGCTGTGGCCGTTTCTTTAGGTCCCTTCTCCCATTGTTCAGGTCTGACATCTGCCATCATGATGTTCGAGTCTCCAAGTTTAAGCATGGCGTGCATGATTCCTTTGCCGTCGGGCGAAGGTACAGGCGGACCAGCGAGTTTGGCTCCAAAAGCCTTTTGATAGAACTCAATAGCTTCATTGCAATTGCCGTTATACCAAAGGTTAACAGTGACCGTATGCATTCCTTCGGGTACCGGTTTTGGGGCTTTTTCAGGCATGTTTCTTCCTAAAACGAGTTTTAACCCAACTATCATATCAGAGAACACACCGAAGATATAGGATTAATATAAATTCTTACAAATCTTTTCTTCTTCAGAGCCGAAAAAGTTGAAAATTGCGCCATTAGGCTGCTTTTGATGACATGATTTTTTATTGGATTAATTAAGATGGATTATCAAAATATGAGAATTTATTCTTCTTATTCGTATTTCAGAACTTCGACGGGATCGATGAGGGCAATCCGGACGATCTGTGTCCCGGCAGTCAAGGACATGGCAACCAGGACCAGCCCGCCTGTCAGGAGAAAAGTCCACGGCAGGATCGGAACATGATAAGCAAAATTCTCCATCCACTGGATAACGAAATAGATAGACAAGGGAAGGCCAATCGTAATTGCAAGGAGAGACAGCAGAGCAAATTCCTTTAATAGCATCAAGAGCAGCTGCTCCATTTTTGCTCCTAAAACCTTACGGATGCCAATCTCTTTAGTCTTGCGCTCAGCCGTGAAAGCAGCAAGGCCAAAAAGCCCGAGGCAAGCAATCAGGACAGCCAACGCCGAAAAAACCATTAAAAGCGTGCCCTGGCTTCGTTCGGCCTTGTAAATGTCAAAAAGCCGGTCATCCAGAAGGTTGATTGTAAGGACACGATCAGGGTCGAATTCACCAACTGTCTTCCGGATGAAATCCACGGTATTGGCCGTATCTTCTCCGCGAACCCTTGCGTAGAGTGCTATGAAATTGCTTTCGGTATGCGTCAGAATGAGCGGTTTGATTGTTTGTGTCAGAGGTTGAAAGTGGAAATCCTTAACCACACCGACGATGAACAAATCCTTGCTTTCGCCTTCGATTCTAACGCGCTTCAGGAGTGGATTCTGATAGCCGAGTCGGCGAACAAAGGTTTCGTTCACAATGGCCGATTGGCTCTCGTTTAGATTCTCGGAAAAATCTCTACCGGCTATCAGCGGAATACGAAAAACATCAAGAAAATTATGACCACATCGGATATGATGCGCTTGTATCTCCTTCGAGCTTCCCGAATCATCTATATGCCTGATTATTTCTCCGAAGTCCTCTACGGAACTATCTCGATCCGTTAGAGAGATGACATTACTGGCTATCGTAACGCCCAAGATATTCGGATTTTGTAAAAGCCTGTCCCTTACAGTCAGACTGTTTTGAGGTACCCATGCTTCGATGACATTGCGTATTTCAAATCCAGCGTCCATGGTTCTGATGTATCGAACCTGTTGATAGATGAAAAGCATGATGTTAATCAGAATCACGGAAACAGCGAACTGGATCACGACCAGAACATTGCGCAATCTCGATGGCCTGAATCCCTTTTTTCCTGCTGCATACACGGTTCCTTTAAGGACACGGACTGGTTGGAAGGATGAAAGGAACAGGGCCGGGTACAGGCCCGCAGCGATACCGACAAGAAGAACAATTCCCAGAGTTTCCAGCCAAAGTGAACTCTGAAAATAGAGTTCAAGACCGATATCTTTATCCATTATGCGGTTGAAGATGGGCAGAATGAACTGAAGGAGAGTAAGAGATATAATGAATGAAACGCTCGTGAGAATAACTGCTTCACCGGTGAAATGTTTTATAAGCTGATGGCGATGGGCTCCGATAGTTTTCCGAATTCCGATCTCGCGCATTCGAATCGAAGATCGAGCCGTGGACAGATTCACATAGTTGATCCCTGCAATGATCAGGATGATGATGCCAAGAGAAAGATAGAGATAAAGCGTTCGGATAGCGCTATTATCCCTGTTATCAGGCCGCAAATGGATATCTGTGATGGATTGGAGGGCGCAGCCAAAATCCGATGCTGAATCTGATACTGGACTGTGGACCTTTAGGAGATCGGAGATTTTTTGTTCAATGTTCCGGACCGATGCATTTTCATGAAGTTTGACATAAGTTCTTATCAGAGAAAAAGAGACATTCTCCATAAGCGCCTTGAATCGAGGAAGCGCATTTATCGTGGGAAAAGAGATAAGCAGATCATATTGGAAATGAGTGTTCCGGGGTAAATCGGCCATTACGCCTGTGACAACCAGTTCACAGGATTCACCGCGAATGATAAACGACAGCGTTTTCCCCATGGGATCTTCGTCCCCCAAAAACCTCTCGGCCGCCGACTCAGTCAATACGACAGCAAAGGGTTCGGAAAGTGGATCATCAATTCTTCGAAGAAGAGGAAAACGAAAAACTTCGAAAAATTTCTCGTCTGCGAATGTTCCTGAAGATCTAAATTTATGCTGTTTAACTTTGACGACGGGACGGAAAGCATAACAGAACTGTACGGCTTGCTCGACTTCAGGGATTTCAGCTTCGACAAGCGGCGCGAGGGGCTGAGAAAGCTGAACCTGGCCGCTTCCTGAAAAATCCTGCAAACGGACTCGATAGATACTCTGATGATCCGGGTGAAAGGTGTCATAGGTGAACTCATGCCTCATGTAGAGAAAAATCAAGAGAAAACAAGTCAGGCCCAAAGTGAGAGCGAGAATGTTAAGAAAGGAGAAGACTTTATTCTTCCGGAGGCCCCGGACCATGATCTTGAGGGATAAAGCGAAAATCGGTATGTCCAAAGAAAAAAAGCCAACAATGCGGTGAGGAAGAGATTTGAAAAGCTGTCCCCAGTACCAGAGTCTAGCCCGACGTTCACCGCTCTCCTCAGAGATGGACTGAAATATCTCTTCTAAATCGCCTATCGTCGTGAATATCTCCTTGTCAGGGAAAAGGCGAAGGAAAATCCATTCTGCTAGGCGAGGCGGACGAGGAGTATGCAGGAATGAGCTTTTGGGAGTCACGCAAAATCCTCTTTCGAAAGTGGAGAGATATTCCGCCAAATGGCTGTTTGAAGTTTTCTTACCTCGTTTAGAGCATCCACTGCTGCAGGCATAAGACGATAAAGCCTTCTTCTCCTGCCTCCCCTTTCCGCCCTTGGCTCTGATAGCCAGGACTGCACATAGCCCTTCCGAGACATCCTGTCTAAAGTCACAAACAGAGCACCCAATGCCCAGGTCTCCCCCGTCATCTTCATCAATTCCTCCCGGATGGCCACAACATAAGCCTCATCCCGAAGTTTCATGATGGAGAGAAGTATCAATTCTTCAGATCTGGAAATGAATTTCATGGCCTTACCTCCCAGTTATACGGTTTATATACTATCTATTTTTCCTAAATTGTAAAACTAATGCTTCTGCTTGTCAAGGATTTGTTTTACAAAAGAGGAAATACAAATTACATAACAAAATTATTTCACATAGAAAAGATATTTTCGATTGGAAGGAAGGTACTTATACGCTTACACAAGGCTGGATTTAGACGGATAGAGAGAGATCTCTAATTGGAAAGGTTGATGGATTAAAATAATTGTCAGGAAAGATTTCTCAGGATTTTGTTCAGAGGTTAAAAGGAGGGATGTCTTATCGACTGACTTCTTTACAAGCCTTTACTCATCATGTTCAAGAATTCCGAGTTTGTTTTTGTCTTGGAGATTTTATCCAGCAGCAGTTCCATGGCTTCCACCTCACTCAACTGGGCGAGGACTTTTCTCAATATCCATATTCTGTTCAGGTCTTGATCTTTAATCAGAAGTTCTTCCTTCCGTGTTCCTGAGCGTGAAATATCGATCGCCGGAAATAATCTCTTGTCGACGAGTCTTCTGTCGAGATTGATCTCCATGTTTCCAGTTCCTTTAAACTCCTCAAAAATGACCTCGTCCATCCGGCTTCCGGTATCGATCAGAGCGGTCGCGACGATGGTCAAGCTTCCTCCCTCTTCAACTTTACGGGCCGAGCCGAAGAACTTTTTCGGCTTATTCAAAGCGTTGGCGTCAATGCCGCCGGAAAGAACTTTTCCAGAAGGAGGGATGATCGCATTGTGGGCTCTTGCCAGGCGGGTGATACTGTCCAGAAGAATAGTCACATCTTTCTTGATTTCCACAAGCCTCTTGGCCTTCTCCAAGACAAGGTTGGCCACCTGGGCATTTCGTGCAGGAGGTTCATCAAAAGTCGAGGCCACGACTTCTCCGTTGATACTCCTCTGAAAATCAGTCACTTCTTCGGGTCTTTCCGCGACGAGAAGGACAATCAGGAAGACTTCTGGATGATTTTTTTCGATTGATTTGGCAATCGTTTTCAGAAGAGTAGTCTTCCCGGCTCGAGGGGGTGAAACGATGAGCCCCCTTTGGCCTTTTCCGATCGGAGTCAGAAGGTCCATCACGCGCGCATTCAGGTCTTTTTTGCTGTCCTCCAGCTTGATCTTCTCGAAAGGATAGAGGGGCGTGAGATTGTCAAAATACATATTCCGTCTTTGATCGAGAATGACATCGGGATGAGTGAAATTGATCGCTTCGATTTTGATCAGCGCAAAATACTTTTCTCCTTCTTTGGGAGGACGGACAATTCCGGATATGGTATCTCCTGTTCTGAGCTGGAATTTTCGAATTTGCGAAGGAGACACGTAGATATCGTCATGACTTGGCAGATAACTGAATTCAGGCGCGCGCAGAAATCCAAAACCATCATCCAGAGTCTCCAGGACTCCTTCCGAGAAAAGCATGCCATTCTTTTTGGCCTGGGCTTCTAAGATCTTGAATATGAGATCGTGCTTTTTCGTGTCTTCTGTTTCATTCTCCGGGAGACCGAATTCGCCAGCAATCTTAGACAATTCTGGATTTTTTTTGTTTTCAAGGTCAGCTAAATTATACTCTTTCATTGTTTTACCTCGGTATTGAATTTATTTTTCGATGGTTAAATTGACTATACGGAAATTATGCTTATTTTATTTCAGTAAATTACATCCGGCTTCTGAGGGTTTCCCCTTCTTCATCGCCTTCAGGGAGTTCGGAAGCACCGGGTTTCTTATCCTTTTTTGCCTTTATGGGGAGTTCTTTTGTTAAAGCGATTTCCAGAACCTCATCCATGTTCTCGACAAAATGGATTTTCATATCCTCTTTTATGTTCTTCGGAATATCCTTTAAGTCTGGCTTGTTGTCGAATGGCAGGACTGCTTCCTTTATCAATTCTCGATGAGCCGCCAACAATTTTTCTTTAATGCCACCGACGGGAAGGACTTTCCCTTTTAATGTGATCTCTCCGCTCATGGCCACCCTTTTATTCACAGGAATACCGGTGAGGAGGGAAATGATCGATGTGGCAATGGTTATTCCTGCAGACGGGCCTTCTTTAGGCTGAGCGACTTCTGGGACATGGATGTGAATATCATAATTTTTATGCAGATCTTTGGCGATGTTGAACTCATAGATCTTTCCTTTAACATAACTGAACGCCGCTTGAGCGGATTCCTGCATGATTTCTCCGAGATGCCCGGTCAAAGTGAAGTTTCCCTTGCCGTGAACCTTAGTGACTTCAAACGTCAACAGTTCACCCCCGAATTCGGTCCAGGCCATCCCGATCGCCACTCCCACTTCGTCTTTTCTATCGATTTCTTTGCGTCTGAATCTTGGGATACCCAGATACTTCTCAATATTTTTAGCGTTGACCTTCTCGGCATGCGATTTTCCCTTCGACACGACCTTCTTGACGACCTTTCGACAGATTGATGTGATCTCTCGTTCAATATTCCTGACTCCGGCTTCCCGCGTGTATCCGCGGATGAGCTTCATGAATGCTTTATCCGAAATATCGAGGTTCTCCTGTTTCAATCCATGGATCTTGAGCTGTTTGGATAAAAGAAAATGTTTAGCGATCTGCAGTTTTTCATCTTCTGTGTAACCCGGGAGCCGGATGACTTCCATCCTGTCGATCAAAGGACGCGGCACAGGCTCGAGCATGTTCGCCGTCACGATAAACATGACCTGAGAGAGGTCGAAATCCGTATCGATGTAATGGTCTAAGAATGTGCTGTTCTGTTCCGGGTCAAGCACTTCCATCAAGGCCGATGCCGGGTCTCCTCTGAAATCCATGCTCATCTTATCGACTTCATCAAGCAGAAAGACCGGATTCCGTGTTCCTGCTCTCTTGACCATCTGGATGATTCTTCCCGGATAAGCCCCGATGTAGGTCCTTCTGTGCCCGCGTATCTCTGCCTCGTCCCTGACACCTCCGAGAGATAATCGCACGAATTTCCGTCCGGTGGCCCTGGCTATGGAACGCCCGAGTGAGCTCTTCCCAACTCCAGGAGGACCGATGAAACCCAGGATAATCCCTTTCGGGTTTTTCACCAGCTGACGAATAGAGAGATATTCGAGTATCCTTTCTTTAACCTTCTCTAACCCGTAATGGTCTTCATTCAAAATGCGTTCGGCAGCCTTCAGGTCTCTCTTCTCTCTGGATTTTTTATTCCAGGGCAGCGAGATCAGCCAGTCGAGGTAGTTACGGCAAACCGTTGCCTCTGCTGACATCGGAGGCATGGATTCCAGCCTTTCAATTTCTTTATTGGCTTTATCCTCTGCGTCCTTGGGCATATTCGCCTTGGCGACTCTTTGCTTCAGCTCTTCGATCTCGTTGGGTTGGTCTTCTTTTTTAAAGGTCAAGCCCGTCGGGAGTATCTTTTGTCCGGGGTCTTTGATCGTGATCTTTTTTCGACCAGATTTTTTCCCCTCTTTTTTCAGTCTTGAATGGACCTTCAATATCTCATTCTCCAGGAGGTAATTCAGTCTCCGAATCCGCTCCTGGATACTGATTGACTCAAGAAGGTTTTGTTTCTCTTCTAAGGGAAGATAAAGGTGGGAAGAGATGATATCCGCAACCCGGTCAGGACTGTTATCCTTCAAGGCCGGAATAATCGATTCAAAATTCGCGTTTTGGCTGAGTTTTAGATAATCCTCAAAGAGAGTCAACACTCTCTGGAGCATTTCTGCGCCTTCCGCTGTGGCCCCTTCGATCTCTCTTATTTCTTTGACCAGGACTTGGAAAAACGGATAGGTGCTTAAATATTCTATAATCCGAGCTCTTTTCCGTCCTTCCACGATGACTTTGATGTTCTTATCGTCCATCTTTATGGACCGGATTATTTTCGCAATCACACCCACTGAATAAATATCCTTTGGAGTGGGATTGTCCAGGTTGGCGTCCATCTGAGCCGTCAGAAAAACCCTCTTTTCTTTTTCTGTGGCCATTTCCAGGGCCTGGATCGAGGACGGACGTCCTATGATGAACGGCACAAGCGTTGAAGGGAAAACGACGATATCCCTTAAGGGAATTAAAGCGATATTTTTAATCACTTCAGATTGACTTCGAGCATTTTGCATATTTTACACTCCAGTTGCCAGTTTAAACTTATGAAAAATTTAGTTCGCTTTTACTTGACTGGATGCTGGGGGATAAGAATCATGAGAAAACTTACCTTTCTATTATAGCGTTATCCAGTAAAAAGTCAACTGTCTTTTTCAAAATCAGGCTGTCTCTCAATTCTTCTCTCTTCCCTTCCCTGTTGAAGCTTTCCACAACCTTGGCCACTGCGAGATTGTTCGCCGCAGCGATCCTCTTGAACTCTTCGTGAAGCTCCTGGTCAGACACTTCCAACTTTTCCTTCTCCGCCACTTTTTGCAGAATCAAATGATTCCTGAGGTTCTGCTCGGCTTTGCCCTTCCCTTCGGTTTTCAACTGTTCCAGTTCTTCTTGACTCAAATTCTGCTTGGGACGAGAAGAAAGCATACGCTTCATGACGGCCATTTGTTCTTGTTCAACAACGGATCCAGGAAGCTCTATACTGATTCTTTCTGAGATCTTCTTTAGTGCCTCCTCTGCCATTTCATTTTTCGCAGCCTTTTCTTTCGCAGAAGTGATCTCCTGTTCAATTTTTTCCTCGAGATCTTTGAGATCCTTGAAATCTCCAAGGCTCTTGGCAAATTCATCGTCGAGCACGGGAAGTTTTCTTTCTTTGATAGAGACAACTTTCATTTCATATTCGATCGTCTTCCCGGCCAATTTCTTGTTGGCATGATTTTTATCGTGCTCGATCGTGAAGGTCCTCTCATCCCCTGGATTCAATCCCGTCAAATTCTTGTTCAAAGGCTCTTCGTTATCCTGGTGCCCTGCAAGGATAACTCCCTTTTCCAGTGGAAGGAACCTGTTAGTTTTCAGGTCTTTTCCTTTCAGCTCGACAGCGACGTAATCCCCTGCAGCCACTCCCCTCCCCTCCACCGGAACGTATTCTGCTGACCTCGCCCTTAGGTCTTCGAGCGACTTCTCCACTTCTTTGGATTCAACCGTGACTTTTTTCTTTTTGACCTTGATTTTTTTGTATTCGGGAAGTTTAAATTCAGGCCATACCTCAAACTGAGCCTTGATGTAAAGGGGTTCTCCCTCTTTGAATTTCAACTCATTCACAACTGGCATTCCCACGGGATTGACATTTTGAGCCTTCAATTCTCTGTTCAACGCTTTCGGAACTAAGGCATTGATCAGTGAATCCTTGATTTCTGGATAAAATTTTTGTTTGATCAGGTCTCTGGGGACTTTGCCAGGTCTAAAACCGGGTATTTTCGCACTGGATGAAAATTGAGCCACGATTTTATTGAATTCTTCCTCGACTTCATCCGCATCAATCTCTAACTCGATCTCTCTCTTGGATTCACTCAAATTTTTCATGCGGCTTTTCATCTGTTTTGGGTCTGTCATCGATTTCTCTTTTTCGGATAGATTGTCAATGGGCAGAGCGGGATTCGAACCCGCACTCCTTTATCAGGAACTAGGTCCTAAACCTAGCGCGTATGCCAATTTCGCCACCTGCCCTTTACTTTTTCTTCGGATGGTTAAAAGCTGAAGAAATTATTGCTGTATTCAAAACCTCATAGCTTAGAGAAGGTGAGGTTGGTCTTTGGAATGAAGGCCGAAACAGAGTTCTCTATATACCATAACAGTCAGGTTCTTGTCAATTCATTGAAAAGATGATGCGTATTTTAAACCGGAATGTCTCTAGCGTATGTGCTCTTCCAGCTTTTTCGCCAGCCCGGGATCTATGGTCTTCAGCTTTTTGTAGATTTCTCTGGCGCTGTAGTTATCATGGAGATTCAAGTAGGCAATGGCCAGATTATACAGAGCATTCGCGTTATTGGGCTGGAGCTCTATGGCTTTCTTTAAAGGATCGACTGAGGAATCAAAATCATTCAAGAGCATGTAGTTGACCCCGATGAAATACCAGGCATTGGCATTGTCGGGGATAAACTCGACGAGCTTTTTATATATATTTATGGATTGCTGGTACTTTTTTTGCAGGTAGTAAATATAGCCAATATTCGAATAGGTGTATTCATAACCCGGGTTCAGTTCTAAAGCTTTATTGAATGCGGATATGGCCTCATTGTACTTTTTATTATTCATGTACATGTAACCGAGGTTGTAGAAGCTTTCATAGTTACTGGGATCCATCTCAGTTATTTCTATAGCGATCTGGATGGCTTTGTCGGGCATTTCGGCCTTGTCGTACATCATCAGCATGGCTCGATATGGCCTGATCGGGTCCTCAGGCGTCTGCTGAGAAAGCTTTCTGTAAGTTTTCTCTGCTTCATCATATCGTTTTAGCTCCTCATAGGCCTTCGCCAGGTCATAATTAATCATCACTTCATCCGGTTTGGCCTCCAGGGACGCCTTGAAGGCGGCGATGGCCTCCTCATAATTTTCCAGCTCAACGTAACAGACCGCCATTCTGTAATAAGCTTCCCAGGCATTTTCCGGATCGGACTCCAGATATGTTTTGTAGGCTTCAGCGGCGCTCTCAAATTTCTTGAGGTCCTGTTGGGCACTCCCGATGTAATAAAACGCATCTTCGTAGACGGGATTGAGTTCAACCGCTCTCTTTAAGTAAGGCAGGGCCTGTTCAAAACGCTGCATTTTGATATACACCATGCCCAATCCATAATACGCATCATCCCGCGAATCATCCAGCGATATAACCTTCTCATAGGCCCTAATAGCCAGCTCGAAGTTTCTCTGGGCATCATAGACCGAAGCCAAAATGGAGTGGACCTCGATGTCATCAGGCCTCGCCTGCCTGACTTTTTCTAAGTATCGCTGGGCCCTTCCGGTCTCATCCAGAGAGGCAGAGACCTTCCCCGCAAACAGGGCTCCTTCTGTCGTTGCGAGATAATCCTCGGGCTGCCAGTCCTTAAATTTGATCAGTGTTTGTTTTTGGACATTCTTCAAGGAATTGGAAGAAAGAGTGATTCTCAATCTTCTTTCAAAGAATATGACCACTCCCACGACCCTTCCGCTTTCATCCAGGAGCGGGGCACCGCTGAAATACCTCGGAACATCCAGTGATGTCCGGACAGCCTTTTTATCCCCACCGAGGTCGAACACATCCTTGACCTCTCCTTTTGAAACCACTATTTTTCCGGTTTCATCGCTGCCCACGGCAAATACTTTTTTCCCCTGCTCCAGTTCGTCAGAATTCCCCAAGGTAAAAGATGGGGCTTTTCCCTTGATGCTCAGCAGGGCAATATTCAAATTCTTATCCACAGCCAAAATCCCGTTGGTCTTTACGGTTTTTCCCTTAAAATTTTTCGCGATCAATGACGTTGCCTTGCACACGACTTGATAACAGGTGACCACAACGCCTGGCTCGATCACAAATCCTGTGCCCTCCCCAACGATCTGTTGGGCCTCATCCACACCCATAAGAGTAATGATTCCTTCTTGATGGGTGTCCAATATTTTTTGGGTATCCTCGGATTGCGAAAAAAGCAATGCGACTGGAAGGAGGAAGAGAATTGCATAAGAAACGATCCTTCTCGCTTTAATTTCTTTCATCATGACCTCCTAAGCGATATCATCACTCACATGTGTGAGATTATTAACAGGCAAAAACAAATTTACACCCTGAGGAATATTCTGTCAAATCCTAGCTGAGATCTTACCCATCGAGACAACTGTGTCCCTTTCCCTGAATCCATCTCAAGCTCCCCCTGTTCCTTTCCGGTTTTGGTCAGATTCGCTTCATGCTCGATTCAAAAGTGATGGGTGAGAATTTGTATCCATACAAGTCTGAAAGCGAGAAGTTTGACAAAATCTCGTGTCTCGGTTAGCTTGAAAACAGATAAGGCCATGATGAAAAAGCTCACTCCCGTTTCATGCCATCTGGCTATCTTTATTCTTACAGGAACAGAGGGCTGCTTGATATGAGTCGGAGAATCAGAATTGCGATGGTGTATTTCCTGACACTCGCGGGAATGCTTCTTTGGGTGGGGATTATCTTCCTCGCTCCCTACTTGAAAAGCCGAGGATCTCATTTGAATACCTTCGCTTATTTGTTCTTTGCACCCGTCTGTCACCAAATCCCGGATCGATCCATTTGTTTTTGGGGACACCCGCTCGCCGTGTGTGCCCGTTGTCTGGGAATCTATACCGGATTTCTGGCGGGAATGGGGATCTATGCTCTGAGAAGAGGATTCACTGTCATCACAATGCCCAAGGTCTTCACCTTTATACTGGTCACATCTCCTCTTGTTATCGATGGGCTGGGGAATCTTTTCCAACTCTGGTACTCTCCCAACTGGATCCGGTTCTCAACAGGAGTCCTCTGGGGGCTGATCCTTCCTTTCTATTTCATTGCTGGCGTGGCTGATTTTTTTATCCAAAAGAAACGACTGAAAGCGGAAAAGCCTGAAAATATCCCTTGAAATCAGGACGAGAATCAAAATAGAATAGAACAAACGGACGGAGAAGGAGGAAGGATGAACGCGCAAAAAACGCTGACGTTGACACCGGCTTTCATAGGCGGTGCTCTTGCAGGAATACTCTCCGGTGTTCCCCTTATCAGCTGTCTCTGCTGCCTCTGGATAATCGGAGGAGCGATGCTTGCTTCGTATCTTCTTATCAAAGACTCCACATCCCCTCTGGCGTCAAGTGATGGGGCCATAATCGGTGCTTTTACAGGAATCGTGGCGGCTGTGGTCAAAACTGTCGTCGATGTAATCATGACCCCTTTGAACAGGAGATTTATCCAGGGGATGATGGAAAGGCTCGCCGAATACATGGAAGAGATGCCCCCTGGATTCGAAGAAATGTTTGATGAAAGTGCTTTCGAAACCACTGTCCCGAGGATTCTTCTCGGCCTCTTAATGAGCGGGATCATCTTCTCTGCCCTGGGCGCGCTGGGAGGGATCATCGGCATATCCCTTTTCCAGAAAAAACCTCCGCAGCCCTCTCAAGGAGCCCCGAATGTCCCTGAAAACACAGGTGATCGTCAATCCTGAATCTAACAAGGGAAAAACGCGGCAAAGATGGAATCAGATCAAAGAAGGTCTGAAGAGTTTTATAAAAGAGTTCAAGTACGAATTCACAGAAAAGCCCTTCCAGGCCACAGAAATAGTCAGAGTGGCAATCAAAGAAGGCACTGAGCTGATCGTCGGAGTCGGGGGGGATGGAACGATCAACGAGATTGCCAACGGCTTTTATGAAGAAAAAAAGATCATCAATCCGGAGACATCTCTCGGCATAGTGCCTTCTGGAACGGGCTGTGATTTCATGAGGAGCCTGAACATTCCCCTGGGTTTGAAGAAAGCTCTGAAGGTCATTGCACATGCTCCCTCTTCCTTGATAGATATCGGCAGGATCAGGTACAAAAGCCATTCCGGTCAAGAGGATGAAAGATTGTTCCTGAACGTTTCGGATTTTGGAATTGGAGGGGAAGTCGTCAAGAAAGTCGACGAAAACCGGATGAAACGCAAAGCCTCGTCCTACCTGATATGTTTGATCTCCACATACATATCCTACAAAAATAAGAGGATTAAAATCCGTATCGACGACGAAGACCTTCCTGTAGATGAATATCTCATCGGAACAATATCCAACGGAAGAATATTCGGCAAAGGGATGAAGATCGCTCCGGACGCAAAACTGAATGACGGGCTCTTCGACGTGGTTTTAGTAAAAAGAATGAAAAAGCTGGAGTTCTTCAGGAATTTCTGGAAGATCTACTCGGGAACGCATCTTTCCCATCCAAAAATATCTCTGATCCGCGGGAAGAAAATTGAAGCCTTCTCTGCCGAGGATGACAAAGATGTCCTGATCGAAGTGGATGGAGAGCAGGTCGGAACACTTCCCGCCGCCTTTGAAATTATCCCGCAGACAATACTCGTGAAAGGCCATCCTGGATGAATCGAAGTGCGAGGATCGTTGTGCAGTAAGATTATGTACAATTTCCGATAAAATCCACTTTCCCCTTACTCCTGAGATTGCTTAGTTTCTTTCTTATTCTTCATGTAAAGAACGCGGCTGTTGGTGAAGACAACTCTTCCCTCATCATCATAGTACTTATAAATCTTCTTTCTGTTCCTCATCGTGGAGTTCGGGTAAGTGGCTTTAACCTTTTTTATAAATCTCCGGGTTTCCGGAAAAGGAGGGACTCCCCCATACTTTTTTATGGCATTGATACCGGCGTTATAAGCGGCCAGGACATAATCTGTTTTCCCGTCGAACAGGTTCATCAATTCTTTCAAATACTTGACTCCACCTTCGATGTTCTGTTTGGGATCGTAGAGATTCCTCACTCCATACCTTTGAGCGGTCTCCGGCATTAGCTGCATGAGCCCCACGGCCCCCTTGGAGGAAACAGCGTTGGGATCGTAATTCGATTCTGTCCGGATTATGGAATGGATCAGAGAGACTTCCAAACCATATTCGTCAGCCATGGATTCTATGAGCGAATCGAATCTTTGTGGTGAACCGGAGTCACCCCTGGCTTCGATCTGCAGAAAGAGGAGAGCTAAACACCCGAAGAACGCGACCGTTCCGATTGTCTTTGTTTTCAGCAGAGCGGTGATCTTTATCATCTTTTTATTTTCAGTAATATATGATGAAGGTTTTCAAAAAAATATTCAATCCCCTTTATGGGTGGTTTTTTATTTAAGGAGGGGTCATGCTTTGCGAGTGTTGATGCCCGCATGAAAGTCCGAGCCCAATTTCAGGGAATCATTTTTTCAATAATTGTGGAGCTCTTTTTCAAGGCTTGATCCAGCTTCTCGGGTTGCGTCCCTCCGGCCTGAGCAAAATCCGGCCGGCCTCCTCCTCCCCCGCCTATTACCGGGGCAATCTTCTTCACCAATTCACTGGCTTTAAGACGGTCTGTCAAATCTTTGGTCACGGCAACGACGAGAAAAGCTTTTTTTCCAGAGACTGATCCCAGAATCACGACTCCTGACCCGATCTTTTGTTTGAGCGAGTCGGCCAGCTCCCGGAGTTCTGTGTTATTCAAATCCTTGACTGTTTGAACAAGGACAGATATCCCCTTTATTTTTATGACTTTTTCCTCTTTCTCCTCGAGTTCGTGCTTGGCCATCTTCTGTCTCAGGGCTTTTGTTTCTCTCTCTTTGGCCCTCACAGATTCTTTCAGTTTCTCTATCTGAGCGAGAAGCCCTGTTCTCGGAGAATTCAGCGCAGTCTGGACATCGATCATCAGTTCCTCTGTCTCCTGCGTGTGTTTCAACGCCTCTTCTCCGGTCAATGCTTCGATCCGCCTCATGCCGGCAGCAATACTGGACTCTCCGGTGATCTTGAACAATCCTATCTGCGAGGTCGAGTGCACATGAACTCCTCCGCAGAGCTCCTTACTGAAATCACCGATGGTGACCATCCTCACCTTCTCTCCGTACTTCTCTTCGAATATGGCAACGGCTCCGTCCTCAAGCCCTTCTTCCAAGGTCGTGACTTTGGTGTTCACATCGATGCCTTCTCGTATTTTTTCGTTAACAAGCAGCTCAATCTGTTCCAGTTCAGAACTGCTCAGAGCCGCAAAATGAGTGAAGTCGAACCTGAGGCGGGAAGACTCCACAAGCGACCCAGCCTGCTTGACGTGGTCGCCCAGAATCTGTCTCAACGCGGCATGAAGAAGGTGTGTGGCGGTGTGATTATTGCTGATCTTCTTGCGGTTCGGGACATCGACTGCCGCTTCCACTTTGTCGTCTACCGTGACCTTTCCAGAAATCACTTTCACTTTGTGGGAGATGAGATCGGGCGTGGGATAAAACACGGTCTCCACGACCGCCGCAAAATGAGGATTTTTTAAAATCCCTGAGTCGCCTGTCTGGCCGCCGGCTTCCGCATAAAAAGGAGTCTGTTCAAGAAAAATTTCCCCCACATCCCCTTCTGTGAGTTCCTGAATGATCTGATCCTTTTTCAAAAGAGCGATAACTCTGGCTTCCGGGACTTTCTCATTTTCATACCCCACATACTTGACGCTAAGTCCCTTGAGTTTTTCATATATTTTCTTTCTCTTTTGCTTCTCTCCCCCTTCCCAGGAAAGGCGCGCTCTCTCACGTTGCTTCTCGAGTTCCTGATGGAATTCTTTCTCCTCCACATCCATATGCTGCTCTTCTGCCAGTTCCCTGGAAAGGTCGAGCGGAAAACCGTATGTATCATACAATTTGAACGCTTTGGCTCCGGAAAGAACTTTCCTCCCGGCTTTTTGAGCCTCTTTGATGTACTGATGAAATGTCCTCAATCCTGAAGAGAGGGTCAAAGAGAAACGCTTCTCTTCCGATTGACAGACTTTGGAAATATAGTTGGCGGAAGGAAGAAGCTCTGGATAGGCATCCTTCATGATATCGCAGACTGGACCGGCCAGTTTGTAGAGGAACGGTTCTTCGATTCCTATCGAATTCCCCTGACGAAAAGCCCGGCGGATGAGCCTCCTCAAAACATAGCCCCGGCCTTCATTAGCGGGCATGATTCCATCTGCCACGAGGAAGGATACAGCTCGGACATGGTCCGCAATGATTCGCACGGCCACATCTCCCTCATCGTCCGCAGGGTATTCTCTCTGGGCGAATCCGCAAACCTCTTTGATAAGGGGCTTGAAGAGATCTGTATCAAAGTTGCTCTCCTGTCCCTGAAGAGCCACGGCCAGCCTCTCCAGTCCCATCCCGGTGTCTATCGAAGGCGAAGGCAATGGATGCAGCTGACCTTTCTCATCCTGATGGAACTGCATGAACACGAGGTTCCACAGTTCTAAAAAGCGGTCACTCCCGCTCTCGATCAAACGGGAAGGCTCTCCCGACTCGATCTTCGCGCCTATGTCGTAATGAATCTCAGAACAGGGCCCACAGGGACCTGTTTCTCCCATCGCCCAATAGTTGTCCGTCTTCCCGAATCGAAATATTCTCTCTGGAGGAAGGCCGATGTCTTTTTCCCATATTGTGTAAGCCTCGTCGTCTTCTTCGTAAACGGTCGCGTAGATTCTATTTTTCTCGAGCTTGAACACATCCACAATAAGCTCCCAGGCATACTCGACTGCTTCTTTCTTGAAATAATCGCCAAATGAGAAATTTCCGAGCATTTCGAAAAAAGTGTGGTGTTTGTTCGTTTTCCCCACCTGTTCCAAGTCGTTGTGCTTACCGCTGACTCTCATGCACTTCTGAACAGACGCCGCCCTTTTGTAACTTCTCTTCTCGAGTCCTAAAAAAGTGTTTTTGAACTGGTTCATCCCGGCATTTGTGAACAGAATGGTGGGATCGTCTTTAGGCAAGAGGGATGAGCTTTTGACTATTTTGTGATTTCTATCAGCAAAGAAATCTAAAAATGCTTCTCGTATCTCCTGAGACTTCATTTAATGTATTATTTTTCTTTCTCAACTTTTGACATCTCTTTTTCCATCTCTTCGCGAGAGACATCGGATGAGGATTGAATTCCCGCCACCCTGAGCTTGAAGTCGTTTGGATTCGAGGAATACCTCAAACCCTGCTCAAAAGATATCAAGTCATTCTTGTAGAGATAGTAAATCGACTGGTCAAAAGTCTGCATGCCGTACTGAGACACTCCGGCTTCGATCGCATCTCGAATCAGCGCTGTCTTTTCTTTTTTAATGATGCATTCCTGGATGTAGGGAGTGTTGATCATGATCTCCACGGCAGGAACCCGGCCTTTCCCTCCCTTTTCGGGTATCAGCCGCATGGATATAACGCCTTTCAGGATACTGGAAAGTTGGAATCTGACCTGTTTCTGGCTGTGAGGCGGAAAAACAGAGACGATCCGGTTTATTGTTTCCACTGCATCCAGAGTATGGAGAGTGCTCATCACCAGGTGTCCTGTCTCCGCAGCGACTATGGCCGTCTCTATTGTCTCTTTGTCTCTCATCTCACCCACAAGAACAACATCGGGGTCTTCTCGGAGCGCGGCTCTGAGGCCTCGCGAGAAATTTTTCACATCCACCCCCACTTCTCTCTGGCAGACGGTTGATTTTTTATCCCTGTGCAAGTATTCGATAGGATCTTCGATCGTGATGATGTTTTCTGTTCGCTGGGTGTTGATGAAGTCGATCATACTGGCCAGAGTGGTTGTTTTTCCACTTCCCGTTGTTCCGGTGCACAGAACCAATCCTCTCTGTTCAAGAGAAATCATCTCCAGGACTTCAGGCAATCTGAGTTCCTTGATCGACTTGGGCTCCAGAGGAATAATTCTCAAAGCAATCGCTAATGACCCTCTCTGGTGGAAAATATTCCCCCGGAACCTTCCAAAGCCCGCAAAACTGTAGGCCAGATCCAGGTCCAGGTCTTCTTCAAGCAAGCTTTTTTGAGATCCTGACATGATCTGTTCGGCCAGTTCCTTAGAATTGGCTGCCGTCAATCTGGGAAAAGCCGTCAACGGCTTTAAAACTCCGTTGATGCGAAGAATGGGATGATTTCCTGGTTTGAGATGGAGGTCCGAAGCATCGCTTTCGATAGCTATTTTTAAAAAATCATCAATCTTCATAGCTCATCTCCTCAAAACAATTTTATATATACACGAGCCAATTGTATTTGTCTCCTTTTTTCCCTTTGATATAGTCGAAAAATTCATCCTGAAGCTTTTTGGTGATAGGTCCTCTTGACCCGCTTCCTACTGGAATTTTATCTATCGACCGAATCGGAGTAATTTCCGCAGCGGAACCGGTGAAAAAGACTTCGTCCGCGATGTAGAGCATTTCTCTGGGAATTGTCTCCTCGCAAAACGGAATCCCCGCATCTTTCGCCAAGCGGATGACCGTGTCTCTCGTGATTCCGGGAAGAATGGATGCAGAGAGAGGAGGCGTAAGAATCTTTCCATCCATCACGAGAAATACGTTCTCACCGCTTCCTTCAGAGATGTGTCCTCTCACGTTGAGGGCGATCCCTTCCACATATCCCTCGAGTATAGCCTCCATCTTGATCAACTGGGAGTTCATATAGTTCGCCCCGGACTTCGCCAGTGCCGGGAAAGTGTTTGGAGCCATCCTCGACCAGGTCGAAACCTTGACATCCACACCTTTCTCCAGGGCATCCTCTCCCAGGTACTGCCCCCATTCCCAGACAAGAATCGCACAGTCCACCGGATTGGGGAAAGGATCCACTCCTAACGTCCCGTATCCGCGGTACACGACCGGCCTTATATAGCTGGCCTTGAGGTTATTCGCCTTTATCGTTTCGATCACGGCTTTTTCGAACTCTTCTGGAGTATAGGGAATTTCCATTCGGTACATTTTGCATGAGTTATAGAGTCTTTTGACATGGGCATCAAGACGGAAAATCACGGATCCTTTGGGAGTGTCGTAGGACCTGAATCCCTCGAACAGGCCGCTTCCATAATGGATAACGTGGGAAGCCACATGGATATTCGCATCTTTCCAGACGACGAACTTCCCGTTCATCCAGACAACTCCATCTTTCTCATTAAATGGACTCATTCATTACTCCTGTTTAAATTTTATTATGATTTATTATTTGCTTATGACTCTTATGAAATTGGAATCTCATCTTATCTTAATCACCGATTGAAGTCAATCTGGGAAAAGCCAGATCTTGTCTTTCTGCCTTCTTTCAGCCCCTCCTCTCATGCCATTTCGCCGCAATGCGGACAAATCTTAGACTTATAAGGTAAAGGACGGCGGCAGTTCCAGCAGGGATTTGTCGCAGTCCTCTCTCTTGCCTTGATCCGTCCCAAGATATCATCAATTTCAGACCTTTTCGAGTCCTTCCCTTTAAACACAGCAAGCCGTCTGATGATCTCTGAAGGTTTCTGGAATCTTTCGTCTGTCTTTGTGGCGAGACACTTCATGATAATGGCATCGACATCCTTGGGAATATTGGTGTTTTTCAAGCGAGGCGGCTTGATTTTCCCACTCTTCGCCTTTTCCAGGATTTTGAAGGGGTCAGGGTCAATGATCGGTGGCTCCCCTGTGATCATCTCATAGAATATGCACCCGAGAGAATATATGTCTGAGGTGAAGGTCGCTTTTCCCATGAACTGCTCAGGCGCCATGTAGGGAGGCGAACCGATTCTTGTTGAGGCATAAGGAATATTATTCAGCCATACGGAAGTGCCAAAATCTGTGATTTTTGCGGTTCCGTCTTCTGAGATGATAACGTTCGAAGGCCGCAAGTCCCTGTGAACGATCTTGCTTTTGTGGGCATGGTCCACACCATAACTGATCTGAGTTATGTAATCAATGGAGCTTTCTATATTCAGAATTTTCTCTTTTTCGATTATTTTTTCCAGAGTTTTTCCTTTGATGTATTCCATCACCATGAAGAAAACCTTGTTCTCTTTTTCCGCGGCGAGCATCCGGACAATATTCGGATGATTCAAAGCGGCCTGAAGCCTTGGCTCCTTCAAAAGCTTAAAGAGCTCCATCGACTGTTTATGCGGAACCTTGATGGCGACTTTAATATTCAGCCAGGTATCCTTGGCCAGAAACACAGAGCCAAAACCTCCGCTTCCCAGAGAACGGAGTATCTGGTATTTTCCGACTTTCTGTCCTTGCAGAAACATATTACTGATTCCAAAAATGAGAGATCATTGCCAGGCCAGACAACGCGGCTGTCTCCGATCTCAATATCTGTTTTCCAAGACTCACGGCTTCATATCCATGATTCAGGATAGATTTTTCTTCTTCATCGGTCCAGCCTCCTTCAGGTCCCACAAGGATGATAACCGATGCGGGAGGCTTCTCTTTCGGGCGACCGGAACCAGAGCTCCGGATCAATATATCCCTCAGATATGTTCCTCTGTTTTCACTCAAAACAAGTTTTAAAGCCTCCTTCCTTTCTTCTATTAATCTTTTGAGTGTTAAGGGAGGCGCAATGGAAGGGAAGAAAGGACACTTGCACTGCTTAGCGGCCTCCCGAACAATTTTCTCCCATCTTTCCAGCTTCTTCTCCGCTTTTCCCTCTATCTTGACAACGGTACGGGCGGTGATCACGGGGATAATCATCGAGGCGCCCCATTCTGTCGCCTGCTGAAGAATGCTGTTCATTCTTTTTGATTTGATGATCGCCTGGGCAAGGATTATCTTCACACCAGGCTGAGGTGCTCCCTCTTTCTCTAGTAGGGTGAGCCTCGTCCTCTCTTTAGTGATCTCCTCGACTCTGGCCAGGTAACGTGTACCTTGTTCATCAATGAGCCAGACCTTCTCTTTGGGCCTGATTCGGACGACATGACTCAGATGATGGTGTTCATTTCCGTAAATAAAAACGGAAGAAGAATCAATGTCGCTTTGTCTGATAGAGAAACTATTCGATGTCAACCTATACTCTAGTGAAAAATATTTTTCCCTTTTTTCTTACTTTTTTGGCTCTGAGATTTCACATCCTCTCCCCTGGACCGGGCAAATTTTTGGAGCAAGATTTTCTGCTCCTTAGTCAATTTCTTTGGAGTTTCCACGTTGATCTTAACGAATAAATCTCCTTTTCTAAGGCTGTGAAGGCCTTTTATCCCGCTTCCTTTAAGCCGGAAGACTTTTCCCGGTTGGGTTGATGCAGGAATCTCAAGAGACTCATTTCCATCCAGAGTGGGTATTTCGACGGTTGTTCCCAGAGCCGCGCCGGTGAAAGGGATTTGAACCTCGCAGTAGAGGTTGTTTCTATCGCGTTCAAAAAAATCATGCTTCTTCAGGCGGATAATCACGTACAGGTCTCCCCTTGGAGTCCCTTGATCCCCGGCCTCCCCTTCTCCTTCTATCCTCAGCTTTGTTCCATCATCCACACCCGCTGGAATATGAATCGTCAATTTTCTCTTCTCCCGGACTTTTCCGGATCCTTTGCACTCGAGACAAGGAGAATCGATGATTTCCCCTGTTCCTCTGCACGAGGAACACGTGCGTGAGACCACAAAAAATCCCTGCTGATAACGCACCTGCCCTCGGCCCTGACATGCCCGGCAGACTGATTTCTGAGTGCCGGGCTTCATTTTCGAACCGTGACAGACCGGACAGAGCTCCACTCGGTTAAGCTTTAATTCCTTTTCCCCTCCAAAAGCACTTTCTTCTAAAGTGATCTGGTATTCCAAGGCCAAGTCTCTTCCTCTTTGGGGGTAGTGGGACCTCGCACGCTGCCTCGAGCCGAAGAGGTCTCCGAATCCAAAGTTGAAAAAATTCCCAAGAATATCCTCGAAATCCTCAAAAATAGATGAATTAAATCCTGTGAAACCGGTGAAACCCTCGCCTCGCAGACCATCATGACCGAACCTGTCATAAACCGACCTCTTTTCAGGATCTGCGAGAATGCTGTACGCTTCCGCCGCTTCTTTGAATTTTTCTTCGGCTTCCTTATTGCCGGGATTCCTGTCAGGGTGGAACTTGAGAGCCATCTGACGATAAGACTTCTTAATCTCGTCTGAGGTAGCCGTCCTGGAGACCCCAAGGATTTCGTAATAGTCTTTTTTAATCATTCTTCCTGAGTTTTGTTTTCCTTTCCGACATCTTTTTTCTGAGCCTTTTTGATGATCTTCTCGATCTCTTCGTTGGAAAGACCGGAGGAGGGCTTGACTTCGATCTTTTTGAGTCTTCCCGAGTCCACATCTTTGGCCGTCACCTTGACGATTCCATCGGCATCGATCTCGAATGTCACGTCTATCTGAGGAAGTCCGGCAGGTGCTGGCTGAATTCCGACCAAATTGAATACACCCAGAGAAATATTCTCTGAAGCTTTCTCACTCTCACCCTGACAAACATGCACTCGGACTCTCTTCTGGTTATGTCGGACCGTTGTGAACGCCCGTGTCCTTCTTGTCGGGACCGTCGTATTCCTTGCGATAATCCGGGCAAAAGCATCGTTTTCCGCCTCGACTCCCAATGAAAGCGGAGTCACGTCCAGAAGGAGTGTCGACTCGTCTGTTTCACCTTTTATGATTCCTGATTGAACAGCTGCTCCCATAGCCACGATCTCTTCGGGATTGATATCCTCTACGGAATCCTTTCCAAAGAAATCTTTGATCAATTCTTTCACTTTGGGCATACGCGTCTGCCCTCCGACGAGAATGACCTCTTCAATGTCTTTGGGATTCAGCTTGCTGTCCGCAAGTGCGCGCTCAATAAACGGAAAGGTCTTCTCGATCAAATCGACTGTCAATTCCTCCAGTTTTTCTCTCGAAATATTCATTTTGATATGTTTTGCCCCGGATTTATCAGAATAGATAAAAGGGAGATGAATCTTGCTTTCCTGGGAAAAGGAAAGATCTTTTTTGGCGCTCTCCGCGGCTTCCTTTATGCGCTGCCGGACAAACACATCCTTCCCGAGGTCGACCTTGTTCTCTTTCTTAAAATCTTCAACAACCCAATCCACAATCCGGTCATCAAAATCTTCGCCTCCCAGGTAGGAATTCCCGTTTGTGGCTAAAACATGGAAGACGCCGTCGCTCACTTCCATCAAGGTGATGTCAAAAGTTCCTCCTCCGAGGTCGTAAACTGCGACGATCGCGTTTTTTCTTTCATCGATTCCATAAGCGAGACAGGCTGCAGTCGGCTCGTTAATAACCCGTACGACTTTCAACCCGGCAATACGCGCTGCATCCTTTGTGGCCTTCCTCTGATGGTCATTGAAATTGGCGGGGACAGTGATCACGGCGTCTGTAACTTCCTCTCCAAGATAGGATTCGGCGCATTCCTTTAAATATTCAAGGATCATCCCGGAAACCTCTTGAGGGCTGATGCCTTTAGAATTCAGAGAGACTATGACATCTCCGTTGGGAGCATCCGTCATGCTGTAAGGCATTTTCTTTTTCGCTTTTTGGACTTCTTTCGAGTTGAACTTTTTCCCGATAAGTCTTTTTATGGATGTGACCGTATTGCCAGGATTCGTCGTCGCCTGTCTCTGGGCTAAATCTCCAACCAGCTTTTCGTCGCTTTCTGTGAGGCTCACAACCGAGGGCGTAGTCCTCTGTCCATCCAGGTTGGGTATAACTTGAGGATTTCCCCTCTCGAAATAGGCAATGCAGGAATTCGTTGTCCCTAAATCGATTCCGATCACATGGCCCATCTTCATTCGCTCTTCTTAGGGACAGCCACTTTTACAAGGGAAGGACGCAAGAGCCTGTTGTGGAGTGTATACCCTTTCTGCAGCTCCTCAATGATCTCGGGCTCCTGCACATCTTCCGATTCCTCAGTGATAAAAGCTTGGTGAAGATGAGGATCGAACTTTTTCCCTTTTATCTCTATTGGCCTGGCTCCGAATTTGACCAGCATGTCTTGATACTGTTTGTATATCATCTCGACGCCCTCTCGAAAGCTCTTTCCGTCTCCCTCATCCCGACTTTCCAGGGCTCTCTCGAAATTATCCAGAACAGTAAAGAGTTCTTTCAGGAACTCAGAGAGGGCATACTGGTAAAATTCGGTTTTCTCTCGCTCAAGCCTCTTCTTTAAATTTTCCATATCCGCCATCTTCCTCAAGTGCAATTCATTCAATTTTTCATTTTCTTTTTTTAAAAGCTTGAGATGCGCGTCTTTCTTTTTCAATTTATCCTTCAAGGCCTGTGGAGAACTCTGCGCAGCCTTTGAGCTCTTTGTCGTCTTTTTCGCGGGACTTGCTGTCTTTGTGGCCATCTTTCCTCCTACTGGCTGAAACTGATAGTTTGGCTGAGTCTGTTTGCGACAGAATCCACTAAGGGAATAATCTGTTTATAAAAGATTCTTTTTGGCCCGATTATGCCCAAGGAGCCCAGGATCTGACTGCGGTATCCATAATGGGAAAGTATGAGAGAACAATCTTTGACATCTGGAATATTCATCTCAGAACCGATCAGGACCTTAACGCGATCAAGGCTGATAAAATCGGAAAGAAGCTTGGCAAGCTTCGCCTTTTCTTCGAAATTTTGAAAAAGGGTTTTCAATTTCCCCATGTCAAAGAGATCGTGCTTTTCCAGCAGCTTCGAAGTTCCCTGCAGGAAAATCTGATTCTCCTCTTCTTCCTGAGCAATATAAGCCTTGAGCAGGTTCATCAATTTGTCGATAATGTCCTCATAACTGAGCTTGAACTTCGGGAGCTCCTGAACGAGATAATCTCGAATAGAGAATATATTTTGCCCCGAAAAATTTTGGTTGATGTACTGGGAGGCTCTGTCAAGTTCGAGTTGAGTGAAATAGGTGTTTGTCTGGAAAGTCTCGTTCAAGACAAAGTTTGAAGTCGTGATCAAGATGATCATAACCTTGTACTCGGATATTTTAATGAAACGGAGATGACGAAAATTAATTTTTGAAATCCGTGGCGAAAGAACGAATCCTAAATTATCCGAATGTTCCGCTAAAACCTTGGAAACTTGTGTCAACAGAGAGTTGAGATCGCTAAATTGCATAGTGAAGCCTTCGAGCAGCTCAACCTTTTTATCGGGAAAAAGGGTCTCTTCGAATAGGTTGTTCACGTAGGCCCTTAAACCCTTATCCGTCGGGATTCGGCCTGACGAAGGGTGAGGCTGATAGAGAAATCCCTGATCTTCAAGCTTGGTCATTATATTTCTGACAGTCGCCGGGGAAACGCGCAGAGGGCTTCTCTGCGCAATGAATCCGGAGCTGATCGGCTTTCCTTCCTGGAGATAGCTCTCGGTAATCAGGTTGAGGATAACCTTATCTTTCTCTCTTAATCTTGAGGAGTGCATTCTTTAACTCCAAAAAATTTATAGCATTAAACCTTGAATGATGTCAAATAACCGCGATTCGATGAGGTGGACGGAGAGAAGTGCTGCGATATCTGTAATTTGTTTTTTATCTTATATTTAAATGATAACGATCACAACAGACCTTTCCGTTTGACACGACGAAATTGACCCGTCAGTGTCTTTTGGCGACTGTAAAATTTTTACTTAAAAAAGGCTGCCAAATGGCTGAATCCCGATAATCAAGAATTTAATCTGCTCATCCGAAGATTTCGAAACGATTGAGAGCGATTTTATCGGCACTAACAGAAGTTACGGACTGTGTGGACACTTTTTCTTTGAAAAGCGTTTACAAAGTCATTCACAAGGGAGTTTCTTGATGATCCAAAGCTGATAAACTTCAAGTGATCCGGATACCGGCATATCCGACAACTTCGCTGTAATCTCCTGTCCTGTCTCCTGAAGTCTGGTACTTAATGAGACTGGCCTTTTCTGCTCCCAGCTCTTTCGAAGCGACGACAGCAGAAGTGGTGGGCTGAAAGCCGCACATGCTGATACTCTCTTTTTCCACAATATCATGAAGACCCCTGGCATCCAGTTCAAGAATTCTTTCGATCGCGAGAAAATCCTTTTCTTTGGCCACGCTCTGGTCCACATAATGACTCATATCCGTACTGGCCACGATCAACACATCCTGGTTATAATCCTTGATTCCACTGGATATGGATCTTCCTAAATCCTCCAACTCTTCGAATGAGATATGGTAGGACAGGCATACTGGGACGATCGCCGCCTCTTTTTGAAAATACTGGATGAAAGGAAGCTGGACTTCGAGTGAATGCTCGTTTGCGTGAGCCATCTCGTCTTCCTGGACAAGCTGTGAATGACTCATGATGAGCTCCGCGAGCGAGGACTCCACCTGCACGTTTCCCAACGGAGTCTCCCAATCCCCTTCTTTCATTATGGCCACACGAGATTGTATAGGTCTGTGGCTGGGGCCCAAAATGACAAATTTATCCGGTAGCTCGACAGAAGAGAAGACAGCTCCGGCGACAGGACCGGAATACTCAAATCCGGCATGCGGAGAGATTACGCACACTGCCTTTTGTTTTTCGATTTCCGGGTCGACCATTCCCGCAACCATCTTTTTCAACGCGTCTTTCCGACCTGGGTAGAAATATCCCCCGACCGCAGGTTTTCGTTTCAATTTATCCTCCCATCATAAAGATAAGCGTCCTGTAAAAATTGTCAATTACAGCTTTTCTCTCTTCTCCTTAAAGGCTATATTCAATCCTTTCAGCTCCTGAAGAATGGGCTCGTAGATCTTGCGGATAACCGGGATATGGACTCCGGTCAATTCAATTTTCCCCTCTAGAATGAGCCGCGTCGCGATGGCAGCAGGCAGCCCGACTGTTCGGGCCATCGAAGTATCTCCCTCGGGAATTCCAAAATCAATCAATGTGGACGTGATCTTTTCTTTTGTGTCATCTGCGTAGGAAGCGATAAATTGATGCTGGAGGATGATCATATCCCTCTCTCTTTCCTCGTATTGAAGTTTTTCCAGCATCCTGGCGCCCAGAATATCCAGAGCAGAGCCCTTCGAGACCGTTATCGCCTCATCGCTCAGGAGCCCGAGCCATTCAAACCTCTGTATGATATCCGAGTCTTCCTTTATGTTGAGATGCACGCCCAAAGCTTTCTTGATATCTTTTTCAGCGGGATCATTCAGCAGCTTCCGGATAAAATCTTTGTAGGTTAGGCCGTCCCATTCTTTTTCTTCTTCGTCGAGGAGGCCTAAATCGACCATTTTTTTCATGGTCGGGCACCAACCTTTGTTCCTGAGTGTTCCTCGAAGCATGGTCTCAGTGGATTGGATCCCATACAACTGGATATACGGAAGAGAATTCCGGTTGGGGTAGCCTTCAAATTCTCCCAGGCCTTCGATGTTGATTAGGGCATAGTCCTTAAAAAGGTCTTCTGCAGGGATAAGAACCTGCTGGCCGTCCTTTAAATACTGAGCCGAGTTTTTCCCGGCAAGAAGAACTCCGATAGGGCTCCAGGAAAATTTATACCCGAATGGATTGGTGTTTGCCTCAGGAGCGGGCAATCCTCCACAATAGGATGTGAAGCTCTGGATCTCCCCGTCCTTCTCCTCCACTTCGTGGATGATCCGCATCGCCTCCATGTGGTCGATCCCCGGGTCTAACCCGACCTCGTTGAGTATCAAGATCCCGGCATTCTTGGCTTCACCATCCAGGTTCTGCATGACCTCACTGACATAGGAAGTGGTCACCATGTGTTTTCCAAATGCAATGCAGAATTGGGCCACTTTCGGATGAAATCCATAGGGAACCATGCTGATGACTAAATCAGAGTCCGCAATCTCCTTCTTTAAACCTTCTTCATCCTTCAGGTTCAGCTCCTTGGCTTCTCCATCCGGATGGTTGTCGATAAGTTTCACCGCCTTACTCACTGTCCGGCTGGCGACCTCAACCTTGAAGTCCGGCTGGTCAAGGAGATACCTGACTAAAGGCTTAGCGACTAGTCCTGCTCCGAGAATCAATACTTTTTTCATGATATGACTCCTTTAGAAATTTAAATAAATTTTTTCATGTATCCATAATCCGGAGTGAGCTTTCCCCGGTAAAGAACAACGGCTTTTTTCACAGATTCAGGGAGTCTGCAGTTTTCAAAATGACCTGAAAAATCCGCGGCCGCTATCGAGGGAACAAGGGTCTTGAGGGCTGTGCTGAAAAAAACAGATGACTCTAGAGCAATCTCTGCAGGCAGGTTATCCACGGCCATGATCACAGGCCCTTTTCCCTGTACACCGTTTCTGGGCGCGTCGTGTTCGAGGTCATAGACAAACACAGGATCATCGGGTGTGGTGGCACAGACTGTCACCTCCACAGATCCCTCTATATCACAGGAGATATCCCCGATCACGCGCAGACGAGGCTCGTCATTTCTCAAAAAGAGTTTTTTCAGGCTCTCCTTCGTCACAAACCTCGGGTAATCAGGTGTCCAGAAGATGCAGTTGACCAGGACAGTCAAAAAAGGAAGATAGGAATCGAAGACTGAATAATATTTCTGCGGATTGTCATAGTAGTCTTGCAGCTCGAACTCCACGCCTGCCTCGAGGGGCTTGACCATGTCTTCTTCCTTGAAAACGACTTTGTAGAGCCTATGAGAGGCATAATTCTTTCCCTCGACAAGCGACGCTATTTCTCCGGGCAGAATCTCTTCGAAAGGAAGAAGGTCGAAAATTTCCTGGGCTCCGTTGGAGACGTGACCGTAGCCGGCAAACCCGCACACCAGAGGAACTAAAGAAGAAGCGAGGCCGCTCTCGTGGATTGCCCATCCGACTCTTTCGATTTCTTCTTTGGCTTCAACAAGACTCTCATACTGAAAAGCCGGTTTCACCCCAGAAAAAGGATTTTCTGTGTTCTCATGATCCAACCTCTGTCCCAGAGCCCAGAGTGTATCGATCATCCCGGCCTGACCGGCCTGCTTGCCGAAAAACAAAAGCCTCTGATCCTTCTCGTTCACGATTCTTTCATAATCGATCAACGTGCAGCCAAGGTCCATCATCTTCTTGAGCATGGGCATGTTTTGAGGCTGTCCCTTAATTGTATGAGAGAAAAACACATACACTTTATCCTTTTGGAAAAAGTGAATCGGGATTTCCTTTATGGCGAAAATGATCGAGCAGGAAGAAAGATCTTCCTCTATCCGGGCCCCTTCATTCACATAATCTCTGTCCGGGAAGACACGGATATCCGATGGCTGGAGCCATATTTCAATCGGATGACTCTGGCTCAGCTCTCTCACATGGGCAGGTATCAATGGGACTCTTCTCTCCCATGGATTTTTGTCTTCTCTTCGAATTCCTATATGAATTTTCATGAAAAAAACGACCTGCTGAGTTTCAGAATTATGGCACAAATTCCCCAAGTGGTCAATCTTCTTGTGGGATCAGGTTTCCATGAGTTCACTTCCTGACAAGGCCGGGTCCCCACAAAGCCCGATTGAGACCTGACGCCCTTCAGTTGACCTGAATACAGGACAGAATCCGGAGTTCCCTTTGACTCTCTTCAGGGGAAACCAAATTGGCATATTATTTGCAAAAGGAAAGGAATGGAATCAAAGAAGAAATAAGAAAGGCTCGTTGAGGTTCTCGTTGTCATGACCTCACTTGTCTTCAGAGACTCGATTGCATAGAATAAGGAGCCCGGGAGGGAAATTCCTCATTCTCCACGTTGAAGATCTCCCACTCATGACGTTCGAATGAAAAGAAACACTCTCTTAATCACTACACTCCTTCTCTGTTTCTTTGCTTCAATCGAAAAGGGCCAGGCCTCCGACTTTGAAAAGAAAGTGAGCTTGAAACTTTCCCTCGGATACGGAAAAATCTCTTTCGGTGACCTCAATAGCTTTGCGGAAAGCTTCGATGACCGTTTCGATGATATGACCGCAGGCTGGTTGGGAACAAAAAGAGGAGAATTCAAGAAAGTGGAAGAATGGGGCACCGGATACGGAGCGGAGCTTTTGTTGAGTCTGAGTCCGAACTGGAAACTGAGTTTCGGGATCGGATATTCCCAGAGATTCGAAGGAAGCCTGTTGAACATCGAAGATGAATCGATTGGTTCCTATGGGGCCTACGTTAAGCCCAAGATCGTCGTCTATCCCTACAGTGTCAACCTCTATCTTTTCCTGCCAATCACCTCATCCCTCAAGGTGTTTTTCAATTCAGGAGCTGCCCTGTATCACGGCAGAATCGACCTGAACTTCTGGACTGATTACGATGAGCCGGGGGTATTGACCTACGCAGAAGAGGGCGAAGTGATTGCGAAAGACAGACGTTTTGGGTTTCATGGCGGAATCGGATTCGATTTCAGTGTCAGCTCCTTCATTTCCATTTTCGTCGAAGGGAAAGGGAAATCCGTCAAGCTGAACAACTGGGAAGGATGGTTGAATTACACTCTCTACGGGGGAGCAATCGGATTTGAAAAAAGGACAGCTTCAGGGACTGCATGGTATTGTGAACAGTACGATCCTGTCCTGAACGAATGGTACACCATGATCAAAGTCTCTGATGATATCCCCACCAGCCCCGAATTCAGGAACGCTCGAGACTTAGAGGTCGATCTCTCTGGCTTTTCTGTCATAGCCGGGATTCGGATTAAACTTTAGCAGGATAGTAGTGAGAC
>CAYGBC010000042.1:0-141979 GCA_964348015.1 uncultured Eubacteriales bacterium | reverse complement strand
AGAGCTTTAAGAAGATTCAAAAGAAAAGTCCAGCGGGAAGCCATCATGAGAGATTACAAGAAGAGTTCTGTGTATTTTAAGCCCGGCGATAAGAGAAGAATGAAAGAAGCGCGGGCACGTAAGCGCATTCGAAGATATCTCCGAAGAAAACAAGAAAGAGAATATTAGAATAAATAAAAATAGAATCCTTGGTTGTCACAGAATTTCTGAAGATGGTGTGGGCAAAATTAGATTGAAAAAAACAGAGATAGAGGATATAAAGAAATACACAACTTTGTTCTGTCAGGTCGGATTGAGTCTCATCCGATGGAACTTATAATGAACAAACCCAATCATAAAAAGCTCTCTGCGATATTCATGATCAAGGATACAGACAAGTATAACTTTATGCTGGCCGAATTGGCATAGCTATTGATACGTCTTGAAATAAAAGAAAGATTACACCCAAGATGAACATATTTAAACTTACTGAGAGACCTCACGCTTCTCTATTTGCTCAAGGGCACGATCCCAAGGACCCTCGAATGGGCGCTTTTGTCCAGAATCAGCCTGAAGATTATAAATCCGCTCAGGTCGTCATTATCGGGTGTCCGGAGGATGAAGGAATCAGACGAAGCAGAGGTCGTCCGGGAGCCCGGAGGAGTCCCGAGGAGATCCGAAAAGCTCTATACAGATTGGCTGTCAGTGAGATAATTCAGGAGCTCAAGATATTCGATGTGGGGGATATCCGTTTGGGCGAGAGTCTTGAAGACACTCACCTCAGGTTAAGGCAGGTAGTTCGTCACGTGCTGGAGGACGGCAAAATGGCTGTGGTGCTGGGGGGAGGGAATGATATTTCCTATCCTGACTGCGCTGCCCTCATGGAGGTGAAAAAGGATGTTCTGGTTTTTAACATCGACAAACATTTTGATGTGCGCGACCTCTCACCCAGAAACAGCGGCACGGCTTACCGACAATTGCTCGAAGAGGGCCTGATCAATCCGGAGAAATTTTATGAAATGGGATCAGAAGAATTTGCTAATTCACCGAATTATAAAGAGTATCTGGAGAGGAAAGGCGTCCATGTGTATTCCCTGGATGAAATGCGTTCCACAGGGATAAGGAGATTGTTTCAGAAAATCATGAAGGACAGCGCGTATGAGGCCATATTCTGGGGGTTTGACATGGATGTGGTCCGGAATGCCGATGCTCCTGGAGTTAGTGCCAGCTTTCCCACCGGATTGACTGTCAAGGAGATCATTCAGATTGCTGAGATTGCAGGGAATCAGACGCCCTTTGGAGTGGTTGAGTTTACAGAAGTCAACCCGGAAGTGGATATCGATAACCGGACAAGTAAACTGGCGGCCATATTGATCCATACTTTTTTGTCTTCCAGGAAAAAAAGAGAATTCGACAGAAAATAATAATCTCAAAAAGGAGGTGAGAGAAAATGATGTGGGGAGATCATTGGATGTTCGGTGGATTCATGTGGCTTTTTTGGGTCATTCTGCTGGGAGCACTGATTTTCCTGGTGTGGTTGATTGTCAGGAAGAGCCAAGCGAGTTCATCCCGCAGTGAAGAGGATGCGCTGGATATTTTAAAGAAAAGATATGCGCGGGGAGATATTGATAAAGAGGAATTCGAGCAAAAAAAGAGGGATATCCAGTCCCAGGGTTAAAAGGAAGGAAAAGTAATACCAGAAATCGGTCTTGTGGTTGGCCTTTACATCATCACCAGAATGTTCCGGCTCCTTCTTCCCAAAGGAGAGAGGAGGGAACATGTGTTTGTAACGATTCTGGCCGGCATAACCATTGTGGTGGCTGTCTTTGTGATGGCCGATTTATTTATAAGGGGCAGCAGCATATCTGTCACCGGGCTCTGAACAGAGACCTTTTTTTTAAAAGTTAGCATCCCAAATTGATTGTTTTTTTGCACAGGCAGAGATATACTGATGCAGACATTCTTAGGGATGTTCATTTCACTCTGATCCGTGGATGAAGATCCGTTTTTTGACTGCCTATAAATCTCAGGAGGTCAACCATGTTCGGTAAAGGAATTACATTAATAAAGCTTTTTGGATTCAAAGTCAAAATTGACATGAGCTGGCTTATTCTTGGATTTCTCATAACTTGGACTCTTGCTCAGGGGCTTTTTCCCAATTTTTATAAGGGACTTCAGGCATCAACGTATTGGATTATGGGAGTTGCGGGAGCTTTAGGCCTTCTCATTTCTATCGTATTCCATGAACTCTGGCACTCTCTGGTGGCCCGGAAATTTGGACTCCCGATGCGGGGAATAACGCTTTTTATTTTTGGGGGGGTGGCAGAAATGACAGAAGAGCCGCCAAGTCCTAAAGCCGAGTTTTTTATGGCTGTGGCCGGCCCCCTATCCAGTATAGTTCTTGGTGGAGGATTGTTCGGGATTTTTTTTATGGGAGTTTCCCTGGGTTGGCCTGAGTCAATAATCGGGGTGATCAATTACCTGGCCTTTTTGAATTTAATACTGGCGGGTTTTAATCTTTTACCCGCCTTTCCTCTGGATGGAGGCCGAGTCCTTCGGTCGGTTCTTTGGGGATGGAAAGACAATATCCGATGGGCCACTCAGATTGCATCGAAGATAGGCGGTTTTTTTGGTGTTGTTCTGATTGTCGTCGGTGTGTTGGAGGTACTCCTGGGAAACTTAATAGGTGGTATTTGGCTGGCGGTGATCGGCTTGTTCATCAGAGGAGCTTCCCAATCCGCCTACCAGCAGTTGCTCATACGAAAATCTCTGGAAGGTGAGAAAGTCAGGCGTTTCATGAAATCTGATCCCATCACTGTTTCTTCATCTTTATCTATTGATGATCTTGTTGAGGATTACATCTACAAGCATCATTTTAAGATGTATCCGGTTGTGGATGAGGGCAAGCTGGTCGGGTGCGTGACTCTGAATCAGGTGAAGAATATACCGAAAGAAGAAAGGAAGCGGCACAGCGTGAAAGAACTGGCTGAAGAATGTTCGGAAAATAACACCATCGGCCCGGATGATGATGCCATGAAAGCTCTTTCCAATATGAGTAAAACACAATCCAGCCGGCTCATGGTGGTCGAAGGAGACCGGTTGGTTGGAGTGATATCCCTGAAAGATATGATGGGATTGCTGTCTCTGAGGATTGACCTGGAAGAATAAACATCAGGGGAGGATTCTTTTGTTTTCAGGGTCGCAGATGGAGGATTTGATTAAGTAGTCAACAGAAGACTGCCCTCACTTACTGATGTCACAGAATAGATGATTCGTTTTATTCAGAGAAAGCCATCATCTTTTTTGACTTGTCCTTTGGAGCTTTAAAGGCATCAATCCAGCCATTTCTTTATAGCCTTCATCCTCTTTTGGATGATCTTTTCTCCCACCTTATATTCTTCTTTCCAGTTATAGAAGGAAAGCATATTCACTGGGTCCGGCTTGAAATAAAGCTTGAGGGGAAAAATTCTCTTGTCGTCCTCTGTCCGGGCAAGCTGCTCCATCATCAGATAGAAAGTATCCATCACTGCGGGGAAAAGGTCTCGGTGCTGTTTTTCTTCTGCGAGGGAGTATCCCATTAAATTCACTGCGATTATTTTCTTCAGACCCATGTCCAGCAGAGGCTCGACCGGCACCGGCACCAGTACTCCTCCGTCGATGTAGAGTTTATCCTTGATTCTGTATGGAGGGAAAATCCCAGGAATGGAAATCGAGGCCATAACGGCATCAATGATTCTGCCCTTTTTGATAAATTCAGGTTTTCTCTGGTTCAATTCCACAGCGCAGATAACCAGAGGAATTTTACACTGTTTCAAGGTCTTTTGACTGAAGAATCGATCGATAAAAAATTTCTTAATCTTTTTTCCTTTGATGAGAGACTTTTTGGGATTATTGAGGTCGATCAGCTTCACATAGTCTTTTTTGCCCATTTTTTGGGTCATCTCCAGTAGAGAGTCGATTTCACCATGGAGGGCATAGTAGGCGCCTATCAGAGCGCCTGCGCTGGAGCCACTGACCGCTGAAATCTTGATTCCTTCCTTTTCCAATCTCTGGATGATGGGAATGAGGGCGTAACCCCGGACAGCCCCGCTGCCCAATGCTATTCCGATTTTTTGTCCGGCCATTAACCTGACTTATATCTCTGGATCAGTTCTTGTCCAGAAGATTTTATTCCTCTTGAATGAATTGCGTGGATTCTTCAACGTTTTTTTTGAGTTTACTGAACAGATAAAAGGTTGTCAAAGACAATAATTCCTAAAGATGAGCTGAATGGACATTAGTCGCTTGAACGAATGCGACCGGAAAAGTCAAAAACTTTGCAGGAAGGCCCGATGTACAGACAGGGGATGTCCTTTGAATAGAAATTCAATAGTCCTCGTAAAAGCCTTGCAGCCTGGGCGTTGAAAAAAGACTCACAGAGGTGGTTGAAGTCGAAGCCAAATTGCCTCAAAGTTGAATTTTTTACGAGTGGCGATGGATTTTAGCAGGAATTGAAGGAAGAGTTATGAGCCGAGGGAGTGATTCAGTTGTTGTTCGCAAAAGATTGGAGCTTGGGGCTGTATCTGGATGACTTCAATTTTTTGAGGGCCTTTGCTTCTATCTGCCTGATTCTTTCCCGGGTGACCTTAAACCGCTGTCCGACCTCTTCCAGGGTGTGCTCATTACCGTCCACTAAACCGAATCTCATTTTGAGCACGTTCGCTTCTCTGTCGGTAAGATTGTTCAGGGCCTTCTTGATATGTTCCCGAAGGTTGCTGTGAATCACCCTCTCCTGTGGAGAGGTGCTGTCCTTGTCTTCGATAAAATCCCCCAGAAAACTGTCATCATCATCACCGACAGGAGTATCCAGAGAAACAGACTCCTGTGCGATTTTCATGATGTGTCTCACCTTCTCCACGGAGAGGTTCATTTTTTCGGCAATCTCTGTGCTGGTCGGTTCCCGGCCTTTGTCTTTAATCAAAGCTCGGATAATCCTCCGGAGCTTGGCGATGGTTTCACCCATATGGACGGGTATCCTGACAGTCCTGGACTGATCCGCTATGGCCCGGGTGACAGCCTGTCTTATCCACCATGTGGCATAGGTGGAGAATTTGTACCCTTTTCTGTAGTCAAACTTATCCACTGCTCTCATTAAGCCAATATTTCCTTCCTGGACCAGGTCCATGAATTTCAAGCTGTTCTGGGCATATTTCTTAGCAATTGAGATCACCAGCCTTAAGTTGGCCTCCACCAGGGCTTTTTTGGCCTGCTCCCGGATTTTCTTCCCGATGGCGATGTCACGCACAGCTTTTCTCAATCCATGAGCGTCAAGTCCGGTTTCTCTGCAATGTTTTCTCAGGGAGCGGTTGACTTTTCTGATTTCTCTTTTCAGCTCTGATTTCCTCTCTGTGTTTCTCGCTCTGCTCAGAGAAACGCTCAACTCTTCTTTTCTGTCTTCCAGCGCGTTCACATCTTTCAGCTTTTCCCGAAGGTCATCGATGATGGGTTCCCAGTGAAGTAAATCAACGTTTAAATTCCTTATCAGTAAACTTTGTTTGACCAACACCCGGCCTCGAGAGAAGTCGAGTTTTTTCCTGGATGAAGATCCCTCCAATCGTGAGCGGAGCCTTTTGATTTGTTCTATTTGGTTATGAATCCGCGTTTGCAGCTTTTTGAGCTTCCTCTCGGTTATGGCATCCCTGCAGTCCATAACTTCAGTGATGATGTGCGGATTCTCTTTTATCTTCTTATCCAGAGAAAGAATTTTGTCCACCGCCAATTTTGTCCTGGAAAGAGCCTTGACAATGATCTCTTCTCCCTTTTCGATCTGTTTGGCGAGGACGATTTCCCCCTCCTGAGTGAGCAGCCTGACTCCTCCCATTTCTTTGAGATAGATCTTCACCGGGTCAGTGGTCGGCTCCAGCCCTGAAATACGGGGAATTCTGTTCTTCATCCTCTGGGGTTTACGGAGTATTTTAATTCCCCGCGCATCAACGGAAGAGAGAAAATTGCGCTTTTTTTTCTCAGAATAGGCGTCCTTTTCGAAGGCGTCATTGATATCTTCGAGATAGAGATATCCCTGTTTCCTTCCTTTCAAAAACAGTTGATAGAGATTTTCCTCTTTTTCCGGTTCGAATCTCTCTTTGAGCTCTTTTTCGGTAAACATCATCTCACTTATAATAACTCATTTATGAGCTAAATCGTTGCAAAATAAGAAGAAAAAGACATGAATATGATGTATAATATTTTTTAAGATTGGATCTGTGAAGAACAAATTTGGATATCACCTGTTATAAAATGGGGTTAATTCGATCGGCCAAACCAGAGAGGTCGTCCGTGAGCACTCTGGCTGCAGAGAATAATAGAGAAGGAGTCAGACATGCCTGTTCATAACTCTGACGTGGATGAAATTTTCAATAAAGTGGCGGACCTTTTGGATATACGGGGGGAAAATCCGTTCAGGATCAGAGCTTACCGGAACGCCGCCCGGACCATCGGAGGTCTTTCTAAAAATGTGTCTGACCTGGTGGAACGCGAGGAAGACCTATCCGGTTTTCCCGGGATCGGAAATGATCTGGCAGGGAAAATCAAACATATCGCTAAAACCGGCTCTCTGCCTCTTCTCCGGAAGCTGGAGAGAGCTCAAGAGGCTGCTGAAGAGAAAATAAAAGTATTCTGATCTGGAAGAATCAGGCTTGGGACACAGGACAAATTTTATAGTTCTTTAGGATTAATTCGTATTTACCTTCAAGGATGTTCTTGGTATATTTCTTGAACAAAAAGCTTAAACAGATGAATAAGGAGTTACCCATGGAACACCAGTCTCATACAGTGAAAACCCATGAAGGGCGTGGCAGCCACATGTCTCACCATGCCCATATGATCAAGGATTTCAGGAAGAGATTCTGGATTTCTCTGGCCGGAACCATTCCTGTTCTGGTCCTGTCTCCACTTATTCAGTCGTTACTGGGATTCAGTTTTTCCTTTCCCGGTGATCGATACTTACTTTTTGGCCTTTCGGCCTTCATCTATTTTTTCGGTGGCTGGCCTTTTCTCAAGGGAATGCGGGATGAATTCAAGAAAAAGCAGCCCGGAATGATGACGCTCATTGCCCTGGCGGTCACGGTGGCCTTTGTGTACAGCAGTCTGGTAGTTTTTGGACTGAAAGGGAAAGTCTTTTTCTGGGAGCTGGTGAGCTTGATCGATGTGATGCTTTTGGGACACTGGATCGAGATGCGTTCAGTCATGGGCGCTTCCCGCGCTCTGGAGGAACTGGCCAGGCTTCTCCCCTCTGAAGCCCACCTGATCTCCGCGGATGGCTCGGTGAAAGAGGTGGCGCTTGATGAGTTGAAGCCAGGGAACAAGGTTCTGGTCAAACCAGGAGAGAGGATCCCGGTGGACGGAAAAATCGAAAAGGGAGAGTCGGAAATCGATGAATCCATGATCACAGGGGAGTCCAGGCCAGTAGAGAAGATAAAGGACCATGAGGTCATCGGAGGATCTGTCAACGGAACCGGGTCTTTGACCGTCGAGGTGTCCAAGACGGGAAAGGACTCTTACCTCTCCCAGGTAGTGGACATGGTGAGAAAGGCGGGAGAGAGCAAGTCCAGAGCCCAGGATTTTGCCAACAAAGCCGCTTTCTGGCTGACATTGATAGCTGTCACGGTCGGGGCGGTCACCATCGGATCATGGTTGATAATCGGGAAGGAGTTTGTGTTTGCTCTGGAAAGGATGGTCACTGTGATGGTGATCACCTGCCCGCATGCTCTGGGACTGGCTATTCCCTTGGTCATTGCGGTTGTTACATCGCTTTCGGCGAAAAATGGACTTCTGATCCGGAACAGGACAGCCTTCGAGGCGGCCCTCAAGCTGGATACCGTTGTTTTTGACAAGACGGGAACTCTGACCGAAGGGAAATTTGGAGTATCAGAAGTGATATCTTTTGGAGATTGGAGCAGGGAGGAGCTTCTGAGGCGGGCTGCCTCTCTGGAGAATGAATCAGAGCACAGCATCGCCAGGGGAATCGTCAAAAAGGCTCTGGGGGAGGGACTCGATCTCTACGCAGTTGAAAGTTTTGAGGCTATCCCCGGAAAAGGAGCTAAAGCGGTCGTTGATGGAAAGGAGATCTTAGTGGGGAATAAATCTCTTGTGAAAGAAGGGAATATTTCAGAGGCGGCAAAAAGTCGGATCGATGAGGTCAGCTCTCAAGGCGTGACTACGGTCATTGTCATTTCCGGGGGAGAAGTCCAGGGAGTTATCGGGCTTTCTGATGTCATCAGGGAAGAGTCCAGAGAAGCCATAAAGAAGCTGAGAGACATGGGTTTCCAGATTGTTATGATCACCGGTGATAATGAAGCCACGGCCAGGTCAGTGGCCGAAGAACTGGGCATTGACAGATATTTTTCAGAGGTCTTGCCTGACCAGAAGTCGGAGAAGATAAAGGAACTTCAAAGAGAGGGAAGGAAAGTCGCCATGGTGGGCGATGGCGTCAACGACGCCCCGGCTTTAGCGCAGGCGGATGTGGGCATTGCCATCGGCGCGGGCACAGATGTGGCCGTGGAGACAGCTGACGTGGTCCTTGTCGAAAATGATCCACAGGACGTAGTGGATACTGTCTTTCTTTCCCGAATCACCCGGAAAAAGATGAAACAGAATTTAGCCTGGGCCACGGGCTACAATGTGGTTGCCATCCCCCTGGCTGCCGGAGTGCTGTACAGCCAAGGGATTGTGCTGGCTCCGGCTGTCGGTGCTCTGGTGATGTCCTTAAGCACGGTGATCGTGGCCATTAACGCAAGGCTGGTCAAATATAAAAGATAAACATTCTCTTTTCATAGGTGAGCGGCGCGAGAGGGTTCTTCCATAGCCGATAATGCGTTCTTTGTCGCTGAGGTTGACTTCCCGTGTCGGTGAAGGAAATTCACAGACTCCAAGGGATATTCAGTCCGGCCAGCCCTTTCTACGCCTGTTTAACTTTCGGAAAACAGATAGAGTTTCATTGATTTCGTCTGGAAAAGATACTATTATTGGTACTTCGTGTTCTTTTTATGTTTTCTATTTTTTTTACTTGTATAAATAGTAAATAAGGAGTGAACCTTTTAAAAAATTTCTCGTACTACGCTGTGAAGTTTCAATCGGAAAGATTTAAATGGAGGGCAGAATGAAAAAAGTATTCTTTTGGTTTTTGGCAGCAGCTTTTCTGTTGACCGGTACAACTTTTGTCCAAGCGCAGGTCAACGCGCGCATGTTCCGCTACCCCGATGTCTCTGCCACACACATCTGTTTTGTGTATGCCGGAGACATCTGGGTTGTGTCTAAACAGGGGGGCACGGCCCACAGGCTCAGCTCCCCGAGAGGCGAAGAAATGTTCCCGCGTTTTTCGCCGGACGGCTCAAAGATCGTTTTCAGCGCCAACTATGACGGAAACACCGATATCTACCTCATCCCCTTCATGGGAGGAGAGGTGAACCGGCTGACCCACCACGGGATGTCAGATTTGATCCTCGACTGGTATCCGGATGGGAAAGGTCTCCTGTATGCCTCCTCCATGGAGAGCGGCCGCCAGCGCTACAGGCAGTTCTACCGTCTCCCACAAACCGGCGGCCTTCCTGAAAGGCTCCCCATCCCCTACGGCGAATTCGGGGCTGTCTCTCCGGACGGCAAGGTGCTGGCCTACATGCCGATTGCCCGCGACTTCCGCACCTGGAAGCGCTACCGGGGCGGTATGGCGCCGGATATCTGGTTGTTCGACATCGCAAAAAAAACAGCCAAAAACATTACCAATAACATCGCGAATGACTCCCAACCCATGTGGCATGGGGATACTCTCTACTTTCTCTCTGACCGCGGTCCGAACCAGCGCCATAACATCTGGGCTCTGGACCTGAAAACCGAAAAGGCCCGCCAGGTCACTCGCTTTGAAGATTTTGACATCCACTTCCCGGCTATCGGGCCCTCGGATATTGTTTTTGAAGCCGGCGGAAAGCTCTACAGGTTTGACCTGAAAACAGAAAAACAAACCCTGGTGGACGTTCAGCTGGTCACCGACCAGATTACCCTGAGACCCAAAACGGAAAATGTGTCCAGGATGGTTGCGAATGCCGGGATCTCCCCTCATGGAAAACGGGCTCTATTCGAAGCTCGCGGAGATATTTTCACTGTTCCCGCGGAACACGGTCCTGTGCGCAACCTCACTGCACGACCAGGAAGTGCAGAACGTTATCCGGCCTGGTCACCTGATGGGAAGCACGTCGCGTACTGGAGCGACCGCTCTGGAGAGTACGAGCTGACGATCTGCAATGCCAATGACGGCTCGGATGAGCAGACCGTTACCTCCTACGGCCCAGGCTACAGATATCAGGTCTACTGGTCTCCAGACAGCAAGAAAATTGCTTTCGTTGACCAGACCATGACCATCCGTATTTTTGACCGAGATACACAAAAAACCCACAGAGTCGACCAGGGCCTCTGGATGTACGAAGGAGCACTCCGCGGCTTCAAGCCTGACTGGTCATCTGACAGCCGCTGGTTGGCTTACTCCCGGGGAGACGCAAACCGGCAGGGAAACATCTACCTCTATGATGCCAAAGAAAATAAACGCTACATGGTGACATCCAGTTTTTACAACGACTTCCAGCCTGTCTTTGACCCTGACGGAAAATATCTTTACTTCTTTTCGAACCGGACCTTCAGTCCCATCTACGGAGATCTGGATAATTCTTTCCTCTATGCCAACACGACAAATATCGTCGCCGTCTCGCTTAAATCCGACATTCCCTCCCCGCTCGCCCCCCGGAACGACGAAGAAGAGGTGAAAAAAGAGGAATCCAAAGAAAAAGAAGCCGAGCAGAAAAAAAAGAAAGACAGAGAAAAGAAACCCGACACAGAAAAGGCAAAAGCGGTCGAGATCGAGGTCAAAGACTTTGAATGTCGTTTGGTCGTTCTTCCTCCGCAGGCCGGAAATTACTACGGCCTTTACGCAGTACCCGGCAAGGTCCTCTACGTACGGTATCCGCGCACCGGTTCTGGCGATAATAAAAATGCCCTGGTCTACTACGACCTCAAAGAGCGCAAGGAACAGACCATTCTGGATGATGTGGACGGTTTCCGCCTTTCTGCGGATGGCAAAAAAGCTCTTGTATGGAAGAGGCAGAATGCAGCCATCGTAGACATCAAGCCCAAGCAGAACATGAAAAAAAGACTCCGGATAAACGAACTTGAGATGGTCGTTGATCCACGAGCGGAATGGAAGCAGATCTTCAATGATGCCTGGAGGCTGTGTCGAGATTTCTTCTACGATAAAGGTATGCACGGTGTGGACTGGAACGCCATGCGCACCCAGTACGGCGCACTGCTCAAGGATGCGGTCACCCGCTGGGATGTCAACTATGTCATCGGAGAGCTCATCGCTGAGCTCAATTCTTCCCACACCTACCGAGGGGGCGGCGACGCTGAATCCGCAGCCAGAGTCAATGTCGGCTACCTCGGCGTAGACTGGGAACTCGACAGCGGCGCTTTTCGCATCGCCAAGATTATCGACGGCGCATCGTTTGAGAGTGAAGTCCGCTCGCCTCTCAACAGGCCCGGAGTAAAGGTCAAAGAAGGTGATTATATTCTGGCCGTCAACGGCATGCCTCTGGATACATCAAAAGACCCCTGGGCGGCCTTCCAGGGACTGGCTGGAAAGACCGTCGAACTCACGGTTAACTCCAAGCCCAATGCAAAAGGCGCCTGGAAAGTAATCGTTGAGACCCTTCGGGGAGAAACACGCCTCAGACATCTCGCCTGGATCGAGGAGAACCGCAGGTACGTCGAAAACCGGTCAGGCGGACGCATCGGATACATCTATGTGCAGGACACAAGCATCGGTGGGCAGAACATGCTCGTGCGACAGTTCGCGGCCCAGTTCCACAAAGACGGGCTGATTGTGGACGAGCGTTTCAACAGCGGCGGCCAGATCCCTGACCGATTCATCGAACTCCTGAAGAGACCTGCTCTCGCTTTCTGGGCAGTCCGTGACGGCAGAGACTGGCAGTGGCCCCCAATTGGGCATTTCGGGCCCAAAGCCATGCTCATCAACGGCTGGAGCGGCTCGGGCGGAGATGCTTTTCCCGATTACTTCCGCAAAGCCGGGCTCGGCCCGCTCATCGGGACCCGCACCTGGGGCGGACTCATCGGAATGAGCGGAATTCCGTCTCTCATAGACGGCGGTGTTGTGACCGTCCCGACGTTCCGCATGTACGACCCGGACGGCAAGTGGTTCAAGGAAGGCCACGGGGTTGACCCCGATATCGAAGTCAAGGAAGACCCGGCCCTTCTGGCCAAAGGAACCGATTCCCAGCTCCAGCGCGCGGTGGATGAGGTGCTCCGGATGATCGAGAAACAGGGGCCTTCAAAGCCACAACGCCCTGCCTATGAAGACCGCACGGTGAAAAAGAAGAAATAGAAAAGTTTTAGAGAATACAGAATTTTAAAAATAGAAAGAATGCTTCTTTATATTTGAGGCTTTCTCCCTTCAATCCTAATTATTTTCTGACAGGGTATCCGGAAATGAGAAGACCGCCGTTTTCAACATGATCAATGGTCAGAAAATCTGTCTGGATTAAAATTATTATTTTTCTCGGTCTACTTTTTCGGTTCGTATCACGACATACTGTATCAACTGGCTGTTGTCTTTGGAATTCAATGTTGGCAAATCAAAGTCCTCGATATGCCAGCCCAAAATATTCCAGTGGGCTGTCATATTGCCGGCCTTATTTGTAAGTCTAACTGCACCGGTTGGCTTTTTCCCTCGTATTTTACCTTCGTACTGTTTGACGAGTCTTTCCTTGTTTTCACCAGACAGACGCGGGATAGTGATTTCAATAGAACCGAAAGGCACTTCTGCAGCTTTGGCTTGGGATGCGAAATGGACCTTAATAATAGTTTTTTGTTTAGACTTTGATTGTGATTTCAACGAAGGGTGTGTAATATGCAATACACCATTCTTGATTCTGGCCGTTCCTCCATCGACAAACTTGCAGGTCTTTCCTCCGATGTTGAGGGTAAATTTGGCCTTTGTGAGCTTTGATAAATCAGTATCCTTCACAGATCCAGATAATAAAAGAGCGACGGCACAGATAACCAGACATAAAACCCATGGCTTGCTGTTCATGAAAGCCTCCCCTTTTTAAAACGCATTCGGAAATTCCTTTTTTAATCGCATGGAAATGGTAGAAAAAAGGCGTTCGATTGTCAAATTATCTGCATTTGACTCTTTCGTGTGTAAATTTTATGCTACGTGCTGCACAGTGTGTTGAGTACGGCATAAATCTAGGGAGGAAGAAGGATGCGAAAACGATTGATTATTTACTCCTGGGTTCTGTTCGTCATTTTGTTTGTCACCTTTCAATCTTGTCAAAGCCAAGAGAAGAAGGAGGATTTGGGGATGTCTCAGGCTGATGTGTCAATTCAACCGGTCCAGTTGACTCCGCTCCCCCTGGGATCGATCAAACCGGCGGGATGGTTGAAAAATCAACTCCGCATCCAGGCCGACGGACTCAGCGGGCACCTGGATGAATTCTGGCCCGATATCAGTGACAGTTCCTGGTTCGGCGGGAAATCGGATGCATGGGAAAGAGCCCCCTACTGGCTGGACGGTGTCGTGCCTCTCGCGTTTCTTCTGGAGGATGAAAAACTGATAACCAGAATCAGAAAGCACATGAATCACATCATCACCCACCAGGACGAATCCGGATGGATAGCGCCGGCTGAGGATCCCTCCAAATATGACCTCTGGGCCATTTTCTTGGTGCTCAAGCCGTTGATCCAGTATCATAACGCCACCGGTGATGAGCGGATTCCCGAAGTGGTGGAGAAGACGCTGAAATGGGTGGATGGGCATATCGACCGGCGTCCGCTCTTTAACTGGGGCAAATTCCGATGGTTTGAATCCCTGCTCAGCATATACTGGCTTTATGAAAAAACCCAGGAGGACTGGCTGTTGGATCTCGCGGTGAAGCTTCATGCGCAGGGATTCGACTGGGAGTCCTTTTTCCGGCGTTTCCCGCTAACGGGAATCACCCCCAGAGGGAAGTGGACTTTCATGGGTCATGTGGTCAATAACGGCATGGCGGTCAAGGCACCCGCGCTGTGGTGGCGTCTCACAGGCGATGAGGATGACAGGCATATGGTCTACGAGATGATCGAGAAACAGGACTTTTATCACGGTCAGGCTGCAGGAATATTCAGCGGTGATGAATGCTTCGCGGGCAAGAATCCCTCCCAGGGCACAGAGCTCTGTGCGGTCGTGGAATACCAGTTTTCTCTGGAGGTATTACTGTCTATCCTGGGGGATCCGGCTTTTGGCGACCGCCTGGAAAAAGTGACCTATAATGCCCTGCCCGCCACATTTTCCCCGGATATGTGGTCCCACCAGTATGACCAGCAGGTCAATCAGGTCGAATGCAGCATCCGGGAGAACCGACTCTGGACCACCAACGGCCCGGAGTCCAACATCTTTGGCTTGGAACCCAATTACGGCTGCTGCACGTCCAACCTCAGCCAGGGATGGCCCAAATTCGCCGCTCATCTCTGGATGAAGACAGAGGATGAGGGGCTGGCCGCCGTGGCCTACGCGCCGAATGTTGTCTCCACACATATACAGGATGTTCCGGTTTCAGTAGAGGTTGTCACGGATTATCCGTTTCGCCCGAATATCCAGTTGAAGGTGAGTGTCGACAGGCCGGTTCGGTTTCCTCTTCATCTGCGCATTCCTGCATGGGCCGAAGAAGCATCCGTCACCATCGGAAAAAACCGCTATGCTCCCAAACCGGGTTCCTTTCATGTGCTGGGAAGGGAATGGACCGGCACAACGGAGATTGATGTGGTATTTCCGATGAAGCCGCGGGTGACCCGCCGGTATAACAATGCCATCGCTTTGGAGCGAGGACCTCTGCTCTATGCGCTGAAGATCGGAGAAGAGTGGAAGAGGGTTAACGCCGGTAAGCCTCATCGCGAACTTCCGCATGCCGATTGGGAAGTCTATCCGACTACGCCCTGGAATTACGCTTTGGATCTGACTGAAAAAGATCTGAATACACTGAAATTTGAGGAGCATCCGGTCGGGGGCGTGCCGTTTTCACCCGAAGGAGCTCCGGTTTCCGTAAAGATCAAGGGGATGAGGATCGATGCCTGGAAACTGGTCAACGGCTCTGCGGGTGAGCTCCCGCTTAGCCCTGTTTCTGTTAAGGGCGACCTTGAGGAACTCATCCTGATTCCCTACGGGTGCACCAACCTGCGCATTGCCGAATTCCCCACTATAAGGAAGGATTAGATGAAAGCAAATTTTATTTTTTTCCTGTCACTGGTTTTAATCTTTCACTGTTTGGCTTTCACAGAAGCGCAAGGTCCAACTGTGAGAGCTTTTGAGGAAAAAACACTCCAGGCACGGCCGCTTCCTCTCGATAAAGTCCGCTTGACGGGAGGGCCTCTCAAACGCGCCCAGGATGTTACCGCTGAATACCTGCTTCAGCTGGAACCTGACCGCATGCTGGCCGGCTACCGCATCCGCGCCGGCCTGAAACCCAAGGCCGAGGGCTACGGAGGCTGGGATTCTGTGGGCGGCCGCCAGCTAACGGGCCACATTGCCGGGCATTATCTCTCCGCCATCAGCCTGATGTACGCGATAACCGGAAATCAAGAATTCAAACGGCGGGCAGATTACATTGTTTCCGAATTCAAAAAGGTTCAAGACAAGCGGGGCGATGGGTATCTGGGCGCTATAATCGACCGAGAAGGCACCGACGGACGAGAGATTATGGAACGTGTATCCCGGGGAAAAATCAAATCCGCAGGCTTTGACCTGAACGGTCTGTGGTCCCCATGGTACACCCTGCATAAAACATACGCCGGCCTCCGGGATGCCTACCGCTACACGGGCAATAAGAAGGCTTTGGAAATCGAAGTCAAGTTCGCCGAATGGGCGGAACGCATTCTCGCGCCACTCGATGCAGGCCAGATCCAGCGTATGCTGAACACCGAGTTCGGTGGAATGAACGAGATTATGGTCGACCTGTATGCGGATACGGGGGACAAACGCTGGTTGGACCTTTCCTACAAGTTCGAACACCGCAACTTCATCGAGCCTCTCAAACGTCACCAGGACATCCTCGAAGGCAAACACGGCAACACGCAGGTGCCCAAGCTCATAGGCTCAGCCGACCGGTATGCGTACACGGGCAATGTGGGAGATATCATGGCGGCAAGCTTTTTCTGGGATCGAGTCGTTCAGCACCACAGCTATGCCACTGGAGGCCACGGCCACGACGAATATTTCGGTGCCCCAGACAAGTTGAGTGACCGTGTGGACGGACGCGTTGCCGAAACATGCAATGTCTACAACATGCTCAAACTGACCCGTCGGCTTTTCGCCATCCGGCCCGATGCCCATTACGCCGATTTTCATGAACGGGCCCTTTTTAACCATATTTTGGCCTCGATCGATCCTGAGGACGGCCGGACCTGTTACATGGTGCCGGTGGGAAGAGGCGTTCAGCATGAATATCAAAATATGTTCCGCAGCTTCACCTGCTGCGTCGGTTCGGGCATGGAAAGCCATGGTCTGCATGGAGACGGGATCTACTATGAATCTGGTGACACGCTCTGGGTGAACCTGTATGCACCGTCCACAGCAGATTGGACCGCGGCGGGCGTCAAACTGAAAATGGACACGGATTTCCCGGAAGGAGAGTCAGTGACCATCAAAATGACTCTCCAGTCCCCTAAAGAATTCACATTGGCTTTACGCCGTCCTGACTGGGCCGGCGACGGATTTTCCGTTAAGGTCAATAGCGGAGCTGTCTCTGAAGACCTGATTAATCCCTTTCGGGATGTTCCTGAGTCGGGCCGTCCAGTCCCTGGTCGAAAGAGCGTGGATGATTCCGGGACGTACGTGGAACTCAAACGAAATTGGAAAACCGGAGACACAGTCGAGCTTGTCCTGCCCAAGGCGCTTCGTCTGGAACCTGTGCCCGATAACCCGCAGATCGCGGCGATAATGTGGGGGCCTCTGGTGCTAGCTGCGGATTTGGGACCCGAGAGAGAAAGAGGGCGCAGAAGAGATGTTGAGTACAAACCGCCGACAATTCCGGTGTTCGTCGCTGCAGAGCAGTCGGTAAACCAGTGGGTCAAACCTGTTCCCGGCGAAACTGGACATTTTCGGGTCACTGAAGTTGGGAGAGACAGTCTCGGAGCCGGCCTCGATGTCGAAGTGGATCTGGTGCCGTTCTACCGTTTGCACAGGCGCACCTATGCTGTCTATTTCGACCTGTTGACCAATTCCGATTGGAAGAAGAAAAAAGCAGAGTATGTCGCTGAACAAGAAAGGCTGCGCAAGCTCGAAAAAGCCACTGTGGCCTATGCCCAGCCTGGGGAAACTCAATCGGAACAGGATTTTAACTTTCAGAGCCCAAAAGATTCCTGGCCCACATGGGTGAGGGGTCGTGCAGGACGAAGGGGGAGAAGCTGGTTCACCTTTGACCTGCCCGTAGAGCCGGACCATCCGATGATTCTGGTCGTGACCTACTACAGCGGTGAGCGGGGGAGAGGCGAAGCCTCATTCGACATCCTTGTGGAAGGTCAATGTATCGGCCATCAGGAAGTGACCCGAAGCAGCCCCCCGCGCTTTTTTGATGTCGAGTATCCTATCGATGCGAATCTTGTCAGGGGGAAAAAGAAAGTTATTGTGCGCTTTCAGGCCTCAGAAGGAAGTTACATTGCATCGGTATTCGGCATCCGGATGATCCACGGCAACAAGTATAAATACTGAGAATTTTGAATTGACACATGGCAGTCTTTGGATTAATATACTCTATTATACCTATAAGATAAATTGGATATCTTAGAGGTGAATGGCTCGGATGAGAAAAGTGGGAATGGGTCAGCCAAAGAAAAATTCGTTTATGTATTACACGCATACGCAATTCTAACATGAAAGACCAGATCAAGACGAAAGATACGCTTAAAGATGAGTTGAAAAAGTCAGAAAATGAGAATTGCAAGGCCCGAAAAGATAAACAAAAAACTAACGATAAGCTAAAAAATCTAAGAAAAAAGAAAGATGGGTCTCATCCGGGATGGCAGGAGACATTCGACGCCGCCCTCGATATCATTGCGTTGATATCGGCTAATTTCGAGATATTGGAAATAAACAAAGCTGGTTATGAGAATATCGGAAAAAAGCCCGAGGAGTTGATCGGCAAGAAATGTTACCAAGTCATCCATGGCCTTGATTCTCCGATTGAGGGATGTCCGTGCAAAAAAGCCCTGGAAACCCGGACGAGTGGAACCGGGGAAATACAAGATCATGGATTGGTTTATATGACCACGGCCTCGCCCATATTTGATGAGAACAACGAGATTGTCGCTCTGGCCCATACCGTTAAAGATATAACGCAGCAGAAAAAAACAGAGAAGATATTACAAAATGCCAAAAGGAATCTGGAACAAAAGGTAAAGGAGCGGACTAAAGACATTGGCCGGAAAAACATAGCTCTTCAGGAAATCATTGCTCAGATTGACATCGACAGGAATAAGATGAAAGAGGATATCAAAGTGAATATTGAAAGGATAGTCGTTCCCATTTTGGAAAAGATGAAAAAAGAAAAAGACAGTGAAAGATATGCCCATTTGCTCATGCATCACCTGAAGGATATCACTTCCTCCTATGGGATTACTCTAACCAATGGGAACATTAAGCTCACTCCGAGACAGATCGAAGTTTGTAATTTGATCAAGGCGGCTTACACGAGCAAAGATATAGCTAATCTTTTAAACATTTCACGTCAGACAGTGGAATGGCACCGAAAAAGAATAAGATCTAAACTTGGAATAGCCAATAATGGAATTAATTTAAGCTCATTTCTCAACGAGCTTTGAATAGCGACTTGTCTCCCTCCAAAATGGGTGTTTTTCCCCCCCATTAAACTCCGATTCTTCACCCGTTGTTATTTCATTCATGGTTATTTACTCTGTATTCAACCCATGGTCAGGGTAAGAAAAGGATATGAAGGAGATACTATGAAAACCATTTGGAAATTCACTCTCGCAGGTATTTTGAGTTTTTTTGTCTTCGCTTCTTTAACTCAAACAGCTCACGCAATACCTCCCTTTGCCAAAAAGCACAGTTTGAGCTGCACGGATTGTCATACGGCTTTTCCCAAGCTGAATGATTTTGGACGGGATTATAAAGCCAGGGGATACAGGCTTGAAGATGAAGACATCCCTCAAGAAGAAAAAATTGCAGACGATCTTGTCTTAGAAAAGAGCTTCCCTCTTGCTGTTTTGGTCAAAGGTTATGGGTATGACAAGAGAAATACTGGCGATCCGAAGACGAGAGGACTCCATGAAGTCGAAATCATGATCGGAGGAAATGTTTTTAAAAATATTTCATTTTGGGCGGAAATAGAAGCCGAGGACGAAAATGATTTTAGCCCGGGATTGGAAATGGGAGTTCTCGGATTTCACATCTCTCCGTATCTGAATGTTTCTGTCGGATACAGCCCTTATTTCTGGAACGATCCCTACGATACTTTAGTGGATTGGGGGAGAAGAATGACTCGCGCCCATAAAGCTCCCCTCAATGTCACGAGTTCTTACAGCAGCGGAGTGAGGCTGAGAAGTGCCAGCCAGTTTATTTCAGTATACGGGAAAACAACCGGCATTTATTACAGTGTCGGTTATCATCGTGACACGGGTGATCCAGAAGGAGAAGGCGGAGAAGATATCAGCGCCAGAGCCGCATTAGAGTTTAAGCCCCAATTTGGAGATACCGAATCAAACATATCGGTTGGTGGATTTGGTGTATTCGGCAAGCAAGGAGGCAGAGGAGATGCCGGGCTTGATTTCAATCGCTTTGGATTCGACCTTCAGGCGGAAATAGGAAATTCTTTCAACCTCTTTTTTGTTTATCTTTTTGCCAATGATGAACTGGCTCTGGGAACGGGAGTCGATGAAAAAAATAACTCCCTCTATGGAGAATTATTTTGGGTATTTTACGATAAAAAACAGAGTCCGTCTTTTGTGCCGCTCGTCCGAGTGGAAAATTATGAACTCAATGACGGCGTGGATACTTACACAGATTTAACATTGAATTTCAGCTACTATTTGAGCCAAAATGTTAAATTGAGTTTGGAATACTGGACAAATGTGAGTGTTCCGACTGGAATAAGTAAAGGAGACAGGATAACAGGTTTCTTCACATTGCTGTTTTAGAAGAACTGTAAAATGTCAACCTGACTGATTTTTTTCAGGTTCTTAAGGAATCGGTTCCTTTTTGTTCAATTCTAAGAAGCCGTTTTTCCGAGAATAAGCTTTCATCTGTAGGTCACTCAATTTTTGTTAAAAATAGAATGCAAGTCTGTTTGAGATCCCAAAACGGAATGAAAACAGAGAGAAATTAAATGATCTCTAGCTCATCCTTATCCGGGAGCTTCGGAAACCGCGCATGGGGTTCCTTCTGGTACCAGAACGCCACTGACGAGATGTCATCCTGAAGAGGCAGATATCTCCCTCCGGAGCGCCAGCCCAGAGCCTGGATGGTGATCCTTAGGTCCTTTTCAAAACGCACCGGGTCCATGATGTGCCAGCGGTAGAGCCCGAAACGCTGCTGGGACTGCCACTGTCCATCCGGGAGGATCACCTGAGGCATGCCCGCATAGGGAGTCGTGTATTCTCTGTATTTTCCTCCCACAGTGAATCCATACGAGCCGCAGAAATAGTCTTCAGTCCCGGTGCCGCAGATGGTGGGGAACTTCTTGTCCCCATCGATGAAGAATTTGATCTCGCCTTCGCCCCACCAGCCGGTGTTGTTCGCACCCCAGCACATGGTGGTCCCGACAAAGTGCCCCCATCCTTTGATCCCGTCCACGATCGTGTAGTCGGACTTGTAGGGAAGGGGATTGGTCCGCCGGAACTGGGCATGAAGATAAGCCGCATCATCGGGTATATCGGTCAGAGTGTAGTTGACCTGATAGTAGAGAGTCATGTTTTTCTCGTCCAGGTTCTCCATCGTGATTTTGCAGGATTTTCGGAAGGGCATCACCCAGTAACAGTTGAAGCCGCTTCCGGGATTTACGCACACGGGGAGGGAGGAGACCTGAGCGAATTTTCCCCAGCCACAGGCAAAGAAATCCCCCACAGGGACTTCTACGGAGGGTTCCTTTTCTCCGTCCCAGTAGAATCGGAGAATCGAGAACCGCCAGTTGCCGGCCGGCGTCATCCAGATCTGCTGGATGGCTCCCGGGCCTTTAATCTCCGCCATCACGAACGTCTCCTTGGGTTTGATGATGACATACGGAGAGACCTTCCAGCCCTGGCCCAGGTCCCGTGCAGCTTTCATGGCAGGACCATCGATAGACATTCCACCCTTGCCCTTTTCTCCGGTGAAGTTCTCGGGGCTGATGGAGCGGCTCTTGGCATGGGACAGGCGGAACAGGTTTCCGAGGTTGAGATAGAGCCCATCAAACACATTTTCTTCTTCTGCATAAAGCACCAGTGTGGCCAGCATCAGAATCATAAAACCCTTCACCCATTTTTTTCTCATGACAAACCTCCTTTTTTATATTTTTTTTCTTTTCCAGTAAAAATACACCGGAATTCCCAAGGCGGTAAAAATAATGCCGGCCAGGGCCTCGACAGGTTTCTCCAGGAGCGTGTTGAGAAGAATTCCCAGTGAAGCCACGATGAAAATCGCAGGAACAACAGGGTAACCCCAGGTTTTATACGGCCGGGAAAGGTCAGGATGTTTTTTCCTCAGTGTAAATACAGATGCTGTGGCTGCGATCCAGAAGACGATGGCCATGAACATGGCGAAAGTGAAGATCTGTTCGAAAGTCCCGACAAGAGTGAGCAGGGATGCCCAGACCGCCTGGATGAGCACGGCAAAGCCAGGAGTCCGGAAGCGGGGATGAACCCGGGAGACCCTTCGGAAAAAGAGCCCGTCTTTCGCCATGGCATAGTACACACGCGGACCGGCCAATATCGAGCCATTCAGCGAGCCGAAGGTGGATATAATGACGGCTGCAGAAATGAGCGCTCCAGCGGACGCTCCGAAGAGGGCAGAACTTGCTTTTTCAGCGATTCTTTCCACTCCCAAGATCTCAGGGATCGGAAGGGCGTAAAGATACATATAGTTTGTGAGGACATAGAGTACGGTTACGCCTAGAGTGCCGATGATCAGTGCCAAGGGAAGATTGCGGCTGGGTTTTCTGATTTCACCGGCCACAAAATTCACGTTGTTCCATCCGTCGAAAGCCCATGTGATCGCAACAAGGGCCACTCCAAATCCGATGATCATCTGGCCGAAACTCCAACCGGAAGGTTTCATGGTCAGATTGATAGCCGTTCCCTTTCCGATAATGAATCCCAAACCTATAATAGCAACGAGTATCCCGATTTTGAGAACAGTGAAGGTGTTTTGGATAGATTTCCCGAGTCCGACCCCGATAAAGTTAAAGAGAGACAGCAGGAGGATGACAACAACTCCGACGAGCTGGCCCGCGGAAAGCGAATAAGTGAGGGGATGCCCAAATACATGAAAAGTCTGCGAAAAGAGGGTATTGTCTATCGAAAATCCCGGGTAAAAATACCCGAAATATTCGGCGAAAGCCAGTGCTAGTCCAGCGATTCCTCCGGTCATGTAAACGAGAAAAAAGATCCATCCGAACAGAAAAGCGGCCATGTTGCCGTAGGCCTCCCGGAGATAGACATACTGTCCACCGGCCTCCGGATAAGCGGCACCCAGCTCGGCATAAGTGAGGGCTCCGGCAAGAGTCAGCAGTCCTCCCACGACCCAGGCCAGGAGTATCAGGCCTGCTGACGGGATGTATTTGGCCATGATCCCGGTGGTGAGAAAGATACCCGAGCCGATAACGATGCCGACCATGACCATGGTCGAGTCGAAGAAGCCGAGCTGGCGAACGAGTTGTTCGCCGGAGTTTTTTTTGATTTTCTGCATGGCTTGGTCAATAATACCTTTTTTCCAGGACGAATCCAATTCAATTCGCGGATGAAAATAAAGAATGGTGAAGGACCGGAGCTTAAAATGGGATTGGAGCGAAAATAGCTTTCAGTTCTCTATTTTAAATTGGCGGGATATTTGTCATAATGAAAAATCGTGAAAAGTCTTATGTTTAACTCAGGGATACGATCATGAGAACTCCAGGAGAGATGTTTTTGTGGATGAGTCAGAATGCCGGGGAGAACGCCCATGCCTAAAAGAGCCGTATTCGCATCCATCATCACTTTTATCGGATTGATTCTTGCCGCCTGGTTTTTAGTGGTGGGACCGAGCACTCAGGGGATGAATACGAGACTGAATCCGGATATCTCTGCGCAAGTCGAGAAACAGGATGAGATCACCATACGCAACGTCACGCATGAAACCCTCCGCTACACGATTAAACCTTCAGATTCTGTATCTGATCCGGTGAGGATGACCATACATATGGGGGATATCGACAGGTTCCCAGGCAGTCAGAGTATGGACATAAGCTTTCAGCGGGGCACCAAGACCATTTCCTACCGTCTGGATGTTGGAATGCCGTATTCTTTCCGCTACGACGAGAATGATGAGCTGGAGCTCTACGAGGGCTCTCACGGAAGTGCCGATGCCCCGGACCTGGCGCCTTTTGTGCCTACGCCGATGGCCGTCGTGGAAAAGATGCTGGAAATGGCTAAAGTGAACGCGAACGATATCCTTTATGATTTGGGTTGCGGCGATGGGCGGATCGTTATTCTGGCAGCGAAGAAATATGGTGCCAGAGGAATCGGGATCGATATCGATCCGCAGAGGATCGAGGAAGCCAATGCCGCCGCTAAGGAGGCGGGTGTCGAGAATCTCGTCGAATTCCGGAGAAAGGATGTATTCAAGATGGATTTCTCAGAAGCGACTGTCATCGCCATTTATCTCCTGTCAGAATCCAATGAACTGCTTCGACCGCTGTTCGACAGGTTTCTCCAACCCGGCACTCGAGTCGTGAGCCACAATTACCCTGTCCCCGGGTGGGAAGAGAAAGAGATGGAACATGTCTCCGTTAAGGTCGAAGATGATGAAGAGCTGCATGAAGTTTACCTCTACCGGAGATAGCGAATAAAGCGAGACAGGCCCTTTTTTCTTCTTAAATTGAATTAAGAGTATTTTGTTCCCATTTTCAATAATTTGGGTTCCATTATTTAAAAATTTCCTTCTTGATTTTTCCGATGCAGCACTTTTTTTAAAAGAACACTTGACAAACTGTGTGATACACAGTATATTTATAATATATAGTATAATTGATATATACAGTATAAGGCGTTGATCATAAGTAAGGAGGTGCCGCGTGACTGACGAGGCCAGTAAATTTGAATCCGAAATGAACCGCGGATTTTTGCAGGTGCTGGTTTTGGTGCTTCTCGAAAGATCCATGTACGGTTATATGATGCTGAAACACCTTGAACGAATAGGGTATAGAGTCGAAGAAAACACACTTTATCCACTCTTAAGGAGGCTCGAAAAAAAAGAGCTAATCCAGAGTGAATGGGATGTCAGTCAAGACAGGCCCAAAAAGTTCTATATAATCTCGAAAAAGGGGCAGGATGTGAGGAGAGAGCTGCTCAAAATATGGAAAGACCAGAATGATATCTTAAATCACTTATTTGAGGAGAATAAAAATGCATAAGAAACTGGAAGACTACCTTGAAGAGATCGACCACTATCTTGTGGTCAAAGAAGGAAAAAAAGAGATCTTGTCCGAGATCAAGAGCCACATTCTCGAAAAAGCCGAACAGGAATTTGGAGAGCTCACTGAAAAATCTCTGGGAAAAGTCATCGACCGTTACGGCAGCCCGAAAAAAGTAGCTGAGCAGTATCTCGAGGGATTTCAGATCATAGCCCCATCTCTGAAAAAGTACCTATTTCTGTACACTGTAATACTGTTTACATTCCATTTTGGGCTCACCGCACTCTCGGTTATTTTTAACTGGAGTAGCATAATGATATTTCCTTTCTTCTTCATACCCGAAATGGGATTCATCGAGTTGATATCTTATCTGCCTATGGCACTTGTGTACGACTTTGGACTGGTTGGTCTTTTTCTCTATTTAGTGACACAGAGCAAAAAGGACATAACGTTGCCCTGGCCGAGGTTGAAAATGTCCGCGCCTCCGGTTCCTGAAAAAGAACGCCAACAGCCTAAAATCATTAATTTAGCCTTGACGCTGATAGGTTTCAGCCTGGTTATTTTTGCTTATCTCAGATTTCATACTCTGTTTTTCGTATCACTGGATTTTAAATCCCCTGAATCTTTACTCAATCCGGAAGCTTCAAAGTGGTACTCACTGTTCGTGATAACCATTATTGCCTGTGAAATTACAGGTTACATTTTCCGTTTTTTTACTCAATCTGAGTGGGTGCCTCTGGGCATAAATGCGTTTTATCTCGTGCTCGTGTGGATTATTTTCAACAATCCAATAGAGAATGCTTACGCTGGAATTCAGGGTACGGATTTGGATTTTGTGAATTCCGTTATCAGAGGGATAGGAGTTTTCGCACTGGTCGTGTTTACGTTGTGTGCTGCCCTGGATTTTCTAAAAAGCCTCATGAGAATAATTCGGAAAACATTGGCGAAGCAATAGCTTTTTGATTTATTTCCGGATGTGAATGATAAATAAAATCTCATTCTTGCGCTGACAAAATCTCCTTTTTGTCTTTGACATCATTTTTTTTCTGTGCTATAAGATGTCCTTCGGGAAGCTGAGTGAACTGTTGGGATTCACGCTAAGGGAGAAAAGAGAGAGGAGCGAGGGCAGGTGGAGACAAATAAAAAATCAGACTTCTATCCTCAACTCGATGTAAAATCTTCCAGACAAAGGAAGGTGCCCTAACAGACTCAAAGAGAGGATGAATCAAGCATGACCGAGCAACGACGAGCAAAACGCGTCAAAGAAGAGGCTCAAGTCACGATCAAACTTGTGCCCGCGGAGACGTTTACACCGGATAAAAAAATAAGCTATCATCTCACAAAGGATATCTCTTCGACTGGTCTCAGGATCCTGGCCAACACGTTTTTGCCGATCAATTCGACCTTGAAGATTGAGCTGACTTTAGAAAAGCCGCACAAACTGATCAGCGCCTTTGGAAAGGTTCGCTGGATTAAAAGCCGTTATGCCGACGAACTGTTCGAGCTGGGGATTGAATTTGTCGATACGCCTCAAGATCACATTGATGCCCTCCGGGAGCATATCGAAGCCACCAAAAGTCCTGAGATAAAATAAGGTTCGATCAAAGCTTCCTGAGGATCACGCCATACTCAATTCTTCAATCATTTATTCTTTATTCCTGATTTCTTATCGCATGTGGATTGATGAAACATGTGTTCACTCATGAGTTGTTGTGCGTCATCGTTGACTCAAAAGTTCTGTGTAGTATACATTAGGGAAGTCTGGAATAAAGTAATCTTATCCACTCGAAAGTTCATGTCGTAGATAATTAAGGATATGAGTAAGAAAACGGAGACATCGGCCACTCAATCTGATTCCGGAGTTGAATATGCCGGGTGGGGAGACCTCTCGAGGTTAGATGCTGTCCAAAAGAAGGGCGAGAGTCTTCTGTCTGGAGACAACCTCCGGGAAGATGACAGCTTCATGATCCATCTGACCGTCACCGGGCGCTGTTATGCACAGTGCAAGGGATGTGTGAACAGCGCTGTGACTTTGGGAAACGATAATCCCCGGAATGAGGTCGTCACATCACAGGATGCGGAACCTGAACGGGATGCGTTCATCATTAACGAGTTAGCCGAGCAGCATCCTGAACAGAAAATCACTGTATGTTTCTACGGAGGGGAACCGTTTCTTGCCCAAGAGAAAATGGCAGCCACATGGAAGATTTTGAAGGAATCTGATAAGGCCGATCGATACATGTTCATGGTGTACACGAGCGGAGAATTTTTCATCGAAGCCATGTCCGCGTATCCAGAGTTTGTGAAAGACTTGTGGCTTTATTCGGTCTCGATTGACGGAGACGAGGAGCAGCATAATCGGGTACGAAAGGGAACACAGTTAGGCAGAATCAAGGATAACCTCAAGGAACTCTCTTCATTCTATAAAGGAAATATTCTGCACTGGTCCACGATCCGGGAAGAGCAGTCGTTATACAACTGCTTCGAGGAATTTATGAGGATGTACCAGGAGGGATTGGTGAACCATTTTTTCTGGCATTGGGCTGAGGACCGTGAACCCTTCCAGGATTTTCCAAATTTCGTAAAAATATATGGCCAGGATTTGGAGAAAATAATGGACTTTTATGTCAAGCACATCTCCAGGGGAGAGATACTCCCTGTCGCCCATGTCAACGAACTCATCCTGTTTCTTCTGACCGGGAAAGAGCGCGGCCACACAGCTTGTGCGGTAGAACTGGCCAAAAATTATGATATTGTCTCAGGCAAGGTTTATCCCTGTGCAGACCTTCCGTCCTCCCATTCGGTCGGGGAACTGGATAAAAACGGCAGACTCAACATAAAGGAGTACGACTTGACTTCCCTGGTCGAATATAAAAAGCAGCTGGGCTGTTTTCGATGCGGTGTCCATTTCTACTGTGGGGGCCGGTGTCCGGTGCAGGTTCTTGCCGGATCAAAAGAGAGGACGCTCCAGTACTGCCAGCTCATGAGACTTCATGTTGGAATTGTCCAGTCGAGGATTTCTGACATTTTCAACGGGCTCCAAAAAAACGGGATAACCCTCCAGCAGATATATGATCGCTCTGCTTTTTTGACCAAGTACACAGACGTCGTCCCCTAAAAGAGGGGAGAGGCTGCTTTTTAAAGAAGGGGGACAGTCCCTATCCCAACTGAATATAAGGACTGAAAGGGACAGTCCCCTAAAAAAGTAGCCTGTCCCCTTTTTGCAAAAGCTGGTGAAATTGAAAAGATATTCAGGAATATGAAGGAGCCGCAAAGAGCCTCTATCTAAATTCAGGATGGTTTGAAAACCAAAGTTTGGACTGAGATCGACTCTTAACAGGGGGAATCACATGAAAATCGCGCTGATTCTGCTTTTCATCCGGTTTCTATCATTTATGGATTATCTTACTTAACTTTTCTGCAAGTTCCAGGTTGAGAGTCTTCAGTGTTTTGTATTCTTCGTTAGCACTAAACCGGTCACCGACAACATAATAAGCAATAGCCAGGTTGTAGTGAGCGAGGGCATAATCAGGTTTGAGTTTAATGGTTCGCTGGAGAAATTCTATGGCTTCATCATATTTTTTTATCTGGAGATAGCCAGCGCCGATGTTGTAGTGCGCATCTGGATTGTCAGGTTTGAATTCAATAAACTTGAGGAATGCCTCAACAGCCTTAAGATATTCTTTCTGTTTGAAGCGCACAAGCCCGATGTTGTAATAGGCTGGATCGAAATTCGGGTTGAGTGAAAGGGCCTTTTTGTAAGCCTCCATGGCGGTTTCATAGTCTTCCTTTTTATAGTATATTATACCTAAGTTATAGTAATCGTTAGGATTGTCTGAAGATTGCCTGATGATTTCTTGACCTATCTCGATCGCCTTTTCGTACTGTCCCGCTTTGTCAAAGAGTCGAAAAAGAAGCTCATTGTAAGATCGCGCATCCTTGGGATTAAGGCTGATCAGCTTTCTGTAGAGAGGGGCGGCCAAGTCATACTGTCCAGACATATCATAGGCATAAGCAAGATTATATATAGCCTTAAGATCTGTAGGATTTGATTGGAGCACTTCTTGGAAGGCCAAAATAGCTTGATCGTACTGACTCATTTTGACATAGACAGCTCCCAATTGGTTGAGTCCTGTCCAGACAGGACCAGGATTGATTTCAATAAACTGCTGATAAGCGACTGCGGCTTTCTCCAATTGACCCAGAGTTTCATAAGTGAGTCCGAGTCTGTAGAAGGCATCTGGAAAATTAGAATTGATAGTTGTGCATTGAATGAGAGGAGCGACTGCTTTTTGATATTCATTGATTCTTATATAGGCAAATCCTAATCCAAAGAAAGATTTATAGTCCTCTGGATTCAAACTGACAGCTTCTTTGTAGGCATCGACAGCTTGTTCATGGCGATTCAGTTTGCTCAACAAAAAGCCGAGCTGGGAGTACGCATTGGGATTTTTTGGATTTATTCTTAGTGATTCTTCAATAAGTCTTAAAGCTCTATTGTAATCCTGCATTATGGAAAAGGCCATTCCCTTAAGATAAAGGCCTTCACTGGTTGTGAAGTAGTCTTCATGGGAATGCTTTGATAGAGGAGTTGCTTTTCCCTCTTTAATCAGTGGAAGGGCATAGCTAGCGGGAAGGATCAGGATAGATTTATCAGTAATATATGACGCAATGCCCGTGACTTCTCCTTTAGAATTGAATAATGGGGACCCACTCATCTCAGGCAAAAGGGGAAGGTTGATTTGCGCAATTTTTTTCGTCCCCATCAAATCTTTTAATCCAGTGATTGTTCCTTCAGTGATAGATTCATCATCGATAACCACAAGAGCGTTATCTCCGATTTCAAAATGGTCGGATGTTAAGAGTTGCGAAGATAAATAGCCTTTTTTTTCTAACTTAAGCAGGGCAAAATCCAGATTCTTATCTATACCCACAATTCCTTCGACAGCAACCCATTTTCCTTTTTGTTTTTTCTTTTCTGGTCGACTGGCCCTCGCCCGTTCAAAACCAGGGTAAAATACATTTTCCCAATCCACTTTTTTTCTGGTTTTTTCGCTTGCAGCAAGGAGCGCCTTAGCTGAATACCCTTGGCATATGAGATGATAATTGGTCAGGACAAGTCCATTCGGGGATACGATAACTCCTCTCCCTTGAGCAAGTTCTTTTTTATTGGAATCGTAGACCGTGATGGAGACAACAGTTTGAGGGCTTTTGTTGAGGATATCTTCGACGTTTTCCTGTAAAGCATAAATCCCCGGGCTGCCTAAGAAAGTAATCAAAACAATAGCAGTAAAGAATGTTCTTGCATTTCTCCCCATCTTTCCCTCCTGAAAAACTTAACGTTTAAAATTTATACATCCGATAAGGAAATGTCAAACTTATATCCAAATTATTTTTAAAAAAGGGTTGACTGTTCAGAATTAAAAAAAATAAAATGAAGGCAAACCAGAGAGAAGAGAACCGGTAACTCTCCTTTAAATCAGCAAAAAATGAGGAAGAAAAGGGGAAACAGAGCCCTTTATTTGGTCGTATTAATTTCATTGCTGGGGTCCGCTTTGATTTTGAGTCAGGAAGATTATACTCGAGAGGAACACCTTCTTCTTCAACGATATAAAATAGCTAACAGCATATTTGAAAAAGGGAAAAGCCATTTTTTTAAGGGGAATTACAAAAAGGCAGAGAGAGAGTTGAAAAAATGCCTGGAGAAAATGCCTGAGCACCCGGATGCCTATTTCTTTTTATCTCGCCTTTCCTACAGGCGGGGAGATTTTGTCAATTCTCTAGGTTACATAGAAAAGGCGAAAGAAAATTACATATATATTATTAAATTAAAAATCAACCGTGAACAGCTGTACATGATTCGACTCCAGGATAGAAAAAGGGAAATCCAGGAAACTCTGGAGAATCTTAAAGAAAGGCTGTCCAGGACAACAGATAGGAGAGAGCAGTCGCAGGTTCAGGCTGAAATCGGGAGATTGAACGGATTGCTCAGCGATATCGAGAGCCGATTGAGCAGGCCTCTACCTACTGTACAAAAGGAAGAGGAAATCCCAGCAGACTATTATTATTTCCACGGAAATATCTTCTTCAAGGTGAAAAGATACAGGGAGGCGAGCGATCAATATCAAAAGGCGATTAAATTAGATCCTCAACACGGGAATGCGTACAATAATCTTGCCAGTTTGTATTACATGGCGGGAGAGTACCTAAAGGCCTTAGATTATCTGAACCTGGCCGAAACAAAGGGAGTCAAGATCAATCCTGAGCTCAAGAAGGCCGTTCTGAAGGCCCTCAAAAACATCTCGGTTGATACAAAATATTGGATTGATTCCAATAAATTGGATTTTACGAACGGCGTTTAAATTTTAACTTATTGATAAAAAAAGAAATAAAAAATGAATCATTGGCACGAATCTTGCACAAATTATAAATGCAGTCAGCGGTTCTGGCAAAAGGAAAAAACAAAATAAGGGGACAAGGATCAGGATAAATCAATCATACGGGTAAGGGGAAAGTGAAAGAGTATCCGCCCAGGTTGAACTTGTTACATTCCCTGCACCCAAAAAAAGGGGGTGAGAATCAGGATAAATCAATTATATGGGTAAGGGAGGAGTGGAATATTTATCACTCCAGGTTTAATTAGGTTCATTCCCGATGGAAAGGGAATAAGGAGGGATTAATGAAAAAAAGCTTTATCGTGTTAGCAGCATTCCTTCTACTCACGGCGGGATTATCATTTGCTCAGGAACAGACAGGACAGTTAATCGGAGTCGTCCTTGACGACACAGGAGAACCCCTTCCTGGAGTCACGGTTGAAGCGAGAAGCCCTAAGTTGATGGGGATAGGGATGGTAGAAACTGATGAGACAGGTCGTTTTCTGCTGACGAAATTACCCGTAGGAACCTACACCGTCACGTTCAAATTGCCCGGTTTTGCTACTGTGAATATGGAAGATGTTGTCATTCGGTTAGGACAGTCTATTCGGCTGGACGTCGAGTTAAGACCAGTCACCGTTGAGGAGGAAATCACTGTGGTTGGTGAATCTCCGATTGTCGATATCAGAACGAGTGCATCAACCTATTCAATCTCGAGAGAGATGTTCACCAAGCTCCCCAAAGGCAGAGATTTCTCTTCGGTCATCACCATTGCTTCAGGAGTCAACGAAGAAAGCGAGCTTGTAGGGATATCCTTTGATGGAGCCAGCAGTTCAGAGAACGTGTTCTTTGTTGATGGTGTGGACACAACGACCATGTACAATGGGGTGTCCGGACAGAATATTATGTTTGAGTTCGTTGAAGAAGTTCAGGTGAAGTCCAGCGGATACGAGGCCCAATACGGAGGGTCCATGGGAGGAGTTATCAATGTTGTCACTCGAAGCGGCGGAAATGAATATCACGGGGAAACATTGCTTTACTATGAATCCAGCTCCCTCGATGGAGAGCCCAGGCCATCTCTAAGGATCGCGCCTTATGATGCGACAAGGTATGAGTACATTACCTACCCGGAAGATAACTGGGATAGGTTTGAACTCGGTCTTGCCTTGGGTGGTTATTTGATTAAGGATAAGCTGTGGTTCTTTGGAAGTTACCTCCCCAGATTTGAGACAACTGTAAGAGAAACTTTCTTCCTTCCTGATGAAGACATAACGAAAACGTTCACAGAGTCCCGACAGTGGCACAACGCCAACATAAAATTTTCAGCGCAGCCTTTGCGTAAACTCCGTATGCATGCAAGCTGGAGCACAGACACAAATCGACGCAGGGGAGCACTTCCCAGTCTCGCAGGGACGAGTAATCCTGACTACAACTGGGCAGGCGCGGGTTACAATTGGCCTGGTTGGACAGCCGCTCTTCGAGGCGATTACATCTTCAGCGACAATATGTTCTTGAGCGCTTTTGGAGGCATCTTCCGCACCAACGTACGGAACATCGTGGGACCTCCAGGAGAGCGTTACTATTTCTACAGGACCAATGTCGGCGTTCCCGGAGTGCCTGCGGCAATGGAAAGACCTCAGTACTGGTACAATTATCCGAGCGGTGACCGTTATGAGCTCCAAAGAGATATTCAGCTCAAATACACGGCTGCTGTGGATGCGACATGGTATGTTGATCTTGCCGGTGAGCATATGTGGAAAGCTGGCATTCAATGGGTCAGGATTACCCAGGATGTCTTTGACGCGGCTCCGTATGATTCCTGGTATTTCTGGTGGCTGGAACCTTATCAATCTGCCAGCTACGATATCCCAATTGGGGATACGTTCCGGGGTCAAACAAATGATTATGGTTACATGGCTGCCTATGATCCGCTGGGCACTATTGCCGCTATTTCCAGCAACCGAATTGCACTTTATCTGCAGGATAGCTGGACAATCGGCAATAAGTTGACTTTGAACTTTGGTGTTCGAGCAGAACAGGAAGACATCCCATCATTTGTGGACCCGACTTCCCAAGCCGCAATAGATAATCCTGAGTTTTTAGAGCCGCCCATTGCGTTCGATTTTATCGACAAACTGGCTCCTCGTTTTGGTTTTGCCTATGATGTTTTTGGAGATGCCACGTTGAAGGTCTTTGGAAGCGCCGGAATTTATTACGACGTGATGAAGCTCGATATGGCGGAAGGCTCTTATGGGGGTTTCAAGTGGCTGGCTCATTATTACCTTATCCCCGCTTCAGTCGTTGCTGATTGGGAGATTGGCGAGAGGGATCATCCGTCCCTCGACCCAGATATTGAGCCTTTCTATATTGAGACCCTTGACTGGAGAATTCCTTCCTATGACACCACACAACCGAGTTCAGGGTCGCAGGCTATGAAGCCCTACAGCAAGGCCGAATTCTCTCTGGGTGTTCAGCATCAATTGTTTCAGGATGTTTCCGTAACGGCTCGATTTCTGCATAACCGAATTCTCTGGGCGATTGAAGATATTGGCGTCCAGACACCTGCAGGCGAGCAGTACTACAACGGAAATCCCGGATCTGACTGGATCAACGATATTTATGCCGAACAGGCAGCGATTGATCCTGCAGCCTTGGTGCCAGTGGGAGTTACGTGTCCGAAAGCCCAACGCAACTACTATTCTGTGGATCTCGGTTTTGACAAGAGGTTCTCCAACAACTGGATGGCTGGATTGCACTACACCTGGAGCCAACTCACGGGGAACTTTGCGGGGCTGGCAAGTTCTGAAGAACATGGGAGGAAGGATCCAAACGTGGAGAGGTACTTTGATGCTTGGTTCCTGCATTACACTTCCGATCCCTTCACAAGCGGAGTCGGCACAGAATCCTATGGCAAATTACCCACGGACAGACCTCATCAGTTCAAATTTTACGGCGCCTACAGCCTGGATGTCGGTCTGACTGTTGGTGTGAACGCCTACGCTGCGACAGGAACTCCCGTTACCAGAGAATTTGAGCTCAACCGTGCAGACGGATATTACCCCCGCGGCCGTTTTACTGATGGACGGACCCCGTTCCTCTGGAGAGCAGACCTGTACGGTGAATACAACATCAAAATCGGGGACACGACCACTTTCCAGATCAACGCGAACATAATCAACATCACCAATAACAGAATCGCTCAGCGTCTATTCAATTTAGCCAACCTGGGAACAGTTTATCTGGACAATGATGAAATTATTGCGGGATTTGATTACGAGCAGGTCATGATCGCTGATGGCATTACTCCGGATCCTCGTTTCTTGCAAGAGTACGCTTTCCAGAGTGCAATTTCTGTTCGACTGGGCTTTAAGTTCATATTTTAGGAACAAGTAGAGGCAGAAACTCAAGGGCCCTCTCAATTGCAATGAGAGGGCCCTTTTTTATTTACCTTTTTTTGAGATAATTAATTATATTTTTCACATTCACTGAACGGGCTGAATCTGGTTCGATTTCCAGGAATTCTAAAAAATAATCGATTGCTTTTTCATTGTCTTTCTTGTTCAAATACACAAGGCCTATTTTGTAGTACGGATCACTCCATTTCGGCTTGATTTGACTGGCCAATTTATAGTATTTTATGGCTTCATTTAATTTCTGATGAGCAAAGTAAATCTCTCCAACGTTGTAAGCTAAGATTTCATCGTCCGGGCTGAGCTCAAGGGACTGTTTAAAATAATCCTGAGCTGAATCAATTCTTTCCATCATCAGGTAACATTCACCTATAGCGGCAAGAGTTTTCGCTTTGAGTTTTTTGTTTTTCTCATCTCCTTCCTCAACATTTTCAAGAACGATTTGATATTCTTTCAACGCTTGCTCAAAATTTCGCAGCTCCTTGAAGCTGTTGCCGATGCTGAAATGAACTTGATAGAGTTCGGGATTCATTGCCAAGAACTCCCGGAAGGAAGAAATGGCCTCTTCAAACCTCCCCTCCTTAAAGAGTGCGCTGCCTTTTTCAAAAAGCTCAATCTCAGGGGCTTCTTCAAAGAATTGTTCTTCGGCTTTCTTTAAAACGATATTAACGGGAGGATTTCTCTCAAGCTGGCTGACATTGATATTTTTTTGAAAGGGAATGAATCCCTGAGCGGATACGGTAATTATCCAATACCCACTTCCCAGCCCTCCAATTTTCCATTTCCCCTTTTTATCTGTTACCACTTCTTTGATTAATTCCTCATCTTCTTGGAATTGAAGAGTGATTTTAGCTGAGGGGATCGGATTTCCCTCCTCATCAGCGACCTTTCCACTGATCCGGCCTCTTCCTCTTCCTGCTTGAGGGAGGAGTTGAGAACTCGTGAGGAGAAAAACAACAATCAGAAAAAAGAGTATGAGTGTTTTTTTCTTGAACAAATTAACCTCTCCTCGCTTATAAATTGAATTTAATTGTTTTTTTGACAATCTTGTTATCTGTTTTATTTTCGAGCGAAATAGTCATCCTGTATTTTCCTCGGGAAAGTGTCATTTTCACAGGAATCTCATATTTTTTTCCTAATGATTCCTTTATTTCATCCTCACCTAAGGAAATCAAATACTCTTCATTCATACCCCAAACCTTCTTTTTTGAATCTGAGAAAACCTCAATACGCAGACGCAAAGTTGTTTCAAGTTTGTCATCCTTTTCCGTAAGCCATATGTTTTTATACGGAATCTCGATCTGGGCTTGGACTTGGTCATCTCCAATTTTTTTGAGTTTGAGCTTGAAGTCAAGCGTCACCCCTTCCATTCCCACCCGGGGTTTGAGGTTCATTTGGCCGCTCATGAGTGTGGCCACATGCTGAGCGCTTAACGGAAGGAGTTCATAATTACCTGCAAAGGAATAATCGATGAAGATGATGGGGAATAGGCCATAGTACCAGACTTCACTCGGCCGGTCATAGAAGGTGTATCCCATCGGATATACATCTCTTATTTCAGGAGGCCCTAATAAAATGTATATTCTTCCTCTATCCTGAAGCCAACCCGGAGTGGCGCCTTCTGCAAAGAGATGATTGGCTTCCTTGATCCGGTCATAGTATGTGTCTTTGAACTGGTTTATTTCTGTCTCCGGATCAGGATCTCGCTTTTTCCAGAATTCCTCGATGAAATTTTCTCTTTCCGAAGCAGGAATATTACGAAAGACCTTTTTCTCTTTTTTTGTGATGATGTATCTCACTTCAGAAAGAAATTCTGAATGTTCAGGAGATAGATTTTTGACCCTGCGTGAAAAGCTGCAAGAGATCAAAATTAAAAACATCAAACTTAATAATAAACTGAGATGAATGAATTTTTTCATTTTTCGTCCTTTAAGGATTTGACCATTTTTTTTATTTTTTCTTGATTGGGATTGATTTCAAGGGATTTCTCCCAGGCCTCCAGAGCCTCTTTTTTGTTCCCCTCTGAAAAATAGCAATAGCCAATGGCATTGAGGACTTCAAGGTTCGTCCCGTAATGGCCTAAATACTTTTTGTAGTGATCTATCGCCTCCCCATATTGACCTAATTTCTGGCAGGTTTGTCCCAATAGTCTGAGGAACCTGTAATCGTCCTGAGGGTTTTCTAAAAAGGGCAACAAGATATTTTTAACCTCTTGGAATTTTTTCTTAGTGAAGAGGATTCTGCTGAAGCCTTCTGCAAATCTTAAAAAAGCAGGATTTTTCCGATATGCTTTTTCGAGGAAATATTCTGCTCTTTCATAGTTCCCCTTGTTGAAAAATTGACCTCCCAAAATATAATCTGTTAAGGGGTCCAGCGAGGATGGGGCTATTTCTGAATAGATGAACGGGCGGGGAATAGATTCGACTAATGATACGGAAAAGAAAGCGTCCTGATAATATATATTTTTGTTTTCTTCTGATAAGACATTGACCTCCACACGATAGATAGCGGGAGGGAAATTTGCCAAGGAGAATTCTTCCAGGAATTGTCCTTGTTTCGCGTAGGCTTTAATCTCTTTTTCTCTTCTTAAAAATTCCTGGTCTTCTTTGTAAAAAATGAATTCAAGACGACCTGTTTCTCTCAATTCATCATTTATGTCAGGAGTTTTGAAGAAGATAAAGAGTGTGTCGTGAATCGAAAATTCGTTTCTCGCAGATGGAAAAAGTTGTACACTCCCCACTTTAAAGGATTTTTTTGATTCGTTTGAGGAGACATTTTTTATTGAGGGAGTCAAAATCAGTGTTGTCATTTCTTCCGAATGCTGGGAGGGCGAAATATATAAATCCTTTTCGAATGAGGTGAACTCTTTGGAAATCCTGTTTTTGAGAAGCAGATTGAATTTATAGCTTCCTTCAGCAAGGGGAAAAACATCTTGAAACCTGAAGGGTTTGGATTGGATAATCTTGAGTTGTTGTTCATCAAATTCAATAGGGATAGATTTATTGTATTGGAATACTGTTTTTCCTTCCGCGTCTGTTATGTGAACTGAAATTTCCAAGGTGGTGTAGTACTTATTGTCGATGAGGTTGACTGAAAGTCTTTCGGGTTCTATGAAGTAATGAACAAAACAAATCCCTGATTTTTCATGTATGGCAGAGACCATGTAGGTGTTTCCGATGTAATTGGCTGAATACTCAACTTCGATAATGTCTTTATATTTGAGCAGCTTCTCCGCATACTGGTCCTTTACGTATTTCTGAGGGCTGACATCGATGTTAGAGAGAAGAATTTCCGAAGCTGCGGAAGGGCTTATACCAGGAAGCGGTTCACTCGGGATGAGGGTGAGAGAAACATTGGCGAGTTGGGGTTGGATAAGTCTCAACTGATGAAAAGCTTTCAAATAATCTCTGGGATCGCCGAAGTAATGGACCAATAGCTGTTGAGGACCGTCTCGAATAGGGCTGTATGTCTCATAATCTCCGGCGCCGTACTTCTTGAAGAAGACAACATTAAAAGACTCGGGAAGACCATACTTGCCCATTCCCTGGTAGAACCAGACGATAGTGGGGTAAACTTCTGTCAGATTTTCATATCTATCAATCGTTTTAGGCTCACCCAATATTATATAAATTCTCCCCATATCCGTTCTCCAGCCATCCGTGGGGGTTCCTCTGCCAAACCATTTGTTCGCATAACTGATTCTCTGATAATGCTCTGTTTTAAATTCATTCTCGGGAGTGGCGGGTATCGGATCGCGATGTTTCCAAAAGGCCTCTATGAATAGATCTCTTTCTCTGTCGTTCGCGAGCATGAGAAAAACTTCTTTTTCTGTAGGTGTGATGACGTAGACAACTTCTTCTTCAAGCCACTCCCTGTATCTATCAGGAAGGTTCTTGATCAATTTTTTATCTTGGACAGGATAAGCTGTGAGAACCGAAAGTGAAAAAAGAACGAGTAGTAATAAGAGCGCGAATTTTCCCTTCATCTGAACAACTCCCTCTTTGATTCCATTATATAAAAAGAAGCTTTCTATTTCACCTGAAAATCAATACTTTTAGTGATTGATTTTCCTGAAACCTTATCGACGATCTTCATGGAGAGAGTGTACTTCCCGGCTTCTATATCTTTCATCTCTGTTTTCTCTCCTGATTCTGATTTTGTCACCGTTGTTTTTTTCAACGGGAGAGGTTGGTGGATGAATGGTGTTTTATAGCTGCCGGGAGCAAACGAAATCGCATTTTCGTCATCTTTTAGGATGGAATAGGTGACTTCAATGTCGAATTGTCCATCTTCTGCAGATTGAGCACCAAAAACAAAAAAGAGAAGTTCGAGATTATCTCCAGAAGAAAAAACTTTTTCAAAATTAGGTTCGATCTTAAGGATGGAATACGTAAAAAGACCTTTGTGAGCCGTGGGCTTCTTCTCAGGAGAGTCCATATACTCCTTGTGTTTGACAAAAAAGAGAGGTGTGGTCTCGAGTCCCCCAGGAAGAGAGCTCGGATCAGGAAGAGATAGCTCGAGGTACTGAGTTCCGATTTTTTCTAAATCTAGAGAACTGATGGCCATGGATAAGAGATAATTGCCTGGAGCCAGAAGATATCCTGTCGAGTAATAATCCACTTTTTCAGGTTCATAAGAGGAGCTGTCTTCCTGCAAGTCGACCGGTACATAGACTTCATAAGCCACTTCTCCCGGGATGTCATTCTCCAGTTTGTTGAACTGGAGGAAAAGATAGGCTCTGGCCTGGAGTTTAACTGGGGCGCTCTCCTCTGCTGCGAGTGTTTCTTCGGCCTCTTTTTTCTCTTCCGGGCTTCCTTCAATTGGAGAGAAACCAAGCTCCGCATTTTTAACTCTAAAGAGAAAAATTGTGTAGAGATTTGACCCCGCAGGAAAATAGAGGTGCTTATCGATCGCAAAAGGAATGTCCGGCCGTACTTGTCGAGTTGCCATCCCTTCTTCAAAGACTTTTTTTACTTCGTCAGGGATGATGACGAGCTTTGTTTCTTGGCTGTTTTTTTCTCGTTCTTTCTCTACAGCAGAGAGGTTTGGTGAGATGAATAAAGTCAGGATAACTCCCCAAAGAAGAGCAGAAACTGCGTGATTTCTCATTTTTATGTTTCCTCCTAACTCGCGGTTACCAGGGCAGAATGAGTTAAGCTTTATAAATATCGAGTGTTTCTTTGTATCTGTTTTTTGCGCGAAATGTTGTCTCCTTATGTTCAACTATTAATATAACAGAATTAGCCTTTTTTTTAAATTCCTGATCATTTTTCTCTTGAGAATGTCAAGACATTGAGGCAGAGGCCGCAAATCGGTTCAACAATCATTTCTTTTCTTTGAGAAGTTCGATTATCTTCCTGATTTTTTCCTGATTAGGATTGACTTCCAAAGATCTTTGCCAGGCACGCAAAGCCTGTTTTTTGTCTCCCAGATCGAGAAAGCATTGTCCTACCCTGTTCAACACTTCAATGACATTTCCTTTGTGAGAAAGGGCATTTTGATAATAAGAAATCGCTTCCTCAAGCTCTCCGAGTGACTGGCATGATATTCCAAGATAATAGTAGAGGCCAAAATTTTCTTTCTTTGCTCTGGAAAAAGGGAGGAGCACGTCTTTTGCGTTTTGAAATTCTTTCATGACTAAAAGTGCTTTGGCATAGCTCAAAGCACTGTCTAGAGAATCGGGTCTTGCATTGAGGGCCTTCTCTAATTCTGTGCATGCTTTGCGGAACTCACCTTTATTGAGAAATTGATTCCCCAAGATATGAGAATACACAGGATCATCTCCTGGCGGATTCGATTGACTCACGATCCAGCTTTCGGGAAGGGGAGTCGAAGAGACATAGAATTTTTTTGTATCCGAGAGGATTTCCATTCCGTCGCCATCCAGCAAGGTCACTTTCACTTTGTATTCTCCTGTCTGAAATCTTTCCAACGAAATCTCTTGAAGAAAGTCTCTTGTGTTCTCATAGGCGCTGATTTCTTGTGTTATTGTGTGGAATTCTTGTTCTCCTTTAAAAAAAGCAAACTCCAGGCTTCCTTTTTCTTTGAGCTCTTCAAGCAATCCATAAATCTGAAAAAACAGGAATAAGTTTTTCTTGTTGAAGAATTGGTTCCTGAGAGAAGGATAGACCTGGAGTCTTCCAATCTGGAAGGCTTTATTCAATCGAGCATGAGGAGAATCCTTATCCACTTTCTCGGCTAACAGAAGAGAGCTCATTTGAAGAGGACCCGGCTCAGGCACTGATATCACGGCCTCCAGAGATGTGAATTCCTTGGTCACCATATTCTCCAATAAGATATTCAGTCTGTAATATCCGGGAATCAAAGGAAATGAATCATAGAGATGAAAAGGTCTCTGACTTATTTTTTTCATTTGATCCTTATCCATCTCTACAGGAAAATTTCTCGTATGTTGAAGGATTGTTTTTCCTCCCATGTCTGTCACTCTGATAGTCACTTTAAGGTTTGTAAAATATTTTTTTTGATAGAAATCAACAGAGAGAGTTTCAGGCTCAATGGAGTAATTCACAAAGAAGAGGCCCGGCCTATCCTCAAGCACATGAATATTCGAAAAGTTATTTATGTAGTTCACCGAGTAGTCGACCTCGACAATGGCCTTATGCTCTAAAAATTCGTAGGCATAGTCATCCTTGACTTTTTTCTGAGGATAGGTTTGGACTTCCCCGATTAAAATTGAAGATGGGAGCATGAAATCAGGGCCCAGTCTTCCAGGAAAAACAGACCAACACGCCTCTGCCAGTTCGAATGAAACATTATCTCTTATGATCTCGTAAGCAGCCAGATCTTGTGGATCTTTCACCTTCTCATGCCAATCAGGCGGTATTCCTTTCCTTTTTGTAAATTCTCCGGATGCCGGAAGTCTCATGCTACTCAGAGGAGTTAAAACCTTCGGTCCGTCCGCAATCGGATTATAAAGCTCGAAGGGACCCACTCCAAATTTTCGAACGAAGAGAAGCCGGAAAATCGGTGCTTGACCGAATTTGGGATTGCCGTAATAGTACCACATCTCAATGGGATGTATTTCCGATGTATGACGGAATGTCTCCATCGAAATAGGCTCGCCCAGAGTAATATAAATTCTGCCTCTATCCGTCTGCCATCCCTTGAGAGAAGTGTATCTCTTGAATTTTTTGTTCGCATACTCGATTCTTCTGTAATGTTCCTCCTTAAATTCATTCCTGGGCGTGCCGGGCGTCGGGTCTCTCTGCCTCCAGAACAGTTCGACGAACATGTCTCTTTCCTTATCAGTTTCAAGTTTTGTAAAGACCTCTCTTTCCTTTGGTGTAATAATGTAGACAACTTCCTCTTTGATCCATTTACTGTATTTTTCAGGCAATTCAGGTTTTTGATCTGCCTGAAGGAGAGGGAAGGAAACAAAAATGCCTGATAAAATAATAGCAGATACTTTTTTCCCCATTTTTATCCCCCCAATTGAGTCATTTTTAATAATCTTGGTCTTTTCACATCCTCTGTTTTAATATTTAAATTATAGAGAATTTCTTGCCCAATACGTTCCCAGCTGCTTGTCTTCTTCTGACATATGATACATCTATTCAGTTGCAAGAAATGTGCCAGCAGGATTTCCCTTCAATGAAGGGGATTTTGAATTTTTGTGTCTCAAATAGGTGACAAATGCCGCATCTGTCTCCAAATCAGGACAAGAAACATTCATATTTTTGGCATACGGATCTTGTCATTCTTGGCATAAATATTGCAGCAAAATATGATAGATAAAGGAGGGAAATCACATTGAAAAAACTATTACTTTATTCTTTCATTATTGTTTTCTTTACGGGGATGATCTGTTGTGCTCCCTACATGGAGAAATATGACAGCGACAACAAAAAAATGCATTTTTACCACGGTCCGAAACTGCAGGATATTCTCATCTCCATCGTCAATATCTCTGCTGAAGAAATTGAATTTAAGATTAAAACGGCGCCTTCTGGGAAATATCTTTACCATTTTATTCTAGATGAAGAAGAAACACGTGTATCCGAAGGATGGTTCCCGACTCAACTATCAACTGCTGAACCTGAACACTATACTGTCAAAATGAAAGCCAAAAAAGGATTGACTTTTCAACCCGGGAAGAAATACCGTTTGTGTGTTGGCTCTGAGAATCCGGATGCTGTATTTCACCGCACGAATTATTATAAATGCCTCATTGATTATGAGTTTGAAATTCCGGAAAAATAAAGCCCATCTTTCCTTTTCCTGAAAATTTTTGAGATAAGAGACGCTCGAGTCCATTGATGAAGAGGGATCATTTCTTTAAAATATGATGACTTCGATGAAAAAATATACAGTGTGGAGATGAAAAGATTTATCTCGACAATGAAAAAGAAATCGGACGGCGAGTTAAGCCTCTGCCAAATATTTGAGGGCCGTTATAATTTGGGCGATAAATATTGAGATGAAGAAAGGGAAAATTCTTAATTATTAAGGGAATGATATTGATTTCAGCGAATTTTATATCTATATTAAGGACTCAAAATCCAGCAAGGCCAGTAAGATTCGAATGAGCAAGGCTGTAACAGTTAATTTAAAAGGCCAAAAAAGAGAGTGTGAGTTCATGTTCATGATCTAAAGGCGTAAAAAAAAAATGAAAATCGCACTGATCCAACAGCATGCCACGGCAAATTTCGATGATAACATCAAGCGGGGAATCGAATCTTTTCACAGGGCTGCCAAATCCGGTGCAGAATTGATCGCCTTCGCGGAGCTCGCATTCTCACCTTTTCTTCCCCAGATCCCGGCTAGCCCGGAATCTTTATCCAAGGCTGAACCCATCCCAGGCCCGACCACCAAACAGTTTTCCCGCCTGGCTCAGCAGTACGGTGTGGTGGCTGTCCTGAACCTGTTCGAGAGAGATGGAGAGGAGACCTATGACGCGTCTCCAGTTATCGATGCGGACGGAACACTACTCGGGGTGACGCGGATGGTCCACATCATGGAAGGTCCCGGATTCCATGAGAGGGGATACTACACTCCCGGAAAGAACGAAAAATTTGTGTATGACACAAAAGTTGGGCGTGTGGGGATTGCCATCTGTTATGACCGACATTTTCCAGAATACATGAGGGCCTTGGGTCTTCAAGGAGCGGAGATCGTCATCGTCCCTCAGGCCGGTGCGGTGGGGGAATGGACCGCAGGATTATTCGAGGCAGAGCTTCAGGTTGCGGCTTTTCAGAATGGGTACTACGCCGCACTCGTGAACCGTGTCGGGAAAGAGGAGGTTGTCCATTTTTCGGGTGAATCTTATGTCGTGGATCCGAACGGACGAATAATCGCACAAGCGCCTCTGGGTGAAGACACGATCCTGTACGCAGACTGCGATTTCAGCAAAATTCCGGAGACTGCGGCCAAGAAGCACTTCCTTCAGGACAGAAGGTCTGATTTATACAAAATTTTTGGCTTACTGGATTGAAAGGTTGAGATGAAAAGCTGGTACGTGATCAACACAAAGCCTAAAAAAGAATTTCAGGTAGAAAGATTATTCACAGAGGGGGGATTCGAGATCTATAATCCCAAGTACCAGGTCGAGGGCCGGGAAAAATCCTTTTTCCCGGGTTATGAATTCATCCATTTCGACTATCCGGCGCAATACAGAATGGTGAAATACACGCGGGGAGTCAAAAGAGTTGTGGGAGTTAAAGAAATTCCCGTTCCGATTCCCGATGAGATCATCCACGAGATCAAGTCCAGGGAAGTCAACGGTCTCATCGAGGTGGATAAGTATGGCGAAAAACCTGAAGTCGGCGACGAGATTGAGGTCGTGGAAGGGCCTCTAAAGGGGTTGAGAGGAGTATTCCAGAAAGAGCTCACAGCCAAAGAAAGGGTTCTGATTCTTCTCAATTATGTGACTTATCAAGGCCAGTTGATCATCGAGAAGGAAAAATTAAAAAAGGTGGCTTAATCGATTGGCGCTGAGTCCTGGTTCAGATTGGTTTCAAGAAAGGGGAGAATGATGAGAGTTCCGTTTTTAGATTTGAAAGCGCAGTACAGAAACATTCAGAAAGAGATCGAGAATAAACTCCTGGAAGTGACATCGACACAGAAATTTGTTCTCGGACCTGAAGTCGAAGCTCTGGAACAAGAAGTGGCCGCTTACAGCCATGCCAAACATGCAGTGGGTGTTTCTTCAGGCTCTGATGCGCTGATTATTTCATTAATGGCTTTGGGTACAGAGAAAGATGATGAGGTCATCACAACTCCTTTTACTTTTTTTGCCACTGCGGGCGCGATCACCCGGATCAAGGCCAAACCCGTTTTTTGTGATATCGAGGAGAGAGGCTACAACCTGGATCCCGTGAAGCTCGAGGAGCACCTGAAGAGCCGGTCCAAGGCTCAAGACGTTTCACCGATCAAAGCTGTAATACCCGTTCATTTGTACGGACAGTGTGCGGACATGGCACCTATCCTCGCTCTGGCAAAAAAGTATGATTTCTCCGTGATTGAAGATGCGGCCCAGGCCATCGGGTCGGACTATCCGGCTCCTGACGGAATACAAAAAGCCTGCTCTATCGGGAACGCAGGGATATTGTCTTTTTTCCCTTCGAAAAATCTCGGAGGATTCGGAGACGGGGGGATGGTCCTGACTAATGATGAGAAACTGGCTCAGAAGCTCAAACTGTTGAGAGTTCATGGCTCGAGGGACAAGTATTTCTATGACATTATCGGTGGAAATTTCAGGCTGGACGCGCTCCAGGCTGCTGTTCTGAGGATCAAGCTCAAACACCTTGATGATTGGCAGAGAAAGAGGAGAGAAAAAGCGTCCTATTACGATAGGATTTTCACTGAATCAGGCTTGGCAGCAGAAAGCCTGATTCAGATTCCCGAGGCCTTGTACAAGGACAGCGGCGCAGAATATTTTCATACCTATCATCAATACGTCGTACGTGCCCGGGAGAGAGATAAACTGATGGCATTCCTGGAAGAGAAGGGAGTGAGTACGGCCATCTATTATCCGCTGCCCCTCCATCTGCAGAAATGCTTTTCCTATCTCGGTTACAGGGAGGGAGACTTTCCTGTGGCCGAGAAAGCCTCTCGTGAGGTCCTGGCGCTGCCCATCTTTCCGGAATTAACCGCAGACCAGCAGGATTATATCGCTTCCTCCATCACCGAGTTCTATAAAAAGTAAGAAACCCTTTATCTCATCTCCCGGAGAAATTCATCGAAAAGGGATAATCCTTTGAGGAGGTATTCCTTCTCTGCTCCGAATCCTATCCGGAGATAACGGTCCATCCCGAATAGGTCACCGGCCACGATAAAAACACTTTTTTCCTCTCTGAGTTGAGTCATGAGCTCTGAGGAATTGATATCCATCGTGTATTTGAGAAAAGCGATTCCTCCCGCCCGCGGAGGGATGAAGCTGAAGAGATCGCCATGTTGATCTGACCAATCCTGAAGAGCGGACAAATTCTCTTTCAAGATCTTCCTGTTGCGGTCCAAGACCTTCATTCTTCTTTTGGGCTGGAGAACCAGAGCGGCCAAGTGATTGCTCAGCATTCCGGATGAAATGGATGTGTAATCATGACAGGCCCAGCACTGTTCGATGGATTTCTTCGGGCCCACGAGCCAGCCCATCCTCAATCCAGGAAGGGCGTAGGCTTTGGAGAGCCCGCAGCAAACGACCGCTTTATCGTACTGGCCAAAGAATGAAGGAATTTCCTTCCCATCCAGTTCTGCTCCCCGGTACACTTCGTCCGAGTAAATCCAGGCATTCGCCTGTTTGGCCAGGTTGATGATCTCTCTCATCGCCTTTTCACTCAGCACAGCACCAGTGGGATTGTTGGGATTGCACACCGCGATCATTTTGGTCCGCGGAGTGACCAGGCCTTTGAGCTCTTCGAGGTCCGGGCCCCAGTTCAGATCTTCTCTGAGATGAAACGGCTTAACGGTGACGCCAAAAGCCCGGGCGATTCCCCACATCTGCATGTAATTCGGCACCATCAGAAGGAGTTCGTCTCCAGGCTCCAGAAAACACCAGATGCTGATAAAATTCGCTTCGGCTGTACCGTTTGTAATGAGCACGTTGTCCAAGTCTGCTCCTGGATAAAGTCGGCTGACCGCTTCTCTCAGCTCTGTGGAGCCGTTTGTCTGTCCGTAACCCAGCCGGAGGGAAAGCAGGTTTTCAATCTCCTCCTTGTCCAACAGCTCCTCCAGCGTGTAAGGGTGAATCCCGCTTTCCGTCAGGTTGTAGTCCACCGTGTTTTCATACAGGGATTGAGTCCTCTCCAGTTCAAAAGTTTCGATTTTCATAGCAACCTCGTTTTTCTTTTTTCTCGAAGAAGTAATGATTGTCCTTTTTGGTTCTACCGCTTGTCAAGAGCCGCATACACGGCCTTGGCGATCTGTATGTCCTGGACAGCGACTCCGGTCAAATCCGCGACAGTGGTCTGGTTGTCAGACAACCTCCCCAGTTTTTCATCCTTGATGATATTGCCCAGTTCGACCAGATCTGTGTTGTCGATCAGGCCTTCTTTCAGTGCGACTGAAATTTCCCCGCGGGATTGACACTGGCTGATGCTGTCCGCTGCCACGATATCCGCATCTTGCAGAATCTTCGGGTCCAGCTCGATTTTCTCCGGTGTATCCGATCCCATGGCTGTGATGTGGGTTCCTTTTCTGATTTGCTCTGCGCTCAACAAAGGAGATTTGGAGGGCGTGGCTGTCACGATCAGGTTGCAGGATGAGGCGATCTCCTCAGCATTTTGGGTTGTCTGGACATTGAATCCCTGCGGCTCCATTTCTTTTCTGTAGGCATCTAATTCTTCCGGATTAAGCCCCCAGACGATCGCATCCATGCAGTCAGTCACGGGTTTTAAATATTCGAGCTGCATCCGGCCCTGTGTCCCCGCACCGAAAATGCCGATGCGATGGACATTTTTTGGGGCCAAATACTTCGCCACAACCGCTCCGGCTGCTGCTGTCCGGACGTTCGTGAGATAGGCTTCATCCAGAAGGATACTTTCCAGCTCGCCTGATTTTTGGCTAAAAACCAGCATGAGTCCGGTGCCTGTCGGGAGGCCGAGTTTGACGTTGTCGTAGAATCCCGAGGCGATCTTTATGACATAGTAATCGTCACCCTTGATATACCCGTACTTGATATGGACATCACCCGGAGGGCGTTCAAACTGCATTTCCCCCACCGGAGGCACCTCGACCTTTCCTTCCGAATACGCAGCAAATCCGTCTTCCACAGCCTTGAGTGTATCGATATTTTGGAGTGCGGCCTTGATTTGAGTCAGGTTATAGATTTTTACCAATTTAACGATTATGAGATGACTTCTTTCAGTACATCCATCGAGATTTTTGCTCCGCTGAGGACCAGGACGACTTTTTTCCCTTTGAAGCTCTCCTTGGCCTTCATGAAGGACGCCACGGTCAAAGCCCCCGCCCCCTCGAGGAGCATAAAATGTTTGTCCAATACCAGTTTTATAGCCTCTCGGATCTCTTCCTCTGAAACGAGGATGAAATCGGTGACGTATTTTTGGCAGATGTCAAACGTGATCGATCCCTTCTCGATTCCCCCGGCCGAGCCGTCTGAGAGGGTGGGCTGAGATTCGATATCAACGATCTCTCCGGCGTGGATGGATTCGGCCATGACCGCAGAATTCAATGGCTGGCAGCCGACGATTTCAATGTTTTCATCCAGAGATTTGAGGTATCCTGCGATACCGCAGATCAAACCTCCTCCACCGACAGGAACGAGGACCACATCCATGTGTTCGCGCTGTCTTCTCAGCTCGATCCCGACTGTTCCCTGACCTCCGATAATTTTAAGATCGTTATAAGGGGGGATGTACACGAAATCATTCTTTTCCGCCTCTTCTCTGGCATGAATTTCTGTGTTGACACAGTCCGTGCCGAACATTTTCGTGACCACATCATAAAATTTCAGGGAATCGAGCTTGGCCTTGGATGTGTAACTGGGGAGATAGATTATTCCCTTTAATTTCAATTTTTTAAGCCCGTAGGCAAACGCCGCGCCGTGATTTCCGGATGAGGCAGTCACCAGAACACGTTTCCTTTCTTTCTTGGTGAGAGAAAGGAGCTTATTCATGGTTCCCCGCAGTTTGAACGATCCGGTCAACTGCATGTTTTCCAGTTTGAGGTGAACTTCACAGTGGCCTTCCTGGCTCAAAAACGGTGAGTACTCGAGCGGAGTTTGCCGGATGTGTTTCCGTATCCTCTTCTCTGCTCTTTCGACTTCTTTTTTGAGGTCAATGCCCGCGAGGGGCCCCTCTTCCTCACCATCCGGTTCTCCCTCTAATTGAACTTGAGGTTGAGGCTGTTCCTGCTCCTGGACCTCATCGATCTCTACTTCCTCATATTCGACTTCTTCCTCTTTCTCTTCCTCCTCCACTTCCTTGACTACCTCTTCCTCTACCACTTCTTCCTCTCTTTCGTCAACAGCCTCTGGCTCTTCCTTTTCTTCCACTTCCTCTCTTTCGACTGGGGCCTCAGGCTGCTCTTTTTCTTCTGGTTCACCGTCTCTTTGCTCCTCGGGCTCCTCTTCTTCAGTTTTTTCGACTTCTATTTCTTCATGCTCTCCTTCGTTTTCTTCGACCTCCTCTTCTTCATAGTCATTCTCTTCCTCGTACTCTGGGAGATCGTCTTCATCGTGCTCTGAAAAGCATTTCTTACCATAATCCAATGGATTTCTTTCGTCATTTTCGAAAGGATCGTTCTGACTGAATTCTGATATGTCTTTGTCTTTCATTCTAACTTCCTTTCCCCATTCTTTCCGAATGCGGTTATGCCCTCAGGGAAAGTATTGCAGGATTTGTATGACTTATCAAGTCAAAATCCGCTGAATTATTCATAAAATATGCCGACACCATATCGAGAACTTCTATAGAGAGGGTGGAAAGATATAGAGATGTCCTCCCTTGGCAGAATCACTATTTCAGTTGAAGTCCGGCCTAAATTCCCCTGATCGTGGTTCCCTTGGGGTATTCGATCGTGAATCCGATAAGAATTTCTTTTTTCTCTTGAGGTTCCAGGGTCAACGTCCAGGTGAGAAAGCCTTTCTCATCCTTTTTGGATGGCTGGGGAGTGATCGACAGGTCTTTGATCTCGATCTTGGTGTTCTGGCTGATCGGGAGCTGGTCCTGGATCTCGATATCCACTGAGGTGTTGCGGAGGTTCAGGACCGTTATTTTGTAAGCGAGCTTGATCCGCTCGTTCTTTCCTAAAAAGCCGGGCGGACTCTTTTCTCTTTTGATCCGTTCATGTTTGATCCGGATCTGCCTGTCTTCGCCGAAGAACACCTTCGCTTCTTCTTCCTTTGCGATAAACGGAATCCTTGCGGAGCCTACAAAGTCCTGGATAACGAAAAGGTCAGTCGATCCGGAAAGGAGGGGATAGGGAAGGGTGTTGCGGAGCTTTGCTCTCAAGAATGCGGTTTCTTTGAGTTTCGGAACTGTAATGTAATCATACTCGACGTCAATACTCTGTGTGTCTATCGGGACTTTGTGAGGGGCTCCGTCGCTCGGGATCTGAACATTCTTCTTGATGGCAAAATTGAGGTTGATCCCTGTCTCTACGACTCCTGCTGTGGCCATTTCTGCATCCATCATCTCCGCTTCCTCGAGAGGAGCCTCGGGTATGGGCTCTTCGGCTCGAACGCCAGCTCTGGATGCCTTGGCCGTTCTGGAGCGGGGTGGTTGGGGTGTATAGATGTCCAGTATCCAGGGATACAGCACAGGAGGATTTGTCGAAACGGCCGGAGAGGCAGTCGACAGAAGGGCCTGGGCGTTCTCCCAGTTTTCTCCGCTGTTCTGCTGGATGTTGGCCGACATAGCGAATTCAATCTCTGAGGAATCAGGCAGAGCCCTCATCGTGTACAGCGGGATCCAGCGGGCTCCTCTAACTGTGTAAGAGAGACTGAGCGTGAACCTTCCGGCCCGTGCCGCGTCCAGGATGACGGATACTTTCCGGCTTTCTGTGGGCCTCTGGGGCCTGATGGAGTTCATCTTCTTCCTGAGAGCATCGAGCCTGGCTCTTTGGTCCTTCATAATCTGATTCTGTTCGAGCTTCCCTTTTTTGACTTCTAAGAGTTTGTTCCCCAGGAATTGGAGGACTCTTTCCCAGCTCTCTGTATCCGGCTTTCCGAGAACAATTTCCTGGGAAGCCCGGGCGGCATTTGCCGATTCGATGGATTTGAGAAATTTTTCCTGAGAATTGAGCACTTCGATCTTGCTGGCTGTTCTGCTCATTTCCAATTCAAGCGCGTCGATCTCGGCCTGGAGTTTCTTGACTTCCGGAAGGAGAGCGAATTCCAGGTACTGACGTGTCAGGTCGAGGCCTACGACTTTGACGGCTGCCGTCCCTTTTCCTGATACACGAAGCGAGTTCGGGATCAGGGTGACTGGAAGATTCTCGAAGAACACCGAGTGTGTGCCGGCGCCGAACGTCAGGTCCGCCTCTCTGATGATGGTCGCCCGGTCAGGATAGATTGTGACCGAAGATATCTTGCTCTTGGCGATGATTTCCTCAGAGGCAAGGCTGCCTGAAAGCATCAGGATCAAGATAAACAGGAATGGAAGTTTTCTGTTGTTCATGATGACCTCCTTGATATTAGAGAGGATTTTTTTATATGTTTACTCCATTCAATTGGGGATAGTCCCCATTCACTTACGTTGTCCGTTGAGCGAGATCCCTAATTCATAAAAATTTTAACAATATTCCACAGTCCCAGGCAAGTCACGATCAGGATGATCAGAGTTCCTAGGATGTTCTGATACGCGGTGTTGACCAGATTTCCCATCTTCTGGCGGTTGTTGAGCACTATGATCAAGAATATCGATGCGATGGGAAGGACCAATCCATTGGCCGCTTGTGCGAACACGATGACCACAAGCGGTTTGAGGTTCAGGAGGGACACAACAAACCCGACAAAGATGACTCCCAGCCATACAATATTAAACTGTTTGGAGACGGGGCCATTTTTCCAACCCATAATGCCAGAAGAGGCGAAGGCGGCTGCATACGGCGCTGTCAGGGCAGAACTCATTCCTGCGGCAAAAAAGCCCAGCCCGAAGAGGATATTGGTCAATGTGCCCAACAGGGGTTTGAGCTGCTGAGCCAGCTGGACTCCATCTTCAGGAGTCAGTCCTTGCTCATAGAAAGCCACGGCTGATGTGACGACGATCGAGGCGGAGATGATCCCGCCCAGTGTGATCGAAAGAAGCAGGTCCTTCCGGGCAGTCTTGAGGTCGGAAACAGAGGCCCATTTTTCCTTGACCGCAGAAGAGTGGAGAAAGAGGTTGTAGGGAACAACGGTTGTTCCCACGAGGGCCAGGATGAGAAGCAGTGAATTTTTGGGGAAAGTCGGGATCATGCCTTTGAGGATCAAGAGAAAATCGGGCTTGATGATGATCAGAGTCGTAAGAAAGCACACGCTCATCAAGAACACAAGGAAGATCAGGAATTTTTCGACAATTTTGTATCTTCCCATGCCCAGGATGAAAACAGCTATAAGTGAGATCACGGCGACCCAGACTTTATTGGAGATTGAAGTGACAGCCTCCAATCCAAGAGAACCTCCGATGATGTTCCCGGCTTCATAGGCCGCACAGCCGAGAGTGATCGAAGAGAGTGTGAGAATAAGAAAAATACTCCTGGTCACTCGACTCTGCGGAAATTCTCTGAGGGCCTGGCCAAGGTCGTGACCGGAGCCCAGGCTGAGCCTTCCTGTCATGTTCTGGAGGATAATTGTCGTGACAGTGGCAAAAACAAGGGCAAAGATCAGAGCATAACCGAAATTCGCACCCGCGAGGGAGCATGTCGTGACAGTCCCGGGTCCGATGAAAGCCGCTGTGACCAGGAAGCCCGGCCCAAAAGAGGATTTTTTATTTTTTGGGGCCATATCCTCCGCCTCCAGGCGTTTCAACGCGCAGATGATCTCCTGGCTGGACCTTGAAATTGCATTTTGATTTGAGGCACATCTTTTTTCCCTTGGTGAACAAAGTGTTTTTTCCCCTCTTTCCGCTCTTTCCCTTCTGGATCCCGTAGGGACTGAATTTACGCCGTTCTGAGATGATCGTCACCTGGGCCGGGACGTGAAATTCATACTCGCGGATGATCCCTTCACCGCCGGGATGCTGTCCCTGGCCTCCTGAACCTTTCCGCAGGCAGTATTTGCTGATCTTGATTGGGAGGTAATTCTCCAGGGCCTCCAGAGGCGTGTTGAGAGAATTGGTCATGTGAGTGTGGACACCGTTGAGGCCGGAAGAGTTTGAACCCGCTCCCATGCCTCCTCCGATCGTCTCGTAGTAGGCGAAGCTTCTCTTCCTCAAGGGATCATAGCCGCCAAAAGCCACATTATTCATGGTGCCCGAGCTTGCGGCGGGGATCTTTTCTGGAATGGCTTTGGAGAGGGCACCGAGGAGAACATCCACGATCCTCTGAGAAGTTTCCACGTTGCCTCCGGCAGTAGCTGCAGGATGTTGAGCGTTGAGAACCGAGCCAGGAGGAGCGATGATCTGGAGCGGCCTCATCAGGCCCGTGTTGAACGGGATGTCTTCCTCAACAAGACTGCGAAAAACATACAGAACCGCGGAATATGTGACAGCGAAATTGGCATTGATGCTTCCCTGAACCTGACGGGATGAAGAGCTAAAATCGATCAGGGCTTTATCGCTTTTTATAGTGATCTTCACACTGATTTCCACGGGATCATCCGTGATTCCGTCGTCATCCAGGTAATCGGTGAACGCGTAAATGCCGTCAGGAATGCTCCTGATAGTTTCCCTGAGTATTTTTTCCGTGTAGAGAGGGATGAGCCGGGTGTAGTGGAGTATTTTTTTCAATCCCACTTTGTTCATGATCTCTCTTAACCTCTGCTTGCCTTTCTCGTTAGCAGCGATCTGAGCCTGCAAGTCGCCCTTGCGCTCTTCAGGAGTCCGGACATTGGCGAGGATCAAGTCCAGGATTTCGGTGTTCAACTTCCCTCTGCGAACCAGCTTCAAAGGCGGGATGATCATCCCTTCCTGAAAGATTTCTGTGGCCAGCGGCATGGAGCCGGGAGTCATCCCTCCCACGTCCGAGTGATGCGCGCGGTTGGCCACAAAGAAGAGGAGCTCTTTATCGACAAAGACTGGCGATATGCAGGTGATATCCGGGAGGTGTGTCCCTCCTCTGTAGGGATCGTTGAGCACCACCAGGTCTTCCTTTTCAAAATCGACGGCTCGGATGGATGCCTGGACGGATAGGGGCATGGCACCCAGATGAACTGGAATATGAGAGCCCTGAGAAAAGGTTTCTCCTCTCTTATCAAACAGGGCACAGGAGAAGTCTTTTCTTTCTTTGATATTCGGAGAGAGGGAGGTCCGGCCCAGGACAGCTCCCATCTCTTCAGAGACAGATACGAACAGGTTCTTGAACAGTTCGAGTTCGATCGGGTCAAATTTATCCATGCGTTCAGCCTTTTTTTTGAATGATGAGGTTCAAGAATCCGTCCACCTCCAGCGTGGAGGAAGGGGGAAGGAATGTTGTCGATTCCGCATCTGCGATTAACGCCGGGCCGTCCAGCTTATTTCCGGCTGAAAGACGGGCCCTGTCGAACACGCTGGCCGTGTAGGATTTTCCCTTATAATGGATGGCCTGCTTTTTGAACAGCGCTCTTTCTGGGATTGAACCGGTCGGCATCTGTTTCTTCAGCTTGATCTTTTTGCCCGTTCCTGCAGCCTTGATGCGGATATTCACTATTTCCACCGGTCTCTCCATGTGATGGTAGGAATAGAGCTTTCTGTGTGCTTTGTGGAAGGTGGATAGGAAATAGGAATGAGGAGCGTTCCGGGTGCGGATGGGAACGGTGATTTCATAGGATTGGCCGAGATACCGGAGGTCAAGGAACGGATAGATTCGAATCTCTTGTGCGCTGTAGCCATCCTCTTTCATGGCGCGGCGGGCTCTTTCCTCCAGTTTCCTGAAGTGTGTTTCAAGTTCTTCTCCGGTTAACTCGTCTGCAATCTTCAAGATGGATTTTGAGTAGTCTTTGATCGAGTCCGCCAGGAGAAGACCAAAGGCAGAGAGGACTCCCGCATTCTTCGGAACCAGGACTCTGGGCATTTTCAGGTTGGAGGCGATGTCCAGCGCATGCATCCCGCCCGCTCCTCCAAAAGAAAAAAGAGTGAAATTCCTGGGATCAAAACCCCTTTCGATGGATATCACTCGGATGGCTTTTTCCATGTTGGCATTGGCGATCTCGATGATGCCTTCCGCGGTCTCGGTCAATGATTTACGGATTTTTCGGGCCATGCGTTCCAGGACTTCACGGCTTTTTTCGGGGAATAATTTCATTTTACCTCCGAGGAAAAACTCGGGGGCCAGTCGGCCTAAAACCATGTTGGCATCCGTGACGGTCGGGAGAAGGCCTTTTCCGTAGCATGCCGGCCCGGGATTGGCTCCAGCGCTTTGAGGCCCGACCCGCAAAGACCCGCCTTTGTCGACATGGGCGATCGATCCTCCTCCAGCTCCGACCGTATGAATGTCGATGATCGGGATGCGGAGCGGAAAATCTCCCACCAGGCTCTCATTCGTCCTCCTGATTTCACCGGCGACCAGAGACACATCGGATGACGTTCCTCCCATATCGAAAGTGATGATATTCTTGAAGCCTGCGGCTTTTCCGAGCCGGTGTGCGCCCACAACTCCTCCGGCAGGGCCTGAAAGCGCTGTCCGGATCGGTTCGGCCTTAGCTCTGGCCGGGGAAATGTATCCCTCGTTGGACTGCATGATCCGCAGCTCCGCTCCTCCTATCCTTTTCTCCAGGTTTTCCAGATATTGACTGGTGATGGGCATTAGATAAGCGTTCACGGCGGTTGTGGCCGTCCTCTCGTATTCCCGGTGCTCGGGCAGGATGTCGCTCGAAGATGAAAAAAGGAATTTTTGTTTTTTCAGCTCTGTGGAAATGATTTTTTCGTTTGAGGGATTCGCGTAAGAATTGATCAAAGAAACAGCCACAGCCTCAGCTTTTAATTTTTTAATTTTATCCAGGATTTCTCGGAGTTCGCTCAAGGATATTTTTTTCTCGACCTTTCCCGATGCGGATGTTCTTTCATCGATGCCGAAGCAGAGGTGCCGAGGGAGCAGAGGAATTCTCTTCTCGCCTTTGAGCGTGTAGAGCTCTCGCCTTGTCTGCCGCCCGATAAAGAGAATATCTTCGAAGCCTTTCGTAGCGATCAGAGCGATTCGCCCGCCCTTCCGTTCGAGAAGGGAGTTTGCCGCGACTGTGGTTCCATGAATGATGAGAGGAGAATCCTCAAGATACGATTGAATTCCTTTGAGAATCGCAAGAGAGGGATTATGGGGAGTGGAAGGGATTTTTTTAATTTCAATTTTTCCATCTGCATGAATCACAAAATCAGTGAACGTTCCGCCTGTGTCCACTCCGATCTTCACATCTTTCATTTAGGATATATTTATCTTTTAGGCTGGAGTAAAGTCAAGCCTTGACTCCAAACACGAAATGCAGACCTTGTTTTTTATGGGACAACCAAAAAGAGGCTTTGACTTTCTTTGATTTCTGATTATAATTATGACCTAGGGAATTTACTGATGACATAAAAGGAAATTCAGATATGCCTGTCTTTTACAAATGCAAAATCTGCGGAGAGAAGCACCCCTCACCCGTGGCTTACACAAAAGAATCATTCGATGAGAGCACGATTCTGAGCCAGACTTTCAGGTGCCCCAAAACAGGTCAAGTGGCCAAATATGATCTCATTGATATGTTCTGGGAAAAGACAGATAAGCCTACATTCTGAAAAGACAGAGTCAAGGGGCTTTCTCTTATTTACTTGCACGTGTCGCACGATTTTGTCGAGCAGGTCGTGCAGGCTTCAGAGGAAGAACTGAGGCGGCTGCTCCCGCCTCCAATCCCAAAAGAAGAATAAAGTTTCTGTATATTCTTATTCCCGCAGGATTCGCAGGAGATATTCTTTTCTCCCCCCATCGAGACAAGGGCCTCAAAGTGGTTCCCGCATTTCTTGCAGATGAACTCGTAAATCGGCATGGCACTCTTATTTTAAAGGATTTGAACACAAGGAACAATCAGGAAGAATTCAGAGAAAAATCTTGTGGCCCAAAATCCAATATTGAGTCAAATAAATCTGTACATGATGGGGGAGGTCAAATTGTCGGGAGCAGCCTTAAATCGTGCGCTGATTCCCGCTTTCGAAATAATTTCGGATTTGATGTTGAGGTAAAGAAGAAATTCTACTTGACTGCAATCGCCTCTATCTCGACCTTGACGTCTTTGGGGAGCCGTGCAACCTGTACCGCTGCCCGTGCCGGATAAGGAGGCTTAAAGAACTCTCCGTACACCGCATTCATCTCGCTGAAGTCATCCATATCTTGAAGGAAGACTGAGCATTTGACCACTTTGTCGAACGAGCTCCCGGCTGCCTCAAGCACCGCTTTCATGTTGTTCAACACAAGCCGTGTCTGTTCTTCCACGGGGCCCAATTTCAGCTCACCGGTTTGAGGATCCATAGCGATCTGGCCGGATGCAAAAATAAATCCGTTCGCTTCTATGGCCTGCGAATACGGACCAATGGCTTTTGGGGCATTGTCTGTTTTGATTTCTTTTTTCATTCCTTTACTCCTTCGTGGTTTGCAGGAAAAATGAGGGCCAATCAAGGCCATACTGCTCAAGGCCACAAGGGCCTCCCTTCTTTTCATCTTCAATGCTCCTTTGAAAAGGATTAACGCATTCAGCTGTATGGCTGTTCCTGTTTTGCTTTTTTCCCAGCATGCAGGAGTCCTCATTCTATAACAACCACTTTCAAAGTCAAGGAAAGCCACCTCCAGAATTTGGACATTTCAGACTTAATGTGCTATGTGATATTTTATCTGATGATTGGAAGATCGATCTCAGACTTTGGATTCATCCGGATTCCCCACATGGTTTCTTGGAGTGGTGCAGGGCCTCCGGTCAAAGTCCGGGCATCAAGATTTGTTGTTTGCAGAAAAAACTGAAAGGGATCAAAGATGAGAAATTATCTCCTAAAAATCTCAGTGCTCGTTCTTATTTTCTTGTGTTTTCAGCCTGTTCTTCCTCAGAGACAGGCCATAGATTGGAAGAGTGAGGAAGACAGGGCGGTTCGACTTTTCCGGGAATACCTCGCGATTAACACCTGTAATCCCCCGGGAGAAGTGATTAGTGCGGCTGAATTCTTCGAGACCATTTTTCAGAACGAAGGATTGCCGGTCGAATTGATATGGTCGGGCCCCAAAACAGGTCGGGTCAATGTTCTTGCGCGGTTGAAAGGGAACGGGAACAAACGTCCGTTGCTGCTGTTGAATCACATGGACACTGTTCCTGTGGATCGTTCCGGATGGTCTGTTGATCCGTTTGAGGCAGCGCAAAAGGACGGGTACATTTATGGACGCGGGGCTCTGGATATGAAAAACACCGGGATCGTTCAGATGATGACGATGCTTCTTCTCAAGAAGAACAATATCCAGCTGGAGAGGGATGTGATTTTTATGGCAGTGGCAGATGAAGAGACGTCCGGAATATTGGGTTCGATGTGGCTGGTCGAGAACAGATGGGAAGATATCAATCCTGAATTCGTCCTGGATGAGGGAGGCTTCGGCACTCAGGGTTTTTTCACCAAAGACAAAAGACTCGTTTTTTCTGTGGGCGTGGCTGAGAAAAAAGTTCTCTGGTTGAGACTCTCCTCATCAGGACACAGCGGCCACGGATCGATGCCGATGGGAGAGAACGCCAACTTCATCATGGCTCAAGCCCTGAGCCGGGTCGCCTCCTACGAGACTCCTGTGCGCATCACTCCGGTTGTGGCCGAGTTGAAAAGGAGGCTCGGCAGACTGGATGAGACTCCCTACAACAACGCCCTCCAGCGGAACACGATTTCTCTGACTGTCACGAAAGGATATGTGGGAGATCCTCCGAAATCCAACGTGATTCCGGGCAAAGCCACTGCTATCCTGGACTGTCGGCTTCTTCCGGACCAGGACCCGGATGAATTCGTCTCCGAGTTAAAGAAGGTCATCGCAGACTCCCGTGTAAAGATCAGTTATATCGAACGTCCGGTGGAAGCGGTCGTTTCTCCGTTCGAGACAGAACTTTTTAAGATCATTGAAGCGGAGACTCGAGCCGTGTTTCCCGAGTCTCTCACCGTCCCTCATCTTGTCATCTACGGAACAGATTCGAGGTTTTACCGGAAGAAAGGCGCCGCATGTTACGGATTCTTCCCCGGCCCGGTCACGATGGAAGAGTACCAGTCTATCCACGGGCATGATGAGAGAATCAGAGAAAAAAGTTTCCGAACGGCTGTCCGGGTCTATTACAATGTCGTGAAGCGCTTTTGTGAGACGAAGAACTGATCATTTCATCTTTTAAAATATATCACAGGGATGGAAGGAATTTGTTTATTGAAAAAGAGAGAGGTATGGTCTACAATCTGCTGAATGAATGATGTCAGTTTTAAAAGGATACGGTCTTTTCGAGCTCAAGGCCATTTTCAATGATTTCCTTTTCAAATAAAATACATCGATTGAATCCCCGAAAAAATTAAAGGAGGCTTCCATGAAAAGATATCTTCATGTTTTAGCGTTTTTATTGCTACTGGCTATCGCGGCACCAGGATTTCTGGAGAGCGGGATCGATATCAAAGATACAAAGCTTTTGAGTCAGCCCGCTGTCAGCCCGACACACATTGCCTTCGCGTATGCGAATGACCTGTGGGTGGCCAACATTGACGGCACAGGTGTCCGACGGTTAACCAGTGCTCAGGGAAACGAGTCCAGCCCAGTATTTTCACCCGATGGCAAGCTAATCGCATTCAGCGGAGAATACGACGGCAACGTCGATGTCTACGTTGTTTCAGTGGATGGCGGTGTGCCCAAAAGGCTCACCTGGCATCCAGGATTTGATTTTGTGCGGGATTTCACGCCGGATGGTTCTTCAGTGTTGTTTATATCTGCCCGCTCTGTTTTTACAAGGAGGTATACACAGCTATTTACAGTCCCTCTTGAAGGGGATTTTCCTTCACCCCTCAAAATACCTAATGCTTACAGAGCGACCTATTCGCCGGATGGGAAGAAAATGGCCTACACTCCGCTGTCTGAACGCTTTCATCAATGGAAGCATTACAGAGGAGGAACGGTTTCCGAAATCTGGCTGATTTCACTTGACGATTACTCCGTAGAGAAGATTCCTCAGCCAGAGGGCCGCTGCAACGACACTGATCCCATGTGGATTGGAGACAAGGTTTATTTTCGTTCGGATAGAAACGGGGAATTCAACCTTTTCTCCTTCGGCACGAAAACAAAGGAGATCAAACAACTCACCTCTCACGTGGATTTTCCGGTGATCAAGGCTTCGGATGGTGGAGGAAAGATCATCTATGAACAGGCGGGACACCTTCATCTTTTTGATGTTGCCCAGGAAAAAAGTAATAAACTGACGATCGGCGTGGCCGCGGACTTGCTTGAGCTGCGTCCCCGTTATGCCAAGAATCCCCGCTTTATCCGGCATGCCTCGGTCTCTCCGTCAGGAGCGAGAGCGGTGTTTAACTATAGAGGCGAGATCGTTACGGTTCCGGCAGAAAAGGGAGACCCGCGCAACCTGACAAACTCTCCGGGCGTTCACGAAAGGTCTCCAATCTGGTCACCGGACGGAAAGTCCATCGCCTATTTCTCGGATGAGAGCGGAGAGTATGAGCTCCATATCAGGCCACAGGACGGCAAAGGACAGGCGAAGAAATACAAAATGTCTGGGTCTGGATTTTACGATTCTCCAGTCTGGTCTCCGGACAGCCAGAAGATCTCCTTTGCGGATAATTCCTGGAGTCTCTACTGGATAGATTTAAAGACGGGTGTTTCGAAAAAGATCGCATCGGAGAGGATCTACGGGCCAAGCCGGTTCCGGTCGATCCATTCGGTCTGGTCACCGGATTCCAAATGGATCTCTTACACTCTGAACACCGCCGCGTACATGCAGAAGGTGTACGTCTATTCCATAGAGAGGAATAAGTCTTATGCTGTTTCAGACGGCATGAGCGATGTCAGCGAACCCGAGTTTGATCAGAGCGGAAAATACATTTACTTTTTTGCGTCCACTGATGCAGGCCCGATCAAACAGTGGTTTGCCATGTCCAGTGCAGATATGGATATGACGCGTTCGCTTTACCTTGTGGTGTTGCAGAAAGGCGTGCCTTCCCCTCTTACCAAGGAGAGTGATGAGGAGAAAGGAACTGCTGAAGAAAAGGCGTCTCAAAAGGCAGAGCCCAAATCGAAAAGGAAAGCCAAAAAGCCAGCCGCACAAAAAGCAACGCCTGAGAAAGCTTTTTCCATCGATTTTGACGGCTTGAGTTACAGAATTATTGCCCTGCCTGTCCGAGCCGGTGCGTATTTCAACCTTCGGGCAGGAAAGGAGGGGGAAATCTACTACTTGGAGGCACCTTCCGGAAGCCGTGGTGCTTTTGCCGCGGAAACCAAATTGAAAAAATTCGACCTGAAAAAACGTAGAGCAGAAGATATCTTAACCGGCGTGAACAGGTTTATGATTTCCGCCGACAAGAAGAAGATCCTGTATTTGTCCCGGCAGACCTGGGGGATAATTCCTGCGGGGCCGAAAGCCAAACCCGGGCAGGGGAAGATCAATACGGATGCGATCGAAGTCCGGATCGAACCGATGACAGAATGGAAGCAGATTTTTAATGAGGCCTGGCGAATCAACCGGGACTACTTTTATGCCACGAACATGCATGGCGCAGATTGGCCAGCCATGAAGGAAAAATATTCTGTGTTCCTTCCTCACCTCTCCTGCCGGAGTGACTTGAACCGGGTGATCCAGTGGATGTGCAGTGAGCTGGTTGTCGGTCACCACCGGGTCGGGGGCGGAGATTATCTCAGTCAGCCTAAAAGAGTTCCAGGGGGCTTGTTGGGAGCCGATTACTCCATAGAACGAGGGCGCTACAGGTTTAAAAAGATCTACGGCGGACTCAACTGGAATCCACGGCTTCGTTCGCCGCTGACAGAGCCCGGAGTGGATGTGAAAACAGGAGAGTATCTGCTGGCAGTCCAGGGCAGGGAAGTGCGTCCTCCGGAGAATATATTCAAGTTCTTCGAGAATACATCGGGTAAGCTGATCGAGATCACTGTCGGCCCGAATCCCGATGGGACCGGTTCTCGTACAGTCAAAGTCGTGCCTCTCAGTAATGAGTATGCTTTGCGGAACAGAGATTGGGTGGAAGGAAATCTCAAGAAAGTGGACGAAGCGACCAACGGCCGAGTGGCCTATGTCTATGTCCCGAACACATCCACATCGGGTCATACTTACTTCAAGCGTTACTTTTTCCCCCAAGTTCACAAGGATGCGATCATCGTGGATGAACGGTTTAACGGTGGCGGCCAGGTAGCGGATTATTATATCGATCATCTCCGGAGGCCTTTTGTGTCTTACTGGAACATGCGCTATGGGGATGACATCAAAACACCGGGTGGATCAATTCAAGGGCCGAAAGTCATGCTGATCGATGAGACAGCCGGATCTGGTGGCGATCTGCTTCCCTGGATGTTCCGTAAATTCAAGCTGGGTCCATTGATCGGAAAGAGAACCTGGGGCGGACTGGTCGGAACTCTGGGCTTCCCGGTTTTGATGGACGGCGGCTATGTCACGGCTCCGAACTTGGCCATCTGGACAGAAGACGGCTGGGTGGTCGAGAATGTCGGAGTGCCTCCGGATATCGAAGTCGAACAGTGGCCGGCGGATGTGATTGCCGGGAGAGACCCGCAGCTGGAAAAAGCCATCAAAATCATCCTGGAAGAACTCGAGAAGAATCCGCCGAAGAAGGTCGAGCGTCCTCCTTATCCAGTGAGAGTCAAGAAATAGAAAATTCTGTTCAAAAGTTCTTGGATTTGAAATGAGCTGAAGGTCCTGCAGGAATATGCAGGGGATTTTTAGGGTTTATCAAGGCCTACAGAAGAAGGACTTGGAGGATAGCGGGGATTAACCCGTGTAGAATTTGATCATGGCGAAAACTCAAAAAGAGAAAAAAGAGAACGAGAACGCGAAAGTCCGTCTGGCCCGGAACCTGGGCTTTTTTGCGGCCTTATCCGTCGGCGTCGGGACGATGATCGGGGCGGGAATCTTTGTTCTGCCCGGGATTGTCGCGAGCATGGCCGGCCCGGCAGTTCTTCTCTCGTTTGCCATCTGCGGATTTATCGCTGTTCTGATCGCCCTCTGTATGGCTGAACTGTCCACGGGCATGCCTTATGCCGGAGGCGGATATCTGTTTATGGTCCGGGCTTTTGGCCCGCTGGTGGGGACCATAATGGGCTGGAGCCTGTGGTTGAGCCTTGTGTTCGCGTCCGCGTTCTACATGATCGGGTTCGGTCACTATTTGAGTGATGCTCTGGGAACTTCCCCCACTGTGGTCGCTCTGGTCGTCACAGCATTACTCGGTCTTCTCAATTTTATCGGAGCCCGGGAGACGGGAGGAACCCAGACTGTCATCGTCGGAATACTGCTTTTTATACTGATCGCGTTCGTTGCGCGGTCGATTTTTGCGGTGGATGTCGAAAAGTTGACTCCTTTTATCCCGACAGAGAAGGGATTTACAGGAATCCTGATCACACTTCCTATCCTGTTCATCACTTTTTTGGGTTTTGCCGAGATCAGCGCTATTTCTGAAGAGATCCGCAATCCAAAGAGAAATCTACCTCTGGCTCAAGTGAGTTCGGTCGTGATCGTGACAGTGCTTTACTGTGCAGTGGTGTTCTGCATGCTGGGACTCAGGAGTTACAATGATCCAAACATGGCCCAGGAAACGGTGCTGATGGACCTGGCCCGCCAGCTGATGGGGAACGGTGGATATATCATGGTTCTTCTGGGCGGGATCCTGGCCACTGTCTCTTCAGCGAATGCCAGCGTGCTGGCCGCGTCCAGGGTCAACTTCGCCATGGGCCGGGACCAGCTCATGCCTGAATGGCTGAATCAGATCCATTCCCGCTTCAAAACGCCGTACCGGTCGATTGCCACCACCACGGGTTTAACCATGCTGTTGATTTTTCTTTTCGGACGGCATCTGGAGCTTCTCGCTGAAGTCGCGGGCTTTCTGAGCCTTGTCCTGTATTCTCTCATCACCCTCGCGTGCATCATCATGAGGTATGCCAAGCTGGATTGGTACAAGCCCAGTTTTCGCACTCCCGGATATCCGATGGTTCCGCTCCTGGGGTTGTTCGGGTGTATCTTTGTCATCGTCAACACGAGCAGGATATCATTGCTCATCGGAAATTTGATTATCGCAGCCAGCTTCGTCTGGTATATGCTCTTTTTGCGCCGTGGAACCCAACTGGTGGGCGCTTCGAACATCCTCTGGAAAGATAAGGTAATGAAGCCTCTCATGGTGAGAGCCAAAGAATACCTGGCGACACGACGTGAGGATGTTCCGGTTATCCTTGTGCCTCTGGCAAATCCCGACACGGAATATTCTCTTTTGATGCTGAGTACGGCTCTAGCCAAGACGCACAAAGCCCAACTCCAGTTGATTCATGTTGTGGATGTTCCGGGTCAGACCCCTCTTGAAGCCGGCGGCCTGGAGTATGAAAAGCAGCGATGGGAAGAGAAGACTCTTTTAGAAACGGCGTCCTATCATGCCGCTGAACAGGGAGTGAGAGCTCGAGCCACGGCTATCGTGGCCCGCAGCGTTTCATCAGCCATTCTCAGTGTGGCCGAAATGGAGCAGCCTGAGTACATCATCATGGGCTGGAAAGGGACGGTCCGCATGTCCCGCACCGGTCGGACCAATGTCGCGGATGTGCTCAAAATTGCCAGAGGAAACGTCCTGGTTCTCAAAGACCGCGGCCTGCAGGATGTCAAGCGCATAATCGTGCCCGTCAGCGGAGGATCGCATGCGCAGCTGGGGCTCAAGCTGGCCCAGGTCTTGGCGGATGAATGGAATGCCTCTTTGATTGCGTTGAATGTCCGAATCGGCCGGGGTCCTTCTGCTGCAAAATCCGAGTTCGACAGGCAGAGCATTCAGCTCTTTCAGGATAAAGCGAAGGAATTCGTCAAAGACACTCTTGATGCGGTTGGTGTTTCTGCGGAGGTGGATGTGGTCATCGACACGGACATCGCGCGTGCCATTGCCCGGTCCGCTCAAAAGAATGACCTTCTTGTCATCGGAGCATCAGAGGAATGGGCCCTCAGACGGAGGCTTTTCGGCTCGATCCCGGATAAAGTGGCCGATCAAGCGGAAGGCTCGGTGCTGATGGTCCGCTCCAAATAAAGGATTCAGATCCCGTCTAATTCTGGATCATGTCGGACCGGATGAGAATATCGAACCCGTCAAAGTAATACCGGCGGATACCTTCATCCTCTTTGTATTCGCCTTTCCCGTCGAGGATATACTGGAAAGCCTTCACAACCCGGGCGATGACTTCACTTTTAACCCACGGGTCATTGTGTCCGGAGCACAAATAGTCGTATTCATCGATTCGGTCGTTCAGTTTTTCAAGGGATGCGATGTAGTCGTCTATATCGACGTCTTCAGGATAGGCATACAACGGGCCGGGAAAGAACGTGTCTCCCGTGAAGAGTATCCGGTTTTTACTGTCCAGCAGGCAGATTGAACCCGGGGAGTGACCCGGAGTGTGGATGACCTCCAGCGTTCTTTCTCCGAGTGCGATCAGATCTCCATCTTCCAGAAGGACTGCTGGCTCAACCGGAGGGATTGACCATGTGGCCGCGTCGAATCCGTCGGGAAGAGGTCTCCAGATCGAGTCTCCTGTAACACTCGGACGGAGCCGTGCATTCTCCACTCCTTCGCGGAGCTTCCGTATGCAGTCTTCGTTGTTGAAACAAGCGGTTTCCTCGAGCTGGGAATTGCTTCCGATATGATCCCAGTGAGTATGCGTATTCACGACGGATACCAGAAGTTTGGTCAACTCAGTGGTCACCTGTTTCAGGTCCCCGATGCCGGTCCCGGTGTCAATTATGACCGCCCTCTCTTTGCCGATAACCAGGAAGGATATGGCTTCTTCGAATTGGAAAGGTTCATAGATGGCATAAGTATCCGGAGTGAGTCTGTAGACCTCGAACCATTCTTGACTGGTCTCCACTTTTTTCAGGGAAGAATACACCGGCCGCGGCAGTTTTTCCCACCATTTTGAAGGCTGGATAAGCTCAGACCTTTTCTCCTCAGCCTGTTCCTTTTCCCGGGAACATTGGATGAATCCGAAGAAGACACAGAATATCAGACACAATGCCAGTGCATGTTTCCTTGTTTTTGCCGTTTTTTTTCTTATCTTCATTTTTTTCTCCCCATCGGGTGTCTTATAACGCAGGGTGGGCAGGAAGTCAATCTGGTCAGATGGACCTTGAATTTCACTGGTGTTCTATGCTATAGACTGATTGTTTCTGAGGGCGGCGTGAGCGGCTGCCGGATGTATTTCAAGAAAGGCGAAGTTTCTATTCGGCATTTGAGGAGGGCAAAATGGTACACACCCGTTTGAAAAAACCAGAGAGAATACTCTTCATTTCTTTTTTAATCGTTCTGTCAGTATTCATCATCCCTTTGCTGTCTGCTGATAATTCAGGAGGCAAAGCCGAGTCACAAAAGGTCAAACCCCTTGAATTCAACCGCGAACAGCTGGTTCAGCTGGCTGTCCAGGGATATATATCACCTCCGGGATTCGGCGATCCTCCTTACAGGATCGATCCGGACGGAAAAATCCATGTGCTTCCGGGAATAGGGAGTATCACATATAACGTCAGGACAGGCGACTCTGCTGTCCTCATCGCTGGAGACCATGTGGAGCCGGCTGTCTCCTTACACAACAACAACTCTACCTCAGAGAGTCGAGGCTTGAATACCCTGTCCTGCATCGGGAACAGAGTGAAGGTCCTCACTGGCGAAGCCAAAGGAGCTGAAGGCTGGGTTACGGGCAAGCACGGCGGAGCCGAACATGTGATGGTCGATTTTCCGGATGACAGCGTCTTTGATAAACTCGCTATAGGTGACAAGATGCGGGTGTACGCCTTTGGTGTGGGACTGAAGTTCACGAATGTTCAAGGAGTGAGCGCCATGAACGTGAGCCCTCATCTTATCGATGTTTTGACAAAGTCTGGCATGGGAATCACAGAAGAGGAAAAATTGCGAATTGCGGTGACACACAGAATCCCTGCAAAAATCATGGGTTCTGGCCTCGGTCGGTCTCACGTGTACAGAGGAGACTATGACATTCAACTCTTCGATAAGGAGACAGTGAAGGAGTTCGGTCTGGAGTCGCTCTGTTTCGGCGACATCGTGGCCATCCTTGACGCAGACCACACGTACGGGCGGATCTATCGTAAGGGAGCTGTATCGATAGGCGTCATATCCCACGGTCGGAGTACAGTAGCCGGTCACGGGCCGGGTGTGACGACGTTGTTAACATCGGCTGATGGACAGATTGAGACAGTCCTCAACCCGAAGGCTAACTTGGCGAATTTGTTGGGGATCAGGTAAAGGTCACCTCGGTGTGTGAACTGAGGCCTGTTGAAAGTCAGCAATTGGAAGAATTTAAACGGAGCAGAGCTCCAAAAAGAAGATAATCAATGACTGAAGACACAGAAGACAAAAGCACGCATGATCCCTGGTCAAGAGTTACAGGAGGATTGATACTGATTCTGTTGGGAGCACTTTTTCTCTTGGCGACTTTGGATATCGTTTCCTGGAGAGATTGGTGGAAGTATTTATTATGCGGTCTGGGATTTATCTTCATTCTTGAAGCTGTCCTGAGAAGCGGCGATCCCAAATTTCGTCAGCACATCACGGGGAGGCTGGTCGCGGGAACCGTGCTGATGCTTGTCGGCGGTTCTTTCATATTTGGAATAACGAACTGGTGGCCGTTCATCCTTATCGGTGTGGGAGTCGCACTCATCATTTCCACTCTGTGGCCCCAGAAGTAATCGGAATAAAGGAGGAAGACAGAAGGCGAGCTTAAGTCGCTTATGGCTTCAATGTTTCCTTTTGGAGGGCAGAGGCAGATCTCCGGCCAATAGAAATTTTCAGGCTCGATGACAACCGGATAATCGGATGGGAAGACAGAACAGGACTGCGGATATCGTTATCATAGGCGGCGGTATTATGGGGACGAGTGCGGCGTATTACTTGGGGAAACGCGGAGCATCAGACGTCGTTCTTTTTGAAAAAGACCTTCTGGCCCAGGCGACCACTGGATTGAGCGTCGGAGGAATCCGGCAACAGTTCTCCCATCCTGCCAATATTCGCCTCTCTCAGCATTCTCTGCGGGTTTTCAAAGACTTCAAGGCCGAGTTCGGGGTGGACATATACTTCCGTGCGGCAGGATATCTCTTCCTGGCTCAACAGGAAAAAACTTGGAGTGATTTTCTCTCCAGCGTTGATGTTCAACATCAGATGAACGCTCCGGTAGAAGTCCTTTCTCCAGAAGAGATCAAGCGCCGTTGGCCCTACCTGCGTGTCGATGATCTCAGGGGCGGAACCTTCGGCCCGGAAGACGGGTATGCCGATCCCTATCTTGTGGCTATGGGTTATGCGGACCATGCGAGGAAAATCGGTGTTCGCATCGAAGAGAAAACAGAAGTGACCGGGATCCGAGTCAAAAGCGGAAAAGTGGAGGAGGTAGAAACAAGTGCCGGATTAATATCGACTCCGGTGGTGGTGGATGTGGCTGGACCCTGGGGAGGAGAGGTCGCCCGGATGGCCGGAATAGACCTTCCAGTAAAGCCGTTTCGCCGCCAGGTCTTCGCGACCAGTCCGTTTGATGCCATCCCGAAGCCTGTGCCGATGGTTATCGACCAGGATGTGACTTTTTATTTCAGAGGAGAGGAGCCGAATATTTTAATGGGAATGAGCGATCCGGATGAGCCCTCCAGCTTTCACACCCACGTGGACCGGAAGTTCATGGAAAGAGTGACTGAAGCGGCGGTTCACCGGGCTCCTATTCTGGAAAAAGCTGAAATTATCCGAGGTTGGGGAGGCCTCTACACGATCACTCCGGATGGCAATCCGGTCATCGGAGCGATTCCCGCTGTGGAGGGTTTTTTCTGTGCAACCGGCTTTTCCGGCCATGGCTTTCAGCACGGGCCGGCTGTCGGTTTGATCTTGAGCGAGCTTATCCTTGATGGTCATACAGAGTTTGATTTGAATCCCTTTGCATATGGCCGATTTGGTGATATAAAAAAGGAGGGAGAAAGGAAGGTCGTGTGAAATAATGAAACTCAAGGTGCTTTCCCGGAGCGATGTGGCTCAGGCCGTGAGCATGGCTGAGGCTATTAATGCGGTTAAAAAGGGATTCATCCAGCTTTCGACGGAACAGGCTCAGGTTCCTTTGAGAACGCAGATCCCGGTCTCCAAGCGGAATGGGGTAACTCTGTTTATGCCGGCGTACTTGATGAAGAGCGAGACGATCGGAGCCAAGATCGTTTCGGTTTTTCCGAACAACCGGAGGAGGGGACTTCCCACGATTCATGCACTTGTGATTGTGGTGGATGCGAAAACAGGAAGGCCTTTGGCCGCAATGGACGGCACCTATCTGACAGCTCTGCGCACAGGAGCGGCCTCGGGTTTGGCGACAGACTTCCTGGCCCGAAAAGAATCTCGTGTGGCGGCGATTTTTGGTGCCGGCACGCAATCCCGGACTCAGCTGGAAGCTGTCTGCACTGTGAGGGATATCGAAAGAGCCTGGGTCTATGATGTGAGGATACGTTCGGCACGGGCGTTTGCTCGGGAGATGAAAGAACGAGGAAGCCCGATTCCCGCTGATATTCGTGTGGCTCAAACCTCGAAGCAGGCGCTCCACGAGGCTGACGTGGTCTGCACGGCGACCACATCCTTCAGGCCGGTATTCGCCGACAGCAGCCTGAAGCTGGGTGTCCACATCAATGGTGTCGGTTCTTATACTCCCGAGATGCAGGAGATTCCAGCCAGGACCGTCGTCCGTTCCAAAGTCGTCGTGGATTCAAAAGAGGCCTGTCTTGCAGAGGCCGGAGACCTGATTATTTCCATTGACGGAGGACTGATCACAAACAAAAACATTCACGGTGAGATCGGAGAGGTCGCCGCACGAAAGATCCCAGGCCGCGAATCGGAAGAAGAAACGACGTTCTTCAAATCTGTGGGCCTGGCTGTCCAGGATGTGGCTGTGGCTGAGCTCGTGCTGAAGCGTGCCGCAGAACTGGGTCTCGGTCTCGATGTGGAAATATAAAGAGATGGATCTAGGGCTTTTGAGGGGAGTACCCTGCGCGTCTTAGTCAGATCCTGAATCTTCCGATTCAACTGAGGATTGAGCTCATTTTCGCTACTTTTTCTTCTTTATCCACTTTGAACGGTCCGGGTCTTCTGGTTTTTTCGCTTTTCGGGGAGGATTTTTCTTCAATTCATCGAGAAGAACCTCGACTGCTTTTTCCAGACTCGGATCTTGACCTTTGGTCACAAGCTCGGGTCGGTCGATGACTTCGATGTCCGGTGCGACGCCGATGCCCTCTACGGCCCAGTTTCCGTCTGTGTCGATAAAACCAAAAGTGGGGACTCCGGTGTAACCGCCATCCACCAAGCGGGGATTCCCGGACAGACCCACGGTTCCTCCCCAGGTACGGGTACCGATCAGGACACCCAGATTTTTCTTCTTGAAATAATAGGGAAAAATATCGCCGCCTGAACCCGCATAAGAGTTGATGAGCATGACCTTCGGTCCTTCATGCGCTGCCCCTGGAGTTTGTGACGGGAGAAGACCTGCTCTTCCCCAGTAATTCAGGATTCGTCTTGTGAGGAGTTCAGTCATGACCTCAGGTACAAAACCTCCGCCGTTGTATCTGACGTCGATGATCAGAGCCTCCTTGTTCTTGAATGCATAAAATCCTTTGAATAACTCCCTGTTGCCTTCGACAGCCGTGTTCGGGACGTGGATATATCCGATCCTTCCGCCGGACAATTTGTTTGCCATTTCCCTTCTGGATTTCACCCAGTCTAGATAAAAAAGGTTCAGCTCGCTCTTGACCGGCTTGATCCAGTACTCCCGCGCGCCAGCCTTGCTGGGCTTTTGATTCACGACGATGGGGATCTTTTTTCCGGCAGTGTTCTCGAGGAATCTGTAGGGATTGTCTCTCGTGGTCACATCCCGGCCGTTGAGACTTATGAGATAATCGCCCTCCTTCACATTGATCCCTTGTTCGGTGAGGGGAGACCGTGTGTTCTCGTTCCAGTTTTCTCCTTTGTAAATCTTCGAGATGATGTATCTGTTAGATTTTTTGTCCGCTTGAAATTCAGCTCCGAGAAGCCCTCCTTCGATTCTTTTGACTCTTGGGAAATCTCCCCAGTTGATGTAGCAGTGGCCGGCATTCAGTTCTCCGACAAGTTCGCCAAAGATGAAATCCAGGTCAGCCCTGTGACTGAGGTAGGGGACGAGCTGACCGTACTTGTCTTTCATTTTTATCCAGTCCACGCCGTGCAGATTTTTGACGTAGAACCAATCCCTGTAAATCCTCCATCCATCCTCATAGATCTGTCGCCACTCCTTAAGAGGATCGATCTTCATCGTCAAACCGGATAGGTCCAACGTACCCGCTCCGGGCTTCTGGTCGGGCTTGGGATCGATGATCCCGTATTTTTGCTGTGCGCGGTACAGGATTTTTTCCCCGTTGGCGGAAAGTGCTCCGCCTGTAATGCCTTTAATGATCAACGCGTCTTTTTTGTCCTCGATTTTGAACAGGCGGAGTTCATTGTCCTTGACATACAGAACTCCCCCCTCGACCGCGACAAGCTGGGAGTAGTTCCCCGCTTCGAGCGGGAAGGAGACGACTCTTTCGTTGATTCCACCGAGTTCTATCCTGACGGCAGAAGATTTTCCTTCTTTGACCTTTGGGGCTGTCCTTGCATCCTTTTTGGATTTCAATACGTTTTTCGCCTCGGATGTCGCGATATCTTCCACATCATTTTTGTCCTTAAAGAGAGGAGGGGTATCCTTTGTCAAGGCGACGGCATGAATGTTGGTGGAGTTCTGGTAAATGTAATCGAATTCGAAGCTCGAGAAACTGAGGTTGAATTCCCTGTCCGAGAGGAAAAAGATGTATTTCCCACAGGTGGAAAAAACCGGGGCAAAGTCAATATACATGTCGTCAGTCAGCTGAAAGGACTTGTTCTGTTCGAGAGAGTAGACCCGGACTGCGTCCTGAGCGTTTTCACCATCCTTGGAGTAGACCACCCATTTGGAATCCGGAGACCAGTCATAATCCGTGATATCGAAGCGGCGGGCCTTATCGATGATCGTGATTTTTTTCGACTTTATATCCAGAATCTGAAGGTTTTGATTCTTGTCGGAGAACAGAAGCTTCGAACTGTCGGGTGACCAAACTGGAGGATACCGCCATATCTGGCTGTTTTCTGTGAGCGGAGTGATGGCATTTTCCCTGGTTCGGTCGATCAGATAGATCTCGTATTCACCGGTCACGTCCGAGTATATGGAGATGTATCGTCCGTCCGGAGACCAGGCTGGATACATCTCCCGAATTCCCTGAGTGGAAGTCAGGTTGTAGGTGATTCCTTCTTTGGCGGGGACCGTATAGATGTCTCCTCTGGCCTCGAAGACTGCACGTTTTCCCGAGGGGGAAATATCGAAGCTGGCGATATTCTCTTTCACGTTTTTGATCTGCGGCATGACATACGGGCTGTCATAATTGATATTCACCGTGACTTTCTGTGTTTCTCCGGTATTGAGGTCCAGCCTGTAAAGGTACCCTCCGTTTTCGTAAGCCACGAGACCGTCTTCTCCCGATGGCCAGAGAACATCGTATTCTGTGTGGTTAGTGATCTTTTCTATTTTTTCTGTTCCCAGGTCATAGGAATAAATATTCATGGTCAAATCTCTGTCCGAGGCAAAGAAAATTTTGTTCTTGTACCAGATGGGATGCTGGTCGGTCCCGGGAAATGAGGTCAACTTTTTTGATTCGTCTTTCTCGAGGTCGTACAGCCACACATCCTGGGCCATTCCTCCTCTGTATCTTTTCCAGGTCCGGAACTCTCGGGCAATCGGCGTGTATACTATTTTTTTTCCATCTGGGGAAAAAGTCCCTCCTCCGGCTTCCGGAATTTGAAGAGGAGTTTCGAGTCCGCCGTTGATGCTGACCAGAAAATACTTTCCGCGCCGGCGCCCGTAGGGAGTCCTGTTGGCCCTGACAAGGAGACTCTGGCTGTTTGGAGCCCAATCGAGCACCTGGTAGTCAAAGCCTCCTCTGGGCGGCATCATCCCCACATCATTGTAGTAAGTGAGCTGAGTCGGGATTCCTCCGGTTATGGGCATGACGTAGACCTGTCGGGAACCCGAATATTCGGCTGAGAATGCGATCCACCGCCCGTCCGGTGATATTTTTGGGAAAAGCTCCAGCCCCTCATGGGATGTCAGCTTTTTGGCTGTCCCTCCCATCGAAGACACCGACCAGATGTCTCCGGCATAAACGAATACGATAAGCTCCTTGTGGATGTCGGGAAATCGCATCAGCCGGGAATCATTGACAGCAAACGCAGAGGCGATCAAGCCTGCACACAGAAAGACCATTAAGATCGCTTTTTTCATGTGACCTCCTTATCACCCCGTTTGGGATTGAAGAATAGATAAGATGGAGAGTGGAAAGGACATCGCTCCGCTCTGATATTCCTGATTAAACCGTGGCAGAAACAAAGGAATTGAGAAAGAATATTCTCGGAAGACACAACTTTAAACATGACGCACTTTTGAATAATTTTAACATATATGGGGACGTTCCCCAAGGTGCCACCTTGGCTCATAAATACTTCTATTCTAGCCAGTCATGTGTAAAAATATTCTATACAGATGGATCATTTGGTCTAAGGAGGGACCTTGGGGAACGTCCCCTTTGATAAGTTGACAATTGCCTAACTCAGAGTTATATTTGTCGCAAAAATGCATTCAGGGAGTTGAAAATGCCTGGAATCCTTGGGACACGACTGAGAAGGGAAAGAGAAAGCATGGGGATCACTCAGGACGCTCTCGCCAGAGCTGTGGGGCTCTCCAGTGAGTTCATCTCTCTCCTGGAATTAGGGAAGAGAATGCCGAGCCTTGAGAGCTTGACCACTCTCGCGGATTTCTTCAAAAAAGACGTTTCCTTCTTCTTGAAAGAAAGAGAGGAAGCGTTTAACGTGCTTCTTCAAGATGAGCGAGTCGATAAAAAGGCCCGATCCAGGCTGAGAAGGTTCAAAAAGTATTGTGAAGACTACATCCACCTTGAAGATTTGACGGGACGACGGTTTGAGCTGGCTCCGCTTTACACAAATCCATCACCCGAGGCAATGGCCGAGGAAGAGAGGCGGAGGATCGGGATCGGACATGAGCCGGTTCGTGATATTTTCTCTCTCCTCGAATTGAACGGCCTGCGCGTTTTAAGGCTCCCCATCCCTAAGGAGTCCAAGATATCGGGCGTTTTTATTTTTTTCGAAGCCGAAAGAGCCGCTTTTGCACTGGTGAACAGCGCCCAGCCGATCGAGCTCCAGATGATCACGGCCGCCCATGAGTACTGCCATTACCTCAGGCACAGGAACAGCGGCCCGGTCATCGACCATCCGGACATCTTTATCGAAGAATATCTGCCGCTTTATCATCCTCGCGAACAATTTGCCCAGAGGTTTGCGGTCTGCTTTTTAATCCCTTCAGATAAGGTCAAAACCGTCGTGGGGAAAGACCTTCGCTCCAAAAGACTGAGTTTTGCGGATGTTCTCTATCTGAGAGAATACTTTGGAGTGAGTACTGCGGATATTCTTCACACGTTGAAGGCATTAGAGTATATATCCAACTCCCAGTATGAGTCCTACCTTAAGCTCAAAATTTCTTTGGATGAGCACGCTTATTTTGCTGATTCGGGAAAATATGTTCGAATCCCCAAAGGGAAAGCCATCCCGTCAAGGAGATTCAAGAGCCTGGCGTTCGAAGCCCTCCAGAAGAAGAAAATCAATGAGGAAGAGTATTCTGCACTCATCCGACAGGGAAAAGACAGGATCAAATCTGTTTTAAAAGCGATAGGGAATAAATAGTGGGAGAAATAAAGAGAGGAAAAGAAATCCCAAGGGGATGGGTATATCCTTTTCTGTTCTGATATGCAATATAAAGATAAAAGAATAAGAAATAAAGTTATTATGTGTTGACATGAGTATTTTTTATGCTATAGTATTTGAATAATTTTAGGATTGCCTGAGAATGCCAGATGGATTATAATAAAAACAAGAAAGGGTGAACAGGAAGCCTGAATACACTCTTTGAGGAGGGTAAAAATGAGAAAACACATCGCGGCCATTTCTTTGTTGGCTTTTGTACTCTTCATCTCTTCCACAGCCTATCCGAATGACAGTTCTTCGGTTGATTTTTCTCTGAACACAAATAATGAAGGATTCTCGCTTTCGAAAACGTACGCAGTCACATTCTCATCTCTCGAAATGAATAACGCGAAATTGAGAGAGGCACTGTTGAGTTTCCAGGACACACAAAAAGCCGAATCTATCCAGGCAGAGATCGATCACTTGAAGAAAAGAAGGACAACAAACATCATAGCGACAATAGGGCTTGTGGCCCTTGGGTCTTTCCTTGTGTATGAATATGACAGATACACGACTGCGGTACGAGAAAGTCAGGAAGGGGTGACGCAGGGCGTCGAGGGAGGACGCTCGAACACTTCCATGGGAAAAGGAGTTCGACTGGGCGGTGCTGTCCTGTCTTTTATCATCAGTGTTGTCTTGATCAGTGATACGATCAAGAAGAACAAGGCGATCAAAAAGCACAAAAAAGAACTGGAAGCATTAGCTGAAGCGCAGGGTCGGTAGACCGGAAAGAAGCCAGAGTACTCGTTTTGCTGAGTTACCCCGTTTTACGCCTTTAAGAAGATAATCCCCTCTCTTCCCTGAGGAAACAAGTCTATTCTGTCCCTTCAAGGACTGAACACGGCTCAGTTTTGGCAGGCGTCAGGAAATGGGGAGGCCTTCTCCTTCCGCAGCCGCTTTCAATTCTCCATCAAACGTCAATAGGGTCAATTCAGGAATCTGTTTTTGGAGTGTTTTCGCAGACGCCAGATGCCAGAGGCCACTTCCTTTGATTGACGACTTTTGAGATAAAGAAATAAGCATATTCCAGTCGGGCCAGATGTTCAGGCGCCTCCACGGCCCGACACGCAGAGTCTCGAAGGCGACATCAATAAGGACTTCTTTGAGTTCTTTTCCTTCCCGGATCTCTGACAAAATAGAGCAAACCTCTGCATAACAGAGAGACGAAAGAAAATGGACGCCTTCTTTTCTGGAAATCTGGAGTGCCTTCTCACTGTTGGAGTCCTTGAAGAGTGCAGAGAGGACGCTGGTGGGATCCCAGTAGACGGCGACAGGCTTGAGCTTTTTCATGAGTCTCGGTCCTTCTTGAGATATTTCTGAGCGAGCTCATCCGGCAAGAGAATAGGAGGATGAAGCTCTCTCCCTTTCTTCTTTCGCGGCTCGATCCATCCCTGCCTCTCCATCTCGTTTATGCGGTCTGATAAAGGAAGGGAAGCTGCTGACACAGGAACGATCTTCCCGACAGGCTTGCCGCGGTCGGTAATGATTATCTCTCTCCCTTTCTGGACACTCTTCATAAGCTTGCTCAGGCTGATTTTGGCTTCGCGGATGCCCACACTAATGGATTGCATAGCTGCCTCTCTTCGTTTCTGACATTGTAGTCACAATGACCACATTCGGATTGTAGCTGTTGCTGTCATTTTTTGTCAAGCGTGAACTTAAAGGACAATAATAGCCTTGCAGAAACAAGAGTTGAGTCAAGACCTGGAGTCCCGGTTGAGGATGATGCGGGTCTTCCAAGCGTGATTGACATTGATTCGTGCATAATGTTATATTCGGGGCGGCATTGGGGAGGAGGTCTGAATGAAAAGGATTCTTTTTTACCTTTATCTGATCGCCGGATTTATCATCCTCCTCATCAGTGTTTATGGATATTCTTTACTCCGTCAGCGTCCCTGGCTCCCACCGGAGACAATCGAATTTCTGAATGCTCAAATCGATGAGGGGCAACTCGTCCGGATTGATGATGTGGAAATTCAGAACTTGAGAATGGATTTAGAGTTTTTGATGAGCCAGAACACTATTGGGGATCGGTCGACCATACAAATCGAAGACGGGGGAGAATCAGAAAGACGGGATATCGAGGTCGTGCCCTTCTATGACAAGCCTTTTCCCATTATTTATCTCCTGATCGGCCTCTTCAGCTTCATGACAGGCGTTGTCGTTTTCCTTCTCCGTTCACATGATCGAAGGGCTCGGACCTACTATTGGGCTTCTTTTGCCTTTGCCTCCTCTATCATCATCAGCGGCGGATTTTACTGCCTGCAGTCGAGCCGGCTCTCCTATCTCCCCGGAGTGTTGTATTATGTGCTCTATCCTCTCGCACCGGCTATCCTACTTCATTTTTCACTGTATTTCTCGAAACGCGAGACGAAGCCATGGAGATTCGTTATCTATCTTCCTGCTCTTTTTCTTGTCTGTGTCCTCGAATGGCTGTTTCTGCAGGCGGGTCTGAATTCTTCGATCGCTATCCACCGCGTTTACCAATCTGTCTTTAATTACCTTCGTTTTTATCTGGTGGTGTTTGTCTTCCTCTCGGTCGCCGTTCTGATTGCCCGCTACAGAAAAGCGGATCTTGAAGAAGAAAAGGCTCAGATCAAATGGATTTTTTACGGGCTTTTTGTGGGATTGGGCCCGTTCATCCTGCTCTACCAGTTGCCCTGGGTAATAAACGGGAGATACCTGGTATCCGAGGAATTGTCTTCGCTCTTTTTTATCTTTGTGCCTCTGGCCTTTGCTTTTTCCATCGTGAGATTCAAACTGATGGATATCGAGCTGGTGATTAACCGGAGCTTGGTGTATTTTTCGCTCACGGTGTTCACGGTGGGCCTGTATCTTTTCTCCGTGAACCTGATTCAAAATGTGGTTTCTCGATTTTTTACGGCTTCGATGACGGCCATCTCTGTGGCTTCGGCTCTCTTGGCGGCTGTCGCCTTCCATCCGGCTCGGAAAACGATCCAAAAATTCGTGGACAGAGCCTTTTTCCGGATGAGTTACGATTACAGAAAGACAATTCTCAGATTCAACGAAAAAGCGTATAAAATGGTCAATCGCGGCCGCCTGATCGAACTGTTCCTTCAGGATATCAGGGATGCACTGCCCTTAGAGTCCGTCGGTGTGTTTATTTATTCGCGCGATTCTGGAAAACAAAAGCTTCTGATCGCCAAAGACGGGAAAAAAGACCTCAACTCACTGGCTCCGCTGAGCCTTGAGATGGACGAGATATTTTCCCGAAAGGAAGCCGTCCGCATGGAAGAGAACATCAATTTTTCCAAAGAAAAATTGCTGGCAGATAAAGAGGTGGATCTTGTCATCCCCCTCTCCTTTAAGTCCTCTGATTTGAGCGGATTTTTGTCATTGGGAAAGAAAAAGTCAGGGGAGAGGTTCAATCGGGATGACCTCGAGCTTTTAGTGGCCATGAGCCGGGACCTGGCATTGAACCTGGAGAGGATCAGGCTGCTGGAGGAAGTGATCTATGAAAGAGTGGAGAAAGAAAAACTGAATGAGCTCATCCAGTTGAAAACCGAGTTCATTTCCGCCGTGTCCCATGAGATCCGCACGCCTATGAGTTCAATCCGGGGATTAGCGGAAATCCTTCAGGAAGGAAGAGTGAAAGATAAGGCCAAACAGGAGGAGCTCATCAGCCTTGTCGCTTCAGAAAGCAGCCGGCTTTCGCGTTTCCTTCATAACATCCTTGATTTCGGAAAAATCGAGAAGGATGCGAAAACCTACAATTTCGAGAGAGTGAATATTCGGGAGTTGATCGATGAGGCCTTGAAGCTCTGTCAGTACAGGTCAGAAGCGGATGAGATCGTTTTCAACAAGAAGTTTTCCGGGAAGCCTCTCTTTCTGGAAGTCGATCCGGACGCCGTCAAGCAGGCGTTGACCAACCTTCTTGACAATGCTATAAAGTACTCCACAGATGAAAAGGCGATAGAGATCGAGCTCATCCAGAGTCCCAGACAGGTTGAGATCAGGATTACAGATAAGGGAATAGGAATTCCGTTGGAAGTCCAAGAGAAGATTTTCGAGGGATTTTACCGTCACAAGGAGGCCGGCCAGCACAGTCCGAAAGGAGTCGGGTTGGGATTAAAGATCGTTAAACACATCATGAACGCCCACGGAGGAGAAATCCGCGTGGACAGCCAGCCTGGTAAAGGGAGTGCTTTCAGTCTGATTTTTCCACTGCCATGAAAAAAATATTGATCGTCGAAGATGATCTGGCTCTCCTGGAAACTCTGAAGACTTTCCTCGAAACCGAGAATTTCAAAGTTTTCACTTCGGATGATGGAGAAAAGGGCCTTCAGCTCGCCCTTAAAGAAAAAATTGATTTGATCGTTCTGGATGTGAATCTCCCGTCTTTAAGTGGATTTGAAGTCTGCCGGAAGATCCGTGCAAAAGGCTTCACCACTCCGGTCATCATGCTTTCCGGGGAGAAGAGAGACGAACTGGACAAGGCCTCCGGGCTTGATATCGGGGCGGATGATTATCTTGTCAAACCCTTCGGAACAAAGGAGTTGCTGGCCCGCATCAGGGCTGTGCTCCGGCGTTCAGGTCATAAAGTCGAAGAGACTGGAGAGTACTATTCCAGGACTGAGACGCTCGAAATCCCTCTCCATGCATTGCCCAGGGGCAGCACCTTTGCCGGTCGGTACGAGATTGTGGAGGAACTGGGAAGAGGGGGCATGGGCAGAGTTTACAGAGCCACTGATAAAAAAGTCGGCGAAGAAGTGGCCATCAAGCTTTTGAATCCTTCGATAGCCGCCGATAAGAAAACACTCGAGCGTTTCCGGAATGAGCTGAAGTTTGCCAGGAAAATTGCCCAGAGAAATGTCTGCCGCATGTTTGACCTCAACGAAGAGGAAGGTATGCCGTTCATCACGATGGAATACGTTCCCGGGGATGACTTGAAGAGTCTGCTCAAGAAAACAGGTCAATTGACGATAAAAAAAGCCATATCTATCACCAAGCAGGTCTGTGAAGGGCTTGCCGAGGCCCACAGACATGGAGTCGTGCATAGAGACCTGAAGCCTCAGAACATCATGATCGATAAAGAGGGGAGCGCCCGGATCATGGATTTTGGGATCGCCCGTTCCATGAAGATGAAAGGGATCACCGAGGCCGGAACGGTCTACGGCACACCCGAGTACATGTCTCCTGAGCAGGTGGAAGGGAAAGAAGTGGACCAGCGATCCGATATCTACTCACTGGGCGTGATTATGTTTGCGATGGTGACCGGACGAGTCCCGTTCCAAGGGGATACTCCACTTACCGTAGCCTTGAAACATAAAATAGAGAAGCCGCCAGAACCCAGGGAATTCAACCCGCAGGTTCCTGAGGATCTCAGTCGGGTGATCCTGAAATGCATGGAAAAGGATAAAAAAGCACGTTATCAGGATGTCGCCGAGCTTCTTAGTGATTTAGGACAAATGGAAAGGGGAAAACCTGTTTCTGTAGACCTCAGAGAAGAAAAGAAGCCTGAAAAGGAGATCAAAAAAGGAATCGAATGGAAAAACTCGATTGCGGTACTGCCTTTCGTGGACATGAGCCTGAAGAAAGATCAGGAGTACCTTTCTGATGGGATGACAGAAGATATCATCACCAGGCTCTCCAGGTTTTCAGGTTTGAAAGTGATTTCCCGAACTTCGGCGATGCGCTACAAGAACACAGATAAAGACATCAGAGAAATAGGCCGAGAATTGAACGTGGCCACCATCCTGGAAGGAAGTCTCCGCAGAGAGGGAGACGATATTCGTGTGAATGCGGAATTGATCAACGTGGAGGATGGATTCCACCTCTGGGGAGATATATATCACCAAAAGCTCGAGAGTGTGTTCGAGGTTCAGGATGAAGTATCCAAAGCCATCGCCGAAGCCCTGAAAGTGAAGCTGACTCCGAAAGCGATCGAATCGTTCAAACAGAGGCGTCCAGAAAACATTGAGGCCTACGAGTATGCCCTGAAAGGGATGCATCTGATCAACAGCAAATACGTTATTTCCCACAAACAGGATGATTTTAAGGCCGCGATCAAGTTGCTCAAAAAAGCGGTTGAATGTGACCCGAATTATGTGCTGGCGTATACCGGCCTGGTCTGGGCTTACCAGCATCATTACCAGATAACGGGAAACCGAAGGGATTTAGCTGTCGTTATCCAGAACATTGAGAAAGCGTATGATTTGGATCCGAGTCTGGTCGATACAAACGCTGCTATCGGATGGGTTCACCTTTTGAAGGGGGAATACGACAAAGCGTATCAGCACTTCAAGAAAGCTCTGGAGATAGGGCCGAATACGCCGCAACTCAATCATATCATAGGCCTTTTTTACAGGAATTTTGGTTTGCTCCACCAGGCCATTGATTACGCATCCAAAAACATTGAAGTCGACCCATTTTTTCTTCCCTCCCATTCTCTTCTCGCTCGGTGTCTCATATACTCTGGGAAATTCCGAGAGGCAGAAGTTAAAATTATAGAAGCCTTAGAAATAGAACCTGAAAATTTTTGGTCTTTTCAAGATTACAGTTTGCTGTATATGATGTTGAGAAAGGCAGAAAAGGCAGAAAAATATCTCAACGATGCTGGAAAGATTAATCCCGGTTATCCGGGGATTCAGTTTTACAAGGCGTTGCTCTTGGCTTTAAAAGGAGAAAAGAAAAAAGCTCTTTTACTCAAGAAAAACGGGATCATCTATTCTCTTCTCGGGATGAAGGAGGAAGCAATCAAATATATACAGCGTGTGATCCGGAAGGGCAACGAGCATTTTCAGTACTCTTATCTTCCCCTGGTCCACAGCATTTTCTATGATGGATTACGGGATGATGCGCGCTTCGAGGATATCGTGAAGAGCCAAAAATTGAAATATGATGAGAGAGTGAAAAAATACGGGAAATTTTAAGTTATCGGATAGATCCGTAAAGGAAATTCAGGTCAAGAGGTACACGGAGAACCAGAAAATCCAAAAGCGTGGGGGGGTGCCGTGAAGAAAATATTGGTCATCGAAGATGATGAGTCTCTTCTGGAGACTCTTACGTCTCTTTTAGAGGCGGAAAATTTTAAAGTTATCTCCGCCATGGACGGGGAGGAAGGATTCCAGTTGGCTTCCCGGGAAAAAGTTGATTTGATCATTCTGGATGTGGGTCTTCCGTCTTTAGGCGGGCTGGAAGTGTGCAAGGGACTGCGGGCGAAGAACGTCATCACACCCATCATCATGCTGACCGGAGAGAAGAAAGAGGAGATCGACAAAGTCTTAGGCCTGGAATTCGGCGCCGATGATTATATGATAAAGCCTTTTGGGGCTAAAGAGCTTCTGGCCCGGATAAAGGCCGTTCTCCGCCGATTCCAACCCGAAACAGGAGAGATCGAAGAGTATTCTTTCGGGGATGTCCATATCAATTTTAAAAAACAGACCGCTTCCAAAGGAAAAAAGGAACTTTACCTGACGGCCAAGGAATTCGGACTTCTCAAGATTTTGATCTCTCATGAAGGGGAAGTCGTGAGCCGGGATTTGATCCTCAATGAAGTCTGGGGCTACGACAAATTCCCCACCACAAGGACTGTGGATACTTTTATCCATCACCTGAGAAAGAAGATCGAAGACAAGCCCTCTGAACCTGTCCACTTGATCACTGTTCCTTGGTCCGGTTACAGGTTTCAAAAATAATCTTTTTCAACCCAACTTCCCTGAGCATTTTCTTCCGTTCCCCGACTTAACAAACTTTTAACAAACTCTTCACATTCTTGTGACAACTCTTGTTCCGAGAGGATTTAGATTATCTTTGAGCGAAAGAAAATAATCATGAATGCGGAGGCGTGAAGATGGGAGCAGCAAAAAAAAGTATTAAAATAGATACTTCTTTGATTTTACTGAATCTTCTGAGGGGGTATTTTTTGAGAAGAAGCCGGTACACAAGTGTCCTGAGTGTTCCGTTCTGGAGAGCCTACTGGTCGACCATGCGGCCCTATCTGATCTTTGTATCCGGAGCCGCGGCTTTGGTCGGGATGGCATTCATTGAAAATCCCAACCCTGTAACAGCGATAATCGCTTTCATTCCTCTGTTTTTTTCTTACGGACTGGGACAGGCGCTGACGGATTCTTTTCAGATGGACACCGATGCTCTCTCTTCTCCTTATCGGCCTCTGATCAAAGGACTCGTTTCTCGAACCCAGGTTCTGGGTGTGAGCCTTGTCGGATTATCATTCTCGGTGCTGGTTTTGACATACATCAATCCCACAATTCTGATATTTGGAATTCTGGCGGTCGTGGGTCTGCTCACCTACACATCATTGAAAAGAACGTGGTGGGGAGGGCCGATCTGGAATTCCTGGATTGTGGCTTTACTGCCCGTCATGGGACGACTTGTCGAGAAGGAAGTCTCTGTCCAGGAAATTTTCAGCTTTGGAGATTCCCGCTCTTTCTCTTTCATCCTGGCAGTCCTGGCAGTTTTTTTCAGCTACGCCAATTTTGTAGTGATGGGGTATTTCAAGGATATATCCGCAGACCGGAAAACGGGATACAGGACCTTTCCCGTAGTCTTTGGCTGGAAGTTCGCTGCGGTCTACAGCGATGGACTGGCTTTTTTATCCGCCGGATTAACGGGATGGGCCCTGTATGCAATCGGCAGGTTCAGCTTCCCCGGAACCGCCATTTTCATCCTGGGTCTTGGCGTCAGCCTTTATGCCCAGGTCAGGATACACAGGGTCAGAGAGGAACGCGCCGCTCACGAACCCGTCGCGCATGTGGTTCGGGTCTTCATCCTTTACAGCGCGGCTCTTGTCGTGGCGCTCAAATCTGAATGGTTATTTTTTCTGGTGCTGTTCTATCCGCTGTTTGAGCTCGCATTAAAAAACAGGCCCGAAGAGACACAGGTGTAAGATTATGCTCATTCTGTTGAATAAAAATTCGAACAACGGCAAAGGCCTGAAAAGATGGGAAAAATTCAGGCCGGAACTGGAAGAAAAGTCTATCCTTCGCAAATACTCAGTGATGTCTGATCCGGAAAAATTCAGTCAATATCTTCGCAAGGAATTGAAAAAGGGGGAACGGTTCCTGGTATCCGCCGGAGGAGACGGAACGATTCACTTTCTGATGAATCAGGTCATGAAGATAAAAAAAAGAGTGCGCCAGGAATTGGTACTGGGAGCCATCGGTCTGGGATCGAGCAACGATTTCCACAAGCCTTACTCTCCGGCTAAACATAAGAATGGGCGCATGCCCATCAGGCTGGACCATGAAAATGCGGTTCTTCATAACGTGGGTCAGGTGGATTTCGAGGATGAATCCGGAAAATGGCAGCGGAAGTATTTTCTCATCAATTCGAGTATCGGGATCATTGCCCAGGCAAATTATCTTTTTAATTCCGGTGAAAAAATCATCCAATGGCTGAAATCCAGATGGGTAGAGGGGACCATCTGGTACTCTGCGCTGAAAACCTTGTTTGCGTCCCGGAATGTTCCGGTCAAAATAAAGATTGGAAAAGAACGCTACTCGACTGAAGCCACCAGTTTGAGTGTCGTGATCAATCCTCACGTCAGCGGAAATTTTTGTTATGATTTCAACCTTTCCCCCCAAAGCGATTTTCTGGGAGTTGCTCTCTGTGAGAAGATGGGAATCCTGTCCAGATTAAGAACTCTCTTTTCTCTGGCGCGCTCGAAATTCTTGGGACTGCCAAAGACCAGAAGCTGGACGACGGATGCCATAGAGATTATTCCGTCAACGCTCACACCGTTAGAGCTGGACGGAGAAGTCTATGTTGCCCGGCGCATCAAGATCAAACTGCTCCAGGGAGTCTTGAAGGTGAGCTCATGATGAAAGAAATTTTGGAAAACGCGATGATTGAGAAGGTTACTCGGAGTTTTCTCCCGTCACCTCAAAAGCGAAACAGGATTCACGAGGCGGACGCGGAACTGATCGACCCGGGAAATGACAGCGGGAAATATTTAGCCGTAACCATGGATGCTCTGGTGGAAGAGGTCGAGACCGGGCTGTATGATGATCCGTTTCTCATCGGCTGGATGCTGGCTATGGCCAATTTTTCAGACCTGGCGGCAGTCGGTGCTGAGCCGCTGGGTTTGCTTTTGTCTTTGAGTTTTTCTCCCTCACAGGATGAACGGTTCATCACAAAGCTGACAGAAGGGCTCTCCGCAGCCTGTCAGCGCTTGAATACTTTTGTCCTGGGTGGGGATACCAATCAAGGAAAAGAGCTTTTTCTTTCCGGGTGCGCGGTGGGACTTGTTCCTAAAGAGTCGGCTGTCTCCCGGATCGGAGCCAAACCAGGTGATAAACTCTATCTGACCGGACCCGCGGGATTGGGGAACATTTATGCTTTTCTGAAGTTGTCCGGGAAGGATAAACAACTCCATAGATCATTTTATCAGCCTGTTGCGAGGATTGAAGAATCGAAGATTGTCAGAGAATTTGCCGGTTGCTGTATGGATACGAGCGATGGCGTGATTCACACTCTGGACACACTCATGAGATTGAATCGCTGCGGATTCGTTTTATCCAGCGACTGGGACAGGATCCTGCATCCGATCGCCCAGCAGGCATGCCGAGATCAAAAAATTCCACCCTGGCTGGCTCTGGCCGCTGTCCATGGGGAATTCGAGCTTTGCATAACCATACATCCACGCAATGAAAACGCATTTCTCAGCGCGGCGGCCAACGCCGGATGGAATCCTGTTCTGATAGGAGAAGTGACGACTGGAATGAGTGTCAGCATCAAGGCTTCTGATCGTATCGTGCCTCTGGATACCGGTCGAATCAGGAACCTTTCTTCCACTACGGGTTCAAAACCTGATCTCTATATTCAAGAATTATTCAACATTGCACAAAAGGCCGGGATTTGATAATTTAACGCATGAATTTTGATCACGATCAGGAGAAATTCAATGCTTAATGAAAAAGTCGCGATTATTACCGGAGCCGCTGGGGGGATCGGTTCTGCTGCTGCCCGCCTTTTGGCCCAGCATGGAGCCGTTTTAGTGTTGACAGATATTCGAAGCAAAGAGCTTCAAGAGTTGAGCAAAACTATGAAGGATTCGGGAGTCGAGGTTCTGGCAGTGGAACATGACATCCGAGATCACGAATCTTGGGAGGCTTTGGTCGAGAAAGTCAGGAAAAAATACGGAAAAGTCGATATCCTGATCAATAATGCGGGCGTTATCCAGCCTGGACCTGCGGAAAAAATTTCCCAGGATGATGTTCATCATCAGGTTTCGGTCAATTTTATGGGGACTCTAAACGGATGCCGGGCTGTCCTGCCGATCATGAAGGAACAGGGCTCTGGAAAAATCATTAATATCGCCTCTCTGGGAGGAATTGTCCCGATGCCTGGGGAAGCGGTTTACAGCGCGACAAAATCCGCCATTCGGGGTTACTCCCTGTCCCTCCATGCCGAGTTGCGCAATTCTCCCGTCGGGATCGCCGTGGTATGTCCCGATTCTGTGGACACCCCTCAACACGATTATGAACTCCAGTATGATGAGGCAGTGCTGTCCTTTATCGGAGATGCAATGAAACCGGAAAAGGTGGCGAAAGGGATACTCAAAGCTGTGCGGAGGAAAAAGCCGGAAGTGCTGGTTCCTACAGGGATGGGATTGTTCTGTCGGATAGGAATGGCTTTTCCCAAACTGTACTTTTCACTCCTGCCGTTGTTGGAAAAAATTGGAAGCACTACGATTCAGAAAAGGCGGAAAAAGAAAAAAGCATCGAAATAATCAGGATTCAAAATATATCTTTCCAATTTGAGACTCAAGGGGAGAAAGAAAGGGTGACTACCCGGCAGGGAAAAGGACTGAAAATAGCCGCCATCCTGGAGCTGGTTCTTGCGGCTGGGATATTCTCATTCTGGATTGCTTATTTTTCAGCGGATATAGTCCAGATCAGCGACCCGGTCTTGAAACAGAAATACCTGGCTTTTGAATCCGCTTTTCCTGTTCCTGATGCGTATCTCGCCCTAGTCCTCGTTATCGGCGGCATCGGCTTGCTGCGCAAAAAGTCTTTCGGCCGCTTGTTCTCTCTGATGGGGGGAGCTTCCCTCATCTTTCTCGGCCTCCTGGATATCTCATTCAACACCCTTCACGGCATCTACCGTCTTGGATTAGGCGAAGCGGTCATGAATCTTGCCATCAACCTGATATGCCTGGGCACGGGGATTTTTCTCGTCATGGTCATCTGGGCTTCACAAAAAAAGAGATACCATACTTAACCTGAATCCTTCACAGAATATGCCGACACTTTATTCCTTTTCCTCAAAAGGGAACAGTTCTTTATGTTCAGTAATTCGGTAACACTTTGAGTAATAATATTGAAGATAAAAGTGTCATTGCGAGCGAAGCGTGGCAATCCCGTAGGAGGATAAGCTAGATTAGGGTGTCATTGCGAGCGAAGCGTGGCAATCTCTTAGAGAAAATTGAATTTCTTTTTACGAGATTGCCACGCTTCGCCCGCAATGACATTATAAAAGCGTTACCGAATTATTGAGCGAGTACAACAGTCCATCTCCCATTTGAATAAGGACTGAAAGGGACAGTCCCCATTTTTTCTCATTCGCTCACCTTTTTTACTTCTTGATTATAAAAATGGAAAATTGAGACCTGTTCCCATTCATGAACTCATTCATTTTGTTCTTTGTTTTTCTTTTAACAGACTTTTAACAAACTCTTAACATCTCAGTGACAACTTTTCTCAGGGGGGGAGTTACATTATCTGTGAAAGAGGAAAATCTCATGTTGTCACGGATGAAGGGATCGAGAGTCCTGATCACAGGGGCATCTTCCGGCATCGGAAAGGCCGTTGCTTTTGAGTTTGCCCGTCGAGGAGCCAAATTGACTCTGGCATCGCGAAGGCCTGATGCGCTGAAGAATGTGGTCAAAGAAATTCAATCCGCGTATCCCGATGTCCCTCAACCGATGACCGCACAGTGTGATGTCACGCGCCAGAAAGACGTGAAGAGGATGGTAAAAGAGACAGTGCGCCGCTTTGGAGGGATTGATGTTTTGATCAACAACGCGGGCACAGGCGTTTATGGAAATGTCGAGTTGACAACCCTTGAAGATTTCCGTGCCGTCATGGAGGTGAATTTCTTCGGCGCTGTTCAATGCATGCTGGAGGCCCTTCCTTTTTTAAAGCAGGCGGAGAAGGGGCTCGTCGTCAACATCGCCTCTGTTGCGGCCAAGCATGGAGTCCCTTATCTGGGAGCGTATGGGGCCAGCAAGGCTGCCCTTGCGGTCTTCAGTCAGAGTTTCCGGGCAGAGCTAAAGGAAAGCGGTGTGTCACTGATGGTCGTGTATCCGAGCTACACACAGACAGATTTTTTTAAAAACGAGAAAAAGGTGGGAGGGGCCCGTCGTCCCCGCGGCCCGTTTGTGTCTCCGAGGAAAGTGGCCAAAGCCATTGTCCGGGCCGCGGAGTCCGGGAAGAAGAATCTGGTCCTATCCCTGGAAGGGAAAGCCCTGACATTTTCCCAAGGCATTTTTCCGCGCCTCGTGGAGAGGGCGATGGACCGGATTGCGCATAAACTCAGAGAAAAACAGGAGGTCTACAATGCGTAAGCCAAAACTCCAGATAATCGTTCTGTTTCAGAATCTTGGAGAAAAACAGTCATATTTTGCCCGATCTCCAGCTCCTCCTTTATCAGGAGCGTTGGTGGCGGGATTGACTCCGCCGATAGTCGAGGTGGATCTTCTCCATGAAATGGTACGTCCGATCGACTATGACACGGATGCGGATTTCATCGCTCTCAGTTTCATGGACTACTGTGCCCCCCATGCCTTTGAAGTCGCAAAAGAGTTCAGGAAGCGTGGCAAGATTGTCGTTGCCGGAGGAAGATATCCCTCCACGTTTCCGAAGGACGTGATTCCCCATATGGATTCGACTGTTGTGGGAGAAGCCGAGCCCGTATGGCCCCAGGTCGTTGAAGATATGGTGAACGGAAAGCTGAAAAAAGTCTACGAGGCCCCGTTCGCGCCCTCGCTCGAGAATATTCCTCCTCCGCGTTATGACCTCGTCGAATCGGATTTTGCTGTTCCGGTTGTCACCGAAGCCACCCGGGGATGCAAATACCGGTGCAGCTTCTGTCAGTTGACGATCCAATCGGCCCCGTTCCGGCTCCGCCCGATCGAGGATGTGATCCGTGACCTGACCTCGACCTCCAAACTTCCGCTGCGGAAGCGGAAACTGGCGATGTTGATTGATAATAACCTCGGGGGGGACATCGGGTATGCCAAAGAGCTTCTCAAAGAGATCGCAAAACTCAAACTCTGGGCGCTCGGAACACAGTTCAGCTTCGACTGCCTCCATGATGATGAGTTCGTCGACCTGCTCGTGGAAGCGCGGTGCGGCATGGCGTTTATCGGGCTGGAATCCTTGAATGAACCGAGCCTTTCTTCAGTCCACAAGAAACAGAACAAAGTGGAGGAATACAAAGAGCTGTTTTTGAAACTCAAAGAGCGCGGGATCCTGACTTTTACGGGCATGATGCTGGCTCTGGATGAGGATACTCCGTCCTATTATCAGAGCCTGCCCGAGAAGTTGGACGGGATCGACCCGAGCTCCATCCTGACTTCGATATCTATACCGATTCCCGGTACACCGTTCCACAAACAGGTGGAGGCCGAGGGGAGAATATTCGATCATGATCTTTCTCATTACGAGGGAGACCATCTTGTCTTCAAACCCAAGAAAGTGACTCCGGAGCAGGTTTTCGAAGCCTACCAGAGGATTAACAAACATTTTTACTCCTGGAAAAGCATTTTCAAGCGCTGGTGGCGGTTCATCACGACGATGAAAACACAAGGCAGTCTTGTCTGGCGTATGTTCCGGCCTCTGCTTTTATCCTCCGTCCTCTTCAAGTTGTCAATCTTCCAGCGCGACCATGCGCAGAAGAAGGTTTATCCAGTGTCCGCGTCTGAAATGGTTGCGGATAGATTGACCAGACAGGAATCATGATTCCCGAAGAACGGGCGATCCCATTCCACGAGGTCATATCTGAAAAACACCTCGTAAAAACGAATGAGAGACTTTAAACATTCTGAAGTTCTGTCTAAGTATTGATGTTTTCATCCAGATTAGTTATGTTTGGACAGGATGAAAGGGGGAGCCGGATGAAAAATCGATTCCAGCGGTTGCTTTTTTTACATTTTTTCATGTTTTTCAGTCTGGCTGCAGTCAGCTTATGTGCGGGGAATGATCAAAGCTCATCGGAGATGAAAAAATCGTTGAGTGTTTTCCCGATCTTGCTGTATGACACAGATATCGGGTTCGGGTACGGAGGAAAAGCCAGGCTCATCAATTCTCTTTCTGCGAAAGAGTCATTCGACCTCATCCTTTTCAATTCCACCAAAGGAGAGAGGTGGTATGTCTTCGCTTTTTCCATCCCCGATACTGAAATTCGTCAAGGGAAAAGGTATTCGCTATCCTTTGACTCTGTTGTGGAGTACAACAAATACCTGAATTTTTATTTTTACGGTTTTGGAGAGGATTCGAGAAAAGAAGATCAGACTGAATTCACTTTCGAGAGAAAAGAGATTTTTCTGAGGTTGGGGAGAAGTTTTTCTCCACGTTTTGTCGTTGAAGTGGGATATGTCTTCCGGAATATCTATTTCTTAGATGTGGAACAGGACAGGCCCTTCACCGACGTTCTGGAGGCGGTCGGGGAACAGTTTTCCCCGTTTGTTTCCTTTGGGATTCGCTATGACACCTCTGACAGCCAGATCCATCCGAAAAAAGGATTCCGGCTGATTTTTCAGAGTGATGTGGCATCTGAGCTTTTGGGCAACCCAAATGCGAGTTTTTACCGGTTCACTTTGGATTTCAGAAAGTACATTCTTCTGCTCGGTCAAAGGGATGTGCTGGCATTCAGGGCTCTGGTTCAAAATATCTCGGGCCAAGATGTTCCCCTCTTCGAGATGTCCGTCCTCGGAGGCCATTCGGAGATGACAGCAATGAGAGGATACAGTCTGAACCGCTTTGTGGATAACGGGAAGTTTTTAGCCAACGCCGAGTACCGCTTTCCTCTCTGGAAGAGACTGGGGGGGAACATTTTTCTGGATGCAGGATTGGTATGGCCGTCATGGTCTGAGATTGAGCCGGGTAAAGTGAAGGTTGATGCCGGCTGGGGATTGAGGTATTATGTACGAAACTTTGTCGTCAGGTTTGACATGGGTTTCAGTACGGAAGGCACGGGAATCTACTTCAATTTTGGTCATGTTTTCTGAATCTTTGCGTGATGAATGAAAAAAGCGATGATGTCCGGAGATGGCTTTTTTTCTATGGACTGGCCCTTGCTGTATTCCATGTCCTGCCACCATTCCTCAACCAGTTTTTTCTCTGGCCTTTGAGCTGGGGAGATGCTTTTGATTTTTTAACTCCTTTTGCCGTTATCCCATTTGCTTTTCTGCTGTATTCCCGCCTGAATAGAATTTCACGGTCCTCAGATAGACAGGAATCAGCCGCCCGTTCTTTGAACCTCCTGGCGAAAGTCATTCTTGCTTTAGGTTTCATCTCCTATGTGGAAGGGCATGGTCTTCATCTTTCCGCGAATTCCATCGCGAGGCTTCTTCAGGGAATGAAAGGTTCGGACATCTTCGAAGCTACGTACCTGTTTGATGAGATCATCAGCCATCACATATGGATAAGCGGTCTCTTTATGATTTCTTTGGGTTTGATTTTGATCTCCCGTCGACTTTTCTTCCAGCCTCTCAGCCGGAACAATATGATCCTCCTGTCCGTGGGATCGTTGCTTCACGGATTTACTTTTTCTGTAGAGGCGATCGAAGGACAAACGGTGGCTTTAGCCTTTCCGGCCGCAGTGCTGGGCTTTATTCTTTCCGTTTTTCTCTACCTGAAGAAAAAGCGAGTGGGTGGAATCAATCCGGTCCTTCTCTTTTTTGCGGGTGCTTACTTAATGAGCGTCCTTCTTTTTTCATACTGGGGGATTACCCGGTCCGGATTTCCTCAATTCAGCGAGCTGGGCTGGATCTAAAGAAGGAATTCAACATGAAGAAAAAGCATCTGGATATTTCAATCATCCGCCCTGAAAGGCGTCTCTCGGATTTTAGGTTTAGAGGCGCAGAGATGACACCGAAGAGGTTAAAGGATATCCGGAAGGGGCTGCGGACTCTGCATACGCTGGAAACCATGGCCGCTAACATCTACAAGTACCAGATCTCCCGGAAAGAAAGTGAGCTGAACCTTCAGCTGATCGCTGCGATGAGTAACGAGATGACGCATCTTCAGGATTTTCAATCCAGGCTTTTTGAATTCGGATTCAAACCGAACAAATTCAGATTTATTTACTGGATCGTGGGATGGGCATTCGGATTCTTATCCCGGTTGATGGGCCGGAAAGCAGTTTTGAAGACCGGAATCTGGGTCGAGACCAAAGCTGTTCATCACTACAAGGAGCTTCTCCAGGATATCGATTGGGATAAAGAAACGCGGAAGATCATTGAAAAAGACCAGGCGGATGAATACGGTCACATCCAGCGCTGGAAGTCATTCCTGAAATAATTTATCCGAGTTCGGCGAGGGCTGCGGTCAAGAACGTCCAGAATTTCTCGACAGACTCCACATGGACCCTTTCTTCAGGAGAATGGGGGTGCTCGATGGTGGGCCCAAAAGAGATCATATCCATCCCCGGGTATTTTTCTCCGATGATCCCGCACTCAAGCCCCGCATGGACGGCACCCACTTCCGGTTCTTTCTGGAAAACTTTTTGGTAAACCTCTTTCAGAGTCTTCAGAAGCGGGGATTGGAGATTCGGCATCCATCCTGGATAGCCCTCAGGCTGGTTGATGTCCGCCCCGGCCTCCTTGCTCAATTTGGCGATTGTGCTGCGCGTATCCTTCAGGGCCGATGCGTCTGAACTCCGGCTGCTGCAGATGATTTCTGCATGGTCTGGATGCGTATGGATGATCGCCAGGTTGGTCGAAGTTTCCACAAGGCCTTCCATTTCTGGATGCATGGCCAGAACCCCGTGGGGAAGAGTGTTAAGGAGGTTGATGAGGGCTTCCTGAGATTCTGCTGTGAGCGGAGCCAGCCTATCGCCTTCCGATTTTTCAAAAGAGAATTTCGCTTCTTTTTCCACAGCCTGGTATTCGGATTTTATTTCCTCAAAGGCTTTCTGGAAGAGAGAGGAGAGGTCCTGTTCTTGGGCAGGATCGATATACAGGTCCGCCGTGGCTTCCCTTGCGATGGCATTGCGTTTGTTCCCGCCTTCCATGCGCGCCAGTTCGAATGAGAATTCTTTCATCGCCTGCATGAGCATCCGGGCAAGGAGCTGCACCGCGTTCCCCCGGCCCTGGTTGATGTCAATTCCGGAGTGTCCCCCTCTGAAACCATAAAGTTTCAGCCGGTAGGGCCGTCCGATGCTCCTTTCATTTCTCTTTAAAGATAAAGAGATCTCCGAATCGGCTCCACCCGCACATCCGATTGTAAACTCTCCCTCGTCTTCGCTATCCAAGTTGAGGAGTTTTTTCCCTTTGAGAAAACCGGATTCTATTTGGGTGGCCCCGGTCAGGCCCGTCTCCTCGTCTACGGTGAAAAGGAACTCCAGGGGCCCATGGGTCAGGCTGTCGTCCTCCATGACGGTCAGAGAGGCCGCGACACCGATCCCGTTATCCGAGCCGAGAGTGGTTCCTTTGGCCTGAATCCATTCTCCTTGGATTTCAGTCTGGATTTCATCATTGGAAAAGTCATGGCTGACATCGGAATTCTTTTCGCAGACCATGTCCAGGTGTCCCTGGAGAATGACTCCCTCAGCGTTTTCATGCCCCGCAGTGGCTTTTTTTCGGACCACCACATTTCCGACTTTATCCCGTTCCCATTCATGATTCAGGCGTTCTGCCTCAGATATGATGTAATCACCAAAGGCTTTTTCATTGCCGGAGCAGTGTGGGATTTTTAATATTTGTCCGAAATGCTTCCAGAGGAGAGATGGCTTGAATCCTTCGAAGGGTGATGACATTCTTTAACCTCCACTCAAAAGAGAATTCGTTTTCTGAAAAAGAGACGAAATAATGACACAAAAAGTACGAGGATTCAAGAAAAATAATTGATATTCAGGTCCGGCCTTCTTCATTTGACTTTTCTTTTTCGTTTTCTTTAAAATTCATGTGCTTCTCATGCAAAATTCACTGATTCCACTTTTTCGGAAAGTCTATGATTCCTCTCCTGAAGTTCTCTCGCAAGCACCCGGCCGGATCAACATCATCGGTGAGCACACGGACTACAACCTGGGTTATGTTCTTCCCGCGGCCCTGAACCTGAAGAATGCCTGTCTTGTTTCCAGAAGACAGGATGATAAAGTCCGTCTCTGGACAGAAAATCTCAAGCAAAAAGATGAATTTTCGCTGCACCAAATTGCATTTTCAGAAGAGAACAAGTGGGTGAATTACATCCGAGGAATTTTCTGGGTTCTCGAGGAAGAGGGCTGCGATCTTCAAGGAATTGACGGGCTTATCTGGGGGGACATTCCTCTTGAGTCAGGGCTGAGCACATCCGCAGCCCTTGAGGTGAGCATGGTCCACGGCCTGAATACCCTGTTCAATCTCGACTTCCCGCCACTGAAAATGGTTGAGCTGGCCCGGAAAGCGGAGAATGAGTTTGTGGGCGTCCAGTGCGGTATAATGGACCAGTTCATCTCCGTATTCGGTCAGGAAAACAAAGCTGTGTTCCTGGACTGTGAGACGCTTGACACCAAGCTGGTCCCGTTCCGCCTGAAAGAAGAGGGACTTCAGGTTGTCGTCTACGAGACCGGAGTCCGCCGGGAACTGGCTGGTTCAGAATACAACAGGAGGAGGAGCGAATCCTCACAGGCTCTGGAGATATTGAGAAAAATAGGTGTCAAAAAGTATAAAGACGCAACCCAGGATATACTCGAGAAACTGAAGGATGAGATGGATGATGCGGTTTTCCGGAGAGCCAGACACGTGATCAGCGAGAATGCGCGCGTCAAGAAGGCGGTCCGGGCGATGGAGAAGGATGATTTCAATCTTTTGGGCGACCTTCTTTTCCGCTCTCATGAGAGCTTGAGGGATGATTATGAAGTCTCGTGCCCGGAGCTTGACCTCCTGTACGAGACCGGGAAGAAATTCCCGGCGTGTTACGGGGCTCGCTTGACGGGAGCAGGATTCGGAGGGTCAGGAATTGCCCTGGTGAAAAATCAGGAAGTCACGGCTTTCAAACAGGAGCTTCTTGAGAACGCGAAGAATAAAGGATTTGTTCAACCCCGGTTCTACGAGGTGGAGGTGGGGGAGGGAGCGGGTTCCCGTTTCCTCGACTTGGAGGAACTGCGATGAAAAAGATTATTCGTATTTTTTTGATTTTCTGTTTTATTTTCTCTCCCGCTTTCGGGAAGGAAAACCCATCATTCGAGAAGTTTGTCCTGAAAAGCGGCGATCTTCATTTGGGCCGGGCGGTTCAGCCGGGAAGCTATTTTGATATGGTGGGACAGAAAAGCGCGATTCTGGGGAAAGAAGACGGAAAATCGGAGATCTGGATCTATCCGCACAAGGTCCTGCACAATTTCCAGCTGTACTTTTTGATCGAAGACGAGAACGAGATCGTCGAGGGAAAAGATGTGGCCCGCTGGATCGATGTTTATCCCCATCAGACGGTCATCCGGTATGTCCATTCATCCTTTCAAGTGGAGGAGATCTTATTTGCGCCTTTAAGAGATGCGGGTGTGGTGATCCTTATTTCTGTTGAATCGGTCAAGCCGATATCTGTTGTGGCCAGCTTTACGCCGGATTTGAAGCCGATGTGGCCTGCCGGACTAGGAGGCCAGTACAGCTACTGGGATGCTCAGAAGAGATATTTCGTCATATCCGAGGGAACTCGGAGGAATGTGGCTCTCGTGGGGAGCCCAGCGGGAGAACGGTTCTCTTCCGGCCCGGCGCATGCCCTTCCGGAAGGAGACATGAAAATCAAGATTCCTGCAGGGGCTGGGGCCTTGAAGCGGACATTCTTTCCGATCTTTGTGAGCGCCAGCCATTCCGGAAGAAAACTTGCGGATAGTGTTTATTCCCGCCTGGAAAAAGATTTGGGGAAGCTCTACATGGAGAGGTTTCAGCATGCAGACAGGCTGCTGAATGAGCAGCTTTCTGTGCAAACGCCCAATACTCTCTTGAATAAAGCGTTCCAATGGGCCAAAGTCTCGGTGGACAACGCCCTTGTGTGCAATCCCCAACTCGGATGCGGACTTGTCGCAGGCTATGGTCTTTCCGGAAGGAGCGAAAGGCCTGGCTTTGCCTGGTATTTTGGAGGCGATACGTTTTTTAATTCCTGGGCCATCAACAGTTATGGTGATTTTAACGTGACCCGTCAGGGGCTGTCTCTGATCCGGAAGAATCAAAGGGAGGATGGAAAGATTATGCACGAACTCTCCCAGGGCGCAGGTTTTATCCCCTGGTTTGAAGAATATCCTTACGGGTTTTACCATGCAGATACCTCTCCTTACTATATTGTGTCTCTGAATGACTATCTGAATTGGTCGGGTGATGTGATCTTTATCCGGAATTCCTGGGACTCCGTGAAAAAAGCGTATCAGTACATGCTGACCACAGATACCGATGGGGATGGCCTGATGGAGAATTCAGTGGCGGGTCTCGCCGCCCTGGAACTGGGTGCGTTTTTGAAAAATACCAAGTCTGATATCTATCTTGCCGCGCTATCGACAGAGGCTCACAGGGCTTTTGCGGAAATGGCTCTGCTCATGAAGGATGAAAATCTTTCCAGGAAAGCCAGAAAAACCCATGACAAGGCTTTGAGAGCCCTTCGAGACAGGTTCTGGGTCGAGAACGAGAAGATATATGCGCATGCCATCACCACCGAAGACACGCCGCTCAACGAGAAGACAGTCTGGCCCTTCATGCCTCTCTTTTTCAGACATCTCCCGCAGGAACGCGCCGATCATGTGCTGGATCTTTTTGCCTCCTCTGAGATGAGCACGGACTGGGGAGTCAGGTCTCTCTCTCCCGAGAGCTCTTATTATGATCCGCAGAATTACAATTACGGAACGGTCTGGCCTTTCCTCACGGGGTATACCTGCTTAGCCGAATACAATTACGGCCGGTCTCTTTCTGGTTTTTCTCATCTGATGAGCTTAGCGCACAACACGTTTATCGATGCGTTGGGAAACTGCCCCGAGCTTTTATCCGGAGAGTTCTTCACGCCTCTCGAAGCCTCTGTGCCCCATCAAGTATTTTCGTCTTCGCCTGTGGTGACTTGCCTTGTGCGCGGGCTGTTTGGCCTCAGAGGGAGCGCCTTGAAGCGAGAGATTGAATTCAGGCCCAGCCTGCCTGGAAACTGGAAGCGAGCGGAAGTCCGGAATTTCAAGCTCGGGAATGACATCTTCCATTTTCAAGTGCAGCGCTCTGAAGGTCGGCTCGTCGTTCAGGTCGAATCCTCAAACAAGGAAATGTATCGCTTCTCTCTATCTCCCTCGCTGGGTTTTGGAGCCAGAGTGAAATCAGTAAAAGTCAACGGCGAAGACACAGAATTCAGTGTCGAAGAAAATAAGGGGGAAACACGCTGCGTGCTCAGTTTGGATTTGAGGGGATCGACGGTCGTTGAGATAGAGACAGAGCAGAGTATCCTTCTCGACCTTTCTTTCGATCTGCCGAAGATCGGGGATCAGACAGCGGGGCTGAAAATTATTCGAGTCCAGTACGCGAACGATCAGTTGACGATCCTGGCCGAGGGACTGGGTGGCCGGGAATACACGGTTGACTTGATCACGAAGAGGACTGTCGCGTCTGTTATAGGAGGCAGAGAGGAGAGCGCTGAGGGTTCTGGAAGAAAGATAAAGATCAGCTTCAACGGACAAAAGGATGTGTATTCGCGAAAAGAAGTCATCATTCAATTCAATTAAAATAGGGACAGGCAGACTCGCTCAGTAATTCAGTAACATTTTTATAATGTCATTGCGAACGGAGCAACCTCTTTGGATAAATGTGTCATTGCGAGGAACGAAGTGACGTGGCAATCTCATAGGAAAAATGCCTTTCTTTTTATGGGATTGCCACGCTTCGCTCGCAATGACACCATTATCCTCAATCAAGAAAAAAGATGTTCCTTATTAAAATGGGGACAGGCTGCTTTTTCTTCGGGGACTGTCCCTTTCAGTCCAGTGATTAAGGAAAGTAGGGACTGTCTCCCTTCTTGAAGAAAAAGTAGCCTTTCCCCTTTTTGCGTTTTTCTTGTTGACTTCCTGATGTCTATATAATAAAGAAGTAATAAAAGAGGATGGTTGCTCAAATCATTGCCGGGAGTATTCTCTCCTATATCCTGGGATCGATTCCTTTTTCGTACATCATCGCCAAAAAAGTCAAAGGCATCGATATCCGGGTCGCAGGAGAGGGGAATGTCGGCGGGAGGAACGTCTGGCATCTGGTCGGGAAGAAATACGGCATATTGGCCGGCTTCCTGGATTTGACCAAAGGATATGGGGCTTACTGGATCGGCTTTTTTCTCGGGCTTTCGCCCTGGTGGATCTGGCTCTGCGGATTCTGTGTCATCCTGGGCCACAACTTTCCTGTGTTTCTCAAAGGCAGAGGAGGAAAGGGAATCGCTGCAGCCATGGGATTTCTGCTGGGATTGCAGCCCTTGGTCATCCTTATTTCAGGCTTGCTGATCTGGATCATTTACGTTCCTTTCCGAAAATTTCACCTGGCTATCAGCATCGGGATAGGCAGTGTTCCCGTTCTCTGGTTTGTGGTTTTGAAAAGACCTTGGGAAGAGATTTTACTCCTGTGCGCCCTTCTTCTTTCTCTGGGCATAAAAAGAATTATCGATGAGCCCCACATGAGAAAAATCAGACAAGAATCTGGTTGGTAGAGACAATGCATTTTATACAGGTGCTGATTCTGTTTTTCCTCCTCCTTATTTTTCTCAACCTTCTTCAGAACTTGAACAGACTCCGCGGGCAGAACAAAATCAGTCTTCAAAAACCCCTGCCCTTTGTATCTGTCCTCATTCCCGCAAGGAATGAGGAAATAAACATTGAAAAGTGCGTCTCCTCACTCTTGAAATCCGATTATCCGCACCTCGAAATAATCGTGCTCGATGATAACTCAACAGACAGAACGTATGAGATCGTGAAGGAGATTTCCGCAGGCCAGGACAAACTCAAAGTCATCAAAGGAAAAAAACTTCCTCCCGGGTGGAACGGAAAGAATTGGGCCTGCTATCAACTTTCTCACTTGGCCAGAGGGGATTGGTTCCTGTTCACCGATGCGGACACCATTCATAAGCCCCATTCGATCTCTACAGCTGTGGCGGCGGCACAGAGGCGGAAGTCTGATTTTGTCTCGTGTATTCCAGGATTCATCACAAAGACCTGGGCAGAAAAGCTGTATTTTCCCGTGATTCACTTTGTTTTTGTCGCGCTTTTTCCTTTTCGAATGATGAACTTTTCGAAGGATTCCCGACTGTCCTTTGCCATGGGGCCATTTCTTTTTATAGAGAAAGATTTCTTCTTTTCCTGGGGCGGTTATGAGGCGATAAAAGCAGAAGTCGTCGATGATATTGCCATGGCCAAAAAAGTGAAGGAATATAACGGAAGGATCTCCATCATCGATGGAACTTCGTTCATGGATGTGAGATTTTACAGGAGCTTCAAAGAGGTGTGGAACGGATTTTCGAAAAATTCGTATGAAGCCCTGGGAGGGGCTCCGCATCTTCTTTTTGCGCTTCTTCTAGCATGCTACTATCTTTTCATCTACCCTTATATTGCTCTTTGGGCAGCGGTCGAATCCCATGTGAGCCTGACTCTGCCCCTGCTGCAGGTGATCACGCTGGCTTTCATCAAGCTTATTCTCTCCTTAAGGTTCAAGACCGGAATAGTTTCCGGCCAGCTCCATCCCTTGACCGTTATTTTTGCTGTTTTGATACTGCTCAATTCTTTTAGGCTTTCTTTCTTCAAAAAGAAATTCGAGTGGAAGGAAAGGCTTTACCCTGTCGAATGAGCATGAGGGATTGTTCCGAAGACAGGGGAATTCCTCCCCGGTCAAAAGCTTTCTGTATCCTGGCCGTAATCATCATTCTTTCGATGTTTCAGGTTCCTCATCTTGTTTCTTCAAACCAGATCAAGGTCGTCACCAGCGTTTTTCCTCTGATGGAATTTGCCCGAGCGGTTTGTGGAGAAAGGGGAGAGGTCTCCCTGCTCGTTCCACCAGGGGCTGAAATTCACACCTGGCAGCCAAGGCCGAGTGATATCGTTGGGCTTTCGTCTGCCGACCTTTTGATTTTTATAGGCTCTCACATGGAGCCCTGGCTGCAGGACCTCCTGGAAGGCGTTCAAAATCCGAATTTGAGGACTCTCGAGGTCAGCCGTGAGATATCCTTGATCGCGAAAGATCCATCCAATCGTGAGTTCCAAGACGAGACAGACTCCGCGCATGAACACGAGGCGATGGACCCGCATATCTGGTTGGACTTTCAGATTGATGAGCTCATTGTCGATAGAATTGCTGCAGTCCTTTCTGATATGGATCCCCGCGGAGCCTCTGTCTTCGAGAAGAACGCCTCCGCTTACAAAAAGAATCTCAGGAACCTGGACAGGAAATTCAAAGAAGGCCTTGCCGAATGCGCGCACAGAGTTTTTATTCTCGGTGGCCATGCCGCGTTCGGTCACCTGGCGAAAAGATACGGATTGCGCCAGATCTCTCTTTACGGAGTCAGTCCTGATTCGAAGCCAACACCGAAAGAAATGATCGAGGTCGTGGAGCTGACCAAGACCTATGGAATACAAGTCATATTTTTCGAGGCTTCTGTGAGTCCTGAATTGGCGAGAGTCCTGGCCAGGGAAACTGGCGCCAGAATCCTTGTCTTGAATCCCGGAGCCAACCTCACCAAGGAAGAGATGAGGCTGGGAAAAACATTTTTTGATATAATGGAAGAGAATCTGGAGAATTTGAAAGATGGACTCGGCTGCCGCTGATTCGAAGCCTTTGATCTCAGTAAAAGACGTGTCCTTCAGTTACGATTCTATCCAGGTCCTGAAAGATGTGACTCTTGCCATTCAGCCGGGTGATTTTTTATCCATCATCGGACCGAACGGTTCCGGGAAAACAACTCTGATAAAGATTATCCTGGGACTTCTGAAGCCTTCCAAGGGGGAAGTTCGGATTCTGGGAAAGCGAGTCGAAGAATATTCGGACTGGAGCAAGATGGGCTATGTCCCCCAAAAAGCCACTCATATCGACCCTGTGTTTCCCGCTTCTATCGAAGAAGTGGTCGCCATGGAGCTTCATGCCGGCCGCAGGTTTCCGGGCATGAAGAAAAAAGAACAGGAGCTGTCCATTGAGAAAGCGCTGAAACAGGTCGGGATGGAAAAATTCAGGAATCGGCGGATCGGAAACCTCTCCGGAGGACAGCAGCAGCGAGTCTTCATCGCGAGGGCTATCGTCAATCAGCCTCATATCCTTTTTCTGGATGAGCCAACCACAGGAGTGGATACAGAAACACAGGATCATTTTTACGATATGCTGGATTCCCTGAATAAAAAGGAAGGAATCACGATCGTGCTGATCACTCACGATATCGGTGTCGTGAACAGGCATGTCAATCAAGTGGCCTGCCTCAACCAGAAGTTGGTCTACCATGGAACCCATGAGGAATTCTGCCGCTCCCAGGCCTTCAAAGATATGCTGGCTGGTGGACACCATCTCGTCTCTCACCGCCATTAACCTGTAGCTTATCATTGAGTTTTGGAAATGAACGCCTTTTTCGCATACGGTTTCCTCCAGAGAGCACTCCTGGCCGGCATTTTTATCGCTGTCGCGTGTGCCCTCCTCGGTGTTTTTCTTATCCTGAGGCGGGATTCCATGATCGGCCACGGTTTGGCCCATATCGCCTTCGCGGGAGTGGCCCTGGGGCTGTTCCTGAAGATAATCCCTTTGGGAGTGGCGCTGGCTGTCGCAGTGGTGACAGCTTTGGGAATCATGAAATTGAAGCAGAAAGCCGGTCTCTACGGAGACACAGCGATTGCGATCTTCAGCAGCGTGGGGCTTGCTGCGGGAATCATTCTGGCCACTCTGGCCCAAAGTTTCAACGTGGACCTTTTCGGTTATCTTTTCGGGGATATTCTGGCCATCGAAACTTCTGAGGTATGGCTGTCCGTGGTCCTGGCCGTAGCGGTCGTTTTTATCGTGATTCTCCACTATCCCAGATTCATGTACATGACCTTTGACCATGAAGCCGCAAAAGCATCGGGGATCAAGGTCGGACGCCTGGATGTTCTCTTGACCGTTCTGACTGCGGTGACTGTTGTGCTGGGTATGAAAGTGGTGGGAATTCTCTTAGTCTCTGCATTAGTGGTCATTCCTGCGGCAGCGGGCCTTCAGCTGGCGTCCAATTTCAAACAGGCTATTCTCCTCTCGTCTCTCATAGCTGTGGTCTCAGTCCTGCTGGGACTTATTCTGGCTTATTTTTTAGACTTACCTGCATCAGGGACTATCGTCATCCTTTCCTTTCTTTTCTTCGGCCTCTTTTTTCTGCTCAAGAGAGTTGGAAAAAGCCGTTAGGCCAGAAAAAAGGCCTCTTTCATTTTTTGTGGATTAGAAGTCTGAAATGCATGGGAATGTCATCGCTCACTTCGAATTTTTCACGCCATTCCATCACCACTTTTCTCGGCGCCTGCGTAACTCCGCTCCCGCGTATTTCACACAAGAATTTTGGAAAAGGACTTGCCAAATACTCTCATACAGTGAATTTTTCCAGAGTTTTTTCGAAAATGTCGTACGCGTCCTGTCCGTAGAGGCAGAAGATCACTTCCTGGGGATAGTCATGCGTTTTCAGGAATTCCATCGCTGTATGGATCATAATCTCGCTGCATTCTTGCATCGGAAAGCCGAAAATACCGGTGCTGATCGCCGGGAAGGCAATATCCTTGAGTTTGTTCTCATTCGCAATTTTCAGGCTGTTCAAGGTGGCGCTGCGGAGTTTGGTGTCTTCCTGGCCCTCTCCCTGGACAGGGCCTGCGGCATGGATGACGTGTTTTGCCTTGAGGTTTCCCGCGTTTGTCATCACGGCTTCCCCGACATTGATGGATCCGATCGTGTTGCACTCCTCCTGGATAGAAGGTCCTCCGGCGTTTCGGATAGCTCCGGCCACACCTCCCCCCAAGATCAGATTCGTGTTTGCGGCGTTGACAATCGCATCCACATCAAGGAGGACTATGTTTCCCTCCCGAAGAGTCAATTTTCTTCCGTGTGTTGTCCATTGATTCATGGTTCCTTCCTTTCCTTTTCATTGAGTCCAGGCATTTTGAACCAGCTTTGAACTTCTCTCAAAACGGTTTCAAAGTTATTGCGTTCGAGTCGAGCCAGTGCCACGTCCGGCCTCCTCTTGATCCTATCCGCAAATTCATTCTCACGTTCCATGACCGTTGCCAGCACTTTGAGCGGCGAGTCCAATGCCTTGAGAAGAGTATTTTTAAATTTTTTTGAGAAGAGCTCCATTTTTCCTATTTCGTCCACAACAACGGCCTTTTCTGAGCGCAGGGCGTCTTCGATGGCGGTGCATCCTATATTTTCAAGATCCTCGAGGTGAACTCCATATTTGCCCACGCGAAACGGGGAAGAGAAGCCTTTTTTGGCCAGAAGGCCTTCTTCATTGTCCGGAAGAGAGACGATCTTGAATCCGATTCTTTCACCTTTTTCTCTCATTTCCTCAGTGATGAATCCGCCAACCTTATCCGAGAGGGAACTGTCCTGGATGATCCTTAAGAGAAGTGTCGTTTTTCCACAGCGGGGCGGCCCGGTAATTAAAAAGTTATTCAATTTCTCTCCTGTTTACTAATCGCTGGTTTTGTGTGATTGCACGCAAAGCTTCCCCCTTTTATGAAGATCGACCATGCGGTTCTTTTAAAAGGCTATGGAGATATCCTCTGATCCCGGCTATTTCAGCTCTTTCTGGATGATCTCTCTCAACTCGTCGCCGATCTTCTGAGCTTTTTTAACGAGTGTCCTGGCTTGCTTTTTTGTCTTGGAAACAAAATCTGCATTTTCGAGACCAGGCAGGTTGATCATTACGTTGTAAAACGCGCCTTCAGCCGCAGCCTGGGCCATCAACCCGGCTACTCCGGCATCGCTCAATGAGTTCTTGTTCCCTTTGAGGGCGACCTCTTGAGCCAGCTTCAGGGCTTCGCAGCTCTTTTCCAGGACTCCCAAGGGCACCAAAGTGGCTTCCTGCGAAGCCTCTTCATTGGCCCGGGCTTTTTCCTCTTTCTGTTCATCGGTTTTTTTGGGCAGCTTGAAGGCATCCATGACCTTGTTGAAGGCCATGGTGTCCAGGTCGACAGCTCTCAGGAATTCATCTTTGAGAGCTTGAGCGATTACGGCGAATTCTTTCACATCTTTCTGGACAGCTTCGTATTCCTTTTTGCCGACTGTGAGATTTGAAACCATCGAAGCGAGAGCGGCGGATAAGGCTCCGCTCAAGGCCGCTGTGCTTCCTCCCCCTGGGGCTGGAGAATCCATCGAGAGCTCGTTGGAAAATTCCCTCAGGTTGAGGTCGAGCAGTGAGTTTTCGACTTCTTTGAACTGGTATTCAATGATCTTTTTTTCGGGTTCGAACGGTGAAACATCGGACAGGCCGAGAGAGATGACCGCTGTTCTTATGAGTTCTTCTTCTGGCACGCCGGGACTTTTCCCCTGTTTTTCCAGGTAATGTCTTCCGGCACTGAGCACGGCTTCCTTGGGAATGAGGCCGACCAATTCACAGCCTGTGGCTCTCAAGCCGAGTTTTTCGGCTTGCTTCCGGACTTCATCGAAGACGATGTGGGGAGGAGTGATCTTGTAATTGGTGAAGTTTATCGAGATCTGAGCGATCCCATAGTCCTCAATGTACCATCCGACAGCTTTGACCTCCTTGAACTTGCCGGGGACCTTGATGGCTTTGCCGTTCTCATCCCTGATGATCTTCCCCTCTTTATCCCTCTTCGCTCGACCTCTCTCTCTTATATTGAGTGCGATCTCCTGTGCAAGTTTTCTATCCCTCGTGTTGAGGTTGATGTTGTAGGCAATCAGGAATTCCCTGGCCCCGATCACCGTGGCTCCGGTTTTCGGGTTGAAAACCGGTTTGCCGTAATCCGGAGCCCATTCGGGATCCTTGAATTTTTCTGGCAGGCCCTCGTATTCACCGATTCGGATGGTCGCCAGATTCTTCCTTTCCGGTTTCTGTGCCGCTTCTTCATACAGGTAAACAGGAATGTTGAGTTCTTTGGCCACTCTTTCTCCCAATTCATGGGCAAGCTTCACGCAGTCCTCCATGGTCACTCCCGTGACCGGAACGAAAGGGCAGACGTCCGTGGCGCCTATCCGGCTGTGAGCGCCTGTGTGTTGGCTCATATCCAGGATTTCGGAAGCTTTTTTGATCGCTTTGAAAGCGGCTTCTTTGACTCCTTCAGGTGTTCCGATCATGGTGACAACTGTCCGGTTAGTCGACTCGCCCGGATCCACATCCAGAAGTGTAACATGAGGCGTCGACTCGATTTCCCTGGTGATAGCGTTGATTTTCTCTCTATCTCTTCCTTCACTGAAATTGGGGACGCATTCGACAAGCTTCATTTCTCGTCTCCTTATTCAAACTTATAAGTTCCAAGGTAGATACCTTTCTTGTTGAATATTTCCACTTCTTTTATGAATTCGCCGAATTTGTTGAGTACATCATTTCCGTCTCCGACCACCACGATTACTGGGGTCATGATCGGGATTTTTCCGGCCAGCTCAAACAGTGTGTCTGAAGTAGTGAGCATGATGTTCTCATAATATTCGTTCCAGTGCTCATCCCCGAGATTGAAAGCTTTAAGCTCCGCCACTTTCGAGGTCAGATCATCAAAAGTCTCGATCTGTAGAGGGAAATTCCCGATCAAATAGGATTTGGCCTCCTCGATCTCAGGGCTGGGGATTTTGTTTTTAGTGATATTCTCGATTTCTTTGAGAATTTCCTGGATGGAAGACTCCACCACTTCCGGCCTGACTTTTGCGTTAATGAAGAACACACTGCAGCTTTTGTAGTATTCAATTTGGCTGACCGCATTGTAGGCGTATCCTTTGGATTCCCGGAGATTCATGAACAAACGGCTGTTCGGTGTTCCCCCTAAAACCTGATTCATGACTATGAGAGGGAAGATATCCGGATCGGTTGCGGGCATGACGATATTGCCCATGTAGATCGTTGCATCCTCGACATCTTTTATGTCGATGAAGCACACTTTGGTCTGCTTAAACGGTTCAGGAGACGGGGGAACGGAAGGCTCCATTTCTTTTTTTTGCCATCGACTGAAATAACGCCCGACTTTTCTGTAAGCCGCTTCGAGGCTGAGGTTACTCGTTAAAATGATGTGCGCATTATTCGGTCTGTAATTGTTTTCCAGAAATGACAAGAGGTCATTCTGTTCCAGTTTTTTGAGCACGTCCTCATTAAAGGTACTCTTTGTATAGACGTGGTTATCGAAAAGAAGGCGAAGCAGTTGTCTTTTGGCCAAGAAGTCAGGGGATTGACTTTTTTGGACGAGATCGTAATACATGGCTGTCCGCTCGCTGTCGATTTCACGCTTGAGGAACGTGGGTTCGATCAGCATTCTGCCCATGAGGCTAAGGGCCTGGTCCAAATACTCTTCCAGAAAAGTGAAGGAAAACAGAGAATAGTCGGGATGAGTGGAGGCTGAAAAGTTTCCTCCGATGAATTCTATGCGTTCCTCGATCTGAGTGGCCGTCAAGTCTGAGGCTCCTCGATTGAGCATTCTGGCTGTCAGAGTGGCCAGGCCGGGCAGATCGTCGGGAGATGCACTTTCTCCCGCAAAAACGATGACCCTAAGGCTGATGACCGGAACGTTGTTCTTCTGGACCACCCAAAGGGTCAGGTCGTTATAGAGTGGAACACTGAAGATCTCTGGAAGTATCAGCGGGGGAAGGGGCTCTGGAACGGGAGGAGTTCTCCGGAACCTTTCTTGAGGCGAGAGGGGAGAAATCATGAGGAGGAGAAACATCAGGATAAAACGGATGATTATTTTTTGTGAACTTCTGTTTTTCATTTTGTCTTCACGTCGAGTATAACACTTTCTATCCCGAAGTACCGGTTTGTGACTCCGACGATGTCTTTCGGCGTGACCGCCAGATACTTTTCAAGCTCTTCGGAGGGATTCAGAAGGATCTTCCTGGAAAGGAAGGTCTCTGAAAGGAAAAGAGCTCTTTCGAGAGTCGTTGTGAATTGAGTGATGTAATCCATTCGAAACATGTTCTTTGCTCTGTTCAGCTCTTCTTCAGAGATGAAGCTTGTTTTCAATTTGTGCAATTCTGAGAATATCGCTCTTTTGCTCCTCTGGACCATGAATTGATTGTTATTCAGGACAAATATTTTCAATCGGGCCAGGTCTTGCCTCTTCTCGATCCCCCCGCTCAAATCCAAGGCAAGCCTCTCCCTCCTGATCAGTCTTTTGTGAAGTCGGGAGGACTTCCCCTTGAGAAGAATGTACTCGACGATGGACAATGCGTAGAATGCCTCGGAAGAGGGAGAAGCTAATCTGAATCCCATATGAAAGCCAGGAGATGGTGCAGAAGAGCTGACAATGGAATCGACGGTTGATTTTTTTTCTGGAACTGTCGGCAAAGGACCGGGGGGAATCTTCTTTCCCTCCGGTATGGATTCAAAATATTTTCGGATATCTTCCAAGGCTTTCTCCCGGTCGATATTTCCCACGACCGTGAGGACTGCGTTATTGGGCACATAATAGGTGTCATAAAAGTTTTTCGCATCCCTGAGAGTGAGATTTTTCAGGTCCTCCGAGTTTCCGATTACCGGATGACCGAAAGCGAAATCGGTATACAGAAGCCGGTCAAAATACCAGGAGCTTTCCATGTAAGGATTTCCTTTTATGAGGCGGTCAATCTCTTCGAGGATATCCTGCTTCGCTTGTTCCACGTTAGAAGTGTTGATGTCGAGCGACTTCATCCTGTCAGATTCAAGCCAGAGCACCTGTGCCAGCTGGTGGGAGGGCACTCGCTGGAGAAAAATCGTTTTGTCTTCTGTTGTGGCAGCGTTGAACTCTCCTCCGACTCGGTTGATGATACTGATATGCTGCATCTGTCTGACGTTTTCAGAGCCCCTGAACATCAGGTTTTCCACTAAATGAGCGAGTCCGGTCTTACCGGGCTCTTCGTTGAGAGAGCCAACATTGTAGGCGACGACAACCGAAACCAGCGGCAAAGAATGGTCTTCGGAGAGGATGACATGCAGGCCGTTCTTGAATTTGTATTGAATCACAGGAAAGGGAAACTCTTTTTCCTGCGCATCGACTGATACACCGATCACCAAAAAGACCAGTGATAAGCAGAGGATTAGGAGCTTCTTATATCTTATTCTTTCAATCATGTATTGCTGTCGTCGACAATTACATAACACAAAAAGGGGTCGCATCTCAACATTTGACATTGACTAATGATTTTGGCTTCATGTCGCAATATTCAGAATTTTTCCATAGGATGCTTGACCCGGAGTTCAGGTAAAGTGTGTATTGGCTGCGGTAAAAAGAGTCGAACGTGGGAAGGAGATCCCAGCACATTTACGGATTGAAAATGCAGTCTTTTTGTGTTATTTTTCTTAGCTACGAAACCCACCTGATTGTCAGGAATATGAGGTGACGCATGAGTAAAGACGGAAGACATCTCTTCACATCAGAGTCCGTGACGGAGGGGCATCCGGATAAGATTTGCGACCAGATCTCTGATGCCATTCTCGATGACCTTATCGCGCAAGATTCCAAGAGCCGAGTGGCGTGCGAGACCTTAGTGACAACCGGGCTGGTCTTGATCGCTGGCGAGATCACCAGCCAGGGCTACTGTGAATTTCAGAAGATTGTCCGGGATACGGTCAAAGAGATTGGGTACACGAGCGCAAAATACGGCTTTGATTATGAAACGTGCAGCGTCGTCTCTTCCATCCATGAGCAGTCTTTGGATATTTCCAGAGGTGTCGATGATACAGAAGGCCACGAACAGGGAGCGGGTGACCAGGGGTTGATGTTTGGTTATGCCTGCCAGGAGACCGAAGAACTCATGCCCCTGCCGATCATGCTGGCTCACAAACTCGTGAGGAAGCTGGCCCAGGTGCGAAAGGACAAGATTTTGCCTTACCTCAGGCCTGACGGGAAGTCGCAGGTGACCGTCGAATACGACGGGAAGCAACCCGTGAGAGTGGATGCGGTCGTGATCGCCGCTCAGCATGATGCGAAAGTGAAGATGGGTGATCTCAAGGAAGACATCAAGCGTGAAGTCATCGGGAGCGTTATCCCCCCGGAGATGATTGATAAAAAGACGGATTTTTACATCAACGAGACAGGGCGTTTCGAGCAGGGGGGGCCTTTTGCGGACACAGGAATTACCGGCCGCAAGATCATTGTGGACACCTATGGAGGTGTGGGAAGTCATGGCGGCGGGTGTTTCTCCGGTAAAGACCCATCCAAAGTGGATCGCTCGGGCTCCTATATGGCCCGCTATGCGGCAAAAAATGTAGTGGCTGCTGGGATTGCCGACAAGTTGGAAGTCCAGATTGCTTATGCGATAGGAGTGCCTCATCCCGTCTCGATCATGGTCGATTCTTTCGGTACGGCAAAAATCTCAGAAGACAAGATTAAGGAATTGATACGAACTCATTTTGACCTCTCACCCAAAGGAATGATCAAAACTCTAGATCTGCTCCGGCCTGTTTATAAAAAGACGGCCTGTTATGGACATTTTGGCCGGACGGAAAAAGAATTCACATGGGAAAGAGTGGATAAGGCAGAAGCGTTGAAAAAAGAAGCGGGGATATGAGAAACGAGGGGATATAAGAGATAAGAGAGCTATTCAAACGGAGAGAAAGATGGACTATGATGTGAAGGATTTGAAGCTTGCTGAAAAAGGCAAGCTCAAGATGGAATGGGCGGAGAGAGACATGCCGGTCCTGAGTTCCATAAAGGAGAAGTTTGCCAGAGAGAAACCCCTCGGGAAAGTCCGGATTTCAGCCTGCCTGCACGTGACGAGTGAAACAGGAAACCTGATGAGAACATTAAAGCTTGCAGGCGCAGACCTGGCTTTGACTGCTTCTAACCCGCTCAGCACTCAGGATGAAGTGGCCGCGGCACTCGTGAAATACTATGACGTGTCCGTTTTTGCCGTAAAGGGAGAAGATAAAAAGACCTATTACCGCCACATCAATCAAGCCCTGGACATGGGTCCTCAAATAACGATGGACGACGGCGCCGACCTTGTATCCACGCTTCACTCCAAAAGAAAAGAACTGATCGATGGGGTTATCGGAGGAACAGAGGAGACGACGACGGGTGTGATTCGCTTGAAAAGTATGGCGAAGAATAAAGTTCTCCTTTATCCGATCATCGCGGTCAATGACGCGAGCTCTAAGCATCTTTTTGACAACCGCTACGGAACCGGGCAAAGCACGATCGACGGGATTCTTCGGGCGACCAACATACTTTTAGCCGGTTCAAATTTTGTAATCGCCGGCTATGGATGGTGCGGTCGGGGAATTGCCATGAGGGCCTCCGGAGCCGGAGCCAAAGTGATCATTTGTGAAGTGGATCCACTCAGGGCCCTGGAAGCGGTCATGGATGGTTTTCAGGTTATGACGCTGAAAAGAGCTGCCAAGATCGGTGATGTGTTCGTCACGGCAACAGGCGATAAAACTGTTATCACAAAAGATCATTTTTTGCGGATGAAGGATGGGGCTATCGTCGCTAATTCCGGCCATTTCAACGTGGAGATTGACATCCCTGCCCTTGAAAAGCTGGCCAAAAAAAAGAGAAAGATGAAGGATTTTGTCGAGGAATACACCCTGAATTCCGGAAAGAAGATCTATCTTCTGGGGGAAGGCCGGTTGATCAATTTGGCGGCCGCTGAGGGGCATCCGGCCATGGTCATGGACATGAGCTTTGCCAATCAGGCCTTTTGTGTGCTGCATCTTTTCAGAAAAGGAAAAGATTTGGAGAAGATTGTCTATCCGGTCCCGGAAAAAATCGATAAAGATGTCGCCCGGATGAAGCTCAAAACTCTCGGAGTGAAGATCGACAGGCTCACCGCAGAGCAGAGGAAGTATCTCTCCGGATGGCTCGAAGGCACCTGATATAAAGTTATTTGATGATTTTGAGATACCGATCGATTTTGATTCTCATTTCTGCGTCAGTGACCCGCGGATAAATCTTGGTAAAAATTTCCTTGGCCTTCTGGAGTTCATCGTTCTTGAAATAGGCCACTCCGAGATTAAAGTTGATGGTCACATAATAATCCACAGCAAGATCGGAGCCCGCACTTGGATCAGCCTGGAGGTTTTTTAAGGCGAGCTTGTAGCTTTCGATAGCTGCGGCGAAATTGAGCTGTTTCTCGAGTATCATTCCTTTGAGGTTGTGAGCCAGCCTGAAGTTTTTGTTGAGTGTCAAAGACATATTGACGTACTGGAGTGCATCCTCCAGTTCATCCTTCGCAAAATAGATTCTGGCCAGATTGTAGTACGGAAGCTCCCTTGATTTGTAATTCGGATCCATAATGGCGATTCTGAATTCTTTTTCCGCTTCATCGAGGAATCCTATCTCCTGGTAAGCCACACCGAGGTAGTTATGAGCTTCGGTCAAGCGTGGATTAATACTCAAGCACTGTTTGAGATAATTTATCGATGCTTGAAATTCACCCTTCATGGAATAAATCAGTCCGAGAGTGCACAGAGCATTGTCATATTCAGGCTTGAGGGCGAGAGCCTTATTGATGTATCGGATGGCTTCGTCAAGGTTTCCTTCCCTGAGATAGAATAATCCCAGATTGTACTGGTATTCGGGATCGGTCTCCTTTGCTTTTTCGATTTTTTTCTGAGATGACGCACATACGACTAAACTCAAACATATCAAAAGGATTAGAGCTGTTTTAGATTTCATTTGCCTCCTCCAATTTTTTAGTGTTCACTTTTAAGTTTTCTGGACATCAGGTATTGAAGAACCTTCTTCGGATCTTTTTTCCTGTAGAGTACTTGATATATCTGCTCACAGATAGGCATTTCAATTTTTTCTCTTTGTGCCAGTTCAACGACAGACTGTGTGGTTGTGATGCCTTCGGCCACCATTTTCATCGAAGAAACAATCTCTTCCAAGTGTTTTCCCTTCCCCAATTCCACGCCGACATAGTGGTTCCGGCTCAATTTTCCTGTGCAGGTGAGGACTAAATCTCCAATTCCTGCCAATCCAGCAAAAGTCTCCTTCTTCGCTCCCAATTTTACACCTAAACGGGTCATTTCGGCTATACCTCTTGTGACGAGAGCTGCGACTGAGTTGCCGCCAAACTGGAGAGAATCTGAAATTCCCGCAGCGATGGCGATCACGTTCTTCACGGCCCCCCCCATCTCCACTCCGATAATATCGTCGGATGTGTAGGCGCGAAAGACAGGACTGGATATAAAATGTTGGATTTTTTTAGCCCGATTCTGTTCTTCTGAAGCCAGGACCACGGCTGTCGGATGAGATTCAGCCACTTCTTTGGCGAAGCTTGGGCCAGAAAGGACAGAGATGTGTGGAGTGAAATGTGGACGAAACACTTCCTCCATCACTTCGCTCATTCTCTTGAGAGAGCCCTCCTCGATCCCCTTGGTGAGGCTGATGATGGATTGCTGAGAAGAGAGATGGGGGGCCAGTTGCGCATAGATTTTTCTGCAGAATTTGGACGGGACAGCGATAAAAACAAGATCAGCAGAAGAGAGCGCCTCTTCAATATCATGAAAGAAAGAAACTTCTGGAGGTAAGATATAGCCGGGGAGGAATGTATTGTTTTCTCTGGAGCGCTGTGCTTCCTCATACACCTTTTTTTCTCTGATCCAGAGTTGAGCTTTGATTTTGAGGCGGCCGAGGTGAAGGGCAAAGGCCGTTCCCCAGGTTCCTCCTCCTATCACGCTGGCTCTCATTTTACTTTCTCTCCTAATTTTCTTTCTTTGCCTTTGATGAGCCTGGCGATATTCCCTCTGTGCATGAGCATGATCAAATGGAAAAGAACAAGACTCAAGTATACAATTTCTTTGTTTCCATGGAATAGATGAATGAAAAGCGGATAACTCAGGACAGCGAGAAGTGAACCCAAGGAAACATAACGGGTGATACCGACCACGAGTAGAAATACGCCCAGGCTGAGGAGGAGTGGTTTGAAACCAAGCACGGCATAGACGCCGAGTGCTGTGGCCAGTCCTTTTCCTCCCTTGAACTTGATGTACACGGGAAAACAATGTCCCACAACAGCCAAAAAGCCGCAGACCAGAGCAAACCGGAGGTCCTCGAAGAATTCCAAAGCTAAAAATACAGGAAGAGCTCCCTTGAGGATGTCGAACAGGAGGATGGGAACCGCGAATTTCCAGCCTTTCAGGCGAAGCAGGTTTGTGGCTCCGGTCGCCTGGCTTCCGAAGTTCCGGATATCCTTTTTCTCTGTAATCCAGAACACGATATACCCGGAAGGGATGGCGCCGAAAAGGTAGGAAAGCCCTGCAAAAAGTATTTTCATTTGAATTCAAACTCAGAGAGAACAGAGTATTCGGCTCCAGTGGGTTTGAGCACGCTCCGGAAAAAAGTCATTTTTTGGACTTCCATCTCTCCTAAAATCTTTTCATTATATTGTTCAAGGAGATCCAGGATTCCCCTGAGGTTGGAGGAGGTTTTGACCCTTCCCAGCGTCAAGTGGGGATGAAATTTGCGCTTTTCTTTTGGAAAACCCAGTTTTTCCATCTCCTCTTCCAATTGGATGTGGAGCTTTTCCAGGATTCCTTCTTCCTCGATCCCAATCCAAAAAACTCTGGGCGCTTTGCTCTTCGGGGGGAAGTATCCGGTTCCTTTGATCTTTAAAGAAAATGGCGAGTATTTTTCTGAAATCTTTCTCAGAGATCCTTCTATTAGAGGAATTTGATTTTCTCCGATCTCACCCAGGAACTTTAAGGTGAGGTGCATGCCTTCGGGCCTGACCCATCGAATGCCCCGGCTCTCTGTGTGGCGGATCTTTAACTCATCTATGAGTTGAGTGAGGGCTTTTTTGATCTCCGGATCAAGATTGATGGCAATAAAGGTTCTCATTTCATCCTCTGTGGCCTCGGGATTTTTTCAGGAGGTGTTTCTTCACCATATCCAGTGCTTTTTGGGTGGACTGGAATTTTATCGTTTCCCGGTTCCCCAAGAAGAGATTTTTCACGACGTCTGTTCCGCTGTCCCAGGCCAGGGCCGTATAGACGAGACCCACAGGCTTTTCAGGAGTTCCTCCTGCAGGGCCGGCTATTCCAGTAATCGAAAGTCCGTAGCTCGAGCGGGCCTTTTCCCTGATACCGGCCGCCATGGCCGTGGCCACCTGGGAACTGACCGCACCGTGCTTTTCGATCAAATCCGCGGAGACTCCCAGGTTGTGGGATTTGGCTTCGTTGCTGTAAACCACCATACTCTGGAGGATATAATCCGAGCTTCCAGGAATATTCGTGAGTCTATGGCTCAGCAGGCCTCCTGTGCAGGATTCGGCCATCGCCAGATTTTTTTTATGGAGACGCAGGAGTCTTCCCACGACTTCTTCGAGTTCCTCCCCTGTTGTTGAGAAGACATTCTCTTTGAGCCTGCCAAGGATTTTTTTCTCCAATTTGCAGATGCTTTCTTCGGCCTTCTCTTGGTTTTTTTCAGAATATGAGGTGAGATGGATCTCTATCTGGCCGGGACGCGCAAGAGTCGTCAGTCGCGCATCAGGCTCTTTGGGATACAGGTCGGAAATCAGAGTTTCTATTTTGGATTCGGTCAGCCCTGTTATTTTCAGCACCTTGCGGGCCGTGTGCTTTTTTCTGTAGGTTTGAAGTTTTGGCCAGACCGAAGAGTCGAACATGGGTTTAAGTTCATGCGGAGGCCCGGGAAAAAGAAGGATGACTTTTGTACCTGTGTCCAACCAGAGACCCGGAGCCGTTCCGTTTTCGTTTTCAAGAACTTCCGCTCCGTCGATGAGATAGGCCTGTTTTTTATTGACAGAAGGCATGGAGTGCCCCCTGCGCTTGAATCTGTTCTCTATCTTTTTCAGTAGTTTGGAATTGAAGATAAGTTTGCGTTCAAGAACCGACGCAAAAGCTTCCCGCGTTCTATCGTCTTTGGTCGGGCCCAGTCCTCCCATCGCGATGACGATATCTGCTCTGGAGAGAGCCTGCTGTATGCAGAGAACAAGATCATCCCATTCATCGCCCACGATTGTCTTATAAGAGACTTCCATTCCGAGTTCATTGAGCCGCTCAGTCAGATAGAGTGAATTGGTGTCTTGAAAGTGAGGAGTGAGAAGTTCAGAGCCTATGGCCATGATCTCGATTTTCAAGTCCTTTTTTGTTTTCATGTTAAAATCAGATAGAGGTTGACGATCACTCCCGCATAGATGGCGGCAACCATATCATCCATCATGATTCCCCATCCCGAAGGGAGAGCTTCCACTTTTTTTATGGGATAAGGTTTGGCGATATCGAAGATCCGGAAAAGGATGAACCCGGAAAGAAGAGGAAACCAGGCATCGCTCATCCTGAAGAGAACCAGAAGCTGCCCGCACGCTTCATCGATGACGATTTTCCGCGGGTCCTTCTTGCGGGTTTCTGATTCGACTTTTGTGGACGCATAAACGCCGATGAAGAAGAGGAGGAAGAGGATCAGCAGATGCAGAGACCAGCCGAGCCGGAAGAGATAGAATTTGTAGGCCAGTATGACCAGAAAACTTGTGAGCGTTCCGGGGGCAACGGGAAAATACCCCACTCCAAAAAAAGAGGAGATGATCTTTGATAACAGCTTCATCGGGCGAGTTTTCCGTATAAATCATATACATCCCACCCCGCGATTTCAACCTTTTGAATCGAATTGACGACTTTGGGCCAGTCCTCTGGCCTGTCTATAAGAATCACGCCGTCCACTTCCGGTGCCTGGAATTTTGCCCTTCCGACGAGCACGTCCGGATTATCCGTAGAAGCCCCCTCGATCAGAGTCTCGACCTGGCTGCCGAAATACTTTTCGTTCTTTTGGAAAGATATGTCCGCCTGGATTTCCAGGATTTTGGTTTTTCTTTTGTTTTTAACGGCCTCTTTGACGGGATCACCGAGTGTAAAGGAAGATGTGTCCTCCTCTCTGGAATAAGTGAATACGCCCAGATGGTCAAACCGGGCTTGCCGGATAAAACTTTTCAGGTCTTCGAATTCCTTTTTCCCCTCTCCCGGGAAACCCACCACAAGAGATGTCCGAAGGGCAATGTCCGGAATCCTGTTTCTCAGTTTCTCGATGAGCGTGAGCGCTCTTTTCCCGTCCATGGCCCTCTTCATTCTTTTGATTATGTTCGGGTCTGAGTGCTGAAAAGGGACATCCAGATAGGAACAGATTCGGTTCTCCTGGAGGATCTCTATGAGGGAATCCGTGATCTCCTCGGGATAGCCATACAGGATACGGATCCATTCGACTCCCTTTATTTTGAGGAGCGTCCGGAGAAGTTGAGTCAAGCCTTGCTCCAGGCCCAGGTCCCGGCCGAAATAGGTTGTGTCCTGAGATATCAGGTTGATCTCTTTGACACCCTGAAAGGAGAGAGTTTCGACTTCCTGGACTATTGAGGAGATGGGGCGGGACCGGTACGGACCCTTGATCAATGGGATCGAACAGAAAGAGCATTCGTGAGAACACCCCTCAGAGATTTTCACGTAGCTCCACGAGGGAGGAGTTTGCCTGAACCGAGGAGTCGTATGATCGTAGAGGTAGCTGTTTTGAGATGCTGTGAATTCTTTATTCTCGATAACAGAGACGATCTTGTCGAAATCTTTCACCCCCAGCCAGGCGTCGATCTCCGGGTATTCCTGGCGGAGCAAGCTTATGTATCTTTCGACATAACATCCGACAGCGATGATTTTCTTCTCTTTGGCCTTCTTTTTAAGGGCGACCGCATCCTTCAAGCCGTCCTGGGTTTCCTTTTTGGCCGGCTCGATGAATCCGCAGGTGTTGAGGACAATAATCTCCGCTTCCTCGGGATCAGTGACAAACGAGTATCCGGCCTTTTCCATGTGGCCGAGCATGACCTCGCTGTCCACCAAGTTCTTCGCACAGCCATAGCTGATGAGAGCGATCTTCTTCATATCAATTCAATTGTAAAGGGTTGCTTGTTTTTAGTAAACCAGGATGATCGGAGTCAGGCTTTGATAACTTTGATAACTATTAACTCTAAACAATCAAAATTTAACAGAACTCAATCGATAATATTAGATTAATCCTTTTTCTGCGTAACGAGGCAATCTTTTTAAACTATCAAAGTTATCAAAGTTTGACCCCGACAAACAGGAAATAAAGAATCGCGAAAATCAGGATAAGGATCAGAAAATAATATTTTTCGCTCGAAATGCCAAGTTTGAAGTTTGATGCGACGGGCGCTCTCCCTTTGAATGGTTTCAGCCTGGGAATGAATCTCCGCACGTGAGCGCGGTATTCTGTGTACTTCTCACCAAATTTGTCTGCTAAAAACTTTTCTTCGTAGGGAATCATAATCGAGTAGACCGAGATGAAATGAAGCGCAAAAACAAGGTAGCCGTACCATTCGTTGAAGGCTATGCACAGAGAGAGGCCTATGATGAAATTCCCCAGATAAAGCGGATTCCTGATATAGGCAAAAGGACCGGATGTGCAGACATAATCAGCGTTGACCGTCGTTGTCGTGTGGGCACCTGCGAGATAACCGGCAGAATGGGCTCTGAACGTTATGCCGGCCAGCATCAGGACAAAACCCGCAATCCACAGGAGCAGAGTGGATGTTCCTCCCAACAAATACTTGAACGGAATGGGTCCTAGAGCAACAGCGACATGAATATACCGGCGGTTTTTAAAAACGAATTTTGATATTTTTTGGTCCATGCTCGGGCCGCATCAGGCTCCAGTTTGTTTGAAAGGCTCAAATGATACAGTTTCCGATTCAAGAAAGCAAATGATAATGGGATCAGGGATAGATCTTGTACAGGAGGCGGGGGAAAGGAATAGTCTCCCGGATATGCTTGATCTTGCATATCCAGGCGAGAGTTCTTTCAATGCCGAGTCCGAATCCCGCGTGAGGGACAGACCCGTATTTTCTGAGATCCGCGTACCATTCATAGGCTTCCCGGGGCAGTTTGTGTTCCTTGATCTTCTGTTCCAAAAGTTTCAGGTCGTGAATGCGCTGTCCTCCTCCGATGATTTCTCCGTATCCCTCTGAGGCGATCATGTCCACTCCGAGCACGAGATCCGAGCGCTCTGGATCCGGCTGCATGTAAAACGCTTTGATTTTGGCCGGAAAATGGGTCACCGAGACAGGATGGTCGAATATCTCAGACAGGAGTGTTTCTTCCGGAGCCCCAAAATCATCTCCCCATTCTATTTTTGAGCCCTTTTCGGTGACTTTTTTCACCGCCTCATCGTAAGTGATCCGAGGAAAAGGCTTTTTAATCTTCTCAAGGGGCTGAGTATCTCTTTCGAGGACCTCAAGCTCGTTCTGGTTCTGCTCCAGTATCCGCTCGATGATGTAGACGACAAGGTCTTCGCCGAGCTCGATCGTGTCCTCCAGAGTGGCAAAAGCCACTTCGGGCTCGACCATCCAGAATTCGATCAGGTGTCTTCTGGTTTTCGATTTTTCTGCCCTGAATGTGGGTCCGAAACAGTAGACTTTCCCGAAGGCCATCGCGGTGGCTTCGTTGTAGAGCTGGCCGCTCTGGCTCAGGTAGGCTTTCTGTTCGAAGTATTCGGTTTCGAAAAGAGTCGTGGTTCCTTCGCAGGCGCTCGGAGTCAGGATGGGTGTGTCCATCAAGCGGAAGCCTCTGCCGTCGAAAAAATCTCGTATGGATTTGATGAGTTCGGTCCTGACCTGGAGAATCGCGTGCTGTTTCCGAGATCGCAGCCAGAGATGCCGGTGCTCCATCAGAAAAGGCGTGCTGTGTTCCTTGGGGGTGATAGGATAGTCCTTCGCGACCTGAATGACCTCAATATCTTCGATTTCGAGCTCGAATCCTCCGGGGGCTCTTTTGTCCTCTTTGACTCGTCCCCGGACCGCAAGCGAGGACTCTTGGGTCAATGTGTCGAATTTCGGAAAGAGAGGATGGTCCTTCTCTGCACTGAAGATGGTTCCCTGGAGAATTCCGGTTCCGTCCCTGATCAGCAAAAAACGGGCTTTGCCGCTTGAGCGCTTGTTGTACACCCACCCTCGGATTTCAACTTCCTTGTCTTTGAAGTCGGCGATGTTTTCAATGTATACCCATTTCATTTCTGGAAAATTATATGAGATTAAGAGATTAAGGTCAAACCCTTAAAAATCCTCACCCTTTGAAAGTTTAAAAGGGGCCTGGCCCCTTTTTGTCCTTTTTATTTCTTGTGCCTAAAGTTGTTTCATGTCCAGCCGTTTTCGTACCCGGTTTCATACATCGCGACGATGTTCTCTGGGGGTGTCACGGGCTGGATATTATGACAGGGAGCCAGGATGTAACCGCCTCCCTTTCCCAGAATACGGAGGTTGTCCACTACTTCTTCCCTAACATCGTCCACGCTGCCAAACGGAAGAGTTTGCTGGTTGTCCATTCCGCCGTGAAGGATCACGCTGTCTCCGAAGTTGAGTTTGATCTCTGCACGGTTCATGTTTTTGCAGCGCCACTGAATAGGATTCAAGATGTCGATTCCGGCTTCGATCATATCCGGAATGATGCGTCGGATACTCCCGTCGTTATGATGAAAAACGTAGGCGCCGGCCTGATGGATGAATTCGATGACTTTCCTCATCCTCGGGATGAGGAACTCGCGTATGCTGTCAGGAGAAAAAAGAAGGTCTTCCTGGCCTCCCATATCTTCGGCTACGTACGAGAGCATCACTTTGCCTGGAATCTGTTCGAGTATGCGTCGTGTATTCTCGTGCCCCAGATGAAGAAGTTTGTCAAGACAGTAATGGACGATCTCTGGATTCACTGCCAGGTCAATGTAAGCCTGTTCCTCTCCTCGAAGCTTCTTGTAGGTCAGGAAAGGCTCGTAATTTCCGCCCTGAATGGGGTATTCCTCGTTTCCTTTGAGCTGCTTCTGGATCCCGCTGTAGTCCCACCAGTCCGGATCAGGCCAGGTGTAGGACCGCTTGATTTCTTCAACTGATTGAAACTTCGCCAGGGGATGAAATACACATTCCTCGTACACTCCCGTTCCGTAACCGACATCCTGATACTTGCACCCGAATTCATCCTGCCGCGCAGAGACAGGCGGGCCCGTGTAAGAAGGCTTGACTTCCACTGCGAAATCCACATGGAGTTTCTCCAGCATCTCCCTCTCGCTGAGGCAGTTGAGATAGGCCATGGTTTTTTCAGTGGCTTCGGGTGTGGCCCAGTAGTCCATCGGGACACGGTCTGGTTTCTGGCGGTTGAGGACGGCCAGCCATCTCTCCCGAGGGGTCATCGTTTCTTTCCGCATCGCTTATTATCCAAGAGGAGTCCGCTCTTAACCTCCGGCATGGGTGTTTATCATATCATAGCATTGACAGGATAGGAGTTGTATGGTAATTGCAGAGGAATAAACGGTATCTTCGATCAGAAGGCATGTCAAGCTTCAGAGTGATTTCATTGAGGAGGGTTAATAATGAATGCGGATAGGATTGAAAAGGCTTACGCATTCGCTCAGCAGCAGTACTCCCGTATGGGAATCAATTCCGATAATGCGCTGAAGGAGTTAGGAAAAGTTCCCCTTTCCCTCCCATGCTGGCATGGAGATGATGTGCGCGGGTTTGAGATATCAGATTCGCCGTCTGGAGGTGGCGGGATCCAGGCGACGGGCAGTTATCCAGGGAAAGCGAGATCGCTCGAAGAGCTCCGGAAGGATTTGGATAAAGCTTTTTCCTTGATACCTGGACCGAAGAGGCTGAACCTGCACGCGATGTACGGAGATTTCGGAGAAAAGACTGTCGACCGGGATGAAGTTGAGCCGGGGCATTATCAGAGCTGGGTAGATTGGGCCCAAAAGAGGAACATTCAGCTGGACTTTAACGCAACCTGTTTTTCCCATCCCCGAGCAGAGTCTGGTTTCACTCTGAGCAGCAAGGAGAAAAAGACTCGTGAATTCTGGATCGAACACGTGAAGCGATGCCGCGCGATCAGTGCCCATATGGGCCGGTCACTCAAGAGCCCCTGCATCCACAATCTCTGGATTCCTGATGGCACAAAAGACAGCCCTGTGGACCGCTGGACACATCGCGCGCTGCTCAAAGAAACTCTGGATGAGATTTATTCTGAGGATTTCAGCTCCTCGGAGATGAAGGATGCTGTCGAGAGCAAATTATTTGGGATTGGCAGTGAGTCTTTTGTCGTGGGTTCTCATGAGTTTTACATGGGTTACGCGTTATCAAAGGGAATAATGCTCTGTCTTGATACAGGACATTTTCATCCCACTGAATCGATTGGAGATAAGATATCTGCCATACTCCAGTTCTCTGGTGAGCTCCTTCTTCATCTCAGCCGGGGAGTGCGCTGGGACAGCGACCATGTGGTCAATCTGAATGATGAAGTGAGAAGTCTTTCTGAAGAGATCGTTAGGTGCGGCGCTTTGAATCGCGTCCACTTTGCTCTTGATTTTTTTGATGCGAGTATGAACCGTGTCGGCGCATGGGTGGTCGGGGCCAGAGCCGCACAAAAGGCTCTGTTGATCGCTCTCTTGGAGCCGCAAAAGAAATTGAGAAAATTGGAGGAAGCCGGGAATAATTTTGCCCGTCTGGCGCTCCTGGAAGAGCTCAAAACCATGCCTTTTGGCGCTGTCTGGGATTATTTCTGCTTGAAGATGAATGTTCCCTCTGGAGAGTCATGGATCGATGAAGTAAACCGTTATGACATAGATGTGACGAAAAAACGACTCTAAAAAGGACAAGTGCCTGTGCGTAGGAGTTAGATAACACTTTTTTCTATCCGTCGAAGATAAAAGTGTCATTGCGAGCTCAGCGTGGCAATCCCATAAGAAAAAATACATTAATTTCTATGAGATTGCTTCACTCCGTTCGCAATGACATTCAAAACGCGTTACCAAATTATTGAGCAGGTACAACAAGCGATTTTTTCAGGAAAAAAAGTGGGGACAGTCTAGAATAAAAATATTTACCATCTCTTGGCTTTTTGGGGTTCCATTTTTTTCAGGTCGAGTCCTCGTTCCAGGGCACCCATCCGGTAAATGCAGATTTCCCGGACTGAGGAGGGGTGATGGAGGACTTCAGACAGGGATTGAGCTCCCACGCCCCACACTCCGCCGCCTCTGATTATCACAACCTTGTAATCATGAAGCAGCCGGAGAAACTGTTCGAAATCATGTCGGGGGGGAAGAACGGGTATCACAAGGTAGAGGAAGCTTCCTTCGGCATCGATCGGGACGATGCGGTCGATCGGGTCGGTTTCTCCGGGATTTGTGGAATGGGAAAAGGCCTCGGCTTCTGGAATGTGGCAGTGGATAATGGTCTGAAAGTTGCTCTCCGCGTAGATTCTTTTGTGGATCTCCAGTTCCGGGGGGTCTGATTTTTCCATAGAGAGGGGAACTTCCCGAAGAGGCCCCCCGATCTCCCGGGGCATGGAGGCTTTGTGTGCACAGAGCATCGTCCGGGCACCGCGGATCGAAATGGAGCCTGTGTGGAATGGGGACAGCCGGGATTCAAAGATTCTTGCCCCTGTTTTTCTGAATTCTCCGACGATCTCCTTTTCTTCTGGAAAATCGCAGATGTCGTCCCTTTCGATCGTGTATGCGGTCGGAGGATACGGAAAATGCGCGCCTGGATCAGATTGGATCGCTTTCCTCAGTTTCTGGATATCCACGCCCAATCGACTGGCGTGCCGGACTACGGCGCCTGAGTTGTTTGCGACACAGATCAAAAAAAAGGCTTCTTTGAGCGTTCGTCCTCTGGAGAAAGTGCCGTGCGCCTGAACCACAGTGACAGGGTGGCGGGCCAGCCTTTCTGGGATTGTGTCCGCCATCTCAGATGATCCGCTCGGCACCTCAAACCAGTCCACAGGGACATAGCCTCCGAGATGATAGTGCCCGAGCGGGTCGACCGGGATAAAGGGCGCGGGTGGCGCAGGTTTTTCTTCGTCATCCAGCGTGGCGATGATCAGGTCTTTGGTGTGGCAGTGCATCGAAGCGTTCGCATCCTTCTGAGCTAGGATGCGGGCATGAATATCCGTCTCGGAGGAAGCCTTGTAATATCCAAAATCGGTCTCTGAAGGGGAGAGGGAACATATCTGGTTCGGTTCGAGGTCTCCCTTCTGGGATCCTGTGGATGTGATGGCCAACTTCGTCTGATTGTTCTCATCTTTCCACTGAACGGCCATGTTGCCGCTGTGGCTGTCCTGGATATCATACAGAAGGGATGCGCGTCCGACGGCCTGGAACAGGCGGATGAGCTCTTCGCTGACTTTCCATTTTTTTCGGGTCATTTTTTATTCCCTTTGAGTTTCAAGTCACCGAGAAGACTCTGTGGGGGTTTTCCTTCTTTATCCCATCCCCGAACGTGATAATAGTCGGCTTTCATTTTTTCTGCGGTTTCTCTGGGGATGAGCTTGTCTTCTCCCTCGACCTTGATGGATTCTTGAGAGAAACGCTCGGGCAAAGTTTCCTCTTCCGGGTCCAATCCCGCAGCCAGGTTGAATGCCCTCTCTAACGTAGCGATTCTGTTGGAGATCTCTTCCAGCCTGGAGGTGGAAAAGTCCAGGCCGGTGACCGCACTCACCATGCGCGACCAGGGTTCTGTGGAAAAAGCAAATCCTGTAAAACGGCAGATGCCCAGGCAGTCCTGAATGATGCCGAGGTTTTGCATGTTCATGATTGCGATCGGTGACTGAAGCATGCTGAAGCGAGGAATCTCTCTTGTCCCTCCGAAGAACGCCAGAGAGACGGCATACCCCCCTCTCAGATGGCATGCGCCGGTGGGTGATGTCATGTAGCCCAACGCTTGAGTGAAGGATGCTCTGGGGTCGTAGGCAGGGATCTCCAGTTTGCTTACACTCATCGAGTATTCCGGATGGTTCAATGCGCTGGCTAAGCGAAAAGAACCGTCCGCAAGCCTATCCCCTATACCCTTTCTGTAGGCGGTTTGTTCCACCATTTCCTTGAGGACTTCTCCATTCCCAAAACGGAGTTTCCTCCCATCCGTTTCTTCGGGAGTCATGATGCCGCGCTCGAAAAGCTCCATCGCACAGGCCAGTGTTCCACCAAAACTGATGGTGTCTATCCCCAGCTCATTAAGGCGGTAGTTGGCGAGAGTGATGGATTCGAGGTCATAGATCCCGCAGTCGAGTCCGGTCATCACGATGGTCTCGTATTCCGGGCCTTCGCCTTTTTTCTCGCCCAGCCGGGTGTGGCGCTGGCAGGCTATCGGACAGCCGAAACAGCCTCCCGGACGTTCCAGGATCTTTTTACTCAGTGTTTCTCCAGAAATTTTGTCCAGGTCTTGATCCTCATGCACGTTGTCCTGAAAGTTCTTATGGGGCAGCATGTCCATGATGTCGATGAGTTTGAGAAGACCTGAGGTTCCGAGCTCTCTCATCAACCGCTTGGTGATGGGGGCGGCTTTCATCAGGTAGAAAGCCTGGTCCATACCAGATTGAAATTTATCGGTGTCATGGATATGTATTTTCTGTTTCCCGAAAACCCGGATGGCTTTGAGGTTTTTGCTGCCGAAAACAGCTCCGGAACCTGAACGGCCGTAGGCTCTACTTTTATCATTGATGATCGATGAGATCAGAACGAGATTTTCACCCGCAGGTCCTATGCAGAGTATGCGGGGTCGGCCACCCGGAGGGCTGTCTTTAGTCAATTTTTCGGTTGTTTGGTAAGCATCCAGGCCCCAGCAGTCTTGTGCGGATGCGATCTCGACTGCATCCGGGCCGATGTCGATCATCACCGGATCTCCGGCTTTGCCCTTGATCAAGAGAACGTCATATCCGGTGGACTTGAAATAATTCGCCCATGAGCCGCCGCAGTTTGAACTTCCGATCAATCCGGTCAGCGGAGATTTGAAGACCATGTGCCCGCGGCAGGCCGTCGGGGCGCGTGTTCCGATGAGAGGGGACGTGGCAATGACCAGCATGTTATCTGCCCCAAGAGGATCACATCTCGGATCGATCTCATCCATGAAGATACGCGTCGCCAGACCTCTTCCCCCCAGATAGCCTTCTATTGTTGCGGACTCGAGAGGAGTGACCTGAACTCGTCCTTCAGTGAGGTCGATCTCGAGGATTTTCCCGTGGTATCCGTAATGAAGAGGAGTATTCATGTGATCTCGTGTCTTTGGATGATAGATTTTAAACACACTCAAAAACAAATATCAAGACAAGACAGGAAAGGAGGCTAAATCTTCAAGGTCGCTCAGGGGATTTCTAAAATCATTTCAATGATCAAAGAAAGAGAGATGCACTCATGCGGAAATTTAGGCTGGAAATTTTCTCTCGTTAGATATATATTTTGAACTTGTTCCACTCCGATGGAAAATCGGGTTTGACGATTGGACGCCTGATGAATTATCGAGGCGAACGATTCGGCTGGTTTTTGGCTTTTCTTCATGGAGCGGTCACCCGGGACGAATGAGGTCTTTGGATCAGGAGACGTAAGAAATGAGAAATATGAAGTGGGGTTCAGTGTTCATCCTGGTATTCTGCGGGTTTAGTGTTTTATTTGCTCAGGGTCAGATGAGTGTCTATCTTGAGGAAGTGCTCGTGATCGGGGATGCGGATGAAGATTTGATGTATCAGAGGCCGGGGCTGACAACGGATAATGACGGCAACATCTACATCACAGATTTGAGGAACAATCTGATAAGGAAATTCGACCCAAACGGAGAATTCTTGAACGAGACAGACCAGAAGGGCAGACGGCCTCAAGGACTTCAAGGGCCCAGCCTGATAAAATATTTCAACGGAAAGCTGTATGTCTCAGAGGTGTACAACCATGGAATACTCGTGTACAACCTGGATTTGGAGTACCAGATGGAAATACCGGTACCCTTCACGGTGACAGACCTGTATGTTCTCTCCGATGACCAGATTGCCGTCACAGCTCTGAAAAGAGAATATGAGGAGGGAAGAGCCATTTATTGTATATACCTCTTCGATATTGAAGGAAATGAGATCGAAAGGATCATTTATGCCCGGGGTCAGAGACTTTCGATGATGAACATGGTCAGTTTTGTGGTGGACAGAAGAGGCGAATTCATTCTCGCGTATACCTGGGAAGACAAGGTTGAAAAATTGAACAGACAGTTGGATGAAGAACAGGAAATGCAGGTGGATGTTCTCTGGAACCAGAGTTTAGTGGGCAAGAAAAGAGTGAAAATGAGAGAAGAAAAAGATGAGAGGCCTGCCTTCGGACAGTACCCTGTTGAAGCTGTGTTCAAGGGAATCGCTCTGGATAACCGCGGATATATTCTTATTCTGGGAGGCCATCTCTCTGAAAATCCCAATCAAGATGTTTATGTGCTCAGAGGGAACGGCGAGTACCTGACTGCTATCACTCTGCCCGAACCCGCGCATGCCATTCATGTGGACAGGAATAATTTTCTGTATGCCCGGGCGACTAAAGGGACAGCTTTTAGAAAATACGCTCTCAAATATTTTTATGAATAGCGGAAATTCTCCAGGGTGGCACCCTCGATCCATTTCATCGGGTTGAGACAGCATTGAATCCCGTTTGACGCGAGCTTGCAATTCTTGAGCCTGCAAAAAACGGATTCCAAACAGCGCATCCTCTATGGGCAGGGAAACGGTCATGACATCAAAACAGCGGTTTCTCGCCGCTTTAACCGGAGAGCTCCCCGACCGCCTTCCTGTCACGACGCATCATGTCATGCCGTATTTCCTGAAGACCCGGATGAACGGGATTTCTTGCCAGGACTTTTTCGACCGATTCGGACTGGATCCCATCAAATGGATTGTCGCCCATAAGCCGGATCCGGCTCGGAAGGAGTATTCTGACCCGAATCAGTCAGAATTGGCTTTTTTGGAAGCGCCCCGCATCTGTTCGGACAGCTGGCAGATTCAAACACAGAGCCTTCCTGACGCTGAGTACGAGGCGGTCCGGTATGATTTTGTCACACCCGATAAGACTCTCTCGATGGTTCTCAAGAGTAATGAGTACACGACCTGGGTCACAGACCGGATGATCAAGGAGAAATCGGATATCGACATCTTCGCGAAATACGCGACTCGGCCGCTCTGCGATGTGGAAAAAGTCAACAGAGACGTGGATTCATTCGGAGAACGAGGCCTCGTTCGGGGCTCGATTCCAGGGTTCGATGTCTACGGCCAGCCTGGCTGCTGGCAGGATGCCGCAGTGCTGTTCGGGATCGAAAAGCTCATCCTGGAGACTTACGATGATCCCGAATGGGTTCACTCCTTTTTGGGAATTTTACTGGACAGAAAAAAAAGCTTTGTTCAATCCATGAAGGGTGCGAAGTTCGACCTCATCGAACACGGCGGAGGGGATGCCTCGTCCACGGTCATCTCCCCGAAGATCTTTGAGGAATTTGTCGCCCCTTACGATGCAGAGTTGATCGAATCGGCGCATCTGGCCGGACAGAAAGTTGTCTACCATACCTGCGGAGGCATGATGCCTCTGCTGGAAATGATTGCGGATATGCGCCCGGATGCCATGGAAACTTTTACGCCTGCAGCCATGGGTGGAGACGTGAACCTGAAGGAGGCGAAGAAGAGGATCGGGAAGAGAGTCTGTATGATCGGTGGCTTCGACCAGTTCCATTTTTTAAAAGGATGCGCTCCTGATGAGACGAGACAAGAGGTCCGCAGGTGTTTCGAAGAAGCAGGGGAAGGGGGCGGCTACATCCTGGCGCCTTCAGACCACTTTTTTGACGCGGATACGGAACTCCTTGAAGCCTATGCGGATGAAGCTCGAAAGTGTGTGTATTCAAAAAAGTGAAAAAAAGTATGATGTTCCTGTTATTTCCTATTTTATCGAAGTCATGAGCCAGAGAAGCAGGATGATCACTCCGACCAGAACCCAGCTTCCCCCGAATCCCAGAAAATCGGTTTTGGTCGGTTTCATGATTTCCCAGTTCGATCCGGGGAAAAGCTTATCTTTTTCGAATTTTCCCGGGTTCCTGTAGGAATCTTCCAGCGCATCCCTTTCTTCCTCAGGAGTTTTCTGAACAGGAGTGTGCAGCCTGGCAAAGAACCTGTCCAGATGAGACTTAGGGGCGGGTTTGGTCACGAATGAGACAAGAAAAAGAAAGAGGAAAGGAAACAGAGCGTCAAAGAAGAAACGGATTGCGACGAGTTGAGCTTTCGTGCAGGAAGTGAAATCAATGCCCAGCCAGCTCAGCACCCAGATTTCCGCATGAAAACGTCCCAATCCCACTTCCGGTGAATCGGGATCAGCCGGGTCTGTCCGGGCCACGTCTTCGAAGAAAACGCCGACGGCCTCGATGGTGTGCTCTTTGTGTATGGGCTGACCGACAGATTCGGCTCGCCCTTTCTCCACATCTTCTTTAAGAGCGCTCACTGTCACAGTCACTGTTTTGGGCTGAGTTTCGAGAAGAAAGGCGGGATTGTGCTTGGCCCAATTCAAAGTCTGGAAAAGATTGGGAATGACAGCGTAGATGAGCAGGCAGATCACGACCTGCGTGAACACCGCTGATTTTGTTAGCCTCCGCCAGACGAATCCCAGCCAGATGGAGGCGCCAAAGATTGCGGGTATAGAGATAATGTATTTGAACAGCACCAGGAGATTATTGATCAATAGAGCCACCGCGATTCCCCCGAACAGGGTCACAGCGATGGCAATCCTCCCTACAAAGAGGTAGTGCTTTTCAGATTTATTCGGCTTGAAAGGTTCGTAGAGGTTTCGGATGAAAAGCGCGGAATAAGACACGGCGCTGGCGTCGAGTGTGGACATGTTTGCTGCCAGAATCCCGACGAGCATCAGTCCGATCGCTCCGGGGAAGAGCAGATCCTTAGACATGAATCCCCAGATGAGATCCGGGTCGTGGAGCATCCCGGCGTAGAGTCCGATCGCCAGCAGGCCGGCTAGAGCCCAGAAGATCATGATGAATCTTTTGAAAAACATGCCTCCGATCATCCCGAAACGCGCGGTCATCTCATTCGTGGCCGAGCCGGCCGTCTGCATTCCGGGAGCCACGGCGACGATGGAGACAAGGTTCGCAAGGACCATGGCGAGTATCGTGTACCAGGCGTATTCGCTCATGGTCACAGAGCCGAAGAGTTCAAACATGTAGTCCGGCACAGAAGCGTGAAGCCCTGAAAAGCCTCCGATCTTGGCCAGGCCGATAGGGATGAGGATGAGAGAAAAAGTGATGATCAGAAATCCCTGGATCGCATCAGTGATAACGGCTGCCCGGAATCCCCCGAGCATGGTGTAGATCGAAACTATAATAGCATAGATAAGATAGAAGAGGAGAGGGTCTGTGTAGGAGATGAAAGAGTGCAGTTCACTCCTCTTATTCTTCTCGTTCAGCTCTTCATATCGGACTCTTTCTTCCTGGCTTAATCCTTCATCCATCCTCGATTTGAGATCCTGGTATTCCCTGAATTGCTCAACGCTCAGCCGTTCCTCATACGTGCACTTGTCTAAAGGCTTGGGCGTCATGGCCATCATAGTTTTGGCCGCCACCATATAGCCGACTCCACCGCCCAGGATGGACAGCAGCAGGATAAAGATGGCGTAGCTTCCGCCCAGGGACTTACTTTTGAAACGTTCCGTGAAATAATCGCCGATGGTCGTGAGGCGGATTCGGCGAAAGAAGAATGTCGTGAACCAGTAAAAAGGGGTTAAGAAGAGGACAAGGTACTGAATCCACATGCCGCCGATTCCCTGGCGGTAGATTTCCCTGGAGACAGCCACAGCCTGGTCGGCGTTAGTCGAACATCCGAAGTTGAGGAAAAACTGATAGAATTTGCCGAGCTTGCGGCCGGCGAGAAAAAAATCACCTGTATCCTTGGTTTTTTGGGCCGCGCGTTTGCCCAGCCACAGAATGATAATGATGTAGAGGAAGATTACAGACACATCGATGATGTGCAATCCCCAAATAGACATCCGACCGGCCTTAGTCCTTAGTATTTACTGCGGATAAAGCATAAAGTCAATGATTCAAAGAAAAAGGGGAAGGCTTTTTTCTTCTGGGACTGTCCCTTTCAGTCCTTATGTTAAACAGAAGAGGGACTGTCCCCTTTCTTTAAGAACAAAAGCCTTCCCCTTTTTCTTATTGGATGGATTTTTTTGGGAAAATAGGATAAAAAGAATGCGTATCCGAAGGGATGAATGGCCCGCGCACTTTTCTTCTGAGATATTCGACATGAGCGAGAAAACTCACATCAAAACAGGCATGGAGGAGTTTGACAGTTTTTTCCCGAAAATTAAATCATTCCTGGAGCAGGACGTTCTCGATGTCGTGATCGATGGGCAAGAGATCAGGGGTTACAGGACTCCGGACACGAAGTCCATCTGGATCCGGGATTACAGCGACATGCTCAGAGGAGTGAAGTATATTGAGGAGGACCTCCAGAGCGCTGTTGACCATTTCACCGCAACCCAGGCCGATAACGGCCGAATATTCGACTATTTCACGACTTTCCCCGAAAAACTTCCCTGCGAGAAGGAGAACTGGGTCAAGTACGTGCGCGTTCCTGTGGAGGCGGATGTGGAGTTCAGGTTTGTCAAGGCGGCTTTTCTGGCCTGGCAGGCGACTGGAGATGACCAGTGGATCAAGAGGTTGTTGCCGAAAATGGACAAAGCTCTTCAGTATGTACTCACCCATCCCTGGTACTGGGATTATGAGAATGAACTGGTCAAACGGGCTTACACCATCGACACCTGGGATTTTGCCTACACGGCCGGAGCCCATGATTGGCTGCAGTTCCAGATAACGGAGGACACATTTTGGGGGATCATGCACGGGGATAACAGCGGTTATTATGAGGCGTTCCGGATCATGGTTCTTTTGCATGAATACTTCAAGAATAAAAAACTTTCCAAATACTGGCTCGACCGCGCGGAGGCTCTCAAGACCAGGATGAATCGGTTGTGCTGGAACGGGAAGTTCTACACGCACTTTGTGAAGCTCACGCCGGTCACCATTCCGGGTGTGGAGGAGTCCGCACAGCTGAGCTTGAGCAATCCGGCAGATATCAACAGGGGCACCGCCACGCATGAGATGGCGGTTTCTATCATTCAGGAATACATGGAGCGAAGAGAGAAGACAGATGCGTTCGCGGAGTGGTTTTCGATCGACCCGCCGTTCCCCGACGGCATTTTTGGTGATCCAAAGCTCAAGAAGGGCGCGTATGTCAACGGAGGGATCATGCCTCTTGTCGGCGGAGAACTGGCTAAAGCGGCTTTTGATCATGGCTTTGAAGCGTACGGAGTAGATATACTGAAGCGATACTCCCGGATGATTGCGAAAACCGGAGAGACCTATCTCTGGTACTTTCCGGATGGCTCTCCATCCACTGCAAAGACCAGCACCAGCCCGGAAGCCACTCCGACAGATGGCTGGGGTTCGAGCGCCATGCTGTACGGCCTCTTGGAAGGATTGGCCGGAGTGGAAGACAGACTCAAACTTTTCCAGAGAGTCCGCGTGTCTCCCCGCTGGATTGCGGCAGAAGTCGAACAGGCAGAGGTCCGGATCGTCTATCGCGCATCAGGCGCTGTATTTGGTTATGCTTTCCAGCACAAGGGAGGCCATGTTTTGCTCGATGTCCAGTCTCCTGGTTCAAAGGCCGCATTCCATGTCCTTCTCCCGGAAAACTCGGAAGCGGATTCTGTTTCCGTAGACGGAAAGGATGCGGAGTTCACGAACCTGCGGAGTGGGAACAGCCGCTATGTGGATTTTACTGCGGACGTCGAGAAGGAGGCCGCTGTCAAGATCCGTCTCGTCAAAAAAGAGTGAACCGATGAAAAGAAAGTGCGGTCCGGTTTTACTCATGCTCTGTGTGTGCGTATTGCTCGTCACATGTTCCAGCCAGCAGAAAGAGGAAAAGCTGTATGCGGAGATTCTCAAGTCTGCGGGGGAGATCAACGTCCGGATGGCTTCAGCCTGCATCAGCCATGCCCGATCCTATATCAATGTCATGGAATATGCGCGAGTCACAGGAGAAGATCTCAGCTCTGTTGAGTCTAAGATACTCGGAAAGGAATACAAAGAATTGCAGACACGGCTGAAAGAAAACAAAGCCAAGATCGATGAATTCATGGCATCGTTGGAAGAGCCCCCCTCATCACTTGTCGAACCTTATCAATATCTGGTCGAGCTTCATTCGCTCTACTCGAAGCTCCATACGCTGGCCTTAAATCCCTCCGGTTCGACAGATGAGTACAGTGATTCTGTCAATTACCTGGAGAATCAACTGAAAGAAGTGAAACAGCGAATAGATGCGTTTTTGGGGGAGTGATTTTATGTACAGAAGGTTGCGAGGGAGGAAAAGACAATGCCTTCGGAAAAAGAACAGAAGGTTTATGAGGCTTTGGAGAGTCTCGACATTTCCTATGTCCGGCACGAGCACCCCCCAGTCTTCACTGTGGAGGAGGCCGAGAAGCACTGGGGAGACATTGCCGGAGCGCACTGCAAGAATCTTTTTCTGCGCAACAAAAAAGGAAACCGGCATTATCTGGTCGTTATCGAAAGTGCCAAGAGGGCGGACCTGAAAGCGCTGGAAAAACAGCTGGGAGAAGACAGGCTCAGCTTTGCCTCTCCCGAGCGGTTGATGCGGTTCCTCGGGCTGGATACGGGCGCTGTTTCCCCTTTCGGATTGCTCAATGACAGCCAGAAAGAGGTTCGGGTCATTATCGACCAGGACCTTCAGGAGGCGGAGACGGTTAACTTTCATCCTAACGTCAACACCGCGACGATCGGGTTAAGTTTTTCGGACTTTCAGAAATTCCTGTCATTCTGCGGTCAGCCAGTCCGTTTTCTGCGGTTCTGATGCCCTGAATTTCAGTTTTGAGTTGACTTTGGTGCTTTCTGGGCAGATTGGGATCATTCACAGATTTCGTTTCGAGCGAAGCGCGGCACTTCCGTACAGCAGAGGGATGAATTAAAGGTGTCATTGCGAGCTTGTGCGGCAATCTCCTAGGAAAAATTAGATGGGCTGAGGTGTCACTGCGAGCTTGTGCGGCAATAGCACCTTCATGTCATTGCGAGGAGCGAAGTGACGTGGCAATCTCGTAAAAAAAGAATTTTTATTATTATTTTCGTATGAGATTGTCGCGCTTCGCTCGCAATGACACTTTGTGGCTTTTAAGCTGGGGCTTTTCTTGGGAGAGAGGTCAATTGTTATTGACTGGGAGTTGACCTCAGTAGATCTTTCAGATTCTGGACGTCTCTCTGCAGTCTGGCCGAGCAAATTCTGGGCCATTCATCTCTGTCCGTGATATTCAATTGATCGGTCCTAAAAATCTCTTCGGTTTTCTGAGACAACTGAATGAGGGCCGTAAGCTCTTCGACTGTGAGGTCGGGGAATTCGGAGAGAAATTCTGAATTGAAGATGGGAAGATGGAATGTTCCTCCGTGATCCTCTATCGAGAGGTGGACCTCATGCGGAAGAGAGGCCAACATTTCTGCGATTCTCCGGAGGTTGACGATTCCTTTTCCGATTTCCGCTGGAAAAGTGACGAATCCCTCTGAAGTCAGGAGGATGGCGCCATCTTTGATGTGGGTACTGACCACCCAGGGAAGAATCCTCTCCGAGGCTCTGACGGGTTCCTCCAGCATGGTCAGAAGGTTCATCGTGTCCAGGCAGATGCCGAGATAGTCCCCTGGCGCCGCGTCACAGGCCTCGAACAACTGGAGAAGCTCATGGGTCGTGAATTCGAAATGGGTCTCAATGGCCAGAATCACACCGTGATCCTTGAGCATTTGGCGCTGGGCTTTGAGGCTCTTGGCCGACTCCTTCAAGAATGTCTTGGTGGCAGGGCTCTTTGGGTCCCATCGCATCAAGCCTCCTGAGCAGGACCTGATGATTCGGGTTCCCAATGTTTCGGCCTGCTCAGCCGCAGCACGATTGACTTTAAGGATTTCCTTCTTTTTCCAGGTCTCCATGTCAAAAGGAATGTGCTGTGCGCCTCCCCATTCCAGGTATAAATCATTCGTGGCGGCAAACTGAGCCAGATCCTTCAAGTATTGCGCGTCAACATTTTTTTCCTGTTCAGGGCCGAGTCCCGAAACCTGAACACCTTCCGCGCCGTTTTCTTTCGCCCATTCCAGAATTTCCAGAGGACTAAGCTGAAGAGGTTCCAGGCTGTATGTGTCGATACCGACGCGCAGTGCTTTCATTTTTTTATCTGATTTCAAGATGTTTTTCAGATTAGAGTCTTACCCCGAGGATGTCAAGTCCAAAGCGGTTTTTCGGAAAGCAAAGGAGGAGTTTTTTTACCTTAATACATACTGTATGCGGATTATTTTCCCACTTCTTTCTATGGTGACTTCGAAGCGGCTCTCATTCCTGAATCTCATGTAGAGGTCGAGCATGCCTTCCACGCTGTTCAGCTCGACTTCATTAATCTTCAGGACCACATCATTTCTGTGGATGCCCACCTCGGATAAAATACTCTGGCTCGGAAGCTTGGTGATCCTGAATCCCCTCACTCTTCCTTTCACCATGTTGGGAAGGAACCTTGCCTCCTTCATGATGAGAGGGAGTTCCGCCTCGAGTCTTTTTTCGACCTCGTCTCTGTCGAATTCCATGCGAATGACATTGCTGCTCGAACTGGTTCTTTCCACAGGCTCCACTTCAGGTTTCTCGAGAGGAGTTTCCGCAGGTTTTTTCTGAGGAGGTGGCGAAACTTGGGTCATACGTCCGCGCCCCAGGTATATTGTGTACGTTTGATCTCCTCTTTTAAAGACGACGCTGTTTTCCAGAACCTGAGCCAGAGTGAAATCCAGAATTTTCTCTCCGACTGCCAGCATCTGCGTCTGATTGGTTTGCCCGTTTTTTAAAATGGCGATCGAGGAAGACGCGTCTTTAGACATGATGATACCCACCAGCGTCAGGGGAGGGAGGCGGCCACTTCGTCCCTGAGGAGAAACCGGTTCCGGGAAACTTAGGGCATTCGAGACGATGAGATCCCCGAACAACAGAAAAATAATAAGCACGTAGCCGAGCTTCATGAATTGACTGGGGTGCTGTATTTTATGTCTTGGATTCACTGGCTGACTCTCTCTTAAATCTATAACACAAGAGAGAGGCACGGTCAATCAGAGGAAGGGAGATCTCCTGATGAAGGAATGAAAATTTCTGTTTCTTTTTGGTGAAAAATTTAGATACACTATCCATGAAAATGTCCCGACACGAGCCGTTCGCATTCCAGTCTGGTTCCGAGCTTCTGAAAAAAGCCGGTGAGCTGGGCTTGGAACTTCCCTTCCAGGATTCTGTATCCCCTCTTTTCGAAAGCATTGCGATTGGCCCAAAGAGGCTTGCGAACCGCTTGGCCGTTCACCCGATGGAGGGTTTTGACGCGGGCTCAGACGGATCTCCAGAGGAGCTGACATTCCGCCGCTACAGGCGGTATGCGGAAGGAGGATACAGCCTGATATGGTTTGAAGCGACGAGTGTCGTGCCGGAAGGCCGTTCGAATCCTCATCAGTTGATGCTCCGTCCTGGAAATTTGGACTCGTTTAAGCGTCTGGTCGAGCAGACGCGGCGTACTGCCCAGAAAGCATCCGGAGCTCCTGATGAGATATTTCTCGTTCTTCAGATGACTCATTCCGGCCGTTACAGTCAACCGGAGGGAAAGCCTTGGCCGCAGGTGGCTGGATTCAATCCCTTCCTTGACAGGAAACCAGAAAATGTGCAGATCCTTTCGGATGATGAACTGGACCGGTTGCAGGATGATTATGTGGAAGCGGCCCGCCTTGGGGTGAAAGCCGGTTTCGACAGCGTGGACATCAAAGCCTGCCACGGGTATCTCGTCAATGAGCTTCTGGCAGCCTACACCCGAGAAAACAGCCGGTACGGAGAGACGTTCGAAAACAGGACGCGTTTTCTGCAGGAAACAGTCCAGAGGATTAAAGACGATGTCCCGGGCCTGTGTCTGGCCGTGCGCTTGAGCGCCTGTGACGGTATACCTGGAGGTTTCGGAGTTTCAAAGGATAATCCTGAAGAAGCCGATCTTTCCGAGCCGAAGGAGCTGGTCCGGCGTCTGATCCACTCCGGAAGTTCCCTGTTCAATATCACGACAGGAAATCCCTACAAGAATCCTCATCAAGGGCGGCCGTTCGACCGTCCGCTGCACGGCGTGTCCCCGCCAGATGAGCATCCGCTGGAGGGAGTTTCCCGTCTGTTCAAGCTCACAGCCGAATTCCAGAAAGAATTTCCGGATATTCCGTTTGTGGGGACCGGCTTCTCCTGGCTGCGCCATTTTTTCCCCAACGCGGGAGCGGCCGTGCTCCAGAAGGGCGAGGCCTCTTTTATCGGCCTCGGGAGGAGTTCTCTGGCTTATCCGGATGCCCCCAGAGACTTGATGAATACCGGATCTCTGGATTCCGAAAAAGTCTGCATCACCTGCTCTCGATGCACAGAATTGATGAGGCACGGCTATGAGAGCGGGTGCGTGATGCGTGATCAAGAGATTTACGGCAGTCTCTACAAAAAGATTTCAGTTGAGGAGAAGAGAAATGAACAAGAGTGAGATTGAGATCGCCGGGACAAAGATGCCTCTGTATTCACTCAATACACTGATTATAGGGAGCGGAGCCGCGGCCCTGAACGCGGCCGTGAACATGTTTGAATTCGGACAGAAGGATATCGCTGTCGCCACGGATAACTGGGGGGGAGGAACTTCGAACAACGCCGGATCAGATAAACAAACCTATTACAAGCTTTCACTTTCCGGCGGAGTCCCCGACTCTCCGTTCGAGATGGCCAGAGACCTGTTCAACGGTGGCTGCATGCACGGGGATATCGCGTTGTGCGAAGCACAGAATTCCGCGCAGGCTTTTTTCCATCTCGTGAACCTGGGCGTTCCCTTTCCTCATGACCGGTTCGGGGCGTATGTCGGGTACAAGACCGACCATGATCCTCGAGGCAGAGCCACATCCGCAGGTCCCCTCACATCCCGGATGATGTTCGAACGCCTGGCTCAGGATATCCAGAAGAAAGGAATACCGGTATTCAACCAGCATGAAATCATCGCTTTACTCACGAAGAAAAGGGGAGGGGAAAGGCAAATTGTCGGAGCCTTGGCGATCAATAAAGATAAGCTTGAATCGGGGAGCTTCGGATTTATCGCGTTTAATGCGGTGAATATTATCCTGGGCACAGGAGGGCCTGCGGGAATCTACAAGAGCTCGGTCTATCCGGAAAGCCAGGTTGGCTCGAGCGGCCTGGCATTCGAAGTTGGCGCTATCGGGAATAACCTCACCGAATCCCAGTACGGGTTGGCCTCAATAAAATTCCGGTGGAATCTTTCCGGCACCTACCAGCAGGCCATTCCGCGGTATATCTCCACCGATAAGGATGGCCAGGATGAGCAGGAATTTTTGAATCACTACTTTCCGGATATCGGAAAACTGGCTACCGCGATTTTCCTCAAAGGATACCAGTGGCCGTTTGACCCGAGGAAGGTTCGGGATTACGGGTCCTCGCTGATAGATATTCTCGTCTATCAGGAGTCTGTGATGAAGGGAAGACGGGTTTTTCTGGACTTCATGCGGAATCCATCGGGCGGAGGAATTCTCGAAGATTTCTCGTTTGACCTTCTGGACGAGGAGGCGCGCTCTTATCTGGGAAAGTCGGGCGCATTATTCGGAACACCAATCAAGAGACTTCAAAAAATGAACCAGCCGGCCGTCGACCTCTACAAGGATAACGGGATTGACCTGAGCACAGAATGGCTGGAAATAGCAGTCTGCGCTCAGCACAACAACGGTGGATTAAAAGGAGATATCTGGTGGGAATCCAATATCAAGCACCTCTTCCCTGTAGGGGAGGTCAACGGTACGCACGGAGTCTACAGGCCGGGCGGCTCTGCACTGAACTCCGGGCAGGTGGGGAGCATGCGGGCGGCCCTGTTTATCGCAAAACGCTACACAGAGGTACCACCGGACGCAGGGAAATTCCTTAAAGCAGCGGAACAACAGATTAAAAATAAAATCGAAATGGCTAGAAAGATGGTTGAGTCCTCATCTGAGGAGATACGCCCTCTCAAGGATGCGAGAGGAGAGATTCAGGAAAGAATGTCCTCCTTCGGCGCGCATATCCGCCCTCCGGAAAAAGTCAATCAGGCGATCCAGGAGGCCTGGCAGCTTTACTCATGGATGCGAAAAGGACTCAAGGTCCCTGCGACAGAAGATCTTCCTGAAGCCTTCAAGAATCTTGACCTCTGTCTGACACATGCCCTTTACCTCGAGGCGGTGGGGGAGTATCTCGAGAAAGGGGGGAAAAGCAGAGGGTCTTTTCTTGTGTTAGATCCGGAGGGAGACAGGCCGTGTGATGAACTCGGTGACGAGTGGAGATTCGACCTCGTTCCGGAAGACGCGCGTGTCAACCAGAAAATTCTGGAGATTCATCTAGATGAGAATATGAAAGTGAGGAAAGAGTGGGTGGACATCCGGCCAATCCCGCAAGAAGACACGTGGTTTGAGAATGTCTGGAACCAGTACCTGAGGGATGAGATCATCAAATAGAAAAGGAAGAAAGCCTTGGAAATTATCTTTGAGGTTACTCCAGAGGCCTGGGTGTGGCATGCCCAGCAAGGCCGGTGCCGGGAATTTGTCGTTTCCTTCAAAGTGACCGTCAAGCTGTAAATACAAATTCTCAAGCATGCGGGGCCTGCAAAGACCCCAAATGCTTTCTCTCTCCTGACACGTTTCTTACCCTCACTGCATCTTCTTATTCTTCCCTCGCTGATCCTTCTGAAGGGATTGCCGCGCTGTATCTCCCATAACACTATGTCTCTTCAATGCAGGAGTCAGCCTGAGATTTAAAGAAAGTCAATCCTTGGATAGAATGAGTTGTCTTGAAATAGGGCGAAGATTAGTGCTAAATTATGCGGGTGCGCAAATCTGTTGAGAGAGGAAAACAATGAAAAAAGAAATTCTGCGAAAACTCCCTTCAGTCGACAGCTTGATGAAAGCCAAAGATGCCCAGCCTCTGATCAAGGAACACAGCCGGGATTTAGTGGTCAAAACCATCCGCGGGGTTCTGCAGGAGCTGCGTTCTAAGATCCGGAAAGCGGATGCAAAGTCGTTTCCTACGGCAGAGCTCTCCTCGAAAAAAATACTTCAGAGAGTGGAACAGAGTCTCCAGGAAAAGTTTTCCTCCTCCTTGAATCAAGCGATAAACGCGACAGGCGTCATCCTGCACACAGGATTGGGGAGAGCGGTTCTGTCAGATGACGCGAAGGAAGCTGTCCAGAGAGCGGCTGATGGCTACTGCACTCTGGCCACGGATGCGGAGACCGGGCGTCGCGGACATCGGGATGTCCACCTGGAAGGGATCCTCTGCGAACTGACCGGAGCAGAGGCGGCCGCTGTAGTCAACAATAACGCGGCGGCCACCATGCTTATTTTGAACACACTCGCACAAGGCAGGGAAGTGATTTTGTCCCGGGGTCAGCTCGTCGAGATCGGAGGGGCATTCCGTATGCCGGATGTGATGGAAGCAAGCGGAGCCATCCTCCGGGAGGTCGGCACGACCAACAAAACCCATCTGAAGGATTACATCGCCGCGATTGGAGAGAACACCGGAGCCATCATGAGAGTCCATCACTCCAATTACCGGATTGTGGGTTTCGCGGAAGAGCCGTCTATCGAAGAATTAGCGAAAGTTGCCAAGGAGCACAACCTTCCTCTTATCGATGACCTGGGCAGCGGCGCCTTGCTCGACCTGAAAGAATTCGGGATCGAGACGGAACCCGTTGTCCAGGACAGCATCAAAGCCGGAGTGGATGTCGCCTGCTTCAGCGGAGACAAGTTGATCGGAGGTCCTCAGGCCGGGATCATCGTGGGCAAGTCGCTGACCATAAAGAGAATAAGAACAAATCCTCTGAATAGAGCGCTGCGCGTCGGGAAGTTGACTATCGCCGGGATGGACGCCACGCTGCGGCTTTTTCTCAAACTGAGAGGTTTAAAAGACAGCCATCCTGTGTATAAGATGTTCTCTTTGACCACCGATGATCTGAAAAAAAGAGGACGGAGAGTCATGAAAAAACTCCAAGCGGAAATCAAAAAAGGTGCAAAATTTTCACTCGAAGAGGGAGGCTCGCAGGTGGGAAGCGGTTCTGTACCCGTGGAGACGATACCGACAACTCTCCTCAAGGTCCAGCCGTCCTTTTTATCCGCAGAGAATCTTGCGAAAAAGCTTCGCCTTGGCAATCCTCCGGTGTTTCCCCGTGTTCATAAAGATGCGGTCCTGTTGGACTTGAGGACGATTCGGGAGAAAGAAGATTCCTTAGTCGTAGCGGCGGTGCAGGAGGCCTTGAAAAAGGGATAATCTCAAAATGGCTGACCTGAGAAAAAGAAAGGACATCATGCAGCGCTCCATCAAGCTGGGTCACTGCATCTGCAATCCCAAACAGGCCTGTCCCTGCGAGGTTTTCAAGGAGAAAAACGTTTGCCTGTGCGCCGGAGAACGCCTGGAGGATATGCCCGAACAGGTCGAGTTGACCAAGTTCGTCGAGAATGCCGGATGCGCGTCCAAGATCAACCAGAATGACCTGAAGATTGTGCTTGACGGCCTTCCGGAGATCTCCGACCCGAGAGTTTTGGTCAGCGCCGATACCTGCGATGATGCCGGAGTGTTCAAGGTCAACGATGAATATGCTCTTGTTCAATCAGTCGATGTTTTTGCTCCCAGTGTCGATGATCCGTACACGTTCGGACAGATCGCAGCCGCCAACTCATTGAGTGATATCTATGCCATGGGCGGGAAGCCCTTGACTGCCCTTTCGATAATCGGATTCCCGATCGAGACGATGAGCCATAAAATCATGAACCAGATGCTTCTCGGCGGGATCGTCAAGATGAAGGAAGCCGGTGTTGTGGTGATTGGCGGCCACAGCATCAAGGATAATGAGGTCAAGTTCGGATTCGCTGTCACGGGAGAGATCAATCCGAAGGAGCTGATCACGAATGACCGGGCCAAGCCCGGCGATGTGCTGGTCTTGACCAAGCCCCTTGGAACTGGAATCATAGGTTTTGCCAGCCAGATAGGAAAAGCGTCAGTGTCCGCTTTGAAGGCAGCCAGTGAATCCATGGCCGAACTCAACAAAATCCCTTCTGAAATCATGAGTCAGATGCGGGTGACGACCGCCACGGATGTCACTGGATTCGGCCTGTTGGGGCATCTGAGCGAGATGGTTGTCCAGAGCGGAGTCACTACAGAGATTTCGGCGGGAAAGGTTCCCGTTTTTGATGGAGTCTTGGAATATGTAAAGCAGGGAATAATTTCGGGTGCGGTTGAACGGAATAAAGAATTTGCCAATCAATATGTTAATGTGGGAAAAGGTGTTAGCGAGGAAATAACGGAAGTCCTGTATGATCCTCAGACATCAGGAGGACTTCTCATTTCCATCCCGGAAAAGAAGAGCGAAAAATTAATGGGGCTTCTCAAGAAAAAAGGCGTAGCTCATGCAGCGGTTATCGGAAAGGTCGTCGCCCAATCCGAGGGCCATATAGTCATAAAGAAATGAGCGCTGTGGAATTTAAAAGGGAGAGCATACTTCAGAAGAGCCTTGGAGTGAAAGGGCTTAAAAAAAGTGTCACAACGTTCATCTTCGTGATAAACTTGATTTCCGTGAAAATACGCAGAGTCTTCCTGAAATATTCTGATAATGCGGGATTCACGCTCAGAGGAGAGAATATACACGGAGTGAGGTAGAAAGCGGGAAGGTATAGGTTCCGGTGGACCTTCTGGACTTCAAACCCAGTATGGGGCCGAAAAGCCCTGGGTGGGTTCGACTCCCACACCTTCCCGCCAGAGTAAAGCGGGGGTTTTTCTTTGATTACACTTAATCATACTTAGCCGCGTGTACCCAAATTTAGTGACAAATTAGTGACAAAGGGAAAGGTCTGGTTGAGATTCACTTTTCTGCTGATATCTGGTATTTATATATGGAAGATGAACAGCAAAAAATAGGGGGGATTCAATGCCAAGATATATTGATAGGGTAAAGCTATATACTGATGGAGGATGTCGAGGCAATCCAGGGCCTGGAGCTATCGGTTATATCATTTTAGATGAGAACAATAACGAAATTGATTCATTCGCAGAATGTATAGGCGGTACAACGAATAATCGAGCTGAATATTTTGCCTTGATAAGAGGACTGGAATGTGCGGCAAGTCACACCAGGGGGACTGTTTATTGTTTCCTGGATAGTGAATTTGTAATTAAACAAGTTACTGGCGAATTTAGAATAAGAACGCCCGAACTTAGACCTTTTGTTCATCA
>CAYGBC010000041.1:0-14596 GCA_964348015.1 uncultured Eubacteriales bacterium | reverse complement strand
AAGAAATGAGATGCTAAATCAAGAAAAAAGGGGACAGGTGTTTATGTTCAGTAATTAAGTAACACTTTTATTAATGATAATGAGGATAAAGGTGTCATTGCGAGCGAAGCGTGGCAATCCCTTAGAGTAAAATACATTTCTTTTTAGGAGATTGCCACGCTTCGCTCGCAATGGCACCTTCTTCCTCGATAAATAACAAAATTTCACCTATTTGCTGACCGGAAATGTCTATCCCCTTTTGACATATTGTAGATTATTCCTCAGGAATAGTGTAAATTATATGTGATTGTGAGTTAAGTTTTCTTTCGTTAATCTGTTTTAATTTCAGGAGATTAACACGACAGGAAAGAGTACCGTGGAAAAAGAAAAAACGCACAAACTGAAGAAACCTCGTCTCTTCTGGAGGATTGTTTTAGTCCTGTTTGGATTGGTCTATTTTAGCGCTGTCGCAATGTCGTTCTATGTGCTGAAGTATTACATCCTCTGCGCTGTTTCTGCACTCGGAGGGCTCATACTCATACTGGATTTTGTATTAGAGTTGTTGAAAGTCAAACTCGGACATAAATCTGTAAAAGTCGTCCGGTATTTCGAGGGGATAATTTTCTTGGGAGTGGGAATCGCTTATTTGCTCTATTTCCTCGAAGTCATCTAACCTCGACTCGTGAATAATCCACGTCTCCTGAATTATTCATAAAATCTGCCGACACACTACTCAAAACATCTTATATGGAAAACAATTATTCTGATGTCGGCATCTTTTCCCCTTCGGGCGAGCCGTTCTTACCGAATCTACTTCGTTACAGCCCAATCGCGGTGGAGAACCACAGCTTCATGTGCTGTGCCTCGTATCTCCGGCAACCTCGACCCGTGAATAATCCACGTCTCCTGAATTATTCATAAAATCTGCCGACACCTTATTCCTTTATCTTAATTGGGGACAGTCCCCAATTTTTCTTATTCCCAAATCATCCTGCAAACAATCAGTTCCCTGTAACCGCTCTCCTTCTCCTGCAGGGAATACAGGAGATCATTCTTCACACGGACCACAAATGGCTCATAATGAAGCCTCTGGTTATTCACAAGACTCATCCTCCCGATGAATGCTCCTTCAGAGTTAAAGATGTCATACATGTATTCCCCTGGATTTGCGCCTTCTTCGTGAGTCAATACGTATAGCCGCCCCGCATCATCAGAGAAAAAATCTCTATAAGCCGGCCACTGTTCTGTGAAGTACAAATTCTCCAGGATCGGATCTCCTTCTGGAAAGCGCTCAAAATACGCTTTTTTGTACTCCTCCGGCACCTTCACGGGCTCAAAGTCTTTTCTTATTTTCTGCAGCGGATTCCCCTCAATGTCATGCACCCGGATCTCATATCCTCTTTCTGTATTCCCGGTGTAAATCCTGTCCTTGGATGCTGAAAAAACCAACCTGTCTCTATTCACGGGACCCTTGACATTGAGTATGTTGGGATACTGAAAGATATCGAGTGTTTTGACATCTTTAAATTCAGAGCTGCAGAGTCCCACAAACTGCTTTCTCCATTCCGGAGTATCCTCGCCCCAGAATACCAAATATATTCCGTTCTTAAGGGGGATCGGGAAATAACTTTTTTCCAGGCGAATTTCTCTGAGAAATTCTCCATCCCGGTCAAAAACCTGAATTTTGGGTTTGGCGACGTCTTTAGCGATAACCTCATTTTCAGGGCTTACTCGCACAAGAGCACCCCATTCAATCTCTCCCGGCCCTTGTCCTTTCCGACAGAAGGAAGTCAAAAAATTTCCCTCCTGGTCAAACTTAAAAATATAGTCTTCACTGGATGCCCATTGGATCAGATAGATATTCCCCTCAGAATCCACATCAAACGTCTCAATTCCGGTCAATCCGATCTCCAGCAATTCCTGGCTTTCCGTATCGATCGAAAACACTCTTTCCAGGTGAATATTCCCGGATTCGCCTCTAATTCTGTACGGCTCGAGATGATTCAACACGACTTCCACTCCGTCTTCCACGGTCTTTTCGATTTTCTCACTGCCTGGCCCACAACAGACGAGCACGGAAAGAGCCACGATCAGATAAATGGATTTTTTCATTTTCTTCCTCCTCCTGCTCTGTAATTTTATTATAGCTGATGTGCTCGTGAGGGGGAATTAGTGATATGGTTGATCAAAGTGAATCAGCCGGAAAAGAATCTGCATATTCCCTCTTGTAACGATTGAGAGAATTATTATCACAGGATAAATAAGGTGTCAAATACTCCACTCAATTCAACAGCACGCTGTTTTCCTGTTGAATAAGCGCAAAGGAAAGACTATCATGTATGGCTCATGAAAGTCCTCAAAAGAGACAGGATGAAGGTTATCTTTGTCCTGGCCCTGGCTTTGGTCTTTTCATCAAAGGCCTTCGCTGAAGTCCAGGGGAACCGGAAATCTATCGGATTACAAGTCGGTGACCCGATGGCAGTTTCCCTCCGTATACCGGTCACACAAAGGAATTTTCTGAACATTTCTGGAGGGATCTGGGCCTGGCATTTTTGGCATGATGTCCGCTACGACACGCCTATCCTGATAGTGGATTACGCATGGATGCTTTCCAGAAAGAATTCTCGCTGGAATTTTCACGCAGGAATCGGGCTGAATATTTTCTTCGGCGACAATCCCAAAGACAGCCAGGATTATGAGGCCTGTCTTGGCATCAGGTTCCCGTTAGGCATCGAATTCAAGGTCTCCGACCGCCTCTCGATAGGACTTGAACTGGCACCGTTTTTTCAGGCCCTCCCTCCTTTTGCCTTTGACCCGTACATCATTGACCAGAATGGCGGGATCGTGGTGAGATTTTTCCTTTAGACTAAGCCTTCGAACCTCGCGTTCGCTCTCCCCTACGGATAGAGATTGATTGTCACGCATACATTACTGTACTATTAAGTGAGAAAGATCAGGGAAGGAGGTTGTGATGAAATTCGATAAATCCACAAAAATCCTTATCAACCTGGTTCTGATTCTCGTGATCGCGTTTTTACTCAAATCCATCATTGGTGTCCCGAAAAATTTATATGCAGAATCGAACTACGAGTATAAGATCATCTGGTATGAAGACGAAGTGGGAATGGCCATGCAGAAGGAAGGGGCCGTTTCATGGGAGAAAAGGCATACGCGGTTCGAAGAACCGCTCAAACGGCTCGCCGAGGAAGGATGGAGATTCCATTCCGATATCAAGATGTCTAACTACACACTCCTCGTCTTCGAACGCTAATTCTCCAGATCCAGGAGATCTTGAACGAACCCTGAAGAAGGAAATGTATTGAATATCAATCAACTTTTATTTCATTTGATCCTCATAGTAATCGGAGTGATCTTCATTGGAATTGGAATCAAGATTAAACAACAGAATGAATTGTTGAGACCAGTTTTTTTTATCATTGGAGCGGTTTTTTTATTGCTGGGAGTGATCCTTCCTTTTTTATTACTCGGATAAGAGATGTCACGGAGACCTCCGGGACTTGCCTTGGATGAAAAAATAGTGTTTAATGAATCCGAATCGAAAGGAAGCCAAATCCTCGAGAACGTTTACTTCAACGGATTAGAAGACATGGAGGAATCGGGATTGGAAGACAGTTGAATAAGACCTTCAATTCTTCCGACTAAACTCATAGAAAGCTTAAACAGGAATGAAGGGATGGCAAAAAAAGACAAAATCGAAGAGAAAATTGTTGAGGAATTAAGCTTATTCATGTTTCTTAAAGAAAAGGAAATTGAGTTTCTCGAGAATATGGTCAAAAACGGAATGGAATTTCTTCCTCAAAAAGACCGAGAACACACGATTCAATTGCTCGGTGAGATAATCGAAGCGAAGAAAAGAGAGTTAGCAAAGTATCAGGCCTTTCCCAAAACAAATACACATTAATATTTTAAAGCCAGGAATTTCAATCCAGAACCTTATTTTATAAAGGCATTTCTTTCATAAAATTGTCTGCATTTCCTACGGTGAATGAGTGGTAGTGCGCCTGGCAGGATTCGAACCTGCGACCTAGGGATTAGGAATCCCTCGCTCTATCCATACTGAGCTACAGGCGCACTCTTGTTCGGATTTGAGTCTATTCAAATATATCCGAAAGTATGTTGTATTTCAATTTTTCCTAAGGGATTGCCACGCAAGCTCGCAATGACACTTCAAACTCTCTCGTCTTTCTTATGAGATTGCCGCGTCGCTGTGCTCCTCGCAATGACATGAGGGTGGATAGCCGCGCAAGCTCTCAATCATAATTTCTTATGGGATTGCCACGCTTTGTTCGTAATGACAACGAGTTAGCTTTGGGAAATTCGAATCAATTTCTCTTTAATCAGGCAGTTTCTCTTGACAGGCTGGTCGTTCTTGATGGCGATGTAGAGCGCCTTATACGAGCCTACGATGACGCTCAACGCTTTCGCCCGCGTGAGCGCCGTGTAAAACAGGTTTCTCTGGAGCATGATGTAATGCTGGGTCAGAAGCGGCATCACCACTGACTGGTATTCGCTGCCCTGCGACTTATGGACGGAAACAGCGTAAGCCAGTACCAGATCATCCATCTCTTCCTTTTCATAGAACACCGGCCGTCCGTAAAAATCCACTTCCACTCTGTATCTCTGTCTGTCCACATGGGAAACCAAGCCGATGTCCCCGTTGAAGACCTCTTTATCATAATTATTCCTGACCTGCATCACTTTATCGTGAACTTTGATCAACCGGTTTCCGAATTTCAATCCCTCATGACCGGGATTGAGCCGCTGCTGAAGCTCTCTGTTCAGGTTATCGACTCCCACGAGCCCTCTGTACATAGGGCTTATGACCTGAATCTCCGGAGAGAGCGGTTTGAGGTTCAGCTTTTCCGGTATCCGGGAAGTGCAAAGATTCATGATGGTCTCGAACACCTTCTCCTCGTCATTCTGCGAGATAAAATAGAAATCCGCATCCCTGTCGCCTTTTTCTGGTTTGACTATCGATTGACCGTGATTCACACGATGCGCGTTTTGAACGATCAGGCTGTCCTTGGCCTGGCGGAATATCTCATCCAACCTCATAACTTCTACTCTTTTCGAGTCAATGATGTCCCGAAGAAGATTGCCCGGTCCGACCGACGGCAGCTGGTCCTTGTCTCCGACTAAAATCAGGCGCATATGGTTCGGAACAGCCTTGATCAGATGAAACATCAGCGGCAGGTCCACCATCGAGAACTCGTCGATGATCAACGCGTCCCCTGCCAGCGGATATTTCTCGCTGCGCCTGAAGGTTCCCATCTTCGGGTTGTATTCCAGTGCTCTGTGGATCGTTTTCGCTTCTCTCTCTGTCGCTTCAGACAACCTCTTGGCTGCTCTCCCTGTGGGAGCGGCCAGCACGACCTGCTTTCCCCACTTGTAGAATAGATCCACCACCGCTTTGATGATGGTCGTTTTTCCTGTTCCAGGACCTCCGGTGATGATCAGGAATTTCTTTCCGAAACACTCCTTGATGGCGAGTTTCTGGGTTTCGGAAAATTCCAGTCCGAGTTCCGCCTCGACCTCGGATATCGCCTTGTCCAGATCAAAGTCAGGAGTGAGAAAAGGAAGCGAGGCCAATTTATGGATCGATTGCGCCACCTCTCTTTCGGCCTGGTGGAAGAAAGGAAGGTACAGGGCTGTGTCTGACCCGATTTTTTCGGCGATCGCGGATTTCTGTTTTTTGAGCTTCTCCAGGGCATCTTTGACCTTCTCTTTCTCGATCTCCAGCTCTTTCATGCAGTTTTTCTCGAGATCGCTCTGGAGTGAAAAGACATGGCCCTGTTCGTTATCCTTCTCCATCAAATACAGAACAAACGCTTTTATCCGTTCAGGAGAAGACGAACTCATTCCCAGCTTTAGGGCCATCTGGTCCGCTGTCCTGAACCCGACGCCCCAGATATCCAGGCAGACTTGGTAGGGATTGGTCTTCAACACCTGGAAGGACTTTTCCCCGTACTGGCGGTAGATCTTTGTGGCCAGGTTGGTGGACACATTGTGCTCCTGGAGGAATATGATGAGGTCTCGAATGTTTTGATTCTCAGCCCAGGACCTTTTGATCTCCTTCAGCTTGACTTCCCCGACTCCTTCGACCTGCTTGAGCTTATCGGGTGTCTTCGAAATGATGTCGATGGTTTCTGCCCCGAATTTCTTAATAATCCTTTGTGCCAGAACAGGGCCCACGCCTTTAATCAATCCGGAGGAGAGGAATTTCTCGATCCCCTTGGCCGAGGCGGGAAGTACGGGAAGGAAGTTCTCCACCTTGAACTGCTGTCCGAACCGGGGATTGATCTCCCATTTTCCTTTGATCTTCAGCATCTCCCCCGGCGAAAGAGGTGGGAATGAGCCCACAACGGTCATAGTCTGTCCGTTTTCAAGGGAAAACTTGCAAACCGTATACCCCGTATCCGGGCTGTAAAAGACGATCGATTCGACTGTCCCCTCAAAATATTCCATTCTCATATCCACCGGTCAGAAAAAACATTCGCATCCCAGAAGCAATAAAAAAGCCCTCCTCGTGAAAATCAGATTTCGGGGTAATGGTAGGATTATCCACTTTTCCCTATCTTATGCGAATCCTCTATTCCGGTCAATGTGGGGAGAAGAAGAGGGCTGTCACTTACACTCATTAACTCGGACATACATTTTGTAAGGATTTCGAATACAAAAGTGTCATTGCGAGCGAAGCGTGGCAATCCCATACGGATAAATTGTCAATACCATGAGGGCAACAAAGAAGTAATCTCAGATAAAAATTCTTTATAACTTCCTTATGAGATTGCCACGCTTCGCTCGCAATGACACGAAGATAAGAATCCCGCCCTGCGCTCGCAATGACAATCAAAATATGTGAAGCAAAATTAGAAATTTCCCGTTTAGTGAAAAAAAAGAGGCCTGTCCCCTTTTTTATCTGATCACCATGAAGAGGCGGTTCAACCTGGCCTTCAGGACAAAACTCACGAATTTTTTCAATCTTTCTTTGAGGCTGGTTTTTTTGTAGGCATCTTTTTCGGCATTGTAGGAAAAATAGATGATCCAGGGTCTTCCTTTTATGTTGTTCATCGGCAGAAAGCGCCAGTACCGGCTGTCGTAGCTGTTATCCCGGTTATCCCCCATGACAAAGCAGTGTCCCTTCGGCACAGTCACGGGACCATAATTCTCCTTGATCGTATCATTATAATAATAATAATTTTCTTCCTGGTCATGAACCTGACTGTTGATGTGAACTTTGTAGTCTTCCAGGATGGGTTCGTCATTGATGTAAACCTGCTTGTTTTTGACCTCGACCTTTTCCCCCTCAAGAGCAATCACTCTTTTGACAAAATCCTTCTGGAGATCGCCCGGAAATTTAAAAACCACTATATCTCCTCTTTGAATCTTTTTGGGAGGGACGATCAGCTTTTCTAAAGGGAGCACGGGCTCTGCATATGCGAACTTGTTCACGAGGAGAAAATCGCCGACAAGCAGAGTGGGCTCCATCGAACCTGTCGGAATCTGGAAAGCTTGAACGACAAATGTCATCACAAAAAAAACAAAAACCGCTGTTTCAGCAATGAGCTCGAAGAATTCCCGAAAACCGCTCTTTTCGCGCTTCTTGCCTTCTTCCTTTGGGCCTTCGGGAATAACCTTTTTTTCTTTATCTTTGTCTTTTTTCATCTCAAACGACTCTCACTTTATATAACGAACGAAACGCTCAAAACGATTAAAAAAACGAAGTTCATCAGAATCGTGTTCTTCACAGCCGGCAAAAATCCGGGCCAGTTGTCTAAGTTGGCGCTGCCAATTTTAAACACAAGAAAAGGCAGCGGAAGAGTGATCATCACCATCAACGACCACAGCGGCCAGCCGCCCAGAAATATCCCTGCCAGGACGACGGCATAACAGCACAGTGCGAGAAACAGATAGATCCACAGGCTTATTTTAAAGCCAAAAAGAATGACCCAGGTTTTTCTCCCGGTCAGGGAATCCGCGTCTTTATCGGCGAACTCATTGATCAACAGGACCAGGGTGGTCAGTATGCCTGAAGGAACAGCGACGATCAAAGGCCAGAGTGAAGACAGACTTTGAGCCTGAACATAGTATGCGCCCAGGACCATCAGAGGTCCCCAGGCGAGAAAAATGGCAATCTCCCCCAGTCCTTTGTTGACCAGCCGAGCCGGAAAACCGTTATAGCTGAAAACAAAAAAGACAGCTGCCAGGCCTATGAATAAAATGATGTTTCCTTCGGATACCGCGTTGAGATACAGGCCGATCGCTGAGCCCAGCACAGCGAAAACGAGTGAAACCGTCAGAGCTTCTCTCGGTTTGACAAAACCGTCCAAAATCATCCGGCTTCCTCCCGAGAAAGGAACCAGCGCATTCTTGTTCGACGCGTCATTCCCGCTCTTGAAATCAAAATAATCGTTGGCCACGTTGCAGCTGATATGCAGAAAACAGGCGCCAAAGAAAACCAAAATGAAGTGAAAGAGGTTGAACTGGCCCGTATTCCACCAGGCAAAGGCCGTACCCAAGAAAACGGCTCCCGCACTCACCGTCATGAATGGGAGCCGCAAGAGAAGCAGGATCGCTTTTGACTTTTTCATTGTTATTTATCCGAAACACTATATTATATTTTTCTTAGGTTAATAATCAAGGAAAATAAATCGCACGCGGTCATCGGAAGCAGAAGAAGAGATCTATAACGTTTTTATTTTGAAAAACTTAAATTTTTCCATGCTGCACAAAGGCCTCACTCGAACGGAAAAGTCGATTGTCTCGACCTCCTCTCTCTAGTTCGCCTTTCTCACACATTTGTATTATACTGAGTCCATGAATTTCACTCTTTTCGGATACACCAAAACAGGTAAAACCACGCTCTTCAACCTCCTCACCGGAGCCAAAATTGAGGTGAAATCTTATGAGGATGGAAAAAAAGAACTCAACCAAAGAACATGCTCTGTTCCTGATCCCCGTTTAGACAAAATAGCGGATCTTTATCCTGAAAAAAATAAAATTCCGGCCGCAGTTGATTTTGTGGACCTGGCCGGGATCGCTTACGGTGAAGTCAAAGACAGCACTTATCTCAGCACTCTCCGGCTCGCCCACGGACTCACACACGTTGTCAGAGGATTCCAGGACGATCAAATCCCCCATCCTAAAGGCAAGATAAATCCTGAAGAAGATATTCAATCGATGGAAGAGGAACTGATCCTGGCCGATCTGGTGTCTGTGGAGTCCAGGCTGGAGAAACTCGAGAAAGAGCTGCAGAGGTCAAAAACGCCTGAGGGGGAAAAAGAAAAAGAACTTCTGGAAACCCTGCGCTCTCATCTGGAGGAAGGAAAGGGAATCCGGGAAATGGAGCTCTCGGCTCAGCAGGAAAAACTGATCAGCAGCTTCGCCTTCCTCAGCCAGAAGAGACTTCTCCACATGGTGAACGTCGATGAGACAGATATTCCGCTGATCGAAAATCCAGATACATTCGCGCCTTCCCGGAAAAAAGGCGTCGCTATCCTGGCCTTTTGCGGCAAGATCGAGATGGAAATCCTCGAGCTGGAAAACGAGGAGAAAGAAATGTTCCTCGCTGAATACGGCTTAAAGGAATTGAGTGCGCCCAAATTCCTCAAGTCCTCCTACGACCTCCTCAAAGTCATCACTTTCTTCACGATCGGCAAAGAAGAAGTCAAGGCCTGGACTATTCCCGAAGACACAACCGCCTTAAAAGCGGCAGGGGCAATCCATACGGATATAGAAAAAGGATTCGTCCGTGCCGAGGTCATCTCCTGGGAGGGACTTCTCCAGAACGGTTCTTTCCAGGCCGCCAAAGACAATGCGGCTGTACGGCTTGAGGGCAAGGAGTACCGCGTCCAGGATGGAGATGTCATCTATTTCCGGTTTGCCAAATGAAGCACTCAACACCATGAAAAAAACATTCGAGATCACGTCATCGGACAGCCGCACTTCGGCCCGGACAGGGATCATCCATACTCTTCACGGTCAGATCGAAACTCCTGCGTTCGCTCCGGTCGGAAGCCAGGGGACTGTCAAAGGGCTCCCCCACAGCCTCCTTCAGAGCCTGGGCGCGCAGCTGATGCTCGTCAATTCCTACCATCTGTTTCTCAGGCCTGGATTGGACACAATCGGGCAAGCGGGGGGAATCCACTCCTTCATATCCTGGGATAAGCCGATTCTCTCCGACAGCGGAGGTTTTCAGATCTACAGCCTCTCTCCTCTTGTCAAGGTGAAAAAAAAAGGCGTGGAGTTCACTTCGCATCTCGACGGGACAAAAATTTTCCTCTCTCCTGAGGATGTCGTGGACATTCAAACAACACTGGGTTCGGATATCCTGATGACTCTGGACCACTTCCTCCCGTTTCCCGCATCCAAAGACAACATGAAGGAAGCCGTCGACCTGACATCTCAGTGGGCCAGGCGGTCCCAAGAGCATTTCTCCCGACAGAAATCTTCTCAGCTTTTCTGGGGGATCACTCAGGGAAGCGTGTACTGGGATCTCAGAAAAAAGAGCACAGAGGAATTGGTCGAGATGGACTTCAGCGGATATGCTTTGGGAGGCCTCGGATTGGGCGAGCCAAAATCACAACTCATGGAAATCATCGAAAAATCCGACTCCCTGCTCCCGCGAGAAAAACCCCGTTATCTCATGGGGATTGGCTACATCAGCGATATCGTGGAGGCCGTGGATAGAGGGATAGATATTTTTGACTGTGTGCTGCCCACACGAAATGCCCGTAACGGAACTCTGTTCACAAGCAAGGGAAAGATCGTCATCAAAAACGTCAAATACGCTAACGACTCTAATCCCCTCGATGAAGACTGTTCCTGCTACACATGCCAGAACTTTTCCCGCTCCTACCTGCGCCATCTGTACGAACGCCAGGAAATCAGCTCTTCGATACTCAACACAATCCACAACCTCTACTTTTACCTTGACATATTCCGCAAAATTAGGCACTCTATTCAATCCAATTCGTATCAAAGCTTCAAAAGGTATATAATGAAAGAAGAGGAAGGAAATACATGATTTTTTCAGCATTTTTAACGCTTGCACAACAGACTCAACCCGCAGGCCGTCCTCAGGGAAGCTTGTTCACCGCCATGATCCCGTTCATCCTCGTTTTTGTCATCTTCTACTTCCTGCTCATCAGGCCTCAGCGCACTAAACAGAAAAGGCACCAACAAATGGTCGAACAGCTTAAATCTGGAGATAAAGTCATCACTGCGGGCGGAATCCACGGAACCGTCATGGGGGTTCAGAAAGACAAGATAGAATTGAAGATCGCATCCAACGTCAAGATCGATATTTCTAAAAATTCCATCGCTGTCATCTTGACACCCAAACAGAAAGAAAGTTAAACTCTCGTTGATTTAATCGGCGAGAACAGACATAATTCTCTCATCACCATTAAATTGGAAGACAGTCGAAGTACAAGAATTGTAACATGAGAAAAGACCTGCGCTGGAAAGTCATCCTGGTTTTAATCGTCATAGCCTTAGCGGTCTTCCTCTCCTATCCTCCGAGTGAAAAAATTCACCTCGGACTCGATCTGAAGGGGGGAATGCATCTTGAGCTTGAGGTCATCACAGATGACGCTTTGAGTATCGAGACAGACCAGGAAATCCTCCGGCTCGAAGAGCTCCTAAAGAAAGAAAAATTAGAGTACACAGCCGTCTCGAAAGAGGACATCACCCGGTTTTCCATCCAGGAGATCAACCCTGACCAGGAAGACGAAATCAAGGACCTTCTGGGCGATTACTTCAAGGATTGGGATTATTCCATAATCGGCAACACCGTGTCCTTCTCCTTAAAGACCGGTGCTGTCAATTATCTCAGAGACCTTTCTGTCCGGCAGGCCCGGGAAACTATACAGAACAGAGTGGATGAGCTCGGGCTGGCGGAACCGACCATCCAGAGGCAGGGCACCGGGAACAGGATCATCGTCGAGCTTCCCGGCGTCGAGAATCCGGACCGGATCAAGAACATCATCAAAACCACAGCCCTCCTGGAATGGAGACTGGTCCTCGGCGGACCCGCCCCGGATAGGGAAACTCTCCTTCAGGATTCAGGAGGTGAAGTTCCCCCCGACGCAGAGATCATGAGAGGTGATCCCGACCGGACAGAAGGAGGGTATTACCTCGTCAGCAGGGTTGCTCCGGTCACGGGAAAAGATCTTATTAATGCCCGCCGGTCAACGGATGAATGGAACAATCCGGCCGTCGCATTCACGCTCAACGCAGAAGCGGGCCGAAGATTCTATAAATTCACTTCCGATAACCTCAACAAACCTTTGAGCATCATTCTCGACGGAAAAATCCAGGAAGTGGCCACCATCCGGGCCAGGATCGCGGATAGAGGAATCATCCACGGCACATACTCCATCGAAGAAGCCGACGACCTGGCGCTCATCCTCAGGGCGGGACCTCTTCCCGCCTCCATCAGATACTTGGAGGAAAGATCGATCGGCCCCTCTCTTGGGGCAGACTCGATCCGAAAAGGCCTCTCCGCCTGTATACTGGCGGTCATTCTCATTATGATCTTTATGATTTTCTATTACCGGCTCTCCGGCATCAACGCGGTAGTCGCTCTCATCCTGAATATCCTCATCTTGATGGGAATCCTGGGTTATTTTGGAGAGAATGCGGTATTGACACTTCCCGGTATCGCCGGGATCATCCTGACTATCGGGATGGCCGTGGATGCCAATGTTCTTGTGTTCGAACGGATTCGAGAAGAACTGACTTCTGGGAAAAGCATACTGAGCTCAATCTCCTCCGGATTTTCCCGCGCTCTGCGCACCATCATGGATGCCAACATCACCACCATTATCGCGGCCATTTTCCTCTTCCAGTTCGGCACCGGGCCGATCAGAGGATTCGCGGTGACCCTGATCATCGGAATCTCGGCGAGCATGTTTACGGCCATCTTTGTTTCCCGCCTCATTTTTGACATGACTCAATCCCGGAAGAAAAAGAGAGAAAAACTGAGCATATAAGATGAAGATATTCAAGCAGCCCAACTTCAAGTTCATGAAGTTCAAGCTCTTTGCGTTTGCGTTTTCCGGAATCCTCATCATTACGGGAATTATTAACATGACCAAGGGAAAGGGGCTCACAGGGGGAATCGATTTTACGGGCGGCACACTGGTCCAGATCCGATTCAAGGATCCCTATCCCATCGAAGAGTTGAGACAAACGTTGTTAAACGCCGGGCTGGATCCCAAGATACAAAGGATAGTGGAAGAGGGAGAAAGGGAATATCTGATAAGAACCGCAAGCCCTGAATTAGAAACCGAGCAGGACCAGGAAGCCCATGAGATTATGGGGAGGAGAATTGTTGAAGTCCTGACATCCGAAGAAGACCGGTCAGCTCTTGGAAGTGGACTGGCCGACCTCAACAACATCGACACAAATGAGTTGACAGGAGTCCTTGCGGCTTCTCTTCTTGAGAATACGCAGGAGGCCGCGAGCGCGATCATCGATCTCAGAGAGTCAACCGACCTCAAAGGAATTCTCGAAAACTATGATCAACTTCTCGACGCCGGGATAAACCAGGAAATCGTCAATTTCCTGAAAGACAAAACCTTTTTTGGAAGCTTGGCGGTCAAGCGCAGAGAATCTGTCGGACCTCAGGTCGGAGCAGAGTTGAGAAGACGAGCGACACAGGCGACAGTCTGGGCGTTGATCGGAATGCTCATCTACATAGGTCTCCGGTTCAGGTTTGCCTACGGAGTTGCCGCCATCCTCACGCTGGCTCACGATGTTCTGTTCACCCTGAGCATATTTTCCTTCACCAACAGAGAAGTGAACCTTCCTGTTGTCGCGGCGATCCTCACAATAGTTGGATACTCTCTGAACGACACCATCGTCATTTTCGACAGAGTCAGAGACAACATCAAAAGTATGAGAAGGCATGAATTCGGAGAAATCCTCGATACGAGTATCAACCAGACATTGAGCCGAACGGCCATCACATCCGGAACGACCTTTCTGACAGTGTTCGCTCTATTTATCCTCGGAGGTGAAGTGATAAACGATTTTGCGTTCACTATGATGATCGGAGTGATCGTCGGAACCTATTCCTCGATATACCAATCCTGTCCTTTGCTTTATTTTTGGAATAAAATTTTCAAACCGAAAAAGGGGATGGGAAAATGAGACTTTTACCTCATCAAATTAAACTTGTAAAAAAGGTATATATGCTTTATACTTTTTAATTGGTCAGATAGAGAGTCAATTTTTGAGGTATGAAAATGGCTGAAAAAACCAAACAGCACGAAAAAATCAAACCACAAAAAGAAGAAATCCCTGAGATTTTTAGAGACTCATTTTTTATTGCAGAAAAAGGAGCCGCCCGCAGAGCCATCGCTTTCCCTGTCGCTTTGATCGTCCATGTTTTCCTCGTTGCAACGATGATCATCGTCCCGCTGCTCAGCACGCAAAATTTGCCCACAGTCGAGATCTACAGCGCATTCCTGGCGCCTCCTCCGCCTCCTCCACCTCCTCCACCTCCCCCTGCTAAAAAACGCACTACCTCCAAAAGACGCACCCGGATCCGCCCCGTCCAGTCCCAATCCACCGTCGAACCCGGTAAACT
>CAYGBC010000040.1:0-42169 GCA_964348015.1 uncultured Eubacteriales bacterium | reverse complement strand
ATCTGTTTCAGTGATCAGTCCGACCACATCATAGTCTTTTTCTATCAGCGCTTCGAGCAGGTGGCTTCCGATAAAACCGGCCGCGCCGGTGACCAGCACTTTCGTCCTGTTTTTCGCTTTTCCCATCATCTCAACCCCCCTCTCGCTGACTCGCACCTTCGTTAAGAATTTAGTGTTTAACAGGAGGGAAGTTGTCAGAGACTTGTTAAATATTTGTTAAGACATTGTTAAGACTCCTGTTCATACGGACTCGCTCTCTTCTTTAAGTTCATTACCCTTATTAACGAACTTTCTGAATCGAGGAAGTCCTGATTTGAAAAAGGCCCGTCCATCCGTTAGACTTAAACCGTGGAAACGAAAGAGGATATCCGGAACATTGACCTGATATATCATGGAGATGATATGAATCCGGTGGAGAGGGCATAGCCATGCCGGGCCGCACAAAACACCAGCCGCCGGGAGAGCTCAAGGCGGGAACCCGTCCCAACGTGATGATGATGGTCTGCACGGCCGGACATGTGGACCACGGAAAAACGCAGCTCGTCAGGCTGCTGACCGGCTGTGAGACCGACCGTCTCAAAACCGAAAAAGAGCGGGGATTGACGATCGAGCTCGGGTTTGCGCCGTGCGTTTTGGAGGAGGACCTCTGTGTGGGTATCGTCGACGTGCCCGGCCACGAAAAGTTTGTCAAAAACATGGTGGCTGGAGTATCGGGCATCGACATGACGATACTGGTCGTGGCTGCGGATGACGGTATCATGCCGCAGACTGTCGAACACTTCCAGATCATGGAATTGCTCGGCGTCTCCCACGGGATAGTGGCCCTGACCAAGATCGACCTTGTCACTGAAGAACGGATCAGTGCCGTCACAGAGGAAATCCGTGCCTTTCTCAAGGGAACTTTCATGGAGGAGGCTCCCATCTGTCCGGTTTCTTCTCAAACGTATGACGGATTTCCCGAGTTTTACGATGCCCTGGTCGGGCAGGCTAAGAGTCTGTCCAGAAGGCGAAGGTTCGGCATCTTCAGGATGCCGGTGTCTCATGTCTTCAAGCAGAAGGGTTTTGGAGTGGTCGTCATGGGAATTCCCGTGGACGGGACCATTCAGGTCGGTGCGGAGGTCGAGGTCGTTCCCGGAAATCAGAGAGGCAAGATCGTCGGCATCCAGCAGTTCATGAACGAGACTTCAGATGGAGAGTTTGGTCAATGTCTGGCACTGAATATACCGGCCTTCGTGAAGAGACCTCCGGTGCGCGGGCAAGTCCTCAGTCTCCCGGGATATCTGGAACCCGTTATATCATTTCATGTCCGGCTGAAGACCATTCCAAATCTTCAGAATCCGATTCGAAACGCCGAACAGATTAAATTTCACACGGGCACGATAGAACAGACGGGAAAAATATATTTCCTTGAGAGCAATTCCCTTAAGGAAGGCGAAGAAGGTTTGGCGACCATTGTCCTGGCTCAGCCGGTCGTAGCGGCTGTCGGAGACAGGTTTATCATCAGGCGGCTCTCTCCGGTCACAACCACCGCTGGAGGAGAGGTTCTTGCGGTTTCTCGTGATGCGAAGCGGAAAAAGAAGAAAGACGTAGCCGAACAGCTCAATGCTTACCTGGCACACTTCCAGGGTGTCGATCCGATGAGTGAAGAAGGCCTGGAAAAAAGAGTGGAGTATTATCTTCGAACCGAAAGAAAGGGCAGCGCTTCTCTGGATGAGATATCCAGGGGAATTCTGCTGCACAAAGACGTCGTGAGAGACAGCCTGGCCGGATTGATCGAAAACAAAAAAGTCATCTCGCTCGGCGCTGACCATTATGTCCATTCCGAAACTTACCGGAAATTATTGGCTGGGGCGGGATCCCGGCTGCAGAAGGTGGCTACAGAGGAAGGGACACTGAGTCTCACTTCCGGGATGCTCAGGCAGGGCTTTGACTGGCCGGCTCGCTTGTGGAGGAGGATCGAGGAGGACCTTCAGCGCCAGGGCGTGATCGAGAAAAAAGGGAACAAGTTCATTCTCCGGGCCGCGGTCGAGAAGCTCAGCAATGATGAGCGCCGCCTGATGACAAGAATACAAAAGATTTATGCGGACGCCGGCTTTCATTCCCCGAGACCCGAGGATCTGCCGGATATGACTCAGGCCTCCCCAAAACAGATCGGCCGGATCCTGGATTATCTGTTCAGTCAGAAAAAATTGATTCGACTTTCCAAAAATGTGGTGTTAGACTATGGCGTCTTCAAGGGAGCACAGGATATGGTGGTGAAGATCATCAATGAAAAAGGATCGCTCGATTCAGCGGATTTCAAAGCCCATATCGGCTCTTCGAGGAAGTACGCGCTCGCTGTTCTGGATTTCCTCGATTTGCAGAGAATCACGGTTCGCTCCGGGAACATCCGGAAATTGATGCCGGATTACCAGAGGAATCTGTTCAAATGAAAATCAAATGGGATCATAAGAAAGTCATCGCGGTTGTCGGTTTGTTCGTTGCGCTGGCGCTTTTAGTATTCGGCAGCCTGCGCAAGCACAAGGTGTATGAATCGGATACAGAAGAATTCGGCCTTCTCACCTTTCACAGGATCAGTGAGTTTCAGATGGTGGTGGACGCCACCTTTCGTGGCGTGGCGCGTGAGGGCGACAGGCTCTACACGACCTACGACCGTTCCCAGCCCAGAGGCAAATCCGCCTGTCCCACCTGACAGTAGGATAAAAAAGCGGCCCGGGTGGCCGCAACAGATCGCTGAGCATGATCAAGAGAAGAATAACACAGTTTGCTTCCCTTCTCCTCTTACACAGTTCCTGGGGGCCTGAGCTCAAATGGCTCTGCAATCCTGTCCTCAGCTGCCACTCCTGTGCGTTATCCTGGTTCGCCTGCCCGATCGGGGTGTATATCCACTATTCCGGGTACCATCTCTTTCCGTTCATCGCGCTCGGCATAGTCCTGCTGTTAGGAGTCGTGCTCGGAAAGCTGTTCTGCGGATGGGTATGTCCCTTCGGCTTCCTGCAGGATATGCTGTACAAAATCAAAACGCGTAAGATCACTCTGCCCAAATGGACCAGAAACATAAAGTACCTCGTGTTGGTCCTGATGGTCTTCCTCATCCCCTTTTTCCTAGGGGAGGAGACGATGTATTCGTTCTGCAGGGTCTGTCCGGCTTCGGCTCTTCAGGTCACTATGCCGAACCTTGTTACGAGTGGATTTTCTGTGCTGCCGTTGATCACTCTCGTAAAGCTGACAATATTGGTCATCGTCATCCTGGCTGTGATTTTCAGCAGTCGGGCTTTCTGTAAAGTTCTGTGTCCGATAGGAGCGATCCTGGCCCCGATGAATCTCTTCAGTTTTTGGAAGGTCAAAGTCCCGGCAGAAAACTGCACTTCCTGTGAATTGTGTGATGAAGCCTGTCCTGCGGGTGTCACTCCTTCTTTAAGGATTCTCAAGGGCGTTGCGTCAAACCGGTCTCTCGACTGCATGGTCTGCCATGACTGCCAGACTGTCTGTTCCCAGAAGACCAGGAAAGTAAAGACATAAAACACCATATTTTCTCCTTGTCTCCGACTAAATTCTGTGAGAGAATCCTGTATGTAAGCAATGTATGGGGAGAGAAAACAATGAAAAAATGCACTCCTAAGTTTTTGGCTGTTTTCCTCGGATTGTGTCTATGCGCCTCCGCGTTTGCGATCGACGTGCCTCTGAAGTATCAAAAACATCCCGAAAAATCGGAATCTTATTTTCCGTCTGGCAATGTCGGATTCGGAAAAAAGCTGGAACCCCCTTCAGGTGAATGGAAATTCCCGACATTTTTAAGCGAGCATCCCCTGTATTCCACTGTTAAGTTCGCCAATACGGAATGGCTCTGTGTTTTGGACAAGCAGAAAGCGGATTCGAAGTTCTACGACCGGATTTATCTCGACATCAACGGCAACAGTGATTTAACAGATGATTCTTCAGTGGATGGGACTTTCCGGCCGAGCTCGAATGAGCGTATACTCTATGTGGATTTTCCCGCAGTGGACATGAAGATCGAAGTGGAGGGTAAATCGCTCCCGTACAGCTTTCGTCCTATGATTTATGTCTTCATGCCGCAGCGGCTTGAAAAGCAAGGATTCACTAACGAGAGTATCGGCCGAAGTATTCAGCTTCTCTTTAGAGTCAACTGCTCGTATACCGGTGAATTTAATATTGACGGACAGAAATACCGGATTTTTCTTGGAGACAGCAACGGAAACGGCCGTTTCAATGACAGGTTCTCCATCTATAAATTCGAAAGGCCTCCCTCTGGTCGCGTACGGGTTTTTGGGCAGGGAGATAGCTTTTTTATTACCACCGGCGATAAGATTGAAGTTTACGATGTTCATACATTAGGTGATATGCTTCTGGTGAATGACAAGCTGTTTAAAGTTAAAATCTCCACGGCTGAAGGAGAAATGACCCTGACACCGGTGACCGGAAAATTGGTCCCCTTGCAGCTGGACATGGAAGCCGAACGGATCTCTCTGTATACGGAGGACGAAAAACACTGCTTGATGGCCTTTCAACCCGGGAAAAAGATCAAGGTTCCCGCAGGAAAATACCGGCTGTACAACTATCAGGTCTTCAAAAAGGATAAACAGGGGGACCTGTGGCGCCTCAATGCGAGTGCAACCAATGAATCCCCGTTTGTCACTGTGGATGGTAGGGGAAAACCGACCATCCAATTCGGCGAACCCTTCAAGCCCCTCGTAGAAGTCAGGATGAGAGGAAAGACATCCAGAGCTTCTATAGGATTCGACATCGAGGGCAAAGGCATGGAATTTATCACCGACCTGAGCCATATCTCCGGTGACCAAACTCAGATCGCCTTGTCAGAAGAAGAGGACCTGGGGCACCGTCCCAAGGAGCCGACCTATAAAGTCGTGAAGGCGGACGGCGAGGTGGTCGCGCAGGGCTCCTTCGAGTATGGCTGAGGATTCAGCTGCTCGGCCACATGGGATGGCCCAAAAAAAGACACAGAATATTTTATCCTCACAAGCTACCAGGTGGGTCCGTTCAAAACCGAATTGAAAAAGACAGCGTTTAAATACTGATCGAGGACGGAACGGAAAGTCTTTTACGGCTCATCGGGGGGAGATCCCTGAAGGATCTTCTTGAGTTCGTCCGTGGATAATACCTTGTATTCGCCTTCTTCGGGGGGATTGTCTCTCAGATATTCGAATATCGTCAGCCTTTGCTCCTCAGAGCAGTCACTTTCTATCCAGTTGTGTTCACTCTCGGACAGGATAAAGGGTCCGCAATTCGGGCATTTGTACTTCCAGCCACTGACCGGTTGAGATGGGTCAGTCATGTCTGAAAAAGGACTTCTTTCGGCTTGAGCCCCGCACAGGAGGCACTCTGTTTTTTCCCCATTAGGCATGTCAGTACACCTCCTTATTAAGGTTTACTGTTACTGACAATCTTGAATGTATTGTAAACTAAGAAATCCGATAAATCAAGTAACCGGCTTTTGGACTCCAGAAGTTTGTATGCGTTGAAGTTTGTCGGCGAAGGTCATGTGTTCCTTCCACTTTGTGTGCGGTTCATAAGGCATGGCCGGATATCATCCTGATTTTTTCTTGAGAGACAGATTGATATTTTGGCAGAATTGGTGTAAAAAGTATTCAAATCAAGTGAGGAGGGAAACATGAAAGTAGGCGTTCTCCGACTGGGAAAAACATTGGGCATTGTATGGGGCCTGCTGGTTTTTTTAGTAGGTCTAGGAAATCTCATCTGGAATAGCTATGGGATTGCGCTCTTAAAAGTCCTTGAGTCCATTTATCCCGGGTACACTTTCGGCCGATGGGGCTTCTGGGGCGTTCTGGTCGTCACTCTCTACGCCGCGCTGGACGGATTTGTTTTGGGTGTCGTGATCGCCTGGCTGTACAACCTTTTCGAAGGTAAAAAGAAATAGAAAAAGAGAAATTCTCATTATCGGGGGCTGAATACCGCCTCGTTTAGAGAAAAAGAAAACTCCTGCGGATTTGTTTTCTAAGCGATGAGTCAATTTACCTGAACTATTCATAAAATCTGCCGACACTCCTTTCCTTTTTCTCAAAAGGGGACAGTCCCTCTCTTCTCTAAAATAAGGGTTAAAAGGGACAGTCCCCATTTATATCTCTATGTCGCCTCTTTTCCCCTCCGCGCGAGACGGGCGCAGCCTCTTTTTGCCAATATACCTTAACTGTTATACCATAGGAGTCTCTCTGTATCGGAGGTGGAATCGGATTGAAGAAGATAAAAGCAACGGCCCTGTTGGTGATCTTCAACTGTATTCTCCTGTGCGCGGGATGGATAATGGTTTTATATGCCTACCCGAGGTTGCCCCAGAAAATTCCACTCTGGCTCGATCTTCTCGGACAGCAGCACATCTTTGTGACAAAATCTCCGCTGTTTTTTCTGTACATCCTGGCTCAGACTCTGTTTTTTGCCTTTTTTTACGTCCTGGCTCAAAAAATTTCGTCCAGGATTGCAGCCTCCTGGAGAGCGGATTTATTTAAAGAGTATGTGTTTTTGACTCTGATATTCATTAACTTGATTTTTATTCATATTCAGAGGAGCCTGATTCTTGTGGCTCGCCAGGTCGAGAAAGGCGTTGATAAATTCTATTTTTATTCATTATTCGGTATTATCCTGATCCTTATTCCTTATTTTCGGATGAGGGTGAGATTAGCCGAGAGATGGAAAGAAAAGGAAACGTCCTCTCAGGACAGCCGTCCGAAACATTAAGATAGGTTCCTGTCTGCACGGATGGAGAGAATCTTTCAAGCTTCGATTCAAGACACTCAGATAAATTATTGAGTTCGGCACGGGAACGGGAGGAGATTTTTTGCTTTTTTTAGGGGTGGGGCAATCTGTGAATCATAATGGCTGGAAAATCTTAGTGGTTTTTTCGGATTGATTTCAGGATCCAATCTTCGTCAGTTCGACTTCAACCTTCCCCAGAACCTCCAATATTTCTTTAAACACCGGCTCAGGGACAAATTCCCACTGGATGTTATCATTTTCGGCTTTTTCGAGGCTTTCCATGGCATCCTTGAGATACTTGAACATTCGTTTTCGAGCTTTATCTTTGTCCTTTTGTTTGCTCATATTATGCTTTCCTCCTTTGTCTCTAACTCTAATTCTTAAACTGGGGGCCATCTATGATTTCCAGCCGTCATGCTTTTCTTTTCACAATATTCTAATGAAAATACCCGATAAAGTAAAAAACTACTCACAAATTGTTTTATAATTTTTTTCCTGAGTCAACAGAAAAAAGACATTTTTTTTATTTTTTTAGCGTTTTTCTCGACTAAATAAATGGAAGTGATGTTCTGCTCACGATGACACTCAATCTTCATCCGGCTCTGCGAGAACGGAATTTTTGATGGAAAAGCAAGAAAGACGAGTGAGAAAGACGGTCTTCGTCAACCTGGACAGGAAGAGGAGGCTAAAATACAGCTTAGAATCGTACCGGGAGATTTTACGCAACCTGCAGATTCCCAAAGGAAACTCAGAGTTTATGGAGATGATGCTGAACAGACTGGATTTGAGATATTTGAGCGTCTTTCTCTGGGCCGGATTGAACTGGGAAGACCCGATGCTGCATTTGGTGAGAGTGGAAAATATCCTGGTGCAGTATGAAAAAGACCCAGATAAATTGAAAGAGATTGAGCTGGCGGTCGTGCGAGCATTGAAAAACGCCGTCAAAGGTCTCGGACAGCAGTCTGAAAATTAGAATTAGGGGTCGCGTCTTAACATTTGACATTTCTCGTGAGATTGTCACTAAAGGGGGCCACATCTTAACATCTGATATTTCTATCAGAATGACTCTATAATTTTTGAATTATCCATACAACTGAAACGCACAGATAAAAGAATTCACTAGAATTATCTAAGGCCTTGTTCATTATAAAGTTGAATGTTAATATGCGGTCCCTTTAGACTTCATTTCTTTTAGAAATGTCAAATGTTAAGACGCGACCCCAAAAATTCACCCCCTAATATCGTCGCTATAGGTGATTGATTAATTCTGAAAAAAAGTTATTAATTAAGAAAACAATGAGTCTACTGTTTGTCCAAATTCGGGAAAGTCAATCCTGGGAAGGAGGCATAGATGTTTAAATTGAAATCTTTTGCTTCTGTCCTGCTGGTCATGTGTGTGTCTGTCTTTCTTCTTGGGTTCCAGCAAACAGAGGATGAAGTTCAGGATGAGATCAGAAGGATTGCCCGAGCCATAGAGCTGCAGGGAGCGAGATGGACGGCCGGAGAGACATCTCTCAGCCGGCTGACTCTCGAGGAAAGGCAGAGGAGGTTGGGATACATTCCTCCCCGGTTTGAAGACCCGGACAGGTATGTCGAGATCGATATTCAGGCGGAGATCCAGGATGAGTTGGACTGGAGAGTGAACGCGGGAAATTTCATGACCGTGGTGAAAAACCAAGGAAGTTGTGGAAGCTGCTGGGCCTTTTCAATCATCGGGACTATGGAGGCGGTCTATAATATCGAACAGGGGATCTACGAAGTTCAGCCCCTCGTTTTGGGGGCTGGAGATGATTCACCGGAGAAAGTCATGAATTTTCCAAACCAGGAATTCACTCTTTATGAGAGCAAGGTGAATCACGACCTCAGGTACCGCGAACTTTTTAATCGAAACTCCGTTTTCCCTCTGGAGCGGAAAACCATGCCGCTGACTGCGGGCTTCGGTCATGCACTCCCACAGTTCACTCTGCTCGGGTGGACAGTCAGCAACAATTTCATGTTGTCACGTTTTTCCTGGGGGGAAGAATCTTCTCCTCCTGTGAATCGGGGGAGAGGGCTTGAAGAGAACTCCCGCATCTCAATTCACAGTGCTGCACTATCAGAAAAAAGATTGATTCTCGCTCTTTCGTCTCCTGATTTTTCAGAGCAAGATCTTGTTTCCTGTTCTTCTGCCGGAACCTGCGGAGGAGGCATGCCGTCTTCCGCTGCGGATTATATTAAGAATACAGGCGTTGTGTCTGAAAGCTGTTTTGCTTACACCGCTCAGGATGATCCCTGCAACCTCTGCGTGGATTATATCGATAAGCTGGCGAGAATCACGGATTGGGGATGGGTGACGCAGGACATCGCTGACGAAACCGCGATAAAGAGCGCTCTCGTTGTTGGCCCCTTGGCGGCGTTCATGGAAGTCTATAATGATTTTTACTCTTACACCGGAGGAATCTATGAGCATGTCTCGGGTTCCTATGTGGGGGGACATGGAATCGTGATCGTCGGCTACTACGATGATGGAGTGGATAAATACTGGATCTGTAAGAATTCCTGGGGTTCGGCTTGGGGCGACAACGGTTACTTCAATATAAAGATGGGGGAGTGCGAGATCGGAACATGGGTGTTGAAGCTGTGGGGTGTGACGACCAGCAACCAGCCGCCCGTTCTGGCCGATGTCGACCTGATCATCGCCAATCAGACATTCAAAGAAGGCTCTGAATTCACGATTCAGCTTCAAGCTTCTGATCCGGAGAGCGGCTCCCTGACTTATGGCGCGTCTCCCTTGCCGGCAGGAGCGAATTTCAACACAAGCACGGGATTATTCACGTGGGAACCCACTCACACTCAGGCTGGAAATTACAGCATCCGATTTTCTGTTTCTGACGGGATCTTGGAAGATTCTCAAATCGTGACGATCAGAGTTCTTCAGGTTAAAAAAGGCAAGGGCAGGTTCTGAAGGGAGAATTACGATGAAGGCATTCAAGGCAATTTTAATCGGTGTGTGTGTGGTATCGGTTTCTGTGCTGGCCTACGGTGACTCTCAATTCTCTGTTTTTGGTAAATTCAATGCTGTTCCGGGTCATGAGGGGACCTACGAAGAAGGCGTGAATGATTTTCCGATCGTGTCCGGTTATCAAAATTACGGCCTGGGATTAGGATTAACATTCGGGAAAATCATCTTTGCCGGGATTGAGGGACACTATAATCTTAGCGGAAAAGCGATTCTGACGGACCCTTCGGATAATGATACAGTGCAAGTTGACACGTACAGATGCGCTTCTGGATTCTTCACTCTCGGTGTGAACTTGATGAGAAACCAGACAGTCAGATTGTATATCAATGGGGGAGGCGGGATCCGTTATAATCTGGATGCCGAGGTAAAGACGTATACTTCTGAACTTGGCTTTGAAACTCTGATCGATCCCCCTGAAAAAAAATTCCTCACGGAAGCGTTCGGAGGAGTGGGAGTGGAGATATACTTCTCCCCAAAGTCGGGCGTGGTGTTGAACGGGCGTTACTCCTACGTTAACCTTGAGAGCCCCCAGTCCTCCTTTGTCGTTTTAGCCGGAATCGTTTACAGGTTCTAAAATGAGGATAAGAGGATTTTTGGCGATTTTGATTCTGACCGCTGCCGTCGTCTATTTTCTTTGGGTGGCCAAGGCAGGAAAAGACCAGGTGCTCGATGACGTGAAAGCCTTCAGCAAAACTAAAGTGCAGTTGACGAAGACCAATATGTCCGGCCTGGCGAGAGAGGTTAATTCCTATATCGCTATGCTGGGCAGACACCCGAAGAGCCTGAAGGAACTCCAGGAATTTCGAAGGCTTCCGCTCTCGACCAAGGACGCCTGGGGGACAATCATTGAATATAAGAAGCTTTCCGATGATAGTTTCCGCCTGATTTCTGCGGGCCCGGACCGGGCTTTCGGCACTGAAGATGATATCTCCCAGGACTATTAGTGCGTGAAGAATCGCATTCGCCAGGTTCGTATTTCTGAGCAGATATTTGAGCTATACGTTTGGCCGCCCCAAAGTAAAATTATTACCTCTCTGATTTCTTGAATGTCCGCATAAGAAGGTCTGCTTCCGATCGTTGATCTTCTAAAATAATGGGAGTCAGGCCTCAATTTTCGCTTTTGACCGGCCTTTTCCATATTATCGTATTGAGAGTCACAAGAAAGTCCTGTTGATAATTGAGAGTTCATTTCAGGGAAAGTGGAAAATTGAGACCTGACCCTTAAATTCTTTTTCTTTTATTGAAGTCCATTGTATTTCTCTGAATTTTTTGGTATCTTAACTGTTTATATAAATAAGTTTTCATACGGAGAGCGAGTTATTTGAAAATAAACAGTGAACTCGATAGCAAATTCAGATTTGTCATACTCGCGGCCAAAAGAGCCAAGCAGCTGCTGCATGGGGCCAAACCCAAAATAAAGTCCAAATCCAAGAATCCCATCCGCGTCGCCCAGCAAGAAGTGCGTGATGGACTCGTAGACTTTGAACTTGTGGAAATCAAGAAAGAAGAAATTCCGGAACCGACCGAAGAAGGATTTATCGGAGAAGAAATTACTCAAACACCAGAAGGAATAGAAGGAAAAGAGCCGAAGACGGCTAAAAAAGATGGAAAAAAGAAACCTGAAAAAAAACCGAAGGTAAAGAAAGAAAAGAAGCCTCAGAAGAAGACCGCAAAGAAGTCAGCCAAGACAGTAAAAACTCAGAAAAAAGCACCCCCGAAGAAGACTCAGAAGAAAAAGACTTAGCTCTGAAGATTTAAGGCGCCTTTGCAATTTCCCCTGTCTCTTTTTTCAAGAGCTGGATGTAGTCCAGCTTGATGAATTCCTTTTTGGGTATTCCCAGGGCGTTTGTGAACTTTATGATCTGGTTTCTCTCGCCTTCAAGCTCCATAAAATTTCCGATTGAAGTTTCATCCAGGCATATTTTCAAACGCTTTTGTCTGTAGATGGTCCTGAATTTCTGGTAAGTGAACACAGGGATAAAACCCAAAGACTTCAGGATTTTCCTGAGCTGTTTTTCGTTTTTCACTTCGGTTTCGTATTCTGTTCGGATTTTAAATTTCCTGGATTTTTCTGGAGGGCCTTTAAAGGTCAGAAAAGTTTTTTTCCCGACAGTGCGAACCCGGAGCGCCTGCCGCTTCTTGTACAGGTCCTGGGTAGGGAGGTCGAAAAGCGTGTTTTCTTCAGAGTGGCGGTCTTTTTCAAGCGTGATGTTGAGGCTTAGGATTCTGTCTTTGAGGGAATTCAGGTCATCGACTCTGATTTTAACTTCTGTTTCGACCATCAATTCCCTTCAGCTTATCCGTGAGCGGGGATTCGGTGCCCATCCATTTATATTATTTGTTTCTTCTCAGAGTATATTCAGGTAAAAGGGTCAGAGCTTCTCGATGGACAGATTCAGGGAATTGAGAAATAATCTTTTTGGATTCGGAGGAAAATTCCTCTGCTTTTTGGTATGTGTAATCCAGCGCTCCGTTGGATTGAATGATCCCTAAAATTTCTTTTTGGTTATTTTTCGTCAAATTTGGTTCGTTCAGGATGTCAGTGATTCGTTCTCGATTCGCCCCTCCGTCATTGTTCATGGTGTAGATCAAAGGGAGAGTGATTCGCCCCTCGTTCAGATCAGAAAAAACCGGTTTGCCCAGGATTTTTTCATCAGCTGTGAAGTCGAGAAGGTCGTCGATGATTTGAAAAGACAATCCCAGGTTTGTACCGTATTCCACTAGAGAATGTTTTTCTCCTTCTGACGCGTTTCCGAGGACTCCTCCGATCTGGCAGGCCGCAGAAAAAAGAGACGCGGTCTTTTTTTCGATGATATCGAGATATTCTTCCTCGGTCAGGTCCAGATTTCCGCTCCAACAGTATTCGTTCAGCTCTCCCTCGATCATCTTGGCTGAAACGCCGGTGAGGATTCCGATGATCTCTCTGTGTTGGCTCTGGAGTGAGCGGCCGAGAGTTTTAATATACAGATAATCTCCCAAAAGGACGGTGATGTTCGGACCCCATCGGGAGTGGATGGATTCTCTTCCTCTCCTCGTCTGGGAATTATCGATGATGTCATCATGAATCAAACTCGCGACATGAATGGTTTCAATCAATGCGGACATGAATATGTTCTCTTTGCCTTGGTATCCGAACAGTTTGGAGCAGAGTAAAAGGAGAGCAGGCCGAATTCTCTTGCCGCTGTTTTGGAAGAGATAGGAGCCTATTTCAGAGATAAGCCTGTTGGAAGATTCAGTGAAAAGTTGGAGCTCTTTCTCGACCTTATCCAGGTCTTTCAGGATGCTGTGGTAGAGGTTATTCAAGTTCAGGTTGCTTTTGACCCGGTCTTTCACAGATTGTTTCGCTGTGTCTTTCATCGTCTGGCTGTTCGCTTTCATTGTCTTTGAGAGAACTCTGGATTCAGTTTTACTGAGAAATCACTTTCGTGTGTTTTTAATTTCCTCGCTAAACACATGGTTTATGTTGGAATCTGGCTCGAGGCAATCCTTATCTTAGCACTCCGTTTTCTTTATTTCAATCTGAAAGAGCGTTTCGAAATTGTGGGTCGTTATTTCGGCCAATTCATCGAGAGGGATCTTTTTCAATTCAGCGAGGACTCTCGCTGTTTCTCTCACGAATGCCGGCTCGTTTCGTTTTATCCGGCCCCGGAAAGGAGACGGAACCAGGAATGGAGAGTCGGTTTCGATCAGTATTTTGTCCAGAGGCATCTTTCTGGCGACTTCTCTCAATTCCTCAGCCTTAGCGAAAGTGAGGATGCCGGAAAAGGATATAGAGAAATTTTGCTCCAGCATTCGCCGGGCGAGTTCCCAATCTTCAGTGAAGCAGTGGAGAACTCCTCCTGTTGTGAATTTTTCGCTTTCCACGGCCTGTGCGGTTTTGATCCCTGAGCTTCGACTGTGGACAATGACAGGGAGGCCTGTTTTTTTGGCTGCCGCAAGCTGAAGGCGGAAGGCCTCCTCTTGCTGCCGGGGCGGAGAGAAGTTGTAGTGAAAATCGAGCCCGATCTCACCCACAGCCGCGATTTTTTTCTTTCTGGAAAGCTCTTCGATTTTTTGGGCATGGTCTTCCTTGAAGAGCTTCGCCTGATGGGGATGGACGCCTGCAGCGGCAAAAATATTTCTATCTGTATCAGCTAAATCGAGAGTAATCTGGGTGCCCTTTTGATCTGTGAGGTCAGCAGGGCAGAGGATGGCTATAATCCCTTCCTGGTGCGCTCTTTCGATGACTTCCGCACGGTCTTCGTTAAACTCCTCCATGTCCAGATGGGCGTGAGAATCGACCAGAAAAGGAGATTTCTTCATGGATATTCACTCTCCCAAATACCGCAGAGCACAGTTTAAGGGATATCGAGCAGAAAATGAAAAAAGAGGGAAGCATGAGTCAGAACCTTGATGCGCAGAACCTGTTCCCGGGTGAAATTTTCTCTTTTTTCTGATTTTTTTAGCGAATTGGATTCGTGCGGTCGACAGCGCCTATTCCACCATCTTCCTCTTGAGGTGGCGCAGAGGAAGGGCTCCGTAGCTGAGCAGCTTCTCCAGGAATTCTTTTTGGGTGAAAGAATCGCCCTTCAATCCCTTGTATTGTTTTTCCATGTCCTGGATCTCCTGGAGACCGACATACGCGAGTGCGGCCTCACCGGGCTTGAGAACAATGCTGTTCCATTTTCTTTCCGCTTCGGCTCGTGTTTGAAAACCGTTTATGGTCATCAATCGGATGGCCTGGTCTTTTGTGATGCCACCCTGGTGAATATTGAGGTCGAGCTGAAAGTCCAAAACTGTTTTGAGCAGGTTCTTGAGCTGGTTCAAGCGCAGCCTGAGGTCATAGTTCCCGAAGCCTGACATCACGAGCATCTCTTCGATGAAGATCGGCCAGCTTTTGGTCAGAGCTCTGTTGGGATAGAGCTTCCGGACTAGCGAAGGATGCTTTCCGGTGAACGTCAGCGGAACAAACTCACCCGGGTAGACTTCGCGAGTGGCCCAGAAATAAAGGTAAGAATTGTTGTATTCCCGGAGGAAAGAGTTGGTTTGTTCTTCATCCCAATCCTCGCAGATAGGGGCCACTTGAACAGAAGGCGATCCCTGGGATTCGTAGACTCCTGGCGTTAGGACGCGAGTCATCGTGATTCCCTGCGAACAGAGAGGCATCGGTTGGATGTCAGGATCTTCTTCTGGAAGAACGAGCAGTTCATTATTCGAGAGAAAATCCTTTATCTCGCCCGCTGACTCTTTGACTCTCTCGATGTATTCCTCTTTTGAAACGTGTTCTCCTGTTATCCTTTCCATCACGTGGGAGACGACTTCGTTGTAGAGCCGGTCTTCCGTGAGTCCTGGAGGAGGATTTTCCAGGTCGATCTTGGGGTCCATGATCTTGTAGAACGGAACGCAGGTGAAGAACATCTCGCGCCGGATATTTCTGGAGTCCGCACTGGCCCGGTTGATGATTTGCTGAAGGGGGATGTCGTTCTGCAGAGTCAACCGCAGGAGCCGTGTGTGGACCTGCTGTCCCACGCGGAAGTTACCTGTGGAACGCGGAAGAAGCTCATTCTTGAGAAAATTCTGATAGTCCACAAGGGCCGGAAGAGCTTTGTTCAGACCGTCCTGGAGTTTGGATCGGCTGTCCGCCGGCGCGGTGGCAATCAGCTCAGGCAGCCTGGTTTTGTAAAAGCTCAGTATTGCCGGGTACTGCTGGATCGCTGTTTCTGTGTGGAGCAGAGGAGGAGTTTTGAGGTTTTCTTTGGCCTGCTTGATGAATTTGGGAAGGCCTTTCAGCCTTTCAACTGCGTTTTTCGCCCGCGTTTCAAGAGGGGCGAATTCTTTGGTAAAAAGGCTCCGGACGCAGTTGATAATAATCTCGTTGTAAAAAACAGGATTGTATTCCCAAGGAAGGAGGTTTTCATTCTTGAGGATTTCCAGTTCCAATGCGTCGAGCATCATCTCGTAGTCGATCAGAACCTCGGTGCTCAGCTTGTTTCTGTCGATTTCGGCCGCGAATTCTTTGTTATACGTGTCTAGAACTTCGACACGTTTATCTAAGTTCTTCTCGCTGAAGTCTTCTAATTTGTCGTCATAGTTGTGGAAGCCGGCAAGCGTTGCAGCTGTCGGATAAAATTTCCAATACTCATCAAGGTAGTTTTCCAGAGTTTTTTGAAACTTGCCGTCTTCGCCATTTTTTGAAGACATGAGCGGACCCGTGCTTGAAAAAATGATAAGAATAATAGCGAGCAGTACGAGTGTCTTCCTCATGAGATCCTCCTCTGTAGGAGCTTTTGTTGCCCTGAATATTTATTGTCCTACTTATATTATAGTGGATTTGCTTTCTTTTGTGAAATTGCAATCCTACCAAAAAAGAAGGCCGGAGGCAACCGTTTGACGCACCGAGTTTCGGTCTTAAAACTGGATAACCGCGGAGCCCCACGTGTAGCCGGAGCCGAAAGCCGTGAGGACCACGATATCGCCATCCTTAATCCTGCCGTTCTTCAAGGATTCATCCAGAGCGATCGGAATGGATGCGGCGGTCGTGTTCCCGACCCGGTCGATGTTTCTAATCACTTTTTCAACAGGAATTCTGAGATTTCTTGCGACCATCAACGAGATCCTGTCGTTCGCCTGGTGGGGAATGAGATGATTCACGTCATCGATAGTGAGGCTGTTGTGTTCCAAAGCGATTCTCACGGCTTCGGGCATTTTTTCCGAAGCATTCTTGAACACATTCCGTCCGCTCATGTAGGGGAAATATTTCTTCGCATCAAAGTATTCTTTTTGGAATGTCGGGTTGTCTTTCGGGCTCGGCTTTTCCATCCAGAGGTCTGACACGTGATTGCCGTCTGAGAAGAGATGAGTTGACAGGACTCCTCTGCCGTCATCTGCGTTGTTGGGTTCAAGGATGACCGCGGCCCCTCCATCTCCGAAAAGAACAGCGATGTCTCTTCCCTCATCCGAATAATCGAGGTTGGATGTTTGCACTTCGGCAGCCACGACAAGGATTTTTTTATAGGCATGTGTTTTGATGTACTGGTCAGCTGCGGAAAGCGCGTATAGGAAGCCCGTGCATTGATTTCGCACATCCAGAGCGCCAATCCCGGAAAGACCGAGTTTGGCCTGGATCAACACACCTATTCCTGGAAAATAATGATCAGGGGAGAGAGTGGCGGCGATGATGAAGTCGATATCCGACTTGTCGATTTTCGCGTCCTCTATAGCCCGTAAAGCGGCTTCATAGCCAAGATCGGAACTTCCCACGCCAGGCTCCACATAGTGTCTCTCTTTGATGCCCGATCTTTGACGGATCCACTCGTCAGTCGTGTTCATGGTTTTTTCGAGGTCGAAGTTTGTCACCACTTTGGGAGGAAGGAAGTGCCCGGTTCCAGTGATAATCGATTGTGTGCCCATCTGCGTTTCAGTGGATTATAGTAAATTAAAAAATAAAAATAAAGCTAAATTTTATTGACTCGGGCCAAGAGAGAGAGTAATATTCAACTTGATCGAAAAACGATGGAGGAGCAGCTTTGAAGAGATACCTTTTTCTTTTTCTGTTCGTCTTTGGCCTCTCTTTTCCCCCCTTTGCTGGAGGAGATGACGTCTTAAAGATCGAGGGATCCGTGAATCCCAAAAGCCTATCCAGAGGCGAGGAGGGAAAGATCATCCTGAAGCTCACTGTTCAGGAAGGATTGACTGTCAATCCCGAACCCTCCTTTTCCATCGAGTTCAGTCCCTGCGAGGCGCTGGAATTTTCCAAGGAAGCATTTAATGACGCAGACCTGGATATCGAGATACTGGAAGAAATGGGAGAAGAATACTTGAACCTGAAGGATCCGGTCGAGATCCCTTTTACGGTCAGCCCGGAGGCCTCAAAAGGCAAGCACCGTGTGGAGGGAAAAATCAAATATTTCGTCTGCTCAAAAGAAGAAGGGTGGTGCTTGAAAAGCAGTTCAAAATTTTCTGTATCTGTATCTATTGATTAAAAAAAGGGGACAGGCTACTTTTTCTTCAAGAAAGGGGAGAGTCCCTCTCTCTCTTAGATTAAGGACTGAAAGGGACAGTCCCCGAAGAAAAAGCAGCCTGTTGTACTCGCTCAGTAATTCGGTAACATTTTTATTATGTCATTGCGAACGGAGTGAAGCAATCCCGTAAAAAGAAAAGTAATTTTCTCTAAGAGATTGCCACGCTTCGCTCGCAATGACACCTTTATCCTCATTATCATCAATACAAGTGTTACCTATTTACTGAGCATAAAGACCTGTCCCCTTTTTTACAGCCAGTTGTTTTCGATGTACCAGTCGATCGTTTCCTTCACGGCCTCTTGAAGAGTGTATTGAGCGCGAAATGACAATTTCTCTTGGGCCTTTCTGGTGTCCGCGGTCCAATCTCTCTGCTTCATATCCTTGAATTTGTTGAGATCAAAGATGTTTGGAGACCTTCTGATTTTGTTTCCTATCCCAGAGACCAAGGCGGCCAGATAGAGAAAGGGGAGGGGAACCTTCACTCTTCTCAGTTCTTTCCCCATCGCTTGACCCGCGGCTATTCCCACTTCATCATAAGAAGAGGGCTCTGGATTGGCAATATTGAATATCTCACCACTTTCCAACTCTTTCTGAGAACAGAGATAAAGGGCCTCGGAAAGATCTTGCACGTAACACAGGCTCACCCGTCTCGGGCGGGAAGCCAGAGAGGGAAGCACCCCTCGTTTTATCCATTTGAAGTATTGGAGGAAATCAGTGTCTCTCGGGCCAAATACGGCTGCGATTCGAAGGATGATAACCGGGAAAACTGTCTTGAATTTCAATGCTTCTGTTTCGGCTAAAAGTTTGCTCTCACCGTAAGGTGTGATGGGCTGGGGTGGAGCGGTTTCCTGAACCGGTTTTCCTCCCGACGAAGGTCCGACAGCGGCGAGAGTGCTGAGATGAATGATTCTTCGGGGAGATACGTTTTGAGACCTGAGCGCCTCGAAAAAACTTGCCGTCCCCTGATGGTTTACTGTATAATAATCAACCTTCTTGGTTGCTTTGGTTAAACCGGCAGCATGATAGATATAATCAATGTCCTTGGGAAGGGAAGGAAGGGAGAAAAGATCTCCCTTGAGAAGGCGAATGTCGAGACCTTTGATCCATTTGAGATTGGTGAGGTCCCGCACAAGAGCCGTCACCTCCACGTTCTTCTTCAGTAAGAGTTCGATCAAATGGCTTCCGATGAAGCCGGTACCTCCGGTGACAAGAGCTTTCATGGGTAAAATTGTATGAAAATTGCCTTCTCCGGTCAAACTTAAGCCTAAGGCTTGAAGTGCTGGATACAAGAGAGAGGAAACTTTTCAAATAAAAAAGAGGTTTTAAGGAGGAGACAGGAGTGAGCATCTTCGATAAATGTTACGAATTCACGCGGGCGGATGAGGCTATAGCCATGGGGATGTATCCCTATTTCATGCCGATCCAAGAGGTGAGCGGGAACACAGTTCGAGTGGACGGAAGAGAGATGCTTATGGTGGGCTCCAATAACTATTTGGGATTGCTGGATCATCCGAAAGTGATGAAAGCGGCTCAGGATGCTGTGAAGAGATACGGCGTCGCGACCTGCGGTTCTCGATTTTTAAACGGGACACTGGATATCCATCTTGAATTGGAGAAAAAGCTGGCCAAATTCACGGGAAAAGAGGCCGCTGTGGCCTTCAGCACGGGTTTCCAGACTAACCAGGGGATCATTTCAACATTGATCGGAAAAGGGGACGCTGTCATTACGGACAAGATGGTCCACGCAAGTATCGTCGATGCCTGCCGCCTGTCTTACGGCCATGTCTACAAGTACAAACACAATGACATGGCTGACCTGGAGAAGCAATTGGCCTCCCTGGATAAGGATATCGGGAAACTGATCGTCGTGGATGGTGTCTACAGCATGGAAGGCGACCTCACAGACCTTCAGGGAATCATCCCGTTGGCCAAGAAATACAATGCAAAAGTTATGGTGGATGATGCGCATGGCATCGGGGTCATGGGCAAAAACGGAAGGGGGACTTCCGAGCATTTCGGAGTCGAGGATGAGATCGACCTTGTGATGGGAACGTTCAGCAAGTCTTTTGCCTCCCTGGGAGGGTTCGTCGCCGGAGATAAAAAGGTCATTTCTTACATCAAACATTTTGCGCGGTCCCTGATTTTCAGCGCGAGCATCACACCGGCCTCTGTCGCCACCGTGTTGGCGACGCTGGATATCATAGAGAATGAACCAGAGAGAAGAGAGAGGCTGTGGGCCATCACCAAAAAAATGAAGGAGGGATTCCAGGCTTTGGGGTACAACACAGGTCCCACTGAAACTCCGATCATTCCCGTCATCATCGGCACTGTTGAATTGACATTTCTGCTATGGAAACTCGTCAAAGAGGAAGGGATATTCACCAATCCCGTGATCTTCCCCGCGGTTCCGAAGGACCAGTCTTTGATCAGGACCAGCTACTCGGCCACTCATACAGACGAACAGCTCGAGAGGGTGCTCACAACTTTCGAGAAATGCGGGAAGCAGCTGGGAATAATCAAATGAGAGGAACAGAAATCCAATCTTCCGGTGCTCTTATTCTCCTCTCGAAGAGTACCGGTCAGTGAAAAGACAATGAGAAAAAAAACAATAATAAAGACACTTTGGCTTTCGCTCATCATCTGTATGATCATGAGTGCGGTTGAGGGCTCGGTTCCCATCCTTCCGTTGGACCAAGTTAAGGTGGGAATGAAAGGAAAGGGAAGAAGCGTTTTCCAGGGAAGCCGGATTGAAGAATTCGATGTGGAGATTATCGGCGTGCTCGAAAATATACAGCCCAAAAAAAGCCTCATCCTCGCCAAACTGGAAGGAGGCATTTTGGGAGAAGCCGGTGTCATTGAAGGAATGAGCGGAAGTCCTGTTTATGTGGGAGGCAAGCTGATCGGAGCTGTATCCTACAGCCTGGGGACTTTTGTCAAGGAGCCGATCGCCGGGATCACTCCGATTCAAGAGATGATGTCCATCTCGGAAGAGAGCCCAAAGGGCCCTGTTTTTTCTCCTCAGGTTCCGGTTAAAAAGCATCTGACTTTAGACGAACTCTTTATGCTGAACAGAGAGTTTTTCCTTTCGAAAGCTGTTTTTCATTCCGAAGGAAGGGCCCTGAGGCCGTTGAACATTCCCCTTCTCTTCAGCGGATTTTCCCCCTATGCGTTTGAACAATCCAGGCCTTTCTTCTCGAAGTTGGGATTCAATCCTGTCATGAGTGCTTTTTCTGGTCAGTCTTTGGATACAATTTCTCCTCCTGACCTCACTTTGCGGGAGGGAGGACCTGTGGCCATTCAACTGGTCAGTGGAGATTTGGATATGTCGGCAGTGGGAACTGTGACTTATATCGATGGCAGCAAAGTCCTGGCGTTTGGCCATCCTCTTTACAATTTGGGGGCAGTGGACTATGCCATGACTAAGGCGAAAGTGATCACAGTCGTTCCCAGCCTGATATCCTCGTTCAAACTTGCGGCGTCGGACAGCCTTGTCGGGAAATTCACTCAGGACAGATCTTCAGGATTGCTGGGTGAGTTGGGAAAGGTTCCCCGTCTCGTTCCGGTGAACATCCGGATCATGGACTCGGACGGCGAATTGAAAGAATACAAGATCAAGGTTGTCGATGATAAGATTTTGACTCCCGTCCTGCTCAATGTTTCGCTGGGGGGACTCGTGACAACTGAAGAAAGAGCCATCGGAGACCTTTCTCTCGGACTCCTGGGGAATATCTACCTGGAGAACGGGATGAACATCCGCCTCGAAGACCTCTTCACGGGCCAATTCGACAGCTCTGTTATAGACCTTTCGAGCCTTCTGGCCGGAGTCGTGTATTTCTTGACCAATAATGAATTCGAAGAATTGGGGATTCACCGTATAGACCTGGGCATTCAGGCCTTCGAAGAAGTCAAGCTTTCTTTCCTGGAGAAAGTCTGGTTGAGCAAGTATGAAGCCTCGCCCGGGGAGCGGATCGATGTGAAAATAGACTACCGGACATTCAGAGGTGAGAGCCGGCGCGAAGAAGGAAGCATCCAGGTGCCCAACCTGCCGCCGGGTTCTGAATTTCATCTTGTTGTCGCGGATGCCGCATCCATGGCTAAAATCGAAATGAGTCAGTACAAAACCACAACCTTTGTCCCCCGAAGTTTCAGCCAGCTCATCCGGATGCTGAGCAATCTGAGGAAGAACAACCGCATCTATATCAAGATGATCGCGTCCAAGCCGGGAATATTTCTCAGGGGCGAAGAGATGTCGAATTTGCCTCCCTCGATGAAATCCATGTTTGCCTCTCCCCGCGCGGCAGCGTCTTCTCCGACCGAGCTCAACAGGTCGACTCTGATGGAGTACCAGCTGCCGATTCCGTATGTTTTCAGGGGGGAAGCTGTGATTCCGGTCAAAATTAAAAAATAGGAGAAAAAAAGGAATGAAAAGAGCACTGGTCCTGTTTTTCGTGATGAGTATTTTTATCGTTCAAGCTCTGCATGGCGTTGTTCCTCACAAGTGGGAAATCCGGAACAAGGACGATTTTTTAAGAGGAAAATTGAGTGGAATCTCGGTCTCTTACGACGGCATTCTCTCCTTGTCGCCGAAAGAAGAGCCGGTGAAGGCACCTGTTGAAGAATTCTATTTATCCCTTCTTCTCACTCCGCAGGGAGACATGTTCCTGGGGACAGGACATGCCGGGAAAATATACAAAATGAGCAAGAACGGAAAAGTGGAGCTGTATTTCCAGGTCCCTGAGATGGACGTTCTCTGCCTAGCTCGGGACAGGAAAGGCAATCTTTATGCAGGGACTTCACCCAACGGGAAAATCTATAAAATCACAGAAAAAGGTCAAGGCGAACCTTTTTTCAATCCCCGCGAAAAATATATCTGGGACCTGTTTTTTATTGAGCGGGATGTTTTGCTGGCTGCGGTCGGTGAGAGCGGCGGGATTTATCAGATCAACATGGAAGGAGAAGGAATACAGATTCTGAAAACAGAGGAGAATCATGTTCTCTGCATTGAAAAAGATTTGAATGAGAATATTATCGCCGGCACCGGGGGAATCGGTCGAGTGTACCGCTTTTCCCGAGGGAAAAAGCCGTCTATCCTGTTTGAATCTCCTTATGAAGAGGTGCGAAGTGTCGCGTTAGACAGAGAGGGGAATATCTACGCGGCAGCGGGGGGAAGAATTGTCAGCACAAAAGAAGTCAAGGAATTCCCGGTCGCCGCTCAAGTGGATTCAAATGTCAGCATTACAGTGACTCCGGCTCAAGTCCAGACAAAAGAGATTTCCTCCTTCAGCCAGATGCAGCCCGGTGCTCTTTTCAAAATCAATTACCATGGAATACCGAAGAAGATTTGGCAGTCCAGTGACGAGTTGATCTACAGTCTGTCATGGAATGATGATGAGAAGAAGCTCCTCTTTGGAACTGGAGATAAAGGACGTGTGTATGCGTTAGACCGAAAAGAAAAGATTTCTCTCCTTATCCAGAAAAACTCCGCGCAAGTCTACTCGCTTGTTCCGTTCGGACCCAAGATCTATATGCTGTCGAACAATCCCCCCAGCTTGAGTATCCTTCATCCGGAGCAGATACTCGAAGGAGAATACTTGAGTCAGGTGATTGACACTCAAACTCTCTCCTCGTGGGGAAGGATGGATTGGGAATCAGAAGTTCCGTCTGGGTGCAATCTTCAGTTTCAAACGCGCAGTGGAAATTCAAACCGTCCCGGCGCAACCTGGAGTGACTGGTCGCCTCCGTACCAGAAGCGGGAGGGGGAGCAGATCCTCAGCCCTAAAGCCCGGTACCTCCAGTTCAGAGTCATGTTCAAAGCCCAATCCGGGAAAGTCTCTCCGATTGTGAGAAGAGTCTCCCTGTTTTATCTCCAGACAAACCTTGCGCCGGAAATCACGAAGCTGACCATGCTTCCGCCCAATGTGGTCTATTTGAAGCCGCCAATCCAAGCTGAAATCGTCTGGGGAGCGGACACGGATGTTTCAGGACGTACAAAAAACGCCGCGGGAGAAAAAGCTTTGATCGTTCCGAAAAAAATCGAGAGAAAGGGATTCCAGACTATTATTTGGGAAGCGGAAGACCAGAATGGAGACAACCTTGTGTATTCGCTCCATATCAAAAAAGAAGGTGAAGAGGAATGGCGGATCTTAAAGGAGAAGTGGACGGATACGATCTATGCCTTTGATACACTGACCTATCCTGATGGCGTGTATTTTCTGAAGGTTGTGGCTTTGGATGCTCCTTCCAATCCTCCCGGAATGGAACAAAAAGCAGAGAAGGTCAGCCGTCCTTTGGCGATCGATAATTCTCTTCCCACGATCAAGGGTTTTAGAGCCGAAAGGGATAAGAATAAGCTGACCGTCAACTTTGCGGCCGAAGATTCGATGTCTTCCATTAAGGAAGCCCAATACTTGATCAGACCTGGCGAGTGGATAAGCCTATTCCCTCGAGATGGGATCTGTGATTCGAGGCAGGAGAGCTTCAGCGTATCCATTACGCTGCCCGCCGTATTCGATAACATGATCACCGTCAAGGTTCAAGACAGCCACGGCAACATCGGAGTCCACAGACAAACGTTTTAATGAGTGGGCACGATCCCCAAGGTCTCATCTTGTCCTAATAAATCCATATTCAACACATTGATTTATGCATGAGTAGCAATAAGAGCCGGGGAGCTGAGATGTGACCTTGGGGAACGTCTCCCTTTATTAATTCTTTACTCGTTCCAGGTATTTGTCCTCTCGAGTGTCGATGCGGATGATGTCTCCTTCCTTGATAAACTGGGGAACGTTGATGGTGATTCCGGTTTCGAGTTCGGCGGGTTTACTGCTCGCCGATTGAGTGGCCCCTTTAAGAAAGGGCTCGGTCTTGACCACTTTAAGGTCTAGCGTGAGCGGCGGTTCAACTCCCACCGGACTCCCCTCGTGCATCTCAATCAGAAAAACAACGTTGGGAATGAGATAGGCGACTTCTCCACCGATCACGTCTTGAGTGAGTTTGATCTGTTCGTAGTTTTCAAGGTTCATGAAGATGTAATCATCCCCGCTCTGATACAGAAATTCCATCTCGACTGTTTCCAGATAGGCCTGTTCGACCTTGTCTTTCGACCGGAACCTGTAGTCGAGCAGAGTTTGGTCACCCAAATTGCGGAGTTTTGTCTGCATCAACGCCTGCCCTTTTCCAGGTGTGACGTGGGTCGCTTCGAGAACTTTGTAGAGTTTTCCCTCGACTTTGATGACCATTCCTTTTCTGATTTGAGTCGCGCTGATCATCGGTCCTCCTCGATTTCCTCCCGCCTGGCTCCGGTATCGATGCGCACAACATAGACCTTTGCGCCTGTTTTTTCCAGAGCTGCGGCAACCTTGGCCGCGTTATCGGGAGCGTAGGCAAACATGCACCCTCCGCCTCCCGAGCCGTTTGTTTTTGCCCCTAAGGCGCCCGCCTCGAGCGAGGTGTCTATCATTTGCTCGATTTTAGGAGTGGAGATGCGGATAAAGTCTCTGAGGACTTCGTGCTGGCGGGAAAGCAGTTCCCCGAATCGCGCATGGTCAAAAACCTCTGATTCAAAAAGGGCCCTGCCTTCAGCGGTGAGGTCCCTCGTCAGAAGGGTCCCTTTCAGCAGTCTCTGGACATCCGGCGATAACTTTTCGATCTCGTTGTTCTCCCTTTGAGTGAGAGGGCTTTGCAGGTTGAACCCGTCTATCCTTTCCTGAATGCGGGTCAACCCTTCAAGGACATGACTTTTGATATACCCCAGCATTCCGGTCGTGTCCTTTTTCTGGAGAGAATCGGCCAGAACGAATTCTTTCAAAGAATTTTTCAGCTTTTTGACTTTCAGTCCCTCTCCAAAATCGACAGAAACCACGCCCCCCAGAGCAGAGGAAAAGTGGTCCATTTTTCCTCCAGGCTCTCCGAACTCAGCCACTTCACTCAAAAAAGCCAGCTCAGCGATCTCCTCCACATCCCTGGCTTTCTGATCGCCAGCCGCTTCCAGGAGGAATTTTATCCAGGCCACCACAAGGGCAGAGGAGCTGGCTGTGCCTGAATTTATCGGGATGGTACCCCGGACAAGACAGTCCCACCCCGAGGGAAACCGGATGCCTTTCCTTTTCAAGACATTTACGGCACTTTTCAAGTAATCTCGTTCCTTGGTGTATTCGGCTTCTTTTTCGAGAGAAAATTCTTCAACGTCTCTGATATCCGGGAGATCGATCTTGAGCATGTGGTCCTTTCGTTTTTGACCGCTGATGGATATTCTCAGGTTGATCGCGGCGGCGATGATCGGAAGGTCGAAGTAGTCCTGATGCTCTCCAAAGAGGCACACTCTTCCCGGTGCCGAGACCTTGATCTCTTCTCTCATGATTTTTTTTTATCTAATCCAGACAGACCCTGTCAAATTATTTTTTAACTGTCGGGGAACCCACTTAAAATTATTTGTTTTTGTGAAGGACTCTGGTATTATTCGCAATAAAATGATTGAGCTCTGTTTTTTAGGTACCGGCGGATCCGTAGCCACGGAGAACAGGGATAACACGGCTTTTCTCCTCAAACAGGATAAGGAGCTGTTCCTCGTCGACTGCCCCGGAGGAGTTTTTCAGAAAATCAAGAGGCTCAACCTTGATCCCAGGAATATCGCTGCGATACTGATCACCCATATCCATCCGGACCATGTCTACGGGCTGCCTTCTCTGGTCCACAGCCTGATGCTGGAGGAAGGACGCATCCGGCTCTATGGCTCAGAGGAATCTGTCCAGCTGTGCAGTGACCTGCTGGACCTGTTTCATTTGAGAGAAAAAAAGATCAAGACCAGGATCGAATTCGTCACGCTCGAAGCGGGAGAGAGCTTCGAATTGGAAGGTTCGGTTTTAGGAACCTCATTCAAGGTCCCGCACAGCCCGTCTTCCCTGGCATTTCACTTTCAATTCAAGAAGGGGAAAAAAGATTTGGTGTATTCGGGGGACACTCCCTGTGATCCGTCTCTTTTTCGGTATGCCGCTGGGAAGGATTGTCTTGTTCACGACTGCAGCGCTCCGTCTCGCGTGTTTAAAGAGTACCCCTCTCTGAAAATGATGCACACTCATTCGCTCCAGCTGGGGCAGCAGGCCCAGGAATCTGGGATCAAATGTCTGGTTCCCTGTCACTTTTTCGGCGAACTGGATTTTTCTCTTCAGGAGATCGAGTCAGAAATTCGAAAAAGCTACACGGGAAAATTGATTATTCCCGAGGATTTTGAAAGAATCCCCTTATGAATAGACAGAGAGTCTGGAGGAGAGACGCAGGAGGAGGAAAGAGTGAGAAGATCAAGGATCACTGTTTTGGGATTATTTTTTGTTTTGAGCTTCGCCTGCAGCTCAATCCCGGAGAAAAAAATGGCTGACCTCGTTCTTCTCAACGGCGCTGTCTGGACAGTCAATCCTGACCAGCCGTGGGCCGAGGCGGTGGCGGTGAAAGGAGACAAGATCCTGGAAGTCGGCTCCACTGCGAAAATCAGGAAGCTCGTCGGGAATAAAACGGAGATTATCGACCTGAACGGAGATCTGGTCCTTCCCGGGTTCGTTGATTCCCACACGCATTTCCTCGACGGAGGGTTTTCTCTCCTGAGCATTGACCTGCGTGACGTGAACAGCAAGGAGGAGTTTGTCGCCAGAATCAAGCGGAGAGCCGGTGAGCTGGAAAGAGGAGAATGGATCCTCAACGGGAACTGGGACCACCAGTCTTTTGATCCTCCAGAACTGCCGCGGAAAGAATGGGTTGATGAAGTCACTCTGCATCATCCTGTGTGCATCAACCGCCACGACGGACACATGGTTTTAGCGAACAGCCTGGCCCTGAAGATCGCGGGGGTCACCAAAGACACTCCGTCTCCGGAGGGCGGAGAAATCCTCAAGGACCGCACCACCGGAGAGCCGACAGGAATTTTAAAAGACGCGGCCATGGAACTGGTGATGAAACACATCCCCGAGCCTTCCCTCAAAGCCAAGTTAAGAGCCGCCGAGGTGGCCCTCGAACGTGCCGCCGAGTGCGGAGTGACATCCGTTCATGACATGGCCTCCGCGGACAACATAGAGGTTTACCACGAACTGCTGAAGGAGGACAGGTTGACTTCCCGGCTCTGCGTCTATGTGTCGATAGAAGAAATGGACCTTTACCAGAAGATCAGGTTGAACATTCCAGCAGGCAACACTTTCTTAAAGCTTGGAGGCCTCAAAGGATTTGTCGACGGGTCTCTGGGTTCATCCACGGCCCTGTTTTTCGAGCCCTACGCCGATAATCCCGACAAAACAGGTCTGTTCCATGCCCAGATGTTTCCAGAGGGAATCATGGAGCGCAGACTCATGGAGGCGGACAAGACCGGGCTCCAGGTGGCGATTCATGCGATAGGAGACAGGGCCAATCACGTTCTCCTGGATATCATGGAAAGAGCCATAGCCCAAGGCGGAGAAAGAGACAGACGCTGGCGGATTGAGCATGCCCAACATCTCCTTCCCGAGGATATCGAGCGGATGGCCAGACTCGGGATCATCGCCTCGGTCCAGCCCTATCACGCCGTAGATGATGGGAGATGGGCGGAGGAAAAGATCGGGAGAGAAAGATGCCAAACGACCTATGCTTTTCAGTCACTTTTAGAAGAAGGCGCAGTGTTGGCCTGCGGTTCGGACTGGACAGTCGCTCCTCTGGACCCGCTGACCGGGATTTACGCGGCGGTGACGCGACAGACTCTGGATGGCAGGCATCCGGAGGGCTGGTTTCCGGAACAGAAGATTTCCCTGGAGGAAGCGGTGAAAGGATACACTTTGAACGGAGCCTATGCCGAATTCTCCGAGAGCATCAAAGGTTCCGTAGAAGCGGGGAAGCTGGCTGACCTTGTGGTCCTCACTCAAAATATATTCGGTATACCTCCTGAAGAGATCCGGAATACAAAAGTTCAGATGACGATCGTAAACGGGAAAACCGTCTTGAGGAATTAAACGCGTTCAGATGGTCTATTTATATTTTATCGTTTTGATCGCTTCATTCGCTCTTCTGTTTAAATCCGCGAGTTTTTTCGTGGAAGGCGCCTCCGGCATCGCCAAGGCGTTTAACGTCTCCAAAATGGTCATCGGGATTGTTCTTGTCGGGATGGCCACCACGGCTCCGGAATTCTGTGTGTCGGTTATTGCAGCCGTTCGGGGAAAACCGGAGTTCGCTCTGGGAAATGCTGTCGGATCAGTCATCTGCGATGACGGAATCGCTCTTCCTTTGGCCGCCCTCCTGGCCCCGACTGTAATCTATGTCAATTGCCGCGTGCTTAAAGTCATCGGGGCTTTTCTTCTTTCGATCGACATTCTGGCTTATATCCTGGCAAGGAACGGTACGATCGGCCGCCTCGAAGGCGCTCTTTTTGTCCTGATTCTCTGCGTGTATTACATCCTCATTCTTAAAAGAAGAGACTTGCGGTTTGGCGAAGACAGCCCGGCAACTCAACGATTGGAGTTAAAAGGAAAAAGCCTCGGGCCACGCATGAAGCCAGAACTGAGACGGGTGACCCTGTTGTTTATTCTGGGACTCGCGGGAGTTGTGGCGACCAGCTCCGTGGTTGTCTGGGCGGCTGAGCGTATCGCCATACATTTTTCTGTTTCTGAGACTGTCATTGGACTGATTGTCCTCGCCATCGGAACCTCTCTTCCCGAAATAAGCACCTGCGTGACTGCGGCCACTAAGGGAGAGGGAGAGATCGCTGTCGGGAACATCATCGGGGCAGATATCCTCAATGTTCTCTGGATCATCGGTGTTTCCTCGATCGCCAATCCGATCACAGTGGAATTGAAGGTGATGGACTTCACTTTTCCCTATATGATCTTGATCGTGTTGACCATGCTGGTGTTGATGAGGATCGGGTGCCGGTTGGGGAAAGTCAAAGGATTGATCCTTTTCGCGCTTTACATCTTTTATATCTTTCTGACTTTGAAACTCTTTATGTGAGATCATCCCATGAGATGGCGTCTTATCTGAAGTGACAGGATGGATGTCATGCGGGCGCAGTGAAACGATCTCCCACGTGTTTCGTTGCGAGGGACGAGGTGGCAGCCGGATTCTATTAGATGCAAATCTTTTTCTTTTGAGATCGTCACTCTCCGCTCGCAATGACGGTTGATCGAACGAAAATGTCGACACATTCCATAAAAAGTTCGGGTCCACTCTGAAGAAATTTCAAAATCGAGAAACGTGATCCCGAATAATCCGCAAATTTTCTGGATTTTTTTTATTTTTTTGATATTTTTTCCCGTTATTGTTGCCCTCAGCACATTAACTTGCTAATATAATCTGTCCTGTAAAACGCAGGAGGAAAAAATGAATGTTGGTGTCCTCAACGAAGGATGTAAAATTGAGAACAGAGTGGGCTTGAGTCCGAGTGGAGTCTCGCTGCTCGTTGAGCATGGACACACGGTTTACGTGCAGGCTGGAGCGGGATTAAAATCCGGATACAGTAACGAGGAATACAGTGATCTCGGAGGCGAGATCGTTTTTACCAAAGAGGAGGTCTTTGGCCGCTCGGATGTCGTTCTCAATATTTCTCCTTTGAATAAAGAGGAATGCCAGCTTGTGAAAAAAGACCAGGTTTTATTCGGGTTTCATCATCTGGCCGTGGCCCGAAAAATTCTTTTGGAGGAACTCCTCAAAAAAAACGTCTCCATCATTGGCTATGAGATCGTTCAAGATGAGAACGGGGACCTTCCTTTCATCGAGAGTCTGAGTGAGATCGCCGGGCAGATGTGCCTGGCCATTTCGGGACAGTATCTTCAGACCAGTTTTGGCGGCCAGGGCGTGATCCTCGGGGGAGTGGTGAGCGTTCCTCCGGCCACCGCGGTTGTGGTCGGGAGCGGTGTTCTCGCTCGAAGCGCGGTCAAAAGCCTGCTCGGGGCTGGAGCGCACACGATCGCGCTGGGCCGGTATATGGACAGGCTGAGAGAGCTGGAAGAAATGACTTCGGGGAGGTTGATCACTCTGTTTGCCAGCAATTACAACTTGGCCCGGATGGTGAAGATTGCAGATATCCTGATTGGAGCCGTGCTTCGTCCCGGTGAGAAAGCTCCGGTCATAGTCACTCGGGACATGGTCAAAAGCATGAAAAAAGGATCCCTGATCATCGATCTGGCCATCGATCAGGGAGGATGCATCGAAACAAGCCGCCTGACAACACTGGAGCAGCCCACTTTCGTCGATGAAGGAGTCATTCATTACTGTGTTCCCAATATCACTTCCGCCGTGAGCCGCACTTCGTCAAAGGTCCTCTCCAATCTGGTTACGTCCTGTCTCGTGGAGATTGGAGAGAAAGGAATCGAACAGACTCTGAAAGAGAAACATTGTCTCGCGCGCGGAGTTTATGTTTTTCGAGGGAATATCACCAAGAAAAATATCGCTGAAAGATTTGGTCTGAATTACAAAGATATCAATTCCTATTTGTAAAGGTCAGTAGAAATGGAAAAACGTGTGAATGAATCCAAAAAAGATCAAAGAGAACTCATTCATATCCTTCATGATATCCAGGAAGAGTTCGGTTACATTCCGGCTCAAGCGATCTCTCGGATATCCAAGCAGTTGAAAATTTCTGAAAGTGAGATATTCGGAGTGCTCACATTCTACAAGGCCTTTTCTCTGACACCGCGCGGAGAACACCTGATCACGATATGCATGGGAACAGCCTGCCATGTGAGAGGAGCTCCGATGATTCTGGATGAGTTCGAGAGAAAATTGGAGATTAAAGCCGGAGAGACGTCCGGGGACAATCGATTCACGCTGGAGACTGTCAATTGTGTGGGCGCGTGTGCGCTCGGGCCTATTGCCATCGCTGATGGTGAGTACCATGGTCAGCTAAAAACGAGAGAGGTGGAGAATATCTTAAAGAAATTAATGACCACAAAAAGGAACGGCTCTGACTGATGGAAGAATACAACGCGACTGAACTGGAAAAAATTAGAGAGGAAATTTCAGAATCCCGAAAAAAACGGAAAACATGCATCACAGTCTGCGGGGGAACGGGCTGCCACGCCTACGGCTGTTTGAAGGTCGCTCAGGCCTTTAAGGTGGAGATCAAGAGTCAAGGCCTTCAGGATTCAGTCGATGTGAGAACAACAGGGTGCCACGGTTTCTGCGAGAGAGGCCCGATCGTTGTCATCCAGCCAAAGGGAGTGTTCTATCAAAAGATAAAACTCGAAGATATCAAAGAGGTCATCGCCGAGACGATAGTCGGCAAGAAAATCATCGACAGGCTCCTGTACGTTGATCCGAGAACTCAAGAAAAGATCGTCCGTGAGAAAAATGTCCCCTTCTACAAAAAGCAGGAACGGATCATTTTCGGGAATAACGGGTTCATCGATCCCACTGATATCCGAGATTATATCGCACTGGATGGGTACAAGGCACTCACTAAGATTCTTTTTGATATGACTTCAGAAGAGGTCATCGAGGAGATTACCGCTTCAGGCTTAAGAGGAAGAGGGGGAGCCGGTTTCTTGACCGGAAAAAAATGGGAAATCTGCCACGATGTCAACTCGGATGTGAAGTATGTCATCTGCAACGCAGACGAGGGAGACCCGGGAGCCTACATGGACCGGAGTCTTCTGGAAGGCAACCCTCACAGTGTCATTGAAGGCATGATCATCGGGGCCTATGCGATCGGAGCCTCTAAAGGCTACATCTATGTGCGTATGGAATATCCTCTGGCTGTGAAAAACGTGACCAGAGCTATCGCCGAAGCGAAAAAGCTTGGCTTGCTCGGTGAATCCATTCTCGGCTCTGAATTCGGGTTCGATATTCATGTCTTTAGAGGAGCCGGAGCTTTTGTTTCCGGTGAAGAGACTTCACTGATGGCGTCTATCGAAGGAAGGCGTGCTTTTCCCAGACAGAGGCCTCCTTTTCCCGCTCAAGAAGGTCTGTGGGGCAAACCGACCAATATCAACAATGTGGAGACATGGGCGAATGTTCCGCTGATCATAAATAAAGGCGCAGAATGGTATTCCCAGATAGGGACAAGAGGAAGCAAAGGAACCAAAATATTCTCTCTTGTCGGCAAGATAAACAATACGGGCCTTGTGGAAGTGCCGATGGGTATGACTTTGAAAGAGATCATCTATGATATCGGAGGCGGAGTCAAAGACAACAAGAAATTCAAGGCTGTCCAGACGGGCGGTCCTTCCGGAGGCTGTATCCCGGCCGAGATGCTGGATCTCCCGATCGACTTCGAAACTTTAACCAAGGCGGGCTCAATGATGGGTTCGGGCGGCATGATCGTCATGGATGAGGACACATGTATGGTGGATGTGGCTCGATATTTTTTGGATTTCACTCAGGAAGAGTCCTGCGGCAAGTGTGTCCCGTGCCGGATCGGAACCAAGCAGCTTGTGGATATTCTAACTCTCATCACCCAGGGAAAGGGAGAAGAAGGGGATGTCGAGAAGTTGGAGGATCTCGCCAAGACCGTTAAAGCGGGATCCCTCTGCCAACTCGGAGGGACAGCGCCCAATCCTGTCCTGACAACGCTGAGGAATTTTAAAGATGAATATGAAGCTCATATTCGGGATAAGAGTTGTCCGGCCCTTGTGTGCAAGGAACTCATTATCTATCACATCGAGCCGGAGAAATGTGTCGGCTGTCTTCTGTGTTTGAAAAACTGTCCTGTGGAGGCCATAAGCGGCGAACGGAAGAAAGTTCACATCATCGACCAGGACCTGTGTATCAAGTGCGGCGCATGCTTGGAGGTCTGTCCTCCAAAAGTCAGTGCGGTATCCAAGTACACGGGCAAGAAAAGAGACGGAATTCTCAAAAAATCCAGCCAAAAGAGCCAAAAATGAAGATCACTATAGACGGAAAAAGGATCGCACTCGAGGACAGGAAGACAATTCTAGAGGTGGCCAGAGAGAACGGCATCTCCATTCCTTCTCTCTGTGATAATAGACAGCTATCTCCTTTCGCCGGATGCAGGCTGTGTCTCGTTCAGATCAAGGGGAGGAAGGGCTATCCGCCCTCCTGCAGCACCTACGCGGAGGATGGGATGGAAGTCAAGACAAAGACTCCCAGTCTCCAGAAGTTGAGGAGAGAGATCTTAGAGCTGATTCTGTCTGAACATCCGAATGCCTGCTTGATCTGCACGGAGAAAAAGAATTGTGACGAATTCAAATCCACGATCCGGAAAGTCGGGGAAACAACGGGTTGTGTCCTCTGTCCGAACAACGGACGCTGCGCGCTTCAGGATATTGTGGACGAGGTGAAGGTGGATAAAGTCAGGTTCCCTTCTGTTTACCGGGAACTGGAGATCAAAAAAGAGGATCCGTTTTTTGACCGGAACTACAATTTGTGCATTCTCTGCGGAAGATGTGTCCGGGTTTGCCATGAAGTGAGAGGCGCTTCGACGCTTACATTCACGTATAGAGGATCTCATGCAGTCGTCGGAACTGCGCTGGATCGTCCTCACCTTGAGTCAGGCTGCCAGTTTTGTGGAGCCTGCGTGGATATTTGCCCCACCGGTGCACTCTCTGAGAGAGCTTTGAAGTACGAGAGCCTCGCAGAGAGCACGGCCGAAACGATATGCCCTCTCTGCAGCATGGGGTGCACACTCGAGATAGAGACAAAGGACGGGAGAGTTCTGAGCTCGAAGCCGGCCGCGGAGGGAGCCGTGAATCGCGGACAGGCGTGTGTGAAAGGCCGGTTCATGATCCAAACCCTCATTCACAGTCCTCGGAGAATCCTCAAACCGATGATCAGAAAGGATAAAGATCTCGAAGAGGTGCCATGGGACGAGGCTCTCGATTTTGTGGCGCAAAAGTTGAAAAAATACAAAGGCAAAGAAGTGGCACTCGTCGCTTCCTCTCAGGTGACATGCGAAGACAGTTTCATCCTCCAGAAGTTCGCCCGGTCCGCATTGAAGACAGACAACGTCGCGAGCCCGATCGACTATTCTCCGTTATCGACCTTCCTGGAAATGGCTCGGGAACAAGGCCTGAAAGCCGGCCTGAATTTCAGGATAGAAGATATATCGAAAGCCGATTTCCTTTTTCTCTCCGGAGCTGACTTGCCTGTGACTCATCCCATAGTCTGGCTGGAGGTGTTAAAGGCCGTGAAAGCGGGCGCGAAGCTTGTGGTTGCGGGTCCGCAGGAACTCTCTCTCAACCGTTACGCCTCTGTCTGGCTTCGCAACAAGCCCGGAACAGAGGCGGCTCTTTTCCGTTACTTATCCAAAGCTTTCTTGGAGAGTGAAGAGGAGAGAGGGCATGCCCGGGTTGAAGGTTTGGAATCTTTTCAAAAATCTTTGGAAAAACTCGACTTTTCTCAGGTTGTCCAAACGACCGGTGTGCCCGAGGAAAAATTCATGCGGACAGCCGAACTTCTCCAGGAAGGAGAAACGTCGGTTTTTATTTTTGGAGCGGGCCTGACTCAAAATCCCCGGGGATCTCAAAATGTGGCAGCGCTCCACAATTTAGCTCTCTTGAGAAGCGGGCGGCTTTATCCTCTCGGAATGGAAAACAACTTGAGAGGCGTTGTGGAGATGAATAATGGTCATCCGGATAAAGGATTCTCGATTGATCAGGTTTTTCCTGCGGTTCATTCCGGGAACATCAAAGCCCTGTATCTTGCCGGACCCCTCCAAGATCTCCAGAAGGCTCAGGCAGAATTTTTAGTCGTTCAGGACTGTTACAGGAACGGCAATACAGAAAAAGCGGATGCCGTTCTGCCGGCGGCAACATTTGCGGAGACGGACGGAACGTTTGTCAATGGCGAAGGAAGGATTCAAAAATTCCATAAAGTCATAGGGCCTGTCGGAGACGCCAAGCCCGATTGGTGGATTATTTCTCGGTTGGCCAAAAAAATGGGATATCAGAACTTCGGATATAAGAACCAGGCTGCGGTCATGAAAGAGATTCGCAAAGACATACTGGGTTTTTCGAAGACCTCAAACACAAAACTGGGCGATGACGATGAAGTCTTCATTTACGAAGAGGTGAAGGGAAAAGAGAAATTTATTCCTGTCAAATCAGTTTCAGCTCCGGAGGAAACCGGCCCAAAATATCCTCTCCTCATGTCTGTGGACTACAGCCTGGATTATTACCGGAACCTTGCCCTCACGCAGGAATCCAAAGGTTTAAGGATGATCAGGAATTCCAGATGGATCAAGATATCTCCCGCGGATGCGAAGAGGTTAAAACTGAAGGATGGGGATACCGTAGTGGTGGATTCTGATTCAGGAAAGATTCAAGGTCGCGTGAAGATCTCGGCGGCTCTGCCGAAAGGAATTGTCGGAGCAAACTTTCTCTGGAATGAAGATTCTGATTTTTCTCTGGTTCCTCTGTCTTTTTCTTCAAAGTACAAAAACCATATTCGGAATATCATTCCTGTGAAAATAAAGAGAGGAAAGTGATGGCAAAGATTTTACGGAGAGAGCGGCTCGTGCCCAATATCCATCTTCTTGAAGTGGAGGCTCCTGAAGTGGCCCGGAAATGTAAGCCTGGTCAATTTCTGATCATCATGCCGGATGAGCGGGGCGAGAGAATCCCATTGACCATAGCGGATTGGGATGTGAAAAAAGGTTCAGTCACATCGGTTTTTATGCTTGTGGGGACTTCGACTCACAAGCTTTCGCTGCTCGAGGCAGGTGATGAGGTGCCAGTGTTTGTCGGTCCTTTGGGGAAGCCGTCCGAAATAGAAAAATACGGAACCGTGGTTTGCGCAGGAGGATGTTTCGGCATCGCTGCGATTTACCCGATCGCCCGCGCTTTGAAGGAGGCGGGGAATAAAGTCGTGACTGTTCTGGATGTGAAAGCCAATTATCTTCTGTATTGGGAAGAAAAGCTCAAAGCCGTGAGCGATGAGTTTTATGTGTCGGCCCGGGACAGTTATTTCGACTGCAAAGATTATATCCCGAAGACGTTGAAGGCCGTCATGAAAAAAGAATCTGGAATCCAGAGAGTCGTCTCCATCGGATGCACCTATTTGATGTACACCTGTTCTGAGGCGACCAGATCCACTGGTGTAAAGACATTGGTCAGCCTGAATCCGATCATGGTGGATGGAACCGGAATGTGCGGAGCCTGCCGCGTGACTGTGGACGGGAAAACTCAATTTGCCTGTGTGGACGGCCCGGATTTTGACGGACATTTGGTGGATTGGGAGGAGCTTTTTATACGGCGCAAAGCCTATTTTGAGGATGAAGTCCAGTCCCTGTGTCACTGGGAGAAAAACGAATTTGCGTAGAGACTTAAGAGAGAAAAGATAAAAAGATGGCAGAAAAAAAGCAAATGCCTGCTGAGCTCAAGCAGAGGCTCAGGGCGGAATTCAACAAAGAATGGCGGAAGGAGCTGCGGAAATCTATCCCTGCAAAGGAAAGGATGAAGCTTGAACGTCAGAAAATGCCCGAAAGGGATCCGGATGAACGGAATCTGGATTTCAACGAGGTCAACCTGGGCCTGGATGCGGAGGCTGCAAAGAAAGAAGCCCAGAGATGCCTGGACTGTGCAAATCCTCAATGCGTGATGGGCTGTCCGGTCGGCATCGATATCCCTTCTTTCATTAAGTGGATAGAAATAGGGGATTTCGTCAAAAGCATCCGTAAGATGAAAGAAACCAACAATCTTCCGGCCATCTGCGGCCGCGTCTGTCCTCAGGAGACTCAATGTGAAGCCCTGTGCACCACAAAGAAGGCCACGGGAGTTCCCGTGGCGATCGGAAACCTGGAGAGGTTCATCGCGGATTACGAGAGAGAGAACGGCCAGGTGTTTGTTCCTCAAATTCCACCTTCAACAGGTCGAAAAGTGGCGATAATCGGCGCAGGACCCGCAGGGTTGACCGTGGCCGGAGACCTGGCCAAACAGGGCCATAAGATCACGATTTTTGAAGCGCTCCATGTGGCCGGAGGTGTGCTGGTCTACGGGATCCCGGAATTCAGGCTGCCGAAAAAAACCCTTCAAGCAGAAGTGGAATACCTCGAAAAATTAGGAGTCGAGATCAAAACAAATTTCGTCGTGGGCTTGACGGCGACACTCGAAGACTTGAAGAAAGAAGGATTTGATGCTTTTTTTGTCGGAACAGGTGCGGGACTGCCGAATTTCATGAGGATTCCTGGAGAGAACCTGGTCGGCATCTACTCGGCCAATGAGTACTTGACCCGGGTTAACCTGATGAGGGCGTATGATTTTCCCGAGTACGATACACCCGTATATCTCGGGAAAAATGCCGTTGTGTTGGGTGGCGGCAATGTGGCCATGGATTCTGTCCGGACGGCCAAGAGACTCGGCGCAGAGACATCGACTATTGTCTACCGGCGCTCCCGCGTGGAAATGCCGGCCCGAATCGAAGAAGTCCACCACGCGGAGGAAGAAGGTATAAAATTCCATTTCCTGACAACTCCGACGAAGTTCATCGGTGATGATAAGGGCTGCGTCAAGGCTATGGAGTGTATACAGATGGAACTCGGAGAACCGGACTCGTCCGGCAGGCGCCGGCCGATCCCGATAAAGGGTTCAGAGTTCATCATGGAAGTGGACCTGGTCGTGGTGGCCATAGGAAACAGTCCGAATCCTTTGATCCCGCAGACAACTCCTCAACTCGAAGTGGGAAAGTGGGGGAATGTCGAGGTCGATTGGGACACAATGGCCACGAGCATGAAAGGTGTTTATGCAGGAGGAGATATCATTCGAGGCGGAGCTACTGTTATTCTGGCCATGGGAGACGCGCGCGTTGCAGCCGCCGAGATGGACAAATACTTGAAATCGCTCAATGGAAAAAAGCAGACAGCCAAGAAAACAAGAAGCAAGTCATAAAACGTGATATCCCGAAAAGCCTCCGTATCAAGAAGAATTCAGTCTTCCGTTGAAAATACAAAGAAATCATCGGATTGAGGAACGGAACCGCTAAATTTTTATGAGGAATGTTTGAAAAGGATGTGATTGCGAGCTTGCGCGGCTGTCTCATGAAGAATGGAATTAGGTGTCATTACGAGGAGCGAGGCGACGTGGTAATCTCATACGGAAAAATAGGATGTATTTAGGTGTGATTGAGAGCTTGCGCGGCAATCACCGCGTGTGTCATTGCGAGCTTGCGTGGCAATCTCTTAAAAAAGATTAATACAATATATACATTGTAAGCGAGGCATTTGAATGAGCTGGGTGGATGATTACAAAAAAAAGCTCGTCACAGCCGAAGACGCAGTTTCTGCGATCAAGAGCGGTGACCGGGTTTACATCAGTGGAAACGCAGCCACTCCGTATGCCTTGATGAATGCTTTAGCCTCGCGCAAAGATGAACTCGAGGACGTCGAACTCACACATGTTCTTCTTTTAGGAGAAGATCCCCTTTCCAGGCCAGAGATGGAGGGGCATTTTCGTCACAATTCCCTCTTCGTGGGCCCTGCGGACCGGAGAGCCATCAACGAGGGCCGGGCGGATTATATTCCCATCTTCCTCCACCAAATTCCTGGCTTGATGTACTCCGGCCAGATGCCTCTGGATGTGGCCATGCTTCATCTCTCTCCTCCGGACGAGCACGGATTCATGAGCTTCGGTGTCGAGGTTCTGGCGTCAAAGGCGGCTGCGGAAAAGGCAAAGGTGGTCATCGCCCAGGTCAATGAAAAGATGCCGCGGGTTTTGGGAGACTCCTTTATTCATGTCTCTCGTGTGCACAAAATTGTGGAAATTTCAGAGGAATTGCCGCAGCTGAAACGCAGTCCGTTCACTGAAGTGGAAAGGAAGATAGGCCACTCTATCGCCGATTTGATCGAAGACGGCTCGACTCTGCAGTTGGGGATCGGAGGAATCCCTGATGCCGTCCTCTCCGCCCTCAAAGAAAGGCGTGATCTCGGTATCCACACAGAGATGGTGTCCGACGGAGTGATGGAAGCCATTGAAGCCGGGATCATCACTGGAGCCAGAAAGACATTTCATCCCTACAAAGTGATATTGACCTTCATTCTCGGGTCAAATGCACTTTATGATTTTGTGGACAACAATCCTGTTTTTGAAGCCCACCCCACAGATTACACGAATCATCCGTTCAATGTGTCCCGGAATGAGAATATGGTCGCGATCAATTCGGCTATCGAAGTCGACATCACCGGGCAGGTCTGTTCGGACTCTGTCGGGACGTTCATTTACAGTGGTTTCGGCGGGCAGGTCGATTTCATTCGGGGAGCCGCTCATTCGAAGGGAGGTAAACCGATCATCGCTCTTCCCTCCACTGCCAAGAAGGATGAAGTTTCCAGGATTGTTCCTTTTCTGAAGGAAGGAGCCGGAGTGGTTACGACAAGAGCCGATGTCAAGTACGTGGTCACGGAGTACGGGGTGGCCTATCTTCATGGAAAAAACCTGCAGGAGAGAACTGTGGCATTGATCAACATTGCTCATCCCAAATTCAGGCCGGATTTGATCAAAGAGGCTAAAGGCCGTTTCCTCCTGCGCTGAGGATCCATACGGACAAATGCGTCAATCAGATCTTTTTCCAGCCGAAAAGGGACATCTCGGGACGGATGAATCCGGAAAAGGAGACTACTTTGGTCCGCTTGTCGTCGCGGGTGTTTTTCTTCCCGAAGACCAGGAGAATGTTCTTTCTGAACTCGGAGTGAAGGATAGCAAAAGATTTTCCGATAACCGTGTCCGGGAGCTGGCGGGATTGATCAAAAAGGGATACACGCACTCGATCGTGGCCATCGGCCCGGAAAAATACAACTCGCTTTACACCAAGCTGAGAAACCTCAACCGCATTTTGGCTTGGGCCCATTCCCGGGCTATCGAGAACATCCTCGAAGAAGTGAACTGCAAGCTCGCCATAACCGACCAGTTTGGGGATAAGGCCTTCGTCCTCAATGCATTGATGAAAAGAGGAAAGAGCATCGAACTGATCCAGAAGCCGAAAGCGGAGGAAGACCTGGCCGTGGCCGCTGCATCGATCCTGGCCAGAGCAGAGTTTTTAACGCGTCTGTATTTTCTTTCCCAGGATATCGGGATTGACCTTCCCAAAGGAGCCTCCCCGCTCGTGGAAGAGGCAGGGTTGAAATTGGTCAAAGCCCACGGCGCCCAGGTGCTGGATAAAGTGGCCAAGAAGCATTTTAAAACCACAGCCCGCATCCTGTCTTCTTCAAAGTAAATGGGATCGCATCTTAACATTTGACATTTACTTAATATTTATTGCCCAATTCATCATCATATAAAAGCCTTGCCTGTTGATAATTCTCTTAGAAATGTCAAATGTTAAGATGCGACCCCTTTGCAGGAAATGATGGCTGATCTTCTGAAGATTGTCCTCATCGTCTTGGTCCTCCTCCTCATGATCAAGAAAAAATGGGACCTGGGGCTTGTTCTCTTTATCGGGACCCTGCTGACAGGAGTGGCTTTTCGCCTGGATTTTCCTGTGTTTATTCGGAATATCTGGGAGGCCTTGAGTTCGAATGAGACCCTGAGCCTTTTCGGGATTATTCTTCTTGTCCTTTATCTGGGTCATCTTCTCCAACGCAAAGGAAATTTCAAGAAAATGGTGGATTCTTTCAAGAATTTGATTCCAGAGCCCCGGTTGATTCTCGCTCTGCCCTCCTCTTTCATCGGACTCCTGCCGATGCTCGGGGGGGCTTTGATGTCGGCTCCGATCGTGGAGGAAGCCGGGAGGCGCTGGAAGCTGACTCCTGCCTGGAAGACCTTTCTCAATTACTGGTTCCGCCATATATGGGAGTACTCCTGGCCTCTGTATGTCAACCTGATCCTGGCGTCAGCCATACTCCATATTCCGATAAAAAGGATCGCCGTAGTCCAGTTTCCGTTCACGGTTCTGGCCGCCATCCTGGGATTGATCATTCTCTTCAAGAATGTCCATCGCCTCCCCGATGAGAAATCTGGCGGGAAGTTTCTGAAGAGCCTGTTTAACCTCATTCTCAGCATCTGGCCCATATTTTTGGTCATTGTGTTGATTTTTTTGTTCAGGTTCAGCATGCTGGTCGCGCTGGCCGCCACCGCTTTTTTGACACAGGTTTTTTTCCGGATGGATTTTCGGGAGAGGGGAAGGATTCTGTGGCATAGTATTTCCCTCAAGACCCTCTTTCTTATCGCTTCGGTCATGGTATTCAAGAGAATACTCGAAGCCTCCGGCGCTTTAGAATCAGTTACCGGAGTATTCCAGTCCGAAGGGATTTCCGCGTATCTGCTGCTTTTTGCGGTGCCTTTTTTTCTCGGGCTGTTGACGGGCGTTAACCATGCCTATGTGGGCATCTCCTTTCCGATCCTTCTGCCCATATTCGGCTTGGAAAATCCGGATTTGGTGCTGGTGATGTTCGCTTATGTCAGCGGCTTTGTGGGGATTCTTCTTTCCCCTGCTCATCTCTGTCTGTTTTTGACTCTGGATTATTATAAGGCCGACCTGAAGGATGTGTACAAAATACTGGTGTGGCCCTCAGCGGTTATATTTCTCGCGG
>CAYGBC010000039.1:0-177208 GCA_964348015.1 uncultured Eubacteriales bacterium | reverse complement strand
CCCTATCTTTTATCATCGGGCTGAGAATTGTAAAAAATGAAAGAAAGTATCGTTTTGTTCTCAGGAGGGATCGACTCGACAACCGTCCTTTACTGGTCTCTCAACACGCACGAAAAGGTCACGGCCCTGACCTTTGATTACGGACAGCGCCACAGGATCGAAATCCACATGGCAGAAAAATTAGCCCAGATGCTCAAAATTCCGCATAAGATATTCAATGTCAACCTCAAACAAATAGGCGGTTCGGCCCTCACCGACACTCATCTGCCTTTGCCTCAATACCAAAGCGTGGACAAGATCGAGGAAGGTTTGCCTTTGACTTATGTCCCCTTCCGAAACGGAATATTCCTGGCCATGGCTTCTGCCTGGGCGGATGTGGAGGGAATAAAAGAAATCGTCTGTGGGTTTCATGTTTTGGATTCCCCGAACTATCCCGACACACGAGAGGATTTTGTGAAATCCATGGAAGATGCGGTTAACCTGGGCACAAGTTTCTCTGCTGACCAGGATCGTCTTCAAATCCTTGCGCCTTTTGTCAAAAAGAAAAAATCCGAGATCATCAAAGAAGGCCTGTCGTTAGGGGCGGATTATTCCTATTCTGTTTCCTGTTATGCAGGGACAGAAGTTCCCTGCCAGAAATGTTCTGCATGCGTTCTCCGCCAAAAAGCCTGGGAAGATGTTGGAGAGAAAGACCATCTCCTTCTTCGGCTGGAAAAAGAAGGTAAAATATGAGCTGGATCCTGAAGGTCAAAGACAAGTTCCAGGCTGCTCACTTTTTAAAAGAATATAAGGGCAAATGCGAGAAGGTCCACGGGCACACATTCCAAGTCGAAGTGGAAGTCGAAGCCACCCAACTGGACAAGACGGGAATCGGGATAGATTTCACACTGATCAAACAAGAACTCTCTAAAATCCTCCCCGACCATGCTCTTCTCAATGAGGTTTACGATTTCAATCCTTCGGCTGAAAATCTGGCGCGTCATTTTTTCCTTGAATTGAAAAAAAAGTTCCCTGTGACCCAGGTGACCGTCTGGGAATCCGAAGATGCCTCAGCCACCTATTCTGAAAATAATTGAAATTTTCCCTTCCGTCCAAGGTGAAGGCCTAAGGCAGGGCGAACCCACCATCTTCATCCGTTTTGCAGGATGCAATTTGAAATGCGAGTTCTGCGACACCCAGTACGCCTGGATGGAGGGAAAGGAGTATTCAGCGGCTCAGATACTGAAGGAAATTGAAAGAATTCACCAGGATTTTCCCTCCGAGTGGATTTGCCTGACAGGAGGAGAGCCGCTTATCCAGGACATCTCTGGTTTGGTCAGAGAGTTGAAGAGGAAGGATTTCAAAATACAGGTGGAAACCAATGCGACCCACTACATTCCTCTCCCTGTCGACTGGTATTCCGTATCGCCCAAACCAGATGATTATGCGTTTCAACCCGAATACCGCGAGAAGGCCACAGAAGTCAAGGTCATCGTCATCAAGAGCCTGAACCTTGAACAGGTCCGGCACATCAGAAACGAGTTTCCCGAGAGCATCCCGATCCTTCTCCAGCCTCAATCCAACAGAAAATGGAGCATGGAATTGGGATTGAAGATTCTCAGACAGGCTGGGAAAAAAGAGCTCAAGAACATCAGGATCTCTCTCCAGCTTCACAAGATCTACGGCATTAAATAGAGCTATGGGGATTTATGCTTGAATTCAGAATTTCACCCCTGAAGATGAAAAAATGCACAAAAAATCATCTCCTGATTCACCACAAGAGGCGATTGCTTTACTCTCCAGACTGTGCCAGAATACTCGAAATCTTCGACTGAAATGATGTTCTTAATCAAGAACCTGTACGAGCTGTAGATGCGAATTGCAGATCTCTTTCGCGAAAGAAGTTGAATCACCAAACGATGAAAACACAGCCATTACAAAAAAAAATGCGTATTCCTTGGCCGGTCGTTCTCTGCGCACTTCTCGTTTTCCTGTTCACAAATCTCATGTCTTACTTTATCTTCGATCACATTCCTCACATAAACGATGAGATAGTCTATCTGTTCCAGGCTCAAATATTCCTATCCGGCAAACTTTATTATGCGTCTCCGTGCGGTAAAGAATTCTTTGACTTTACGCACATGATCAACAACGGAAATTGGTACGGCCAGTATCCTTTCGGCTATCCCCTGTTGCTTGTGCTTGGCGTCCTGCTCAATGCGCCCTGGATCGTGAATCCCCTGTTTGCGGCTTTTTCTATCATTATTTTCTTTTTCCTGGGAAAGGAAATCTATGATGAAAAGACCGGCATCATTGCGGCCGCACTGGGAACGGTATCCATCTGGTTCCTGCTGATGTCTTCAACCATGATGTCCCACACGAGCTGCATGTTCTTCACATCCGTCTTTCTGCTTTTTCTGTTCCGGTCACTCAAAAACCCATCTTTGACGAACGGAATGATGGCCGGCCTGGGATTGGGAATGGCTTTTCTCATTCGCCCTTACACGGCTTTTTTCATTTCCCTCCCTTTTTTGATATTTTACGCTTTCAGACTTTTGAAGAACCTGAGAAAAAACCTGAAAAATGGAGCGGCATTCACTTTCATCTTAATCCTTTCAATCTCTTCTCTTCTTTTTTACAACTATTTGACAAACGGGAATTTGCTGACATTCGGATACGAAATTTCTCACGGGAAGGCCCACGGAATCGGTTTTGCCAAAACCGGGTATACGGATATCCCGCACACCATATTCCTGGGTTTCACCCAGGTATTCAACTACATAGGATCTTTGAATAAATATTTATTCGGCTGGCCGTTGTCTTCGTTTTTGGCACTCGTGCCCTTGTTTTTCCTGACAAAAATAAATCCAGATAATAGAAAAAAAGACCTTCTTCTCGCATCAGGTTTCTTCTCCCTCTTGATAAGCCTTTTCTTTTTCTGGGGGACCTATATACTGATCGGCGCCAGGATGATCTTCGAGGCTCTGCCTCTTCTCATTCTGCTGAGTGCAAGAGGACTCGCTGAGACTCCCAAGCTTTTACTGGATAAATTCAAAAAAATTAACAAAGGCACGCTCAATAAGGCACTGATTTCCACGTTGGTCGTTTTCACGGCCTATGCCTTTTTCATCCGTTTTCCCCATTGGATCTGGCCGCCGGAAACAGAATGGTATTATCACGGATACGCGAATAAATACGCGGCCGTCACATCCAACATCAATCGAACACTCGAGTCGGTCGACCTGAAAAAATCATTAGTCATCATGAAATTCATCTACCATCCGATCGAATATTTTCCGTACGGGTGGTGGGGGTCCGGGTTTCTTTACAATGACCCTCAACTGGAAAACAATATCATCTACGCGAGGGACAGAGGAAAAGAAAACGGAGATCTTATTCAATGCTTTCCGGAGAGAACATTTTATCTTTATCTGGGCACCCTGGAAAAAGGAATGCTGCTCCCGATGAAGAAAGAAGACGGAAAACTCATGTACGGAGACCCTATAGTCCCCGTAAAAAAAGGAAAGAAATTGGTGGAATTGATCGACAGGCCTCAAAAATTCTATGACCTGTATTCCACCAACTATTCACAATTCATCGATCACATTTTTGAACAGAACGGTTACCTCGATGTGGATGTTTCCTTTCTTTTTGAAAAAGGAAAAAATCATAAAGCTCAAAAAGATTTCGAGACCGCAGCGTTCTATTTTGAAGCATCACTCCAAATCGAGAAACAACCGGAAGTGAGGAATCAGATGCTCAACCATCTGGTGAGCTGCTATTTGAAAACAGGAAGGATAGAGGACGCACGAATCATCACGCAGAGGTTAGAACAGCAAATCCAAAGAAAATTGTACCGCGTTTTCCCTGAGAAAGGATTTTAATCCCCGGAGAAAGGAGAAACAGGCCATGAAAGTCATCATCGCCGGTGCAGGTCCGGCTGGACTCACAGCTGCGTATGAGGCCTGTAAAAAAGGACTGAATGCGGTCGTGTTCGAAAAAGAGGGAGAAGTCGGGGGAATTTCCAAGACCGTCGATTTTAGCGATTACTTATTCGATGTCGGAGGGCATCGGTTCTTCACAAAGTATGAGGAAGTGCAGAAAATCTGGAATGAAATCCTGGGAGATGACTTTCTCATTCGGCCCAGATTGTCCAGGATCTACTATAACAATAAATTTTTCTATTACCCCTTGAAACCGCTCAACGCCTTGAAAAACCTCGGGCTGATCAACTCCGTTTCCATCGTAGGAAGCTATATTATTTCTCAGATTCGTCCGTATAAAGACGTTAAAAATTTCGAGGAATGGATTTCGAATAAGTTCGGGAAAAAATTATTCCACATATTCTTCAAGACCTACACCGAGAAGGTCTGGGGGATACCCTGCACAGAAATCCAGGCGGATTGGGCTGCCCAGAGGATCAAAAGTCTTTCCCTCGGAAAAGCCATTTTGAATTCGATCGGCTTCCTGGGCAAAGGCCGTGTCACCACTCTCATCGACGAGTTTCAGTATCCCAGAAGAGGTCCGGGACAGATGTGGAATGCAGCGAGGGAGCTCATAGAAAAAAAAGGAGGAAAGGTCAAACTCAACACTCCTGTCGTGCGATTCAACAGGAAAAACGACACAGTTATCTCCCTGACAATACAAAACAACGGCTCTCTTCAAGAAATCAGCGGAGATCATTTCTTATCCACTGTCCCTTTGAGAGAGCTGGTTCTGGGCATCAAACCGGATGCACCGGTTGAAGTCCTCGAGGCTGCTCAAAACCTGAAATACCGCGATTTCTTCACGGTGGGCTTGATCATCGACAAACCTGTCATCTTCCCGGATAACTGGATCTATATTCACTCCCCGGAAGTTCGAGTCGGCCGGATTCAAAACTTCAAGAATTGGAGCCCGGAGATGGTCCCTGATCCCAAGATGACCACTCTCGGGTTGGAATACTTCTGCTTTGACACAGATGATATCTGGAAAAAGGGCGACGAAGCATTGATCGAAATGGCAAAAGAGGAGGCCGTCAAACTTAAGTTTGCCTCGCGAGGACAGATCATCGACGGCCTGGTCATCAGATCGCCCAAGACTTATCCGATCTATGATGAAGGTTACATGGAAAGAGTGGATATCATCAAAAGCTACCTGGAGGGATTAAAAAATTTCCAGACGATGGGACGCAACGGCCTTCACAGGTACAACAACCAGGACCACTCGATGTTGAGTGCGATGTACGCCATCCGGAACATCCTGGGGGAAGATCACTCAGTGTGGGATATCAACATAGACGATGAATACCATGAGACAATAGAGAAATAGAAACCATACAGCCATGGATTTTTCCATATTTGCCTGAAAGAAACGGCTGCGAAAGGTTGAGAACATTGAGCTTGAAAAATAATGTCCTGATCAAATCAGTTGATAAGAGAATGAGAAGTTTCCTGTTTGAGAAAAGCGACAAGACTTCGGTTCAACTCTTCAAGTACTTTTTTGTAGGCGGAATCGCTTACTGCGCAGACTTCGGCTCCCTTTTTATTCTGACAGATATTGTCAAAGTCCATTATCTGATCTCTGCCGCTATTGCCTTCACACTGGGGCTCATCACCAATTACACGCTGAGCATCTTCTGGGTTTTTTCCAAGAGAACTGTCTCTGACAAGAAGTTAGAGTTCATCATATTCTCGGTCATCGGTCTGGTCGGGCTGGCCCTGAATGAAGTCATTATATGGTTTTTCACAGAAACCGCCCATTTTCACTATTTGATATCCAAGGTATTCTCGACAGTCGTGGTGTTCTTCTGGAATTTTTTCGCACGGAAAAAAATTCTTTTTAGTCAATAGCCAACGAGGTAAGAGGCAATGAAACCTAAAACCGCCCTCAAAATAGTCGCAGCCGGAATCATCGGAGGATTTATTATCGGGCTAGTCCAAGCTCTCCAAGTGAGCCTCTCCCACCAATACTTTCATTACCGGATGTACCGCCTAATCCTTTTCAATCTGACCGCATTCATGAATAAAGGTGTCCTCATCGGTCTCGGAATTTCGATCGTGTTGATACTGTTCATCGGGTTCGTTTCCTATCTCCGGAAAAAAATTCTTCTGCCTTACTTCGATTTCAAAATCACGACAAAGAAGGTAACAACACCTTTAATCAAAGGCTTCTGTTTTATTCTGATATTCGCCTATTTGATCTCTCAAATCATCTTGCATACACGGAGTCCGATCACCAATGTCCCGTTCTTTCTCGGCCATTCCGCATTCATTCTCTTTCTTTTTCTGCTGGCTCTCCGGATAGACAAGATTGATTTCAAGAAGGTCAAATTTAAACTCTTGAATTTTACCGGGTCTGGCGGAATGAGAATCACAGCGGTCTTCATCATTTTGGTGTTTGGAATCATCAATCTCGCTGCCTTGAGCCATAAAATCTTTCCGTCCCGCTCCCGCCCAAATGTCCTTTTGGTCGTCTGTGACACTCTCCGGGCTGACCATCTGGGATGCTACGGTTACACCCGGCCGACCTCCCCCATCATAGACCAGTTCGCGGTGGACGCCCTTCTGTTTGAGAACGCGATGAGCAATGCCCCATGGACGAGACCCTCGATGGGGAGCCTCTTCACTGCGCTCTATCCATATCAACATCAGGCTTTCTACTGGAAAGACAGTCTGGACAATGCGCACCTGACCCTGGCAGAGATTTTCCGGAATCACAGCTATTCGACTTTTGCTGTCCAGACGAACGTCCTGCTCACAGAATATTACAATTTTCATCAGGGCTTTCAGCACTTTTACGAGATCATTAACGACACGGCGGAAAAAGTCGCAAGCAAGTTTAATTCATGGGTTTCAAAAAACAAGAAAAAGCCGTTTTTCGCTTACCTCCATTTTATGGATGTTCATCTTCCTTATGAAGCGCCAAAGAATTTCAATAAAATTTTCGAGCCGGAGAAGTTCGAATCTGTTCTGGATGGTGCACCTGGAGCGTATGAGGTGCGAATGCTAACTGAAATCGGCCTGTCCTCCCAAGATAAACAGCACTTCATCAACCTGTATGATGCAGAAATACGATATTTCGACCATTGTTTTGGACAGATAATCGACAGACTGAAAAACCTCGATATTTTCAACAACACAATCATTATTCTCACCTCTGACCACGGCGAAGAATTCTGGGACCATAACGGCGCTGAGCACGGCCACACTCTATACAAGGAACTGATCCACGTCCCCCTGATCATCAAATACTCTTCTCAACTCCAGCCAAAACGAATTCGAACCTATGTGGAATTGCTGGGTCTGACGCCTACGCTTCTGGATCTCTGCCGTATTCAAATCAATTTTGATCTGAATGGACAGAATTTCATCTTCAATGACAAAAGCGGGAAGTCAAAGCAGAAAGAAATCTTTCTTGAGGGCATCGGATTCGGGGCAGAAATGAAAGGAGTCCTGAAGGATGGCTGGAAGCTGATCGAAAACACAGGAAGAAGAGATGAGAATGCTATGGACCTCTTTCTTGAAATGACACCCTACATCATGCCTGAGTACAAGAAGGGATATGAGCTTTACAACACGAACTCGGACTCTCAAGAACAGGACAATCTGGTCGACCAATACCCACACATCGCGGACAGGTTGAAAATCTATTTGGAATTGTTTAAATCAGGATCGATGGAGACTCGAAAGCCCAAAAAGAAAAATCTCGAGAAAAAATTGAAGGACCTCAAATCCCTGGGCTACATCAAGTAATAAAAGCTCCTTATCATCATTCCTTTCTGTTTTACTGATTTCCCCCCATCTTGACTCAAAATTTTCACCAAGCTTTTCAGCGGGATCTCATTCTTCTTTTTTCTGAAAAAACCGGTAACCGAAACGTGTGAGGTAGACCCCTGCAATGATAATCACAGCCCCGCATACCTGCAGAAGAGTGATCCTTTCGGACAGGAAGACATACGCGATCGACACAGAAAACACAATGTTGATGTTCCCGTAGATCGCTGTTTTGGAGTTGCCGATCCGCTTCACCGACGTGTACCAGAGGACATAACAGATCACGAGGGCGAACACACCGGAGTAAAGAAGGAACGACCAGCCCTGAAAGGAGATTTCTTTCCACGGCATCCGGAAGACGGCTTGTGCGGCAAACGGAATATAAAACACAGTCCCGAACGCGAGGGTTAGAGATGTCCATTTCAGCGGAGAGATTCTGTTCAGGAAGGGCCTGGAAAAAACTGTGTAGACCGCCCAGAGGAGGATGCCCCCAAAAATCATCAGGTCTCCCCTCACGTTTTTCCATGTCAGCTGAAAGCTCTCTCCCTGCTGGGTGACAACAAGATAGAACCCGATGAACGATATGAAAATGCCCAGCCAGCCGGCCCAGTGGACCTTCTCGTGCTTTAATATTGTGCTCAACAGGGCAATGAAAGCAGGGGTCATGGCCATGATGATGGACGTGTTGGAGACTTTCGTCCAGTTTAATCCGTGAATGAAGACCAACTGATAGGCGGTGTGCCCGATTATCCCGAGACCCAGAGCGGCCCAGAAATCTGACCTTCTCAAGGAAAGGCTCTCGCCGCGGATGTAAAGGATAAGGATTAAAACCAGAGCCGACAAAATCAAACGGAGCCCGTTGAATCCCTGGGGTGAAAATTCTCGCAAGGCGATTTTGATGACTGTGAAGTTGATCGCCCAGAACAGCACAACCAGGAGCATATAAAAGTCTGTGGCACCGAGCTTCTTGTATTCTTCCATGTGAACAGGAAATTATAAGGGATAAAACCTATCAAGGAAAGGAAGAGGAAATAAAAAATGTCAAACAGGAAGACAGGGAGAAAATATTAAAAGCAAAACAGAACTTTATTTTGAGTTTTTCTTTGTCCGTGGATAATTCGCCTCGACAACAGACGCGAGGCCACCTCTCGGGTTGAACTCGCCGGTCACGGTGGCTCTCACAGGTTGGCAGGCCTTGACCACGTCCTCCAGGATTCGATTGACCGCGTTCTCGTAAAAAATTCCCAGGTCTCTGTAGGCGATCAGGTACATCTTCAAGGATTTCAGCTCCAGGCAGTGCTTATTGGGAACATAACGAATGGAGATTGTTCCAAAGTCAGGCAATCCCGTTTTCGGGCAGATCGATGTGAATTCAGGAAATTCGACCTTGATCTCGTAATCGGGAAACTGATTGGGAAAAGTCTCGATCGCCGGCAGTTTCTCCTTCAAGCCCGCTTTGGCTTCTTTCTCGGTCATACGCGGCATGGAAATCTCTTTCCTCTTTACTCTACTCTCGCAGTATATACCAACAAAAAAAAGAAGACAAATGAGATCTCAAGGTCAGATCTATTGATGGATTCCAATCTAAGAGTGTGATTTTTCCTGGACTCAGAATTGAATCTATAATTTTTTCTTCGATTACCTTTTTGATATAATAGCTCTTCTACTGAGATGAAATTGCCTTTATTTCTCTGGTTAATCATGAATAAAAACACATTCAGAAAAAGATCAAACCGAACAATTTGGAGCCAAAAATGAGAGAATGTCAGGAAAATGAAAATCTTAAGAACTGCAATTGTTCTTATGAACCCTGCAGCCGCAAAGGGATCTGCTGCGAATGCATCCAGTATCATTGGGGCATGAAACAGCTGCCGGCCTGCCTTTTCCCAGACGATGTAGAAAGGACCTACGACCGGTCCTTAAGAAGATTCATCGAAGTTTATAAGGACAAAGTATAAGCACAGAGGCCTTGAGAACACCACCTGAAAAAAGTCATAGAATTCATGTCTACGGGCCTGTTCCCTCCAGACGCCTGGGATTTTCTCTCGGGGTGGACATTATCCCGTTCAAAACCTGCACTCTGGACTGTGTTTACTGTCAGCTGGGAACCACTCCGAAAAAAGCTCTTACGAGGGAGAAATTCTTTTCCTCCGCGGAAATCCTGGCCCAGATAAACGAGACTCTTTCCTCCGGACAGAGGATCGACACCATCACCTTCTCCGGCTCAGGGGAGCCTACCTTGAATAAAATCCTCGGGGAACTCATCGAAGAGATCAGAAAAATGACCTCTATCCGTGTGGCCGTTCTCACCAACAGCACACTCCTCACCGATAAAAACGTGAGAGAATCACTGATGCAAGCCGCTTTGGTCATCCCTTCTCTGGATGCCGCCACTCAGGAAGTTTTCCTCAAAATCAACAGGCCCTGCGCTCCACTCAAAATCAAAGATATCATCGAGAGCCTGGTGAAGTTCCGCCAGGAATTCAAGGGCCAGATATGGCTCGAAATCATGCTGGTGAAAGGAGTGAACGATACGCCTTCGCATATCGAAAAACTCAAGAAAGCCGCATCAAGAATCAAGCCTGATAAAATCCAGCTCAACACGGTTGTCCGCCCTCCCGCAGAGAAATTCGCCCGAGCACTAAGCCAAGAGGAACTGGAAAAGATAAAAAAAGTATTCGGAAAAAATTGCGAGGTCATTGCCGAATTCGATAAAAAACAAAAAGTTCCCGCCCAAAAGGATCTGGAAATCGCCATTCTGGAAATGATTCAAAGAAGGCCCGTGACTCTCTCCGATATTTCGGTTTCCTTGGGACGGCACGCGAATGAAATCATCAAATACATTGACATCCTCGTTAACGAAGGGAAAATTCGGTCTGTTGCTCATAAGGATGCCAAGTACTACGAAACTGTCTGAAGGCGTCGAATGAACTTTTTAAATATGGCCGGTGAGAAGGTGCCAAAATGAAAGAAGTGAAGGATCTTTCCAAAAAAGAACTCCTGGACCTCCTGGCCGATGCGTCCAAAAACTGGCTTTCCCACGACGGTCTCTGGTTCCGAGCCGTAGAGGACAATTTCGGCTTAGAAGCCGCTCTGGAGCTGGACCGGAAAGCCTGGGAGAAATTCACTGTCATAGAAGCCAAGCGAATAATGAACAGACTAGGAATGGAACCCGGCGGTGGAATTCCAGCTCTCGTCCAGGCTCTGAAATTCAGGCTCTACGCTCACATCAACGTCCAGGAAGTCACTGAAATGAGCGAGACGCACTGTGTGTTCCGGATGAACTCCTGCCGGGTCCAGGAGGCGAGACAAAGGCAGGGCCTCCCCGATTTTCCGTGCAAATCCGTCGGAATCGTCGAATACGATGGATTTGCCAAAACAATAGACCCGCGGATCCAAACCAAGTGTCTGACATGTCCTCCTGATCCCCATCCGCCTGATGTCTGGTGTGCCTGGGAATTCAAGATCGAGCCTTGATACCAATGAGAAGAGAAATCGCCGAGCATTACGACCAAAACTGGCAGGAGTATGAAAAATGGATCCAAACCCATCCGCACATTCACCAGTCTGAATTAACCGCTTTTAAAAAAGTCGTTCCTACCGGTGTGGGCCTGGAAATAGGCGTGGGCACGGGCCGGCTGGCCTCTGCTCTTTCTATCCGGTTCGGGCTGGACCCCTCTTGGAACATGCTCAAACTCGCCCAAAAAAGAAAAATCTCTGTCGTCCAGGGTTATGGAGAAAATCTTCCTTTCAAAAAAGAATCTTTCAATTTCGTCCTGATTGTGTATACTATAGAGCTTGCCGAAGATGCCCTCCTTTTTCTCAAAGAAGCTGCCCGAACATTAAAGAAAAAAGGTGTATTGATTTTGGGGATCGCTAACAAAGAGAGTGTCTGGGGAAAATTTTATGCGCACGAAGCCGCCAGAGGCTTCTGGCGCTGGTATTCTCACGAAGAAATACTTCACACTTCCAAGAAAATTCCAGTTGAAGTCCAGGAAGCCTTACACACACATTTTCACGCTCCCCCGGATATCCAGGGCATCGAAGAACCCAAAAAGGGATTGGGGGAGGGCGGCTTGGTCGTGTTTAAAGGCATGAAACAATAATGGAATACCAGAAGAGCAGCGCATTCAAATTATTATCTTCATAAATAGTTTTTAAAGGAGTCAAAATGTTCGATAATACACATTTTCCAGGGGCGAAAAAAATCTGGCACCAGGGAAAAATCCTCGAATGGTCTGATTCCTGCATTCATTCCATGTCTCATGTTCTTCACTACGGAACATCAGTATTCGAGGGAATCCGCGCGTACAGCACCGAGAACGGACCTGCGGTCTTCCGCCTTCCTGAGCACATCGACAGGTTTATTCACTCCGCCAAAACTATTTCCATGGACGTTCCTTACAGCAATGGAGAAATTAGTGAAGCGATAAAACTGGTGATCAAAGAGAACAAACTCGACTCTGCCTATATCCGTCCTTTGCTGTATTATGCCTACGGAAACTTGGGCCTGGTTCCAAAATTCTCACCCGTGGAATTGGTCATTGCCGCATGGGAGTGGGGGGCCTATCTAGGGGCCAAAACAGAAACAGGAGCTCATGTGTTTATTGTTCCCTGGAAGCGTGTCCACCGTTCTCAACTGGAGATGACAGCCAAGCTCGGAGGTGTCTATGTCCAGTCAGCGATTTGCGGGATGGAGGCCCGTTCCCTCGGGTTCGATGAGGCGGTTTTCCTTAACCTGGAAGGGAATATCGCTGAAGGACCCGGGGAAAACATATTTATCGTAAAGGACGGAGTACTGATCACCAATGATAAGACAGAATCCATCCTGGAGGGCATCACCCGGGAAAGCCTGCTGGAGATCGCCAAAGGATTCGAAATTGAAACCCGGATTAGAGTGATAACGAAGGAGGACTTATTCCAGGCCGATGAGGCTTTCTTTTCAGGAACTGCTGTCGAGATCGCTCCGATCGTGAGTGTGACAGATGGTTCGAACCCCCAGGAAGAGAAAAAGAAATACATTATCGGCGACGGGAAGGTCGGGAAGTTGACACTCCGCGTGACGAATGCGTATAAGGACGCGGTCTGTGGAAAGTTGAAAGGATATGAGAAGTGGTTGACAAATGTCAATGACTGAACAATCCACTCCCCCCTCATAGCCAGCGAACCTAAGAATCTACTCTTCTGACATGAAAGTCATCACTGAAGACACGCGTTTGAATAAACAGGACAGAGGCCTTTATCTATTGGTCTTAAAATTGAAAGCGAAACAGAATCTTTCGCCAGGCCAACTCAAGACAACAGAATTCAAACCCGGAATTTATCTGTACATCGGGAGCGCCCGGAACGGACTTTCAGGAAGGATCGCCCGTCATCTGAGAATGGAGAAAAAAACATTCTGGCACATCGATTATCTCCTCCAGAAAGCCCAGATCGAGGAGGTCTGGGTCAAACGCAATGTCTTTGACGAATGCCAGTCTCTGCGCGATGCCAAAAACTTACTCAAGAATTCGAGTTTTCCTTTAAAAAAATTCGGCTCATCAGACTGCCGGTGCCCCAGCCATCTGGTCTATCTCCCCAACAGCAAGGCCGATTTTCAACCCATGAGAAAAAAGCTCTCCTTCGAGAAGGTCCATATCCATGAAATTCACGCTTAAGCCGATCGGAGTCGTTCACTCTCCGTTCAAAAAGACAGAGGATATCGACTCGAAGAAGTACTCCGATTCAGGAGGATTCGACACGGTCCAGGGCGAGCTTGAGATATTCCCGGAATTCGAAGAGGGACTCAAAGACATAAATGGATTCTCTCATCTGATTGTGCTTTTCATTTTTCATAAATCGGAAGGATACAGTCTTCATACCCAACCTTTACTCGACGACACCTTAAGAGGAGTCTTCTCCACGCGCAGTCCTCACAGGCCTAATCCCGTCGGAATGACCATCGTGAAAGTGCTCGAAAGGAAAGAAAACCGCATCACAGTGTCCGGAATCGATATGATCGAAGACACTCCGATCCTGGACATCAAACCGTACACTTCCAGGGACCAAAAAGCGGAGGTCAAGCTCGGATGGCTGGAGTCGAAGATGAAAAAATGATGCGGAAAATCAGAAAGAAAAATGAGGCAATCAGATACTTTAGGCTTCTCGCTTTTCAGCAAGATTTCTGGTATATATTCTCTTTCCATGAAGAGGGCTTTGAATCATCTCGAATAAAAAATCCAATAGGAGGATAAAAAAATGAATCGATTCATCTCTGCTTTACTTTCGTTCATTCTTCTTTTCTGTCTGACTCCTCTGCTCCGGAGTTCCGAAATCTTCCCTTTTGACTACAAGATCGAAGTCCTGGAAAACGGACTTAAAATCGTCTCCATTCCCCTCGACAACCCGCACATCATCTCTCACTATGTCATCATCCGTTCGGGTTCGCGAAACGAGATCGAACCCGGGAAATCCGGATTCGCCCATTTCTTCGAGCACATGATGTTTAAAGGCACAAAGGATATGCCAATCGAAGCGTACAATGACTTTATGACCGAGCTCGGAGCCGGGACCAACGGGTACACGACTGATGACTACACCTGCTATTTTGTGGTCTTTGCCGGGAGAGAAAATCTGGAAAAAGTGATCAAGGCGGAAGCCGACCGATTCATCAATCTCTACTATGATGAAGAAATGCTCAAGACCGAGGCTCCTGTCATCGAAGGCGAATACTACGCCAGCGTGTCCAATCCAGGGAGGCGTCTTTTCGAAACCCTGAGAGATAAGGCCTTCGTGAAACACTCCTACAAACATACCACTCTCGGCTACCTCCAGGATATCCTGGATATGCCCAACCAGTTTGAGTACAGCCAGCTCTTTAAAAAACGATTTTATGCGCCCGATAACACCATCCTTCTCGTTGCAGGAGACTTCGACCACAACGAGTTGATGGGATACGTGAGAAAATACTACAGCGGCTGGGAAAAATCCAACTACACGCTCGTGACCCCTGAAGAACCTCCTCAGACACAAGCCAAAAGAGCTCACTACGAATGGCCGTCAAACACTCTTCCCCGACTCGTCATCGGTTTCCACGGCCCCGCGTTCTCTGATGAGACAATCGATAAAGCGGCGCTCGACCTCCTGGCTGAAACCTCTTTCTCTCGTTCCTCTCCTCTTTACCAGAAGCTGGTCATCGAAGAGCAGAAATGTCTCTCTCTGTATGCCAGTTTCGCCGACCGGCGTGATCCCTATCTCTTGACTTTCAATGCAATTGTGAAGGATGAGAAAGACCTTCCCTATGTCGAGCAGGAGATCCTCAAAGAGCTGGAAAGGTTAAAAAAAGAACCTGTTCCAGAAGAGCTTCTCGCCGACATCAAGTCCAACATGAAGTATTCTTTCGCCAATGCCTTGGGCACGACCGACGGAATCGCCGGCTCGCTCGCCCACTACATCAATCTGACAGCCGATCCTGGAACCGTCAATAAGCTCTTCGATCTCTTTGATAAAGTGACTCCGGCGGATATTCAGAACATGTGTCAAAAATACTTCGTGAAAACAAACAGCACAGTGGTGACTCTATCTGGAGGAAAAACACAATGAGAAAACATATTCAATTCGTGCTTACAGGCATCCTAGTTCTTGGTCTGGCGCTCACGATGGTCTCCTGTGGAAGGATTAATCCCGACAGACTCTCCTCTGAGTTTCTCTACCGAGAAGGAAATCCCCTTGTCAGTTTTCGCATCCTCCTGAATATTGGGTCGGTCAACGACCCTGCGGGAAAAGAGGGTCTGTGCACGCTTGCTCTGAGCATGCTGGCCAACGGCGGCAGCCAGAGCTTGACCTTCAAGGAGATCCAGAAGAAATTCTATCCGATGGCCGCGTCTGTTGGCCTCAGCGTGGACAAAGAGATGTCGGTATTCACCGGGACAGTCCATGTGGACAACCTGGAAAAATACTATGCCATCTTCAAGGATATGCTCCTGGCCCCGGGCTTCCGCGAAGACGATTTCAAAAGGATAAAAACCAACCAGTCGAATTTTCTGGAAAAGACTCTTGTCAGCAACATGGATGAGCAGTTTGGCAAGGAGATCCTGAACCTGATGATGTACGAAGGACACCCCTACGGACATCATGAAGCCGGGACAGTAGAGTCTCTTCAAGCCCTGACTCTTGACGACGTCAAAGCATTCTACAAAAAACATTTTATTCAGGGAAACATCACTATCGGAGTGATCGGAGGCTATCCCTGGGATTTTCCTTCAAAGATCACCAAGGATTTCTCGGTCCTTCCGGAGGGACATACGCCCCCGCACAGCCTCCCCGAACAGCGGATTCCAGAAGGCCTCGAAATCGTTATCGCTGAGAAGGGAACTCCAGCGACGGCCATGTCCATGGGATTCCCGGTCTCTCTCTCTAAAGCGGACGATGACTATTTTGCCCTGTGGATCGCTGTATCCCACTTCGGAGAACATCGACAGCATCTCTCTCTGCTCTTCCAGAAAATCCGGGAGGAAAGAGGTCAGAATTATGGAGATTATGCCTATGCGGACCACTTTATCCAGGGGCGCCGCAAGTTTCCGGCACAGAATTACTGCCGCCAGCAGCAGTATTTCTCCATCTGGATCCGTCCTCTGGCCAACTCTAACAGGCATTTCGCTTTGCGGCAGGCCCTCCTGGAGCTTAAAAAGCTCGTGGAGGAAGGCATTCCAGAGGAAAGATTCGAGCTGACAAGAACCTATCTCCTGAATTACACGCGGCTCTACGCCCAGACTCTCAGTGAAATCCTCGGCTGGAAATTGGACTCGAGGTATTATGGCTACAAAGATTTCCTGGCCGAAGTCCAGAAAAGACTCCCTCAAATCACACACGAAGACGTCAACCGCGCCATTAAAAAATACCTGAATTTCGAAAATCTCTACATCGCACTCATCACCCAGGACGCTGAATCCTTCAAGGAGGCTCTGGTGAACAACACGCCGTCTCCGATCACCTACGCCAACCCGAACATGCCGGAGGAGATCCTTGAAGAAGACAAGATCTACCAGGTCTTTCCGCTCGATGTGAAACCGGAAAATGTGAGGACTGCCCCGGCCACATCATTCTTCCAGAAAAAAGGCGTTCCTCAAAAATAGATCCAGAAAGCAATACCAAACCTGGAATAAAGTCCAGTAAGGAGAGGTTGGATGAATATTTTTCTCAAACGAGGAATATCTCTTTTCATTTTATCTGTGTTTCTCCTGAGCGCAGCAAGCCCGATCCCCAGCCAAGTCCAGGATTTACTCAGCCAGCTGGGGCAGCACCAAAACTACACCAGTAAACGCATCTCTTCCTATGACCGAACAGGAGGAAACAGGGACAGGCTGTCGATCGAACCTGGAAAAACAGCTGTCCTTGCAGAAATTAATGGGCCGGCGGCCATCCACCACATCTGGGTCACTATCTCTGCGGAGCCGTTTTACGGACGGAAGATCATATTGAGGCTGTACTGGGATGGAGAAGCTTCTCCCTCCGTTGAAGCTCCGATTGGAGATTTTTTTGGAGTGGGACACGGACTGAATCGAAACTTCAGCTCACTGCCCATCAACTGTTCTTCCCAAGGGCGAGCGCGCAACTGCTACTGGTTCATGCCGTTTCGGAAATCCGCCCGGATCACAGCGACAAACGAAGGCACTCGGACAGTCGGGGCTTTCTACTATTACATCGATTACAGAGAACTCCCCGGACTTTCTCCTGACACCCCGTATTTTCACGCTCAATACCGTCAGGAAATGCCCTGCCCACCCGGGAAAAACTACCTCTTCCTCGAGGCTGCGGGCCGCGGTCACTATGTCGGCTGCAACTTGAGCATTCTGCAGCGTTCCATGGGATGGTGGGGAGAAGGGGATGACATGATTTATGTGGACGGCGAGGAGACGCCTTCGCTCTACGGCACAGGTTCAGAGGACTACTTCTCCGACGCATGGGGAATGAGAGAGGACGAAAATTTGTTCTACGGTTGTCCTCTTCAGGAGCCGGATTTCAAGACTGGTGCGAAAGCGACTGTCTACCGATTCCACATTCCTGACCCCATACCATTCAAGAAATCGATTCGAGTAACTATCGAACATGGACATGCCAACGACCGCTCCGACTTCTTCTCATCCGTCGCCTACTGGTATCAGAGTGAACCCCACAAATCTTTTCCTCCTCTTCCTCCAATGGAGGAGAGACTCCCGTTTGCCCTGGAATCTCCAGGCGGCTTCCTCCTTCCGGAGTGGGAAGAGCTCAAAGGAAGAAAAATCACGACATACAGAGACAAGCTCTCGGGAATGGTTTATAAAGCCGAGGATCTTTCCGTTCAGCTCACGTCTTTCTACAACCAGTCGGGAAACCGATACCCCTCACTCTCGACTGAGAGAGCGCTGAAAGGGTCGGAGGCAACTCTGGCTTTCTCGGTTGATTTCGGAGAACACTACAACCTCGATCTCTATTTTCTCAAGGGGCCCGCGATGGGGAATTTCAAAGTCTCCGGTATTAAAGGGAAAGAAAACATCCTGCCCTTCAAGTCCGAAATTTTCGAAGGCTATTCCTCAGAAAAAACAATTGCAAAGCTGACCTTGAAGAACGTTCGTCTTCAATCCGGCGAGAACGAGATCAATTTCCAGGTGACCGGAAAAGCTGCTCGCTCTGACGGCATGGACCTGGCTTTTGTCGGGATGACCCTTTCTCCCTCTTCACGGCGTTTCATCAAAGAATGGAATCTTATTGGCCCTTTCGACGCACCGAATATGAGTTATCTTCAAACAGCCTTCCCCCCAGAGCGGGAGCTAAACTTGAAGAAAATATACAAAGGGAAAAACAATCTCGAACTCAAGTGGAGAAAGATCCAGACGAAAGAGTCAGGATTCGTCAACCTGGCTGGGCTTCTGGAGCCGAATGAGCAGGCCATCGCCTACGGCCTGGCATATGTTTTCTCGCCTGAAGACCTCAAGGCGCATCTCCTGATCGGGAGCGATGACGGAGTCCGCATCTGGCTCAACAACGAGCTCGTCCATTCCAACCCGGCCTACCGCGGCGCCTACCCGGACCAAGACACCATCCCGGTCGAGCTGAAGAAAGGGCGGAACACCCTCCTGGTCAAGGTCCTTCAGGGTGGAGGCGGCTGGGGATTCTATGTCCGATTTATCGATCCTGAGGGAATTCTGCGTTCAAGCACTGAGATAAAAGAACAATGATTTTGAAAAAAGGATTTTTTAAACACGCAGAAAAGAATTCAGGCTTCAAACGCCAAACACAATATCTATCAAAATGATCAAATCTCGATCGCGACATTCGCTTCATTCAGAACAGCTGTCTCGATATCTCCGTCGCAGTATACCTTGACCATCTGGCCTAATTCGTCGATAAGAGCGGAAATCTCAGCTTGAGATACAGGAGGGAGTCCTTCGACGACCAGGACAACATCCCTGGTTTTTTCAGTCATTTTTGTCTTATCACATTCCCGCCAGTTCCATCTGCGGCACAGAACTTCTTTATCATCAGAGTATATGACCTCCCCTTCTTTTGCAGTTTCCATTTCTTCAGAATTGAGGGCCGTAAAGGGCTCATTTCCTCGAGCAATCCTGAGAACAATATCTCCCTCAACTTTCGCAATATCGTCTCCACCGGCGGGAACCATGTGCTTGATGGAAATGTAATTATAAATGTCAACGATCTTGCTGATAGGCCGCAGATCGATTCCTTTGAGAATCATCCGGAAAAGACTCTCCACCGAACTTTTGTATTTTTTCGGTTTGGCCCCGAATGAGGAATACGCCTTCCTCCAGGATTCGATCTTTGGCTCCTGTGAGAGAGTTTCCGCATTGAAAGCTTTTCGGATTTCCTCTTCCCTCTTTCGTATCATACGCGCGAGTTCATCATTTTTGCCGTGATTGTCGATCTGTCGCGCAATCACCACTCCCAGGTTGAGTCCTGGAAATTTCTCAAAGATCTGCCTTTCAATCCTCAGCTTCACCTTTTGACTCCTTGAAATCCATGGCGAATATCCCTGCGATCCCGAAGAATTGTCTGGGCCATCCTGAAATCAAGGTATTTTGCCCGGATTTTCCGTACTTGAAACAGAGAGATCAACCGAGGACCTCCACAGCCTTTGACGTGATCAGATCCCAGGCTTCTTTCACATGTCGCTCCTGAGTCGTCCGAGATGCGATCGCCAGCCGGATGACGTATTTTCCCCGCAAAGTCGTGTGTGTGAGAAACACCTTTCCAGTCTGATTGATGCTCTCCAGAAGTTTTTTGTTCAAGTCATGGAGTTCGTCCTCATTTCTCCCGTCATTCAACCGAAAACAGACAAGGCTGAAGTCGACAGGGGCCATCAGCTCGAACATTTCGTGTTTCTCCACCCACCCCTTGAACAACTGAGCCAGGCGGAGATGCTCTCTCACAATTTTCTGAAGGCCCTGCACCCCGTAAGAACGGATGACAAACCAGAGCTTCAGCGCCCGGAACCGTCTTCCCAGCTGAATTCCCCAGTCACGGAAATTTTTCACCTGGCTGTCCAGCCCTGTCTTCAAGTATTCCGGATGGATCTCAAACGTCTGGATCAGAGTGCCCGGGTCTTTTACAAAATAGGCTGAACAGTCAAAGTTCGTCAGCATCCACTTGTGAGGATTGAACACAAATGAATCCACGTGTTCAGCCCCTTCGATTATCCACCTTTTTTCGGGAAGGATGGCGGCTGTCCCGGCAAAGGCCGCGTCCACATGGAGCCAGAGTCCATGACGCCGACAAATATCCCCGATCGGAGCCAAGGGGTCTACAGCAGTGGAAGATGTAGTCCCGATTGTGGCGACGACACATGCAGGCTTCAGGCCTTTTTTCTTATCTTGTTCCACTGCTTCTTCAAGCTGAGAAGGCAACATCGCAAACGATTGATCGGTGGAGATATAGCGCAGGTGCTCTCGTCCCAATCCGGCAATTTTCACGCCTTTCTCTATGCTGGAATGGGTCTCCTCGGAAGCATACACGACCAGTGGCTTTTGGATCCCTTTCTGATTCGCTTCAAAATTCGTTGCTTTTTCCCTGGCAGTGAGAAGAGCCACCAAAGTGGCGGTAGACGCTGTATCCTGGATGACCCCTGCCATTCCCTCTGGGAGGCCGATCATCTGGCGCAACCATTCCAAAACAACCTCTTCAAGTTCGGCTGCGGCCGGAGATGTCTGCCAGATCATGCACTGGGCGCCGATGCCGGCAGTGAGAAGCTCTGCCAGGATGGAGGGAGGGCTGTTGTTCGCTGGAAAATAAGCAAACCAGGAGGGATGCTGCCAGTGCGTGACTCCAGGAATGATTGTCTCTTGAAAATCCTGAAAAATCTTCTCCATCGACTCTCCCTGAGCCGGAGGTTCGGACGGCAGTTTCCTCCGGATATCCCCGGGTTCGGCTGGAGAACACACAGGAAAATTTTCCAATCCACCCATGTAATCAGACACCCAATCGACAAATTTATACCCAAATTGCCTGAATAATTTTTTGTCCATTTCCATGATCATGCTCCTTTGTGCCAAGGAAAGACTTAATACCTCATTCCCACTCTCCTTTGTGGGGTCATTCTAAAAAAATTAGGAGGGATAGTCAAAGAGCCTGAAAAAGGGCCGCATTATTTCATTCCTCTGCAAAAAAGGGAAAAAAAGGCGCTTTTTGAGGCCATAACGTGTTAAAAAAGGGTACAAACAGCCTATTTATTGAAACTGTAAAAAATATGTTGAAATCGAAATAAAATTCATGATATAATTATGTAGTAGTATTAATAAAAGGGGGAAGGCAAAAAACAAAAAAACTCGATTCTCTGTCCTTTCTTGCCAGAAAAATCCTGTTTAATTCTCTTTTTCCGCTGGAAAACCTTCCATCGAGTTTCTTCAGCCATATAAACACACACCGTTAAACTGAATAGCCATTCTCGTGAAACAGCCTGACATTATCAACAGACATTCTTTTAATAATAATTTTTATGAGAGAATTTAAAATTCTGCAACTTTTTTTTTAATTTCTGCGTATTAATATATGGAGCACAAAGATGAGCAAGAAAAAAGCACCACGCACAGTGCAAACCCTCCTTTTAACCCCTCCTTTTTACTGGGAGTTTCAGATAAATCCCCTTATCTACTGATTTATCCCCTTCAACAGGCTGTCATTTTTCCCACGGAAAATGACAGCCTGCCCTTCTTTTTGCAGCATCAACACTTGACAAGCAAGAAAACATATCCTTTAATGAGGGGGAAAAGTTTCAGTTTCTTTGACAATCGAGTTTCGCGTTTAGAGGAAAGGGAAGTCCGTGAAAATCGGACACAGCCCCCGCTACTGTAATCGGGGACGAATTCCGGATCGTGCCACTGTCCTCGCATGAAGACGGGAAGGCCCGGAATGAGGTAGACCCGAAAGTCAGGAAACCCCCTCCAAACGTATGAGATCCGTCTTCGGGAGGAAGACTGGGTTGATTTTTTTTACTCACTTCCCTTGAAGAAAAAGTCAAAGCAGACGTCCGATTGCTGACTGTGGAATCAAGACGCGGGGGCAGAAAAGTCTTAGGAGAAAGTCAAATGATACACAAAGCCCCCTGCGTGGTTCTCGCCGCAGTCATTCTTTTCTCTCCTCTTCTCTCTCAGGAAAAGAACGAAAAGGATAAGAAGATCCCTCCTCTCCAGCATCACGTGGTCGTGACTGCCACGAGGATCGAAACCCCAGCCCACGAAGTGGCCAGCTCTGTGTCCGTTATTTCGAAAGAGGACTTGGATAGGATGAAAAAGGCCACGGTCCTCAGGACTCTCGAAGAGATTCCGGGACTCACAGTTATCCAAAACGGGACACCTGGGGGTGCGGCTTCGATTCTCATCCGAGGAGCAAACTCGGAACACACTTTAGTCCTGATGGATGGAGTCGAGCTCAACGATCCCATCACTCCCGCGCGTTCTGTTGACCTGGCCCATTTCACTCTCGAAAATATAGAACGCATCGAGATTCTGCGTGGCCCTCAGAGCACTCTCTACGGTTCGGACGCTCTGAGTGGCGTTGTGAATATCATCACCCAAAAAGGGCAGGGGAAACCCAAATTCTCCCTTTCCAGCGCGACCGGTTCCTACGGGACATTCTTCGGCAGCGCCGGGCTGAGTGGGGGAACGGAAAAGGTCCACTATTCCCTCGGAACGACATATTTCCAGAACAACGGATTCTCTGCGGCCAGCACTGATTACGAAGGAAATGAGGAAAAGGACGGTTACAGAAATCTTTCATTTTCGGGAAGGTTCGGCTATCGCTTCACGGATAACCTTGAGCTGGACATAATCCTTCGATCACTAAACGCTCGAATTGAAGCCGATAACTTTGGCGGTCCCTACGGCGATGACCCAAACTATCTGCAGAAAAATGAGGCATACTTCATAAAAGGAGAAATACGCGCGCTGCTGATGAACAACCGCTGGGAACAACGATTGGGATTTTCTCTCGTAGATTATGACCGCAGACATGAGAACTCCCCAGACACTTCCCATCCTATCGATTCAGAAGAAGGCTATTTCAAGAGCAAACTGCTCAAGCTTCACTGGCAAAATAACTTTTTTCTTCTCGAGTCAAACACACTGATATTCGGAATCGACCACCAACAGGAACAGGGGGAATCGGAATACTTTTCTGACGGGATTTGGGGGCCGTCTTCTATCTTATTTCCCCTGGAAAAATCCCGAGTCACTGGATTTTATGTGCAAAATCAAATCCGGGTTGACTCCAGATTTTTTGCGGCGGCCGGAATTCGCTGGGATACGCACAATCAGTTCGGAACTTCCACGACGTATCGTATCGCCCCCGCGTATTTCATCAAGACCACCCAGACCAAACTCAAAGCGACCCTGGGCACTGGATTCAAATCTCCTTCCCTTTACCAGCTTTATGCCCCCCCGACATTTCTGGGCCCTGTCGGGAATGAAGACCTGAGGCCGGAACAATCCACTGCCTGGGATATAGGCATCGAGCAGTACCTCACAAGAGGAAAGATCTTGCTCAGCGCTGTATATTTCAAAAGTGACTACAAGAACCTTATTCAGTTTGATTTTGCCCAGGGATACACCAATATCGGAAGAGCTGAATCCAAAGGCCTAGAGCTTCTTTTTCAGGCTCGTCCTCGTGAGGGAGTGGTGTTGAACGCGTCTTACACCAGAACCGAAGCCATGGACCTGGATACAGACACCCCTCTTCTCCGAAGGCCGCGGGACAAATTTACGGCCTCGCTTCTTCTTCCCTTCCTGAAAAAGGTCAATATTCGTCTTTCTCTCATCCACATCGGCAAGAGCGAGGACCTGGATTTCTCGACCTGGCCGGCCGAACGGGTAACTCTGTCAGAATACACTTTGCTCAACTCTGTTCTTTCCTATGACATGACACCCCATGCTCAGGCTTTTTTAAGGCTGGACAACATCCTGAATGAAGAATATGAATTGATCAAAGGCTATGGAGTCCCTGGATTCTCCGTCTACGGCGGGATAAACCTATTCTTTTAATCACAAAAGGAGCGTAAATATGGATGTTATAAGAAAAGAGATCGAAGAAATCGTAAACAGAGAGACTAAAGCCTGGGATACTCAGGATGTCGAGACGCTCCTAACCATATTCCATCCGGATATGGTCTGGCCTTGACCGCCGCACCCAAAAGCGCACGATCCGATGAACTGGATTCTCGTCCAAGGGCGGTTCGATCGCGAGCGTTGGAAAAAAGCTGGCAGCAACTCCTCGACACGCATTCTCTCGTCCAGAACAAGAGGGAGATCCAAAAAATCGTGATCTCTGAACAGGGCGATGGAGCGTTTGCTGTGGTGGATATCGACACGCTCTGGGGTGGACTTAGAAGGAGAAAAGAATCACTGGAAGGGAAGGACATGCAAGGTCTACACAAAGCTCGACTCAGAGTGGAAACTGATCATACATACGGGCGTTCCGGACTTCGAGAATATGGAAAATACCGAATGAAGGTAGCCTAGAGAAGATACGAAATTCTCTAAAATAACTGAAAGCCCTCGAGATCACATATGCTCAAGAAGAATTTTGACGCCGATCAGAATCAGGACCAAACCTCCGAATAATTCGGCCCTTTTGCCCGCCAACCGGCCCAGAAGCGGACCGATCTTCGTCCCGAGAAGAGTAATCAAAAAAGCCACAAACCCAATGACTATAGCCGGATAGAGGATGGCCGTCTGAAGGGCAGCAAAGCTTATTCCCACCGCAAACGCATCAATGCTGGTCGCCACAGACAGCACAAAAATAGTAAAGCCTCGTGTCGGGTCCGCCTGGCTTTCTTGTGTTTTCTTCTGAGATCGAAAGGATTCAGAGATCATTCGTGCGCCGATGATGAGAAGCAGGCCGAAGGCCACCCAGTGGTCTAGAGGCTCTATATAGTCCAGGAGGATGCTTCGCGTCACCTGCCAGCCGACAAGAGGCATCAGGAACTGAAAAAAACCGAAATACAAAGCCATTCTGAAGGATTGTTTCCACGAGAGCCCTTCAGGACGCAGGCTGACTCCCACAGAAACGGCGAAGGCATCCATCGCCAGAGCCAACGCCACCGCCAAAACAAGTATAAAATTCATTTCTCTCTACATAATTCAAGAATTATGCACATCTTAAAAAGTATTATTCTATCTATTTCTGCTCGCGTTCACGATGAAGCGGCCGAACAAGAACAATTTGCGATTTCTCATTTATCCGCTGCCAGGAACTCCAAGGCGAGGCTGGTCATCAGGAGCGTCGCCTGGGGCAACGCTTTCTCATCCAGGTCAAAGGCAGGATGATGATGCGGAAACTCCATCCCGTCTCCCATCCCGAAGAATAAAAAGGCTCCGGGAACTTTCTGGAGAAAATAGGCGAAGTCTTCGCCTCCCATGACCGGATCGATCTCCTGTACTCTGTCTTTTCCCAAAGTTTTTCGGGTCACCTCGAGTACAAAATCGGTCGTGGCCCCGGGGTTGACCAATGGAGGATAGCCTTTTTTATACTCGAACTCAGCTGTGGCGCCAAAAGTTTTGCAGGTTTCTTCGACGATTTCCTGCAAGCGTTTTTCTGCTAAAGACTGAATAGAGGAATCAAAGGTCCTGACTGTTCCGGTCAGAGACACTTCGCCGGGAATGATATTGTATATGGTCCCGCCCTTTACGGTCCCGAAGGAGACCACAACAGGTTTAAGAGGATCCACGTTACGGCTGACAATGCTCTGGATGTTCACCACAAGATGGGATGCCACGAGGATGGGGTCCACTGTCGTATGCGGCATAGAACCGTGGCCGCCTTTCCCTTTCACGGTGATCGTGAACGCATCGGGCTGGGCCATCATCGCCCCTTTCACGATCCCGACAAAACCTGTCGGCAGCGGCTGCCAGAGGTGAAGCCCGAACACCGTATCCACGCCTTCTAACGCTCCCTCATCGATCATTTTTTTGGCGCCCCCTGGAATTCTCTCTTCGGAGGGCTGAAACAGAAAGACAACATTGCCTTTGAACTGGTCTTTCCTCCGCTCAAGGACCTCCGCGGTTCCCATCAGGATAGCCATATGGCCGTCATGACCGCAGGCGTGAGTCGCTTCGGGATTTTGCGAGATGTATTCCTTGTCTCCTTCCTCTTTGAGAGGAAGAGCGTCGATATCCGCCCGCAGGGCTACTGTTTTTCCTCCGGGCATGCCTTCAAGAATTCCCCGCAACCCTGTTTTCGCGCATGTCGAGACGGGTATATCCAGGCTATCCATGAATTTCCGTATGACAGAGGATGTGCGCTCTTCTTCGTAAGCGATCTCCGGATGACGGTGAAAATCGCGCCGCCATTCGATTATTCTTCCGGATAACTTCTCTACGTCTTTCTTCAATCCATCAGTCATTTGAATCCTCCATTCGAGGGCTTGGTCATAAGGCTGATCCCAACAGTGACGCATGAATTCACCGCGAGGCCGACAAATCCTGCATTCATGCTCAAGAAAGGATCATTTTTGCTCAGGATGAGAATAAGGACCACGGTGACTCCTGAGATCAACCCGTACAACACTCCCTTTCGGGTCACGCGTTTCCAGAACAGTCCCAGTACGACTCCAGGAAAAAACTGGCTGACACCGTTGTAGCCAAATATCAGAAGAGGGACCAGCTCGTTGGGGAAAAATATGGCAAAAACCAGAGCAAAAGTCATAATCACCAGCACCATGAAACGCGAAAGAGTCATGACTTTTTCCTCACTCAGCTGAGGCTTGAAACCGGCCTGGTAGACATTTTTCGCTAAAAGAGTAGAGGCGAAAAGAACCAGGATAGCGGAAGGAACCATGGCGGTCACCGCTCCGGCGGCTCCGACAAATCCCATAAACCAGGAGGGATAACTCTTGTTGACCAGGGCCAGAAAGGCCATATCCCCATCCTCCAGTGCGGGAATGACCAGGAGAGCGGTAAACCCAACCATAATTATGAGGAGAATCGGGATCTGGTAAAAAGGCATGATTATGGCGTTTCTTTTGATGATCTTGGCGCTTTTTGCCGAGAAAGCAGAGCCGAACACATGGGGCCACATGTAAAAACCCATACCCATGACCAGTAATGTCGACATGATCCAGATCACATTCATATGTGGAGCCGCTCCGGGAAAAACCAGGAATTCAGGTTTTTGCTGGATCAATTTTTGAAACATCTTCCCGAAACCGCCAAAATAGATATACGGAACTCCGATGCCCACGATAAAGACCGCGAGAATCATCATCACATCCTTGACAATAGCGACCCAGGCTGTGCCTTTGATTCCGCTGGTGTACACAAAAGCACAGGTCAGGACAAAAGAAATCCCGATGGCGACGTGAGGATGAACCGCCCCGTTGCTGGCCACTTGAACGATCAAGCCCAAACCTTTGAGCTGGAGCTGAAGATAGGGGATTATGCACACCACGCCGATCAGTGCAACTAAAACGCCCAGATAGCGGCTGTCGTATCGATGAATGAAAAAATCGGGTTGCGTGTGAAGGCCGTACTTCTTGCCCACTTTCCAGAGGGCTGGCAGCACAAAAAAGGAAACCGTATACGCAAGGGCGCCGTATATCAGGATGTAAAAAGTCGGAGCTCCCTTGGAATAGGCCCAGCCGCTGGCTCCCAGAAAAGTGAAGGTCGTGTAGATCTCCCCGGCCATCAGAAGCCAGATGATAATGATCCCGAACCGGCGTCCTCCCACAGTCCAGTTTTCCAGGTTCATCTTGACTTTTTTCCCGGCATAAATGCCCAGGAAAGAGGACAGGATGATCGTGGCAAAAATAATGATCAGAGCGGGGTTCAATTCTTATCCTCCTCATCAGGCGGGTTGTACTTCTTTTCCAGGAGATAGGCCACAAAGAGAATGAGAGGAGTGAGGATGACCCAGGTGAGAATCCAGAAGAGCAGAAAAGGCAGGCCCAATATCACAGGTTCGATCCGGTTCACCAGAGGAAGGGCAAAAACAAGAGTGACAAACGGGATCGCCCCAAGAATCAAAGCCAACTTTGTCCCTTTTCGCATGTCTGCCTCCTTTTGGGGAGCGCGCCCATTATAACAAAACAAAAAAGGAGAAAAAATAAAAAAAGGGGCCAGGCCCCTTTTTCCGCTTTTATCCTCTGCGCATTAGACTTATAATAATTCAGTTGTCAGAAACAAACTTCACTTTAGAAAATAACAGCTGAAAGAAATAATGATATCATGAAAAACACGATCGTTCTCAGGGGAGTCAGGGTTCACAACCTGAAAAACATCAACCTCGACATTCCCCTGGATAAGCTCATCATCATTACAGGCGTGAGCGGCTCGGGAAAATCCTCTTTGGCATTTGACACTCTCTATGCCGAAGGTCAGCGCCGGTATATTGAATCTCTCTCTTCCTATGCCCGACAGTTTCTGGAACGAATGGATAAACCCGACGCCGACCTCATCGAAGGCATCACTCCCGCCATCGCGATTCAACAGAAAGCGGTTACGAAAAATCCACGCTCGACTGTGGCCACTGTCACAGAAATCTATGATTTTTTGAGGGTTCTTTTTGCCCGGATCGGCACGATCCACTGCCTCGAATGCGGCAATCCGGTTCGAAGAGACACGATTGATTCGATCGTCGAAACACTCTTCAAACTCCCCTCTCAAACCAAAATCCAGATCTCTTTTTCCTGGCCGATGGACAAAGGTCTTGGTTCTCTCCGAAAAAAAGGCTTTTTCAGGGTCATCCAAAACAACACGACACTCCCCATTGACAAAGCTAAACTCGAAAAAGAAAGTGCGATCGATGTCCTTGTCGACAGGATGGCTTTGGAAAGAGAGGAAAGAGAAAGGCTTGTGGACTCCCTAGAGATCGGCCTGCGTGAAGGGAGCGGAAAAATCAAGGTCCGGACAGATTCAAACCAGGAGTTTATTTTCTCCGACAAACTGGAGTGCAAGACGTGCGAGATCCTGTACGAAGAGCCTTTTCCCAACCTTTTCTCTTTCAACAGTCCTCAGGGAGCCTGCTCCGTCTGTCACGGCTTCGGCGACTTGGCCGTTCTGGATGAGGATAAGATCATCCCCGACAAGAGCAAATCTCTTGAAGAAGGAGCCGTGGAACCCTGGACCAAACCTGTCTCGCGCCGGCTGATGAGGAAATTGATCCACGAAGCCCAGAGCCGGGGGATTCCCACGGATATTCCGTTTAAGGATCTCAAAGACGAATGGAAGAAGTTTATATTCGAGGGCGAGGGCCGCTATAGGGGGATCAAGGGTTTCTTCGAGAGACTCCAGCGAAAAAAATATAAAGTCCAGGTGCGCGTTTTTCTGAGCCGGTACCGGAAATACATCCCTTGCCCCGAATGCGATCAGATGCGCCTCAACGCGCAGGCCTTAAACGTAAAGATCGAAGGGCTCTCGATCGGCCAGGTCGTCCAGATGACAGTTCGTGAGGCTTTCGATTTTTTTAAAAAGCTCAAGCTCACCCCCTTCCAGAAGCAGGTCGCAGAAAAGCTCATCGATGAGATCCAGGACAGGCTGAAATTCCTGCTCGAGGTCGGTCTGGATTACATCACCCTGGAAAGGATGACTTTCACGTTGAGCGGAGGCGAGGCGCAGAGAATTAACCTGGCCGCCGCACTGAGCGCCTCTCTTGTGGGCACGCTTTTTGTCCTGGACGAGCCGAGCCTCGGACTCCATGCCCGGGACAATCACCGTCTCGTGGAAATCCTCAAATCTCTGAAAGATATCGGGAATACGGTCCTTGTGGTCGAGCACGACCCGGAAATCATAAAATCTGCCGAATACTTGATCGACCTGGGTCCCCGTGCAGGAGAAGCGGGAGGGAAAGTCATTTTTAGCGGCCCCATGGATAAATTTCTCGAACAGCGTGAATCTCTCACGGCCCAATACATGAGAGACGAAAAAAAGATCGAAATCCCGAAAAAACGAAGACTCTCCAGAGAGTATGTCGAAATTAGAGATGCGCACATGCACAACCTCAAGCATCTGGATATCAAAATCCCGTTGAATGTTTTCACCTGCACCACAGGAGTATCGGGATCGGGAAAAAGCACTCTGCTCCTCGACGTTCTGTACAAGGGATGGCGGGGAGAAGCCAGAGATGGATTCAGGGAAATCAGAGGAAACCAACACATCGACAAGATCATCATGGTCGACCAGTCTCCTCTCAGCACATCGCCCCGCTCTATCCCCGCCACCTACACCAAGGCCATGGATGAGATCAGGGCCGTATTCAGCCAGACTCGAGAGGCCAAAGCTCAGGGATACAAACCCGGATTTTTCTCTTTCAACACTCCCGGAGGAAGGTGTGAAGGATGCAAAGGGGCGGGCCAGCTCATCGTCGAAATGCAGTTTCTCTCGGATGTGGTGCTCACCTGTGAGGCGTGCAAGGGGAAGAGGTTCAAGAGCGAGATTCTCGAAATCAAATACCGAGACAAAACCATCGACCAGGTTCTGCAGATGAGCGTCTCTGAGGCCTTAGATTTTTTCTCGGAACATCCGAAAATCAAGAAAAAATTGTCCCCGCTCTGCGAGGTGGGATTGGGGTATCTGAGATTAGGCCAGCCCACGACGACTCTGTCCGGCGGGGAGCTCCAGAGGATCAAGCTCGCCCACCATCTCACCCACCAGAGGGACAAGAGGACCCTCTATCTCTTTGATGAGCCCACCGTCGGTCTCCACCCGGATGATGTCTCCATTCTCCTTCGGTCATTTCAAAAACTGGTGGATGAGGGACACACAGTCGTGGTCATCGAGCACAATCTCGATATGATCAAATGCGCCGATCACGTCATCGACCTGGGTCCAGAAGGGGGAGATAAAGGCGGGCACATCGTCGCCCAGGGGCCGCCCGAGGAAATCGCCAGATCCAAACAATCTCACACCGGCCAGTATCTGAAAAAACATCTCTCCTCAACATAGGCCCAACACCATCACGCCGCAAACTGCAAGTCATATTTCAAAAAATTATTGTTGGGATCTCCGTTTTCATAAAAAGAAAAAATCTTTGGGAAGGATTGTATTACTTGCTATTCTGATAAAATTCCAGGCCTTCATCCGTGGTTTTGATCCACACCCTGTAACCCGAAGGTTTTTCTCGCGTGACAAAACCGCGTTCTTCCAGCTTCTTTACCGCATGATCAAAATCTTCTTTACTCTTTTCCTCAAATGCCATCTGGAAGGTCTTGAACATCGCATCTTCCTGCATGGTTTTATCCGGTTCATCTCCGATCGCTGAAAGGATGAAATACTGTTCGGTGGGAAGCTTGCCCTCCTTAGCCTTTGTGGGCTCTTTCTTTTTTTCTTTGGGGGGGATTATTTCTTCTTTCTCACCCTCCTCCAGGTCCTGCTCTTGGAGCACCCTTTTCTCCAACGGATCCTTCATTTCTACTTTTGGCTTTGGCTCTTCCTCAATCTTATCCTCGGCTTCTGGAAGGTCAGGAGCTTCCGGGACGGCCTCATCGGTTTGGAGCTGGGCCTTAATTTCTTCCACTTCTCGAGCTTCAATCTCACCCGGTGCAGGCCGCTCTACTCTTTTCGGAACAACCCGCTTTTTTATTTTCCTCATTTTCGTTTTGAGTTCTTCAGGAATGATTCTCTTCTTTATCTTTGGCTTTGGCTTTGTCATTGGCTTCGTCTTTGTCTCTGCAGTTGTCTTCTTCTCGGCAATTCTTCTTTTCAAAGGCAAGACTTTCACGGCTTGAATTTCTTTCTCGACCTCCGCTTTCAGCTCATTCTGAACTTGCCTGACTTTTTCGACTTCTTTTTCGACATAAGCTCTCACCGATACCCTTTCGCGGTCCAGCTCTTTCTGCTTTTTCTTGATATCGTCGTCGTATTTCTTTAAGGGATCCCGGATGACTCTTTTGATTCTCCTGTTTGTGACGAACAGCCATACGGCGATGACCAGGAGCAAGATCAGAAAAACAGAATTCATAATGTCTAAACCGTTGAGAAAATCATGTATGTTTTTGATCCAGCCGAACAAAAATTCTAAAATGTTGTTCATAAAGCGCACCATTCCTTGGTTATAAATATTTTACCAAATATTGGACTAAAAGTATTCAGGTTTATTCAATCTTTTCCCCTCACTTTTTCCTTATACTGCATCTTCTCCGAAATTATCAAGAGGAAATTTGCAGCTGAGTCTGACAATTCTATTCAGATGGCTCCCACCGAAATCTCGTATAACTCGCATGCATGGTCGTGAAAAAGTACTGTCAACCTGTCAGACCAATACAGTTTTCCAGATTTGACATATCCCGACTCCAGTGCTATATGTCTTAAAAAATAATCTGATATGGAAACTTTCGGCTGGCTTTCCATCCTTCCTCCCCTTCTCGCCATCGCACTCGCCATCAGGACTAAACATGTCTACATCTCTTTGATCTTTGGCATATGGCTCGGGTGGACCATCATACATTCCTGGAATCCCATCCAGGGGCTTATTCAAACAGTCAATTCCCTTATCGGCGTGTTCACAGACCCGGATAACACACGCGTGATTCTGTTCAGCGCCATGATCGGCGCGATCATCACATTCACACAGTACTCCGGAGGCATGAAAGGCTTTGTCAACTGGGTTGTGGGGAGGGGCCATGTCAGGACGCGAAAAAAAGCCGGGCTGTTGGCCTGGTTCCTCGGTTTTATAATCTTTATCGAATCCAGCATTTGTGTTCTCGTCTCCGGAGCTGCGACCAGGCCGATAATGGATAAGCTCAAGATATCCCGCGAAAAGCTCAGCTATATTCTCGACTCCACGTCTGCGCCTAAATGCGTCCTTATACCCCTTAATGCCTGGGGAGCTTTTGTCATCAGAGAGCTTGGAAAACAAGATGTCGAGCATCCCATAAAATATCTCCTGGCCTCCATCCCGTATAATTTCTACGCCATCTTCGCTCTGCTCCTCGTCCTGTTCGTCATTCTGAGAGAAAAGGACTTCGGCCCGATGAAAAAAGCCGAACACCGCGTCAGAGTCGAGAACAAGATTCTCCGTGACGGAGCCGAACCTCTGATCTCGACAGACATTGTGTCGATGAAGGCCAAAAAAGGAATCCCGCCTCGAGCATTCAACATGGTTCTTCCCGTGGCGACCATGGTGGTCACAATGCCTGTTGCTCTTCTCATCTCGGGGAAAGGGAACATGATGGAGGGCGAAGGATCTGTCGCTGTCCTGTGGGCAGTCATCCTCGGGCTCCTCGCTGGGGCCATTGCCTACCGTGCCCAGGGAATACTGAGAATCAAAGAGATCACGGACATTTTCATGAAAGGCGTGGGAGGTCTTATTCCTGTGGCCGTCCTGATGATTTTGGCCTTTTCCATCGGTGACACGTGTAAAGCTCTGGGAACAGGGGAGTTTGTCGCTCAAGCCGCAGAATCCACTCTCCATCCCGGTCTCATTCCTGCCGTCGTGTTCATCGTCTCCTGTTTCATCGCATTTTCCACCGGGACATCGTGGGGAACTTTTGCCATCATGATTCCGATTGCCGTGCCGATGATCAATATAATCGGACTCCATCCGGGTTTAATCATAGCCGCAGTCCTGGGAGGCGGAGTCTTTGGCGACCATTGTTCCCCGATTTCCGATACAACCATCATTTCTTCTATGGCGGCTGCAACAGATCATATCGACCACGTCCGGACTCAGCTTCCGTATGCTTTCCTGGCAGCGGGCATCGCTCTTTTTCTTTTTCTTGCTGTGGGTTTTGTCCAATGACGTTTGACGATTTTCGTTCATTCTTTGAGGAAGGCCGGTTGTCGAGTGGACTCAAACGCGTCTTCTGAGGAGGATAAGCTCATGACAAAGCGATTCAAGCCGTTTTTTATAATCATTCTGTGTGTCCTGTGGATATTCCTCAACAGTGGCTATCCTGACTCATCTGCAGAGGCTCAGTCTTCATTGGCTGAAGCGATAAAGAAATTCGAAAAGTTCGCAGAACTGCGAATGGCTCAGGACAAAGTCCCGGGCTTGTCCGTTGCGTTCATGAAAGACGACTTCACCTGGGCCAAAGGATTCGGATACTCTGACCTCGAAAATCAGGTTCTGACTAAGCCAGCCAGCGCATACCGCTTGGCCTCGATCACCAAAACCCTAACGGCCATCGCGGTGATGAAGCTTGCCGAGGAAGGGAAAATCAACCTTGACGCTGAAGTTCAAACTTATGTTCCCTATTTTCCCAGGAAAAAATGGCCGGTCACTGTTCGCCTGCTCCTGGGTCATCTGGGTGGAATCAGCCACTACCAGAATTACGATGTGGAGGGACGCATCAAGGTTCACAAAAATACAAAGGATGCGCTGGCCATTTTCCAGGATTTCGACCTGGTCGCCGAGCCAGGCACACGCTATCACTACTCAAGTTACGGCTATAACCTCCTGGGAGCTGTCATCGAAGGCGTATCGGGAGAATCCTACGGGGATTATATCCGAAAGAACATCTTCATTCCTCTTGGCATGACGAATTCCCGTATGGACGATCCCGTAGACATTATCCAGAACCGTGTCCGCGGATACCGTCTCATCAACGGCCAAATCAAGAACTCAGAATACGTGGATATCTCCAGCCGATTCGCTGGCGGGGGGACCCGATCTACGGTGGTCGACCTCCTCAAATACGCCACAGGAATAATGGATAAGAAGCTCTTGAAAGAAGAGACATGGAATATGATGTTCACTTCGATGGCGACACAGGACGGCCGGTCCACTGGATACGGGATGGGATGGGGAGTCCGGCCGTGGAGAGGCCATTTCCAGGTCAGTCATGGAGGCTCCCAGCCTGAAACTCGCACGCGTCTTCTCATTTTTCCCAAAGAGAGATTCGCTGTCGCCATCGCCTCGAACCTGGAACGGCTCAATCTCATGCCCTACGTCAGAAGATTGGCTGAGCTGGTTTGCGAGGAAGACATGGACAGCTCCGTGTATGTCTCCGATGAGCCGGAACAGGTCATCTATGACTGCTGCGCGGGCATTTTCTCCTACGGGATGAGCCGCTATGATTGGCGCGGTAAGAATGTCCTCGCAGGAGAGAAGGAACTGGCCAAAGCTTTTTCCCACTTCAACAGGCATGTTAAAAAGAATGTTATCGAAAGAAATATCAAAGATGCGAAAAAGAGGATATATAATGGCTTTCACCCTCTTTCTGGTCAAGCATTCATAAAAGTTGGCACCTTCATGGCTTCCACTCTGAAAGAGAATCTGGGTGAAGATAAATTTCACAGTTATCACAAGAAAGGCCCTCTTTTCTTCTTCAAAGATTACATTGAGATCAGCAGTCAGTGGCCCTCCGACAAGAAAAAGTTCAAATTTTCAGAAGGATTCTCGGGATTGATCTCCGACTGGGTCAAAGAGTGGTCAACAGTCTACACCGAGTCTATCCGCAATCTCTGTATTACAATGAAGACTGACTTTAAAGAATGGATTCCCCGCTTGACCGAGACTTTTTTCGAAGCCAGCCTGTACCCGGATTTCAGCCGGGAGATGGGAGAGTCCGGACTGTATCACTTGTGGAACGATGAAACGGAAATCTCCTTCCAAATATTTAACTTCTGCTACACGCTCTATCCCAGATCTCCTGCCGCAGCCAGCCACCTTGCCACCGCCCATCTCTGGACAGGCAACGTGGAAGACGCACGGAAATACTTTAAGGAAGCCTTTGGGCTGGACCCCGACCATCCCAGCGTTTCCCTGAACCGCTTCTCTTTGATCGCGAGACATCTGGAAAGAACTCAAAATATCGAAGATGTCTTTGCTCTGGCAGATATTTTCCTGGAACTTGATCCCAAGAATGCCGAACTTCATCTGGAAATCGGAAACATGTACGCGAAAACCGGCAACTTGGAAAAAGCGAGAAGTTTTTATAAAAAGGCCTTGGAGCTCGATCCCAAACTCGAAGAAGCCAAAAAGAATCTCGCAGAGATCAAAAAGAAAAAATGAAAAAATTATATCAATCCACAAAGGAAGAAAAATGAAAAAAGGCACAGGTGACTTTTTCCAGAAAGACACACAGTACATCCGGGGAAAGCTCGGGGGCGGCCCCCTTCTCTGGCATTCCAAGCCCGAAGCCTACAAAGTCTATCCAGATGCTCCCAAATACAAACTGGACGCTGTCCAAATAAAAGGAGGGATGCCTCTCTGGGAAGCGATAAACCGCCGCCGCAGCATACGGAACTTCAAGTCTAAGCCGATGGCAAGGAATGACCTGAGCCAGCTCCTCTGGTCCACTCAGGGAATCACACACGAAGCCGTTGGCTTCGAATTCCGCGCAGCCCCATCAGCCGGGGCTCTCTATCCTGTGGAGACCTATCTTGCCGCTCACAACATCGAGGAGATTGAACCCGGAATTTATCATTACGGAGTGCGGAACCATGAACTCGAACAGCTCGAGAAAGGCGATTTTCGAGAATCCGTTGCCCGCGCTGCTCTTGACCAGGATATGGCCTTCTCCGCCAACGTCGTTTTCATCTGGACAGCGGTGTTCCAGCGCTCAAAGTGGAAATACAACCAGAGAGCCTACCGTTACGTTTATCTCGACGCCGGACACATCGCCCAGAATCTCGCTCTCGCCGCAGTCTCCCTCAACTTTGGAACATGCCAGATCGGAGCTCTCTACGATGAAGAGGTGAACGCGCTCCTCGGGATTGACGGCGAAGAGGAGAGTGTTGTCTACATGACCGTCGTCGGCCAACCGTGGTAATCCTGTACTCTTTGACATAATCCCCGATGTAAACTCACCACGCGGCCCAAATACACCGAACACCAGAAGCGTATGGCGATGTTCGAAAGACACATCCCCCCATGCAAAAAATTCAAGGATGTCTGGTCTGCCACACCGGAAGACGTCGCCCGCTTCGTGAAAAGAGAAATGAAGGAACACCAAAATTTTTGATCTGCTGTGTGGTGCTGCTGACCTTAATGAATGGCTTCGTTTTTGACGCGACTCTTCGGCAGGTTATTCTTCGGTCTTCTCTTCCTTTTTCTCCTGCGGCTTTTTCGGGGACTTTTCCTCAGGAAGGAGCCCAACGGCTCTTCGAATTTCTGCATCCAATTGGGCCGCAAGTTCTTGGTTCTCTTTCAGCAGTTTCTTGACATTCTCGCGACCCTGGCCCAGCCGTTCTCCTTTATAAGAATACCAGGTCCCGGTTTTTTCAATGATTCCCGCCTCCTGCCCGGTGTCAACCAGGTCGCCTTCTTTGGATATCCCCTCTCCATAGATGATGTCGAACTGAGAAAGTCTGAAAGGAGGGGCCATCTTATTCTTGACAATTTTCACTTTCACCCTATTTCCGATGACTTTATCGCCTTCTTTGATGGTGGCCAGCCTCCTGATGTCGATCCTCAATGATGAGTAAAATTTCAGCGCTCTTCCTCCTGTCGTCGTCTCGGGGCTTCCCAGGAAAAAACCGATTTTTTCTCTAATTTGGTTCACAAAAATGAAGCATGTCTTCGACCGGCTGACTATAGCTGTCAGCTTCCGGAGAGCCTGAGACATGAGTCGCGCTTGCAGACCCATATGGGCATCCCCCATTTCGCCTTCAAGCTCTGCTTTGGGAACAAGGGCGGCCACAGAATCCACCACAATCACATCGACGGCATTGCTGCGGACAAGCATCTCCGCTATCTCCAGGGCCTGCTCACCGAAATCGGGCTGGGATATCAGGAGATCATCCACATCCACGCCCACACTGGCCGCATAAACGGGATCCAGAGCATGTTCGGCATCTATAAAGGCTGCCTGTCCGCCCAGCTTCTGGGCCTCAGCTATAACATGAAGCGCAAGGGTCGTCTTTCCTGTGGCTTCAGGGCCAAAAACCTCGACCACTCTTCCTCTCGGAAAGCCTCCGATTCCAAGGCTTAAATCGAAAGCGATGGAGCCAGTGGGAATTGCAGGAACTCGAATCGCCACTTCCTTCTGCCCGAGTTTCATCACAGCTCCCTTGCCGAACTGCTTCTCGATCTGAGAAACCGCCGCCTCGATCGCTTTATTCCTTGAACCTTGTTTTTCGTCAGCGTCTTCGTTCATTTTTTCCTCCCCACATCCATGGGCTTCAATCTATTCGGAAACACACGCCTTTCCGGTGATTCCTATTGTAACCTATATTTAAAGATTCTTAAACATACGAACGTCCATCCGGCCAGAATAAATCCCAAGTTCACTTGCTGTAACCATAAAATCCTTTTCCGCTTTTGCGGCCAAGGTATCCCGCATCCACCATCTTTCGCAGCAGAGGACAGGGCCTGTACTTCGGATCCCGGAAGCCCTCATACAGCACCTCCATGATGTTGAGGCAAACATCTAATCCGATCAAGTCAGCCAAGGCCAGAGGGCCCATCGGATGGTTCATGCCCAGCTTCATCACCGTATCGATGGCTTCTGCGCTTCCCACCCCCTCCATCAAAGCAAACACGGCTTCGTTGATCATCGGGAGAAGAATCCGGTTGGAAATAAAACCAGGAAAATCATTGGCTTCCACAGGGACCTTCCCCATTTTTTCAGCAAGGGATTTCACCTCCTCGAAGGTCTCCTGTGAAGTGGCGATGCCTTTGATCAATTCTACGAGTGCCATCAGAGGCACAGGATTCATGAAATGCATGCCCATGAATCTCTCCGGGCGGCTCGTCAAAGCGGCCAAACGCGTTATGGAAATGGAGGATGTGTTGCTGGTGATGATCACTTTCGGGTCGAGCAGTTTGTCCAGCTCCAAAAGCAGTTTCTTTTTCACCTCAAAATCCTCAAAAACAGCCTCCACCACAAATTCAACTTTTCCAAGGTCCGCTAATTTTGTCGTGGTCTTTATGCGAGAGAGGATTTTGGAAATGTCTCCTTCGATCTTCCCTTTTTCAGAGAGCTTTGTGAGGCTTTTATCCACGGCTTTCACTGACCGCTGGAGTAACTCCTCAGCCGTATCGTTCAGGACGACTTCGAACTCGGAGGCGGCCGCAACCTGGGCAATACCCGTTCCCATTGTGCCGGCGCCCACCACTCCTATTTTATTGACTGCCATTATCCCTCCTTTTTCAAACCAGTTCCACAGCCATGGCTACCGCGTCTCCTCCGCCGAGGCAGAGTGCCGCTATGCCCTTTTTCATATCCCTGTGCTGGAGAGCATAGATCAAGGTTGTGAGAATCCTTGCTCCCGTGGCTCCGATCGGATGACCCAAAGCCACGGCTCCTCCATGGACATTGACTTTTTCCCTGTCCAGGCCCAGCTCTTTTATTAACACAACGAGTTGAGAAGAAAAGGCTTCGTTAATCTCGATAAGATCGACCTCATCGATCTTCCATCCGATATCGGCCAACAGCTTCTCAATGGCCCCTTTTGGCGCGTACATCACCATTGAGGGTTCGACAGCGTTCGTCGCGGAGCCCAGAATTTGGGCCATAGGTTGAAGCTTCTTGTCTTTCACCGCATCCGCTGAGGCCACAACCACAGCCGCACCTCCGTCATTCAAACTAGACGCGTTTCCGGCCGTGACTGTCCCATCTTTCTTGAAAACAGGTCTGAGCTTAGACAATTTCTCGATTGTGGCGTCCTTCCGAGGCCCCTCATCCACATCGAAAATCACGGGATCTCCTTTTCTCTGGGGAACTTCGACCGGGATGATCTCCTCCTTCAAATATCCCTTCTCGATGGCATGCAGGGCCTTCTCGTGGCTGCTGGCGGCATAGGCATCCTGTTCTTCCCGAGCGGCGCCGAATTTCATGGCCACCACTTCCCCTGTCATGCCCATGTGCTGGTCATCGAAAGCACACCACAGCCCATCGAGGATCATGGAATCCTTTATCTTCATGTCTCCAAACTTGACGCCTTCCCTTGCACCCCAGAGGAGATGCGGGGCCTGGCTCATGCTTTCCATCCCGCCAGCCACGATTATCTCCTTCTCTTCGAGCCAGATCGCCTGGGCGGCCAGGGACACCGCCTTCAGGGCAGAGCCGCAGACTTTGTTCACAGCAAAACAGCTGACCGTGGGAGGAATCCCGCCTTTCATCGCCGCCTGCTTGGCAGGAGCCTGACCGATCCCTGCCGAGACAACGTTTCCCATGATCACCTCATCAACATCTTTTCCTTGAACTGCCGCCCGCTTTACCGCTTCCCTGATGGCCAATCCTCCTAAATCTGTCGCTCTAAAATCCTTAAGGGTTCCTAAAAAGTTCCCGATAGCCGTTCGAGCGGCTCCGACAATAAAAACATCCCGCAATTCACACATTGATCAAGCCTTTCTAAAATGGATTTGATATAAAGACCTCCCTTTTTTATCACAATTGATGGAGGGTGTAAACCCGCCGCGAATCTCAGTCCTATTTGAAAGCAGACTGTCGCATTTCCCCTGGAAAAGTCGGGTTGATTAAAGAGAGAACACAGGATAAAATGAGTACTCATCTCTGCACTATGAAAAGAGGAGGAAAATGATGAAAAAAATCCTTCGAGTCACAGCCAATGGCATTTTTATTTTTTGGCTGTGCGGGTTTTTGATCGTATTGTTTTTAAATCATTGTGGCAAGTCCAAGGTCGAATCGGATGAGGATTTGCCCGTGTTCCTGGAGCAGGTCAGCACGACCGCAGTGGCTCAGCTCTACGCGGATGGCTTTGAAGAACTCAACTTGAATGAAAAGATCCTGGCGTATTACCTCGCTCAAGCGGTCATCGCCGGAGAACGGATCGATTACGACCAGAGCCACCGGCATGCGTTAGAAATCAAAGACATGCTGGAGGAAATCGTCACTCACACGAAAGGAATAGACACCGCTGTTTTTCAATCCATCCTCGATTACACAAAACTCTTCTGGATCGACCACTGCCAGTACAACTCCCGCACCAAGATAAAATTCGTCCCCTCCTGCACATTTGATGAGTTCCTCTTGGCTGCCCGGACAGCTCAAAAAAACGGAGCCGAGTTCGACCTCGAAGAAAATGAAACCTTAGAAACAAAGCTGAAAAGGCTGGAAAAGGCTATCTTCGACTCCGAATTCGAGCCTCTCGTCACAGCCAAAACACCTCCGCCAGGCCATGATATCCTCACTGCGAGCGCGAATAACTTCTATGCACCCGATGTCACGCTTCAAGACCTTGAGGGATTCAAAGAAAAATACCCTCTGAATTCAAAAGTCATCAAAGAAAAAGGGAGAGTGAAAGAAGTGGTGTGGAGAACAGGAAATAAGGATTTTCCTGCCGGCCTGTATGAAAAAGAGCTTTCTGAAGTCATCGCCAACCTCCGGCTCGCTCTTCCTTACGCGGGTGACCAGCAAAAAGTCACTCTTCAACACATGATCGATTACTTCGAAACGGGCGACCCGGATTCCTTCCGGAAGGCCAACATTTCCTGGCTGAAAGATGACCCGACTGTCGATTTCATCATCGGATTCATCGAGAATTACAAAGATTCACGCGGCATGAAGGGAGAATGGGAAGGCGTGATCAGCTATGTCAACAAAAAGACCACTCAGATGATGAAAGACCTGGCCGCTAACGCCCAGTATTTCGAGAAAAACTCACCCTGGAAAGAGGATTACAAAAAGACGCACGCTCAGATTCCGGTGGCCAATTCCATCGATGTCGTCAATGCCGGAGGCCATGCCGGCCCCCGAATCCCGGCCGGGATCAATCTGCCCAACGAACAGGAAATCCGGGAAAATTACGGGAGCAAGAGCGTTCTTCTTCACAACGTTATGCGCGACGCTCGGAAAGTGACCGGCGGAAAGTCCTCCGAGGAATTCCTGGAAACACAAAAAGAAAAAGAGCTTGCGCAAAAATACGGCAGTCTGGCCGTGGATGTGATCATCGCCATGCACGAGGTGATCGGACACGGCTCGGGAAAAGTCAGCTCGAAACTCACAGAAGATCCTTCATTCTATCTCCAGGAATACTACAACACACTCGAGGAAGCCAGAGCAGACCTGATGGCGCTCTGGAGCCTGTACGACCCGAAGCTCGTAGAACTCGGCATTCTTCCTAACACAGCCGCCGCCAAGGCAGGATACATATTAGAGGCTATGGGCGACCTCACCATGCTGAGAAGGATAAAAACAGGAGACAGGATAGAGGACGACCACATGAGGGCTGGGCATCTGATCCAGGTTTACTTGGAAGAGAAAACTCAAGCCGTGGAGACTTACCGAGAAGGAGGAAAAACTTACAGGAGAGTCAAGAACTTCGACCTTTTCCGCGAAGGGATCGGCGAGCTACTTGCTGAGATCATGCGCATCAAAGCGGAGGGAGATTTCGAAGCCGCGAAAAAACTCATCAACACCTATGCCATCAAAATCGACTCAGCTCTCAGAGACGAAGTCATAGAAAGATGCCAGGAGATCGAGTATCCCGATTTCATCGCTTTTGTCGTCCCAGAGCTCTCGCTGGTCAAAAATGAATCTGGAAAGATCACGGATGTCGAGATATCCTACCCGTTGGATCTGATGGATCAGCAGCTCAAATGGGCGGGCAAAAAATAGGATAAAAACAGACTTTTTAACTGGAATTTCATTCCAGAACCAAAGTGAAACTCTGACGCGAATGAACGGGAATGTTCCCCGAGTCAGCTCAAACCGGTTATCTTATCGTCTTCGGTGACATCGATCTTCTCGGCTGAAGGGACCTTTGGGAGTCCCGGCATGGTCATGATATCTCCACAGTAGACCACAACAAAACCCGCCCCGGAACTGAGAGAGACATCGGTCACGATCAGAGTAAAATCCTCAGGCCTGCCCAGAGCTTCGTCATCATCGGAGAGAGAGTACTGTGTTTTGGCGATACATACCGGAAGACTTCCGAAATCGGCCTTTTCAAGACGTCTGATCTTTCGTCTGGTTTTTCCTTCCATGGCCACGGATGAGGCCCCATAGATCTTTTGAGCGACGGTCTCGATCTTTTCGATGAGCGGCATGTCCGAAGGATAAAGCAGTTGGAACCTGTTTTCGTTTTTCTCAATGGCCTTCAAAACCTCCTGCGCCAACTCCGTTCCCCCTTTTCCTCCTTTGGCGAACACTTCGCTCAAAGCCACACGCGTCTTCTCCTTTCCGCACAACTCTTTGACTTTCTCGATTTCTGCTTCAGTATCCGAAGGGAACCTATTGATGGCCACCACAAAAGGAATCCCGAAAATCCTCATGTTTTCCATATGCTTTTGGAGATTGGAAAAACCCCGCTCCACCGCCTTCACGTTTTCAATGTCCACATCTTTCAATTCGACTCCTCCGTGGAGCTTGAGAGCCCGAAGTGTGGCGACCAAAACACACGCATCAGGCGAAGGGATATGCCCGGTACGGACGACAATATCGAAAAATTTTTCTGCTCCGAGGTCCGACCCGAATCCGGATTCTGTCACCACATAATCCGCCAGTTGCAGACCCATTCGGGTGGCGATAACGGAATTTGTGCCGTGAGCAATGTTGGCAAACGGTCCACCGTGGATCAATGCGGGCGTTCCTTCCAGAGTCTGGACCAGGTTAGGCCTGAGCGCATCCTTCAGCAGAGCGGTCATAGATCCTTCCGCATTGAGTTCCCTCGCAAAGACACGCTTTCTATCCGGAGACTGGCCGACAACAATATTCCCCAGCCTTTCCTTGAGGTCCTGGAGGTCCACAGCCAGGCAAAAAATCGCCATGACCTCTGAGGCTGCGGTGATATCAAATCCTGTCTCTCGTGCAATTCCTCGAAGAGGCCCCCCTATCCCGATGACCACTTCGCGCAACACGCGGTCATCCATGTCCATGACGCGCTTCCAGGTCACCCGGCGGCAGTCGAGCAGACCGCAGGAACCGTCGAAATGAAGACGGTTATCCACCATAGCGGCCAGAAGGTTGTGGGCGGCTGTGATCGCATGGATATCCCCGGTGAAATGCAGGTTGATCTCTTCTCTGGGGGCAACTTGAGCGTATCCGCCTCCTGTCGCTCCTCCCTTCATCCCGAACACGGGTCCGAGTGAGGGCTCTCTCAAGGCGACGACTGTGTTCTTCCCGATCTGGTTCATAGCATCGGCCAAGCCGATAGACGTCGTGGTCTTCCCTTCCCCGGCCGGAGTGGGAGTCATGGCCGTCACCATGATCAGCTTTCCTCTGTGCTCTTTTTTCTTATGTATGACTTCCGGAGAGACTTTTGCCTTGAATTTCCCGAATTTCTCCAAGTGTTCGGTTTTAAGTCCCAGTTTCCCGGCAATCTCTTCTATGGGCTTTATTTCTGCGTCTGCCGCGATTTCCCTATCGTCGAGCATCCTGACCTCCTTCTGATAGGCTTATTTCTGGAAAAAGACTTTGTACTCTTCCTTTTTCTTTGCATGATTTCTTCGGGTGAAATCGTGGAACATTATACCATATTCTTCGAGCAAGCCCTCATCCGCAAAACTGAAATACCGGTTGTTTCCGATGATGATATGATCCAAGACCTTGAGCTGCATAACGTTGGCCGCGAACACAAGCTCTCTCGTGATCTCTCTATCGCTGACAGAAGGTTCCGGATCGCCCGAGGGATGGTTGTGGACAAAAATCAGGGATGACGCATCACATTTGAGGGCCTCTTTCATGATCTCTCTGGGGTAAACGGCGCTCGTGTCCACAGTTCCCTCGAACACGGTCTTTTCTTCCAGGATATGATTCTTCGCGTCCAGAAACATCGACTTGAAAATCTCCTTCTTCATATCCCTCAGAGCATGATACAGATAATCGAATACTTCTTTTGAGGAATGACAGTAAGGCCTGTTCATCACTTTATCCTTGAGAAAACGGCGGGACACTTCCTGGATAAGCTTCAGGCCGAAAACATTGTGAGGGCCGATCCCGCTGATTTCCTGAAGCTCCTCCGGCGAAGCGCCCAGGACTCCTCGCAAAGAGCGGAATTTCTTTAGGGCTTCTCTGGCCTGCTGTTTGCAGTCTTTCCGGGGAGTTCCCAGCGTCAAGAGGAGCTCGATAATCTCATAATCCAGGAATCCCGCAAGCCCCCCTTTGATGAATTTCTCTCTTAATCTTTCCCTGTGACCCAAGTTTTTTCGCAAATTTCGAACTTCTCCTCTTCTCAAAAGTGCCTCAGACTGAAACCAGTAAACCCAAAAATCTCTCTTCCACATTGTGTGAGTGAAATACACGGGAATGGAAGAAGCGACTTTGAAGATTTAGCCTTACCGAGCTGTCTATCGAGGGAAGCCGATGAAATCGGCCTCCGAGTATGTCTAAGCTCACTCAGGACAGTGGATTCCGAAAACACGCAGCTTTTGCCCCAGCGAGTCAAAAGCAGCTCGGTTTCAGGCTCCGCTCTCCTCACCTCGTCGATGAGGAACCATGCCCGCTCCGCCTTCAAACGGTTTTCTCCCCACTGGCCTTCGCTTATCCGCCGAGGAGGAATTTTGAAGGACTGGCGCTCAAAATCTGAAGGGAGCGATGGCATTTCGGTGTATCTCACCCATAAAATCACTCGCACAAACGGAATAAAACCACCTAAAATCATGACGAAGAAGGGAAAGAATTTTTCACAGATTGGAGGGGATTATTTTTTCTTTTCGGATAAATACCGGATCTCAAGAAGCCTGTCCACTTCCTTAACCTTAAGCCTCAGGATATAGACCAAGACAAAAATCGCCAGCCACATCCAGGCGACAAAAACAAAGATTCCTGCGGACTCTTTGATGTTTTGAGGGCCGGGAGTGATCCTGTCCTGAGTTTCTCCTTCCTGAATTATCTCGTTCTTCTCTTCCGGGATGACCTGCTGAGCAAAACCGCCCCCCACGAAGAACAGCGAATGAAGAGAAATAAGGATCGCAAGCCACACGAACAATCTGTTCTTCTTCGCCATCAGATCAGACTCCAGACTGTCATCGACGCGGCAAAAACGATGAACAGATAGGCGATAACGGTGATAATTTTTCCCTTCCTTTCCGCGGGCTTGTTGTCGATCAAGGGGAGAAAAAAGAACGCAACGATGCCCAGAAGAATCAACAGGACAGCGAGTGTATCGCCGTTGATAAAAAGAATCTTTGCCGGGAAGATTTTGAGCATCTGAAAGAGGAAAAGAAAATACCATTCAGGCCTGATCCCTTCTGGAGCGGGAGCCATGAGGTCCGCCGCTTTGTCCAGAGAAGGAGGAAAAAAGATAGCCACCGAGAAGAGGACGCCCGTGAGAATCAACCACACGACCATCTCCCGATAGACGAAATTCGGCCAGAACGGGAGCTCTTTCACCACTTCCCTTTTTTTCTCCTCGGCAAGAGGGATGCTCATCCCCTGTTTCTGGATGAGATAGACATGCGCGGCCAGGATCGCCAGAAGAAAAACAGGAAGGATGGAGACATGAAAACCGAAAAAGCGCGTCAGAGTATCCGCCGTGACATCCTCGCCGCCACGAAGAAGTTTCGTCACCCAGACTCCGACGACAGGAATCGAGCGCGGAATATCCGTTCCCACTTTGGTGGCCGAAAGCGAGAGGTCATCCCACGGGAGAAGATAACCCGTGAAACCGAAGGCCAGGGAGACAAACAGCAGAAAAACTCCGCTCATCCACGTTAGCTCCCGCGGCTTTCGATAAGCCTTGGTGATCCAGATGCTGAGCATGTGGATGAAAACAATAGCGATCATGAAGGAAGCGGACCAGCTGTGAACTGACCGGATGATCCAGCCCAGAGGAACTTCGGTCATGATCCGCGCCACGCTTTGGTTGGCCCCTTCAAGAGTCGGGGTGTAGTAGAAAACCAGCATGAATCCCGTGATGACCTGGATGGCAAAAAAGAGCAGTATGGCACTTCCGGTATAATACCAGAGAGAATGCCTGTGCTGCGGGACTGTCTTCTCACTCATATACCTGAAGATCATTGATAATCCCGAGCGCTCATCAATCCAGGAGCGGAGTCCGTTCTTCATACCTTTTTCACTCATTCCACTCCCTCTCTTTTAATAACCAGATCTTCCCCTTCGACTGATAAGTTCAACCGGCGCAGAGGCCGGGGCGGAGGCCCCCCGATATTAAGGCCGTCTTGATCGTACCAGCCATCATGACAGGCACAAAAGAACTTCCTCTGGTCGGAAAGGTACCTGACATTGCAATCCAGATGCGTGCAGACGGCGACAAAAGCCGTGAATGAACCGTCATCGTTTTTCTTGATTATTCCCGGTTTGCTTCCCCAGGAAAAATTTTTAACAGTATTCGTCTCCATATCCTTGAAATCCGAAAAGGGCCGTATAACCTGGTCTGGCTCCCTCACAGGAGGGAAGACAAATCTCAAAACAGGATACAGCAAAGAGGCTGCCAAAGCGCCCAGCCATCCCCCGAGAAGTCCGTTTAAAAATTGGCGGCGCGTGAACAGAGAATGTTTGAGCCTCATCTTTTTTTCCTCAAAATCCGTTTGACCTTCTCTATGACCAGTTTTCTTCTCAAAGCTTCGATGCCGTCCGCTGGCCGGACATCCTTGGGGCAGACCTCGTTGCACCTGAACACCGTGTCACACCCCCACAACCCGGCTTCTGTGTTGACTCTTGACCAGCTGGAAAAAGGCCGCTTATCCCTCGGGTCCTTGACAAACCGATAGAGCTTGGCCAGAGCCGCCGGTCCCAGGTACCTCTCGTCGCGAGACGCCACCGGGCAGGCGCTGTAGCAGCATCCGCACAGGATGCAGTTGACATACTGAAAAATCTTATCCATCTCTCTGTCCTCGATTCGATGGCCCTTCTCCAATATTTCCCCTTCAGAAAATAAGTAAGGTTCAATCCTTCGGACAGCTTCAAAAAAGGGTTCCATATCAACAGCCAGATCCTTCTGGACTTCCAGGTTGGGAAGCGGCTCGATAACGATGAGCGATGATTTCAGAGAATCCACCATGGTCCTGCAGGCCAGATCGAATTTCCCGTTGATCACCATACCGCACGATCCGCAGATGGCCTCCCGGCAGCTGTAACGGAACGCAAGGGTGCAGTCTTGTTCATTCCGGATGTCCATCAAGGCTTCCAGCATCGATTTCTTCTCTTTGGTCTCGTAAGAAAAATCCTGGAAACAGGGGTGTTCGTCTTTCTTCGGGTCGAAGCGCAAAATCCTGAATAAATATTCCATTTCAGTATTTCCTGGCCTTGGGTTCGTACTTGGTAATGTTCACATCTTTATAGCTGATCCGGGGCTTCCCATCTTTTAAAGTGACCAGTGTATGTTTCAGCCATTCCTTATCATTCCGTCCTTTAAAATCCACACGGAAATGGGAGCCTCGGGTCTCTTCCCTGTTCAACGCTCCCAACGTGATGACTTCAGCGAGGTCCAGCATAGAGTCAAACTCGAGGATATTCACGAGTTCCTGGCTGTAACGGAGGCAATGGCCTGAGATGAAAACTCTCTCATAATCCTCTCTCAGCTCGGCAATCTCCTCCACGGCTCTGGTTAAGTCCTTCTTATACCTGAACATATCCACGTTCTCGCTCATGATCACTTTCAGCCTGTTCAACATACGGTGCACCTTTTCTCCGGAATCCTTCTTTCCCCACTCTTCGATTCTCTTTTTCACTTTTAAAGCCTCATCCAGGAGGATTTTTTCCGCATCTTCGGACGCCTTGCTTCCCTTGACCGCCCGCGTTGCCTCTTCTCCAGCAATCTGGCCAAACACCACGGTATCCAGCAGTGAGTTGCCACCCAGACGATTCGCCCCATGAATACTCACACAGGCACATTCCCCGGCTGCGTAAAAACCTTCTACGATCGAGGCACACTGGGCGTTGACATCGATCCCTCCCATCGAATAATGCTGCGCCGGTTGGATGGGAAGGGGTGAATCTATTGGGTCGATCCCGGCAAAATTGATGCTTATCTCTCTGATGCCAGGAAGTCTCTTTTTGATCTTTTTCTCTCCGAGATGCCGCAGATCCAGATGGACGTACTGGTCTTCAAACCCGTTTCCTTTTTCAATCTCTGTCTGGATAGAGCGGGCGACTATATCCCGGGGCGCCAGCTCCATCGCGGACGGAGCGTAATCCTCCATAAACCTCTTCCCTTTATTGTTTACCAGATAGCCGCCTTCGCCCCGAGCGCCCTCTGTAATCAGAATATTCGTGTCGTACAGAGAGGTGGGATGGAACTGGACAAATTCCATGTCTTTCAGAGGAACACCGGCTCTGTAGGCAATCCCGATACCGCTTCCGTGGTTGATGAAAGCATTCGTTGTCCTCAGGTAAACTCTCCCGTATCCCCCCGTCGCGAAAATTACAGCGCGGGCTTTGACAGGGACTATATCCCCTGTGGCCAGGTCATAGACCACAACTCCCAGACACTTTCCATCCTTGACCACAAGTTGAGTCACCAGCCATTCGTTATAGAACTTGACCTGTCTCTTGACAGACTGTTCGTAAAGCGTGTGGAGGATGACCAGACCGGTCCTGTCGGCCGCGTAGCAAGTTCGAGGGAACCCCGCCCCTCCAAACGGCCTCTGGGCGATGACCCTCCCGGGAAAGCGGCTGAACGGAACGCCCAGATGTTCCAGTTTGTAGATGGTCGAAATCGCTTTCTCGCACATCAGTTCAGCGATATCCTGGTCGGCCAGATAATCGCTTCCCTTGATAGTGTCGAAGGCATGCTTCTCCCAGGTATCATCCCGGCCATCAGGGCTGTTCCCCAGAGCCGCGTTGATCCCTCCCTGGGCTGCGACAGAATGGGAGCGGAGCGGATGGACCTTGGAAATGACGGCGACTTTCAGTCGAGGGTCACTGGCGAGTGCGGCCGCCAATCCGGCCAACCCACCTCCAACCACAAGGATGTCCTGACTTAACATTCAGTAATTCCTGGTGAAGTATACGATAAGCAGCAGGGCGCTCAGAACGACGCTGAGCAGAGTGAAAACCCAGAAGAGCAGCTTTTCCTTCTTCACTCCGAGGTCGATGATGACCGTTCTCAATCCGTAAAGCGCATGGAAAACGATCAAGATGATCAGGAGTGTATCCGTTAAAGCGTTTGTATGAAGAACGAGAGCCCAATCCGGTTTCTGCTCCTTCGTCATCAAGAAAAATGAGGTGAGAAACTTCACGCCCAGGAGGAGGATCAGCAGGAGTCCGCTCACGCGGTGGAAGAGCCAAACGAACATAAAATCTTTCCCTTCTTTGGAGGATATATTAAATTAAAGTCAAAACGGAATGTCAAGAGAAAGGGCAAAAACGTTCTCCGATAGATATCCAAATGCTGCGAGATAGAATTTCCAGGTCAAACAACTGAAGAACCGGGTTCCTCTTCTTATCCCTATCATGCGAATAGTCAAAACAGCCAATTGAAACTCCAGTTTTTTTGTAGGACGCGGAAGATAAATTTAAATCCTTCGTCTAAACATTGGTACATCAAAGTGCAAAGGAAAATCGAGGCGTCGGCCTCTAAGTAACCAATGAACATAAATCAAAAAAGGAGAACAACATGACCCAAACAAAATCACTCATCGCCCTGCTCGCTCTGGCCTTTTTTGTAGTTTCCCTCGGAGCTCTGGGAGTGGACGTGTCTGGAGACTGGGAGATCACTTCAGAGGGGCGACAGGGGACAAGGACCCAGGATGCCCGCATCGAGCAGGACGGCGAAAAAATCACCGTGACCATGCAGGGCTTTCGTGGGAATGAGATGACCGGGGAAGGAACGATCAAAGGAAACGAGATCGAATGGTCCTTCAACTTTTCCACCCAAAGAGGGGACATGACGATCACTTACAAAGGCAAGGTCGAAGGGGATACGATGTCCGGCACAGTCCAGATGGGCAATTTCGGCTCCCGCGAATGGACTGCAAAGAAGAAATAAAAACTCACACACCCTTTAAAGCTAACGCAATATATTTCCAAGAGAGAATGCTACTTTTCTATTCAAGAATTGCCTTTCTCCGCCCAGCAGCAGATAGTTCTTTATGAATCACAGTCTATGCTTTAAAATAAAAAGTAAACAGAATTGTTACTCTGTTCGTCAGGCAAGACGGAAGATTCTTCTCTTTCCTCCGTCTAAAGAGTGCACGGAGGCAAAGAGATGCGGATGTCGCATGGAAGAGAAAGAACTCATACAATTGAGCAAGGAAGGCGACGAAAACGCCTTTGCCTCGCTGGTGAAAAAATACAGAACAAAGGTGTTTAATTTGGCTTTCAGTTTAACACGTGACCGCGATACAGCCGACGACTTGGCTCAGGAGGCATTCATCAAGGCCTATTACGCTCTCCCGAGATTCCAGCTCAGGTCTGGATTCGGAACTTGGCTCTACAGGATTACGGTCAACCATATTCGGGATTTTCTGAGAAAGACGGGACGAGTGAAAAATCTCCCTTTCGACGAGATCAAGGAAAGTTCGATCCTCCGGGAAGATGACATGATGAAAAAGGAAAAGGAATCCACTGAAAAACAAAGAAGGAAAGTCGTCCGCGAGACGATCCGGACTCTTCCCGAGAAGCACCAGGTCATCCTGTCTTTGAGAGATATTCAGGGGCTTTCCTATGAAGAGATCTCCAGGGTCCTGAAAATTTCTCCTGGGACTGTGGATTCACGCCTTCACAGAGCCAGGAAACTTCTCCGGAAAAAACTGGCGCCTTTCTTAAGCCAAAAAGGAGGTCATCATGGATTGTAAGAAATGCGAGAAAGCGATACTCCGCGCTTTGGACGGGCGAATCACATCTCACGAGAAAAAGGAACTCGATGCGCACTTGCAGAAGTGTTCTCTCTGTTCCGCGACTCAGGAAGAATACAAGGTCATCCTCAATTCACTGAAAGAAAAAGATTTTCCGGAGCCCAAACCCTATTTTGAGGAACGCCTCAAAGCCAAGCTGAAAGAGAGGAAGGCCTCCGAGCCGTGGACCGTGTGGAAACAGTGGGGCATTCGGACCATTCCTGTTTCTCTTGTTTTGATCATACTGTTTGGAACCGCTATACTCCTGCTCTCGCCTCAGGAAGGAACAGAACTCAGCCAATCAGAAGCTCTTCTCCGTAACCTCAATCCGCTCGAAGAGACGAGCGCGTTGTTAGACAGAGAAAGCTTTGTGGACAAAAACATGGAGCTTATTTTTACTGCGGAGGAAAACAACAACGGCTCCAATGCCGATACAAGGAGATATCAGCCATGAAAAATCACTATAAATTCTGGATTGCGTTGTCTCTGATCGTGGTTTTTGCTGCAGGGATCCTGGGGGGAATGCTCCTGGAAAAGAATCTGACTCATAAAAAATTCGAGAAAAAAGACAGAAGAAGAAGCTCGGTCCGTTTTCCTTCCATGGAAGATATGGTCGTGGAGCTGAACTTAACCCCAGAGCAGGAGGATAAGATCAGAGAAGTATTCAGGAACAACGAGGAAAGATTCAAAACGCTGAGAAAAGATATCGATGCGCGTCTGAAGAGCATGAGATATCAGCTCAAGGAAGAAATAAATAGCGTTCTGACCGAGGAACAGGCTCAAAAGTTTGATGCGATGATCAAAAAGTATATCTCTCAGAGGAAAAAAGAAGCGGACAGAAGAAAAGAGTATTCGAATAAGCACAGAAAGGACAAAAAAGACGACGGAAACCATTCCAAAAAGCGCAGACCGAGATAAAATGGAGATAAAAATGAAAAAGAAGATCATCCTTATAGCCGTTATCACTGTCGCGCTGACAGTCACAGGAATCGTTCTCGGCCTGACCGTCTTCAACAACGGCAACGGAAGCAGTGAAAAATACAAGAAAGAAGCGGTGGACCGGGGGAACATCGAAGCCCTCGTCGTCACCACGGGAACGTTGAATCCCGTGACTATCGTTGACGTGGGAAGCCAGGTTTCAGGAGAGATTGAAGAGATCTACGTGGATTTCAATTCCCGGGTGAAAGCGGGACAGGTCATCGCTCAACTGGAACAGTCACAATTCATAAGCCGGGTGAACCAGGATAAGGCCAACTACCAAAGCGCCGTCGCTTCCCTGGAAAAAGCCAAAGTCACCTACGAAAATCTTCAAAAAAAATATGACCGCGCCCTGAGCCTCTTTGAAAAAGATCTGATGTCTTTTGAAGACAAGGAGGCAGTCGAGACCAATTATTACGGCGCCAAGGCCGACATCCAATCCGCAGAAGCCAGGCTGGAGCAGGCGAAATCCCAGCTCGAGACGAGCAAGGTCAACCTGACATACACCGTCATTAAATCACCGATCGAAGGCGTGGTCATTAACCGGAACGTCAACGTCGGCCAGACTGTGGCCGCCAGTTTTCAGGCTCCGGTTCTTTTCCAGATCGCCAACGACCTGGCTAAGATGCAGGTGGAGTGCAGCGTGGACGAGGCGGATATCGGAAAGGTCAAGGAGGACCAGAAAGTCAGGTTCACTGTCGACGCCTTCCCGGATGAGAATTTCCGCGGAATGGTCAAACAGGTCCGGTATTCCCCCGAGATCGTCCAGAATGTCGTCACCTACACCACTATCGTCGAAGTCGACAATCCGGAGATGAAGCTGAGACCCGGGATGACCGCGACCGTCTCGATCGTGACCGGAGAAGCGCGGAATGCTCTCCGCGTCCCGAATGCGGCCCTCCGTTTCACTCCCAATTTGAGCCAGGAAGAAATGATGGAACTCATGAAACGGATGAGAGAGGAAAGAGCCGCACGCAGAGAAGGAACGATCCCCGAGAGGAAACCCGAGCAGAATAGAGAAACCCAACGGCAGGGCACACAGAGGACTGAAGCAGGACAGCGCCAATCCAGAAGGGGAAATTTTGGCATGTCGGGAAGACAAATGAGAGATTTTGGGCGGGTCTGGATCGAGGACGAGAACGGCCAGATCAAAATGCTGTTCATCCGGAAGGGAGTGACGGATAATTCTTATACGGAAATCGTTTCCGGAGACCTGGAAGAAGGACAGCTTGTGATCACAGGAGAGAACTCCGAAGACAGCAGCCGCTCCTCCTCCAGCAGGCCTCCCTCCATGATGAGGATGTTCCGATAGTCTTTTTCCCTTCGAGAATCAAGACCATTAGAAGGAAAGAAATCAATGAGCCGTAACAACAGCCTTATTCAACTGGAGAACCTCAAGAAGGTGTACAAGATCGGAGAGACAGAGGTCAACGCGCTCAGGGGTGTCTCTTACGAAATTCACGAAGGCGATCTCGTGGCCATCATGGGCCCCTCAGGCTCCGGCAAATCGACTTTGATGAACATCATCGGCTGTCTGGACAGGCCCACAGAAGGAAAATACATTTTAGAGGGACAAGAGGTCTCCACCCTGGACAAAAATAGACTGGCCCGGATCAGGAATAAAAAAATCGGCTTCGTCTTTCAAACCTTCAACCTTCTTTCCCGCACCACCGCCCTTGAGAACACCGAGCTCCCCCTCCTGTATTCGAGCACACCGGCCAAAAAATCCAAGGAGATGGCCTATAACGTCTTAGAAGAAGTCGGTTTGAAAGGGAGGGAACTCCACAGGACAAACCAGCTTTCAGGAGGAGAACAGCAGAGAGTCGCCATCGCCCGGTCTCTGATCAACAATCCTTCCCTGGTCCTCGCAGACGAGCCCACCGGAAACCTGGACTCAAAGACAGGAAAAGAGATCATGGACATCTTCCAGAAACTCAACCTGGAAAAAAAGATCACGATCATCCTGGTCTCTCATGACCCGGATGTGGCCTCGATCGCCCGGAGACGAATATACCTCCGGGACGGCCAGATCGTCAAAGAAGAGAATGAATGAGCCCTTTTATACGAAAATGGCTTCCTGATAAAGGAGTGTAAGAATGAATATACTGAGGACCATACGCATCGCTCTCAGGGCATTAGGCCGGAATAAAATGCGTTCCTTTCTCACGGCTCTGGGCATCATCATCGGAGTCGGAGCCGTCATCGCCACGGTCAGCATCGGTGAAGGCGCAAAGAGAGAAGTGGAAAAGCGCTTCGAAGAGATGGGGACCAATCTCCTTTATGTCCGCCCGGGAAGCCAGTCCTTCAGAGGCCGCCATTATGGAGGAGGATCAGTCCAGACTCTGACCGCTGACGATGCCAAGGCGATACTGGAGAAGTGCGATGCGGTCCAGTACGTGTCGCCGTCGGTTTCCACCCGAGCGCAGGTTATCTACGGAAACAAGAACTGGAACACCTCGATCTACGGAGTCGGTGATAAGTACCCGGAAATCCGAAACTGGGACATCAAGGAGGGAATCTTTTTCGATGAAAACATGGTCAGGTCCGGACAGAAGGTCTGTGTCCTGGGCAGTGAAGTGAACCAAAATCTTTTCGAAGGAGCCGACCCGATCGGGCAGATCATAAGGCTTAAAAAAATCCCTTTCAGTGTGATCGGCACGCTGGAATCCATCGGGGAATCCGGGGGATTCTGGAACAGGGACGACATGATCCTCATTCCTTACACCACTGCCCAGAGGAGGCTCCTCGGAACAACTAAAATTAGCTCCATCGACGTCTCTGCCGTTTCCGGATCCAGGACTGAGGAGGCGATGAGACAGATCGAGGATGTCCTCCGGGTCCGGCACAAGATCGCGCCCGGAGCGGAGGATGACTTCAACGTGAGGAACATGTCCGATATCGCCGAAAGCGCGGCTGAATCCAGGGAGGCGTTGAAGATCCTTCTCGGAGGAATCGCTTCTGTATCCCTTTTGGTAGGTGGAATCGGGATCATGAACATCATGCTCGTCTCCGTGACCGAGCGCATCCGGGAGATCGGGATCAGGATGTCTGTCGGAGCCCGAGAAAAAGACATTCTTTTTCAGTTTCTGTCCGAAGCCATCGTTTTGAGCATACTGGGAGGCTTTTTAGGCGTTGGGGCGGGCGTTGTCGGCTCAACACTGATCTCCAGGCTTGCCGACTGGGAAACGCTCGTCTCTCTCTGGTCTGTCATCGCCGCCTTCTTTTTTTCAGGTTTTGTGGGAATATTTTTCGGATTTTACCCGGCCTGGAAAGCGTCCAAGCTGGACCCGATTGATGCGTTGAGATACGAATAGGAAATCTAAGCCACGAGAAGGAATAGATAGAACTGGTCGTGAATGAATGAAGAAGGAAATTAATCTCAAATGACAGGCAAGAAGTTTGAATACAGAAATCAGAAATAAACGATATCCAGCCTTGTCTTGCATTTTAAATTTTCCTGATTTGATATTGGAAATTCATAAATGAACATGAATCAAGGAGGACCCAAATGCGAAAACACACACTCTTAATCTTTACAACACTGATTCTCTTCGCGGCCACATCATCTCTGGCCCAACAGGAAGAGAAGGCTCTTTCCCTGACACTGGAAGAATGTATCGTGAAAGCTCTGAGGCAAAACCTCGGCGTGGCCATTGAGTTGATGAACCCGGAAGTGGCCGAGCTTCGCGTTTCTATGGCCAAGGAAATATTCTATCCCACTCTCAGCTTTGGCTACAACACGAGAGAAAACATCCAGGCGTCGTACTCATTCCTCGAATCCGGGGGCGATGTCCAGACAACTCGATCAGGCTATGATGTCGGGATCTCGCAGCTTCTTCCGATCGGAGGAACTTTTTCGATATCGCTTGACGGCTACTCGACCGAAACGAACCAGAGGTTCCAGAGTGTCAACCCTCGTTACGGAGCTACGCTGCGGTTCGACCTCAACCAGCCTCTTCTGAGAAATTTTGGGCCGAAGATAACCAGAAGAGAAATCGTCGTCGCCCGGAATAACCTGGATATCTCCGAAACACAACTCGAGCAGTCGCTCCAGCAGACAATCTACGAAGTGGAAGAAGCCTACTGGGCATTGAAGGGACTTATCGAAAACCTAAAAGTCAGACAGCTTTCTCTCCAGCTCGCTGAAGAACTTCTTGAGAAAAACAAGAGGTCTGTTGAAGTCGGCACCCTGGCTCCGATTGAAATCTTGAGTTCCCAGTCCGCGGTAGCATCCCGAAAAGCGGATATCATCCAAGCCGAATCCCAGATCAAAGACGCCGAGGACAACTTGAGAGTCCTGCTCAACCTGTCCGCGGAAGGGATCGCGGACGATGTGCGGGTCATTCCTGTGGATCCACCCGATTTTGAGAAACGCGAAATCAGTTTTGAAGAAGCACTCCAGACAGCTCTCCAGAAGAGACCGGATCTGAAAGGAACCCGGATCAATCTTAAAAACAGAGAGATCGATGTCAAAAACGCCAAGAATCAGCTCCTTCCCGGCCTCAACCTGTCAGCCTCCTACTGGAGTCCTGGAATATCTGGAACAGAACTGATATTTGATCCCCTCAATCCTTTTGGCGACCCGATCGGAGAGAACGTGTACCCGGCCTCTGATGCGGTGTCTGACGCGTTTAACCTCGTGTACGACAACTGGTCTGTGGCAGTGACGCTGGATATCCCTCTGAACAACGTCTTTTCGAGAGCCAACTACGCTCAAACGAAGTTGAACATGGAACAGTCGCTGCTCGCCCTCAAAGACCAGGAGCAGCAGATCTTTCTCGAGGTCAAAAGTGCCGTGAGAGCCGTGCAGACAAATTATGAAAGAGTCAAGGCCTATGAAGTCGCGCTGGACCTGGCGGAGGAAACCCTCAAGGCAGAGGAGGAAAAATTCAAGGTCGGCATCTCCACTCCTTACTTCGTCCTTCAGTACCAGACAGAATTGACCACTGCCCGGACAAACTTGCTCATAGCGAGGTATGACTACGTGGTCTCTTTGGCGCGCTTAGAAAGATCTCTGGGAACGAGCCTCGAGAAAAGGAACATCAAGTACTCTGACTTCCGGGGAAAATAAGTTTTCAAGCACTTTCTGTTCGGATATAATACTAGGTCATGATGAGGTTGACTAAACTTCAGTATCTGCTGATCGTCCCCGGTCTCCTGCTGTGCATGGCGTTTTCCTTTCCCCAGGAAAACAAAGAAAGCTACCGCATAAGTATTCCGGAGTTCACTGATCCCCCGAAAATAGACGGCATACTGGAGAACCCTCTCTGGGAAAAGGGCGCGGTCCTCGATACATTCACGCAGTACGAACCCCAAGAGGGCGTCCAGCCCACAGAAAAAACCATCGTCTATGTCGCATACGACAAGAAAAACCTCTACATCGCCGCCCGCTGCTTTGACTCGAACCCTCAAGGTATCAGGGCCTGTATTGCCAAGAGGGACTCGGTCCAGGGAGACGACGACTTCACGATCTACCTCGATACCTTCAACGACAAAAAGAGGGCCTTTGTCTTCCGGATTAATCCCTGCGGAATCCAGACCGACGGGATCTACACGGAGACACGGAGAAGAGGACGCGGCCGTGGAGGGTTCTTCGGGTTCGACAGGTACTGGGACACTTATTTTCTTTCCAACGCCAAAAGAGATGACAGTGGCTACACTGTTGAAATGGCGATTCCTTTCAAGAGCCTCCGGTTCCCCAACACGGAGACTCAAGTCTGGGGCCTCCAGATCATGAGAACGATACGGAGAAAAAATGAAGAGATCTACTGGCGTCCCCGCTCCCGGAATGTCAACGGTTTCCTGATTCAAGCGGGAACGCTCGAGATTGACGGGTTCATCGAAAGAGGAAAGAATTTCGAGCTCATGCCCGTTCTCACGGGCCTGAAGCAGAACGAGGAAGAGATCGAATCTGAAGCGGGCCTCAACCTGAAATACGGGATCACGTCTGACCTGACCGCAGACTTCACGTATAATCCCGACTTCAGCCAGGTCGAGGCGGACATGCCCCAGATCGACGTTAACCAGAGGTACGCCCTGTATTACCCGGAGACACGACCTTTTTTCTTGGAGGGAAAAGACTTCTACGACACTCCGGTCGAGCTCGTCTACTCGAGGACAATCATAGATCCCCTCTGGGGCACCAAGCTGACGGGAAAATCCGGCCCTGTCACCATAGGCTTCCTGAGCACCTTTGATGAAAATCCCGGACGCATTGATATTCCTGGTGTCCCGGACGAAGATGAAGATGCCGAGAATCCCTACAAGGCCCTGGTCAATGTATTCCGCATCAAAAGAGACCTCTATCCGGAATCCCATATCGGGTTTATCCTGACCGATAAAGAAATGGGAGGATCCTGGAGCACTCTCACGGACAATTATAACCGGGTGTTCGGGTTTGACGGCCATCTCAAGTTCAACAATTTTTACAGGTTTTCCTTCCAGTTCCTGGGCTCGGCGAGCAAATTCGGGACTGAAACGACAGATATCGTCCCGGCGGCTCTGTTGAATTTGAGCAGCACATCCCGCCATCTGACGCTGTCCGCCAACTGGACGAGCATCCATCCGGATTTCGAGGCGGCCACCGGATTTATCCGGCGAAAAGACATCCATCACTTCAACACGCGCATCGGGTATGCCTTCCTCCCCCAGAATGACCTGATCATCTCCATCCGTCCTTCCTTCGAATACCGGAGAATCTATGATTTCAGCAACAGCCTGACCGATGAAGACCTCCAGCTCTCTTTATTTCTGAACGGTTGGAGGCAGTCCCACTTCTGGGCCACTGCCTCATCTGAGTTTGAGAAGTACGAGGGAATCAACTTCCGAAAAACGTCCTTCCGCTTCAACTTCAGTGCAGAGCCCCTGTCCTGGCTCAGCGGCAACCTTTCCTACTCCTTCGGGGACAGCATCAAGTATGACGAAGACCCTCCTTATCTCGGATATTTGACTTCCATTAGAGCCAGGCTGACGTTCAAGCCGCTCACCAACCTTCGGCTCTTCTACAATTTCCAGAATAATAATTTCTACAGGGATAAAGGCGGAGCCAAGGAGTACGAAGTGAACATCATCAGCCAGCGCATCAATCTTCAGCTATCCCGTTCGCTCTCGCTCCGTCTGATCACAGACTATAACGACTACTACGACAAACTCTACAACAGCTTTCTCTTCAGCTACGAATACCGTCCGGGAACGGTCTTTTACTTCGGGATAGACGACAACCAGGAACAGGATGATTTCGGAATCTGGCAAAGTCAGGGACGCTATTACTTCATCAAATTTTCCTACTGGTGGCGGATTTAAATCTGGCCGTCATCTTCCTCTTTTCATCCCATCCTAAATCCAATACAATATATGTCAGAATATGAAAAAACATGCCGCCTCAATTCTTGTCCTTCTTCTCCTCCTTTCTGTTGTCACCGCATCTGAAGAGAAAAAGGAATTCACGCTCTCTGAGATACTCGATCTGGGCCTGACCAACAGCCCGGTGCTCCTGGCTAAAGCCCAGGAAGTCGAAGCGAAAAAAGCCGCATTCCAGGCCTCCAAGCGCCTGTCGAATCCTGAATTGGCCTACCAAACAGGAAAAGGAGAACTCTACGACATTCCGGGAAAAATAAACACGGACAGCGTGTCTCTCAGCCAATATCTTGAAAATCCCTTCAAAAGACACTACCGTGTTCAGATGTTCGAAAAGGATTGGAAGGCTTCCGGACATTTTTTCCGTTTTACTCAGATCGAAATCACCTACGAGATAAAAAAGCTGTTCTACAAGGTTCTCCTGCTCAAAAATGAAGAAGAGCTCCTCCAGAGCAACCTGGATTCACTCGAGGAGATCCATCAGCTGATTTTAAAAAGAGTCGCACTGGGAGAGACACGGGAGCTGGAAGCGATCAAACTTCATGTCGAAACTCTCAAAGCCCGGAACGAGCTCAACAGAATACGGACCGAATTGAGGTTGGCCAAGGAAAACCTGAATAAATTCCTGGGGAACTCTCTCCCTGCGGATTTCTCTATCCTGGGAAGGCTGGGATACAGGCCTCTTCAAATCGACGAACAATCTCTCCTGGAGAAGGCAAGGCTTTCCCACCCCCTGATTAAAGGAAAAGAGAGTTATCTTGAATTTGCGGACAGCCAGTTAAAGTATGTCAAATGGCAGAGGCTTCCGGACTTCGAGCTTTCCGGGTTCATCAACAATGAGCTGGACGGACAGAACAAGGGAATCGGCATTTCACTGGACATCCCCCTCTGGAACTTCAAATCCAAAGAAATCGCAGAAGCGGAAAGCCTTTACCAGATGCAACACCAGGAATTGAGAGCTTTAAAAATGGAAATCGCCTCAGAGGTCAAAGCCAGGTTGAACGAGCAGAAATACTCCGAACAGAAGATCAGGATCTTCCACGAAGGCCTATTGAAACAGGCCGAAGAGAGTCTGAAGATTTCCGAGCAGAGTTACACACAGGGCGAGATCTCTCTCATCGACTACCTGGATTCTCAAAGAACCTACACCAGCATCCTAAAGGATTACCAGGAGTCCCTGTATGCTTGGAATATCACTCAGGCCGCCTTGGAAAAGGCCATCGGAGAACGGATAAAATGAAAAAACAAATCATCTTCTTCTCGCTATTTTCGTTTTTGATTCTCGTCTCCTGCAGTGCGGACAAAAGGACAGATCCAGCCCCTCCTCCTGAACAAGAGACTCATGAGCACGAAGGTCAATCACAAAAAATCCAAGAGTCTGAAGCCGCCGAACCTGAAGAGCATGAGCATCAAGACCTGCGTCTGTCTCCCCAAAAACAGAAAGAGTGGGGAATCGTTGTGGGATCAGCCGTACAACAGGATGTGGCCTCGCAGATCACGCTGCCGGGAGTCCTCTCGCTCGATCAAAACCGCACCGCTCAGATCTCTTCCCTTGTCGAGGGAAAAGTGGCCTCGTTGGCTGCGGACCTGGGAGATAGCGTGCGGAAAGGGCAGGCCCTGCTGATAATCAATTCCCCCGAGTTCGCGCAGGCCCAAGCCGATTTCCTCCAGACTGTGGCCAAGCTCAACCTCAGCCGGAAGGAATACGAAAGGGCCAAGATCCTGTTCAAAGAGAAAGCGATCGAAGAGAGAGAATATTTAAGAAGAGAGGCGGAGTTCGAGAGCCTCTCCACCGAAGCGGGCGGGCTCGGATCCATCCTTCACTCTTACGGTTTCGACCATGAGCAAACGGAAAAGCTCATAGAAAAATGTGCGTCCCGGAAATTCGATGACAACCTCTGCGATCTCGCAGACCCCAACCTTTCCATCCTGTCTCCCCTCAAAGGAACGATCACCTTCAGAGATGTTATCCTTGGAGAGCATGTCGAACCCAAAAAAGTTCTGTTAACCGTCTCCGACCTCCGGATGCTGTGGGCCCTCCTGGACGCCTATGAGAAAGATCTCCCCTTCATCAAGAAAGAGAGCGAAGTGATTATTCTGTCGTCTCTCTATCCCGGAAGAGAATTTAAAGGAAAAATAACTTATATCAGCGATACAATCGATGAAAAATTGAGGACGATCAAAATCAGAGTCGAAGTCAAAAACGATCAGGCGCTGCTCAAGCCGAACATGTACATCCAGGGGATCATCGAAAACAAAGCTGCAGGGCAAAAACTCCTTGCGGTTCCGGAAGAAGCGGTTCAGACTTTGAACGGGGAAAAAATCGTGTTCATCCTGGAAGACACGGATGTATTTGCTGTCCAGCATGTGGAACTGGGGAGAAAAATCGGGAAGAGGAGGATAATCGCTCAGGGTCTAAAAGAGGGACAGAAAATAGTCATCCAGGGCGCTTTCAAACTGAAATCAGAAATTAACAAGGGAACTTTCGGACAGGCACACGTCCATTAATCCATACACATGCCATTATCCGGTTAATCGAGATCCATGATATCAAAAATCATAAACTTCTCGCTCAAGCAGAGGCTGTTTATTGTCATATCCACGGCCCTGATCGCTTTATTGGGAATCCTGGCTTTCCAGCTGCTCCCCATCGATGTTTTTCCGGATCCATCCCCTCCGCTTGTCCAGGTCTACACCGAAGCGGAAGGGATGGCACCAGAAGAAGTCGAAAGGCTCATCTCCTATCCCATCGAATCCTCGATGTTCGGCCTTCCCCAAGTCAGGAATATCCGTTCTTTTTCCACCTTTGCCCTCTCTGTAGTTAACGTTTATTTTGAGGATAAGACCGACATCTACTGGGCCAGGCAACTCGTCTCCCAGCGCCTTCTTGAAGCCGAAGACAATATCCCAGCTCAAGCCCACAGTCCGGTTCTAGGACCCATTGCGACAGGACTGGGTCTGGTTTACCTGTACTATCTGGAAGGAGACAATTTCTCTCCTCTCGAACTCAGAACCCTCCAGGACTGGGTGGTGAAGTATGAGCTGAAATCCGTGCCCGAAGTCTCCCAGGTTCTGAGCATCGGAGGAGACGTCAAGCAATTCCAGATCCTTCTCAACCCTCAATCCCTTCTCAAGTACAACCTCACCATATCTGACATCACCGAAAAGGTCAGACTCAACAACCAGAATATTGGCGCCAGCTTCATCACCAAAGGAAAAGAGGAATACATCATCCGAAGTGTGGGGCTTATTCACACCCTCGAAGACCTCGAGGCTATCGTCATCACCAGCCATAAAGGAACTCCCATTTTTCTGAGGGATGTGGGCTCTATCCGCGTCCTCCCGGCCATCAAGAGAGGAGCGGCCCTGGTCAACGGCGAAGGGGAGAAAGTCGTCGGTATGATCTTGAAGCTTTTTGGCTCGAACACCGCGCACGTCATCAAAAACATCGAGTCGAGAATTTCAGAAATCAACAAATCACTTCCTCCGGGAGTAGAAATCGTTCCTTTCTACAACCAGGCCTCTCTAGTCAAAAAATGCTTTTCCACGGTGTCCTGGAACCTGATTATCGGAATCATCCTTATCATTATCGTCCTTTTCCTGTTCATGGGAGATTTCCCCTCTGCCCTCATAACAGTCCTTGCTCTTCCTTTCTCCATTTTGTTCACATTCATCATGATGCAGAGGATCAACCTCGCCGCGGATTTGATGTCCTTCGGCGGATTGGCCATCGGGATAGGATTGATAGCGGACGCGTCCATTATTCTTGTCGAAAATACACACCGCCACCTCCAGATGAAGCATGAAAACAAAGTTCAGGCCGTGTGCCGTGCAGGAGGAGAAGTGGGCCGCCCGCTTTTCTTTGCTATCGTGATCATCATAATTGTCTTTCTCCCGATATTCACCCTGACCGGAGTGGAAGGCATCATGTTCCGGCCGATGGGCTATGCCATTTCTTTCGCCCTGGTTGGATCTCTACTCTATGCTCTGGTTTCAGCCCCCGCCCTCTCTTTCTACTTCTTAAAGCCAAAGACAAGGATCACAAAAGAGCCCTTCCTGATAAGGAATATAAAGAAAGCCTATCTTCCTTTTTTCGCCCTGTGCCAGAAACATCGAAAGAAAGTCTTCCTGATCACTTTCCTCGTTTTTTTATCCGGGATCTCCCTCATCCCCTTCATGGGAAGAGAATACATCCCTTACCTGGAAGAAGGAACCCTGCACGTCCGAGCTATATTCGACCCGAACATTAGTCTCCAGGAGACTATTTCGACGGCGACTTCCATCGAGAAAGCGCTCAAAGACATCCCTGAGGTGACCGGGGTTTTGAGCCGTATAGGAAGAGGGGAGGTTGGAAGTCACGCGCACTTTGTAAATGATGCGGAAATCCTGGTTCAGCATAAGCCTGTACAAAGATGGGAATATTTTAAGAATAAAAATGAACTCATGCATGAGATTGAACACCGGCTGGAAGATTTCCCCGGAGTGAACCTCAACATCACACAGCCCATTGCCCACAATCTGGATGAACTCATCACAGGAGTCAAGGCTCAACTGGCCATAAAAGTCTACGGCAGAGATTTCGATGTCCTCAAGGAAAAATCAATCGAAATAAAAGAGGCTCTGTTAAACATGGAAGGAGCGGCAAACGTCCAGGTCGAGCAGTTCACCGGCCAAAACCACATCCAGGTCGTTCTCTCCAGAGAGCAAATCGCCCGCTTCGGTGTGAATATCAACGACATTCAGGAAACGATCAAGGCTGCTGTAGGGGGGATGACGGTCGGCCAGGTGTATGAAGGACAGAAAAGATTCGACATTTTTCTCCGGTTTGCGCCAGAATTCAGGGCGGATATCGAGCAGATCGAAAACTTACTGATTCGAATTCCCGGAGGAGGACAAGTTCCGCTCGGGTCCCTGGCAACTGTCGAGGAGGTCGTCGGACCACGGGTGATCAACCGTGAGCACAACAAAAGGTTCATCACCGTGCAGTGCAACATCAGAGGAAGGGATATTGGCCGGTTTGTCAGCGAAGCTCAGAGGGAAATCGAAACGCAAGTCAAGCTTCCTCCAGAGTATTCGCTCAAGTGGGGAGGGCAGTTCGAACTCCATCGGCAGGCGAATAGACGATTGACGATCATCACGCCCATCACGCTCGCTCTCGTCGTCCTTCTTTTGTTCACCATCTTCTATTCTTTTCAGGAAGCGCTGATCATTCTGATCAACGTGCCCCTGGCTCTGACAGGAGGGATTATCGCCCTCAAGATTTCGGGTCTCTATTTGAGCATTCCGGCCTCCATCGGGTTCATCGCCATTTTCGGGATCGCCCTGGAGGACGGCCTTGTGCTCCTGACCTCCTTCCACAGACGCCTCTCTCATGGCGCGTCGATGAAAGAAGCCATCATCGAGGGAGTGAACTCGAAGATCAGGCCAGTCCTGATGACGACATTCACCACGATCTTCGGTATCATGCCGCTTCTTTTGGCGAAGGGTCCTGGTGCAGAGATTCAAAGGCCGCTGGCCACAGTGGTCGTCGGCGGGCTCGTCACCTCCACCCTGGTCACGCTGCTGGTTCTTCCTCTCGTCTACCAGGCTCTCAAAAAACATCCTCAATAAAAGGGGACAGGCTTCTTTTTCTTCGGGGACTGTCCCTTTCAGTCCTTACATTAGAGAAAGAGAGGGACTGTCCCCTTTCTTGCAGAAAAAATAGCCTGTCCCCTTTTTTTCAAATCATAAGGTCTCCGCCGTTAATATCTACAGAAGCTCCGGTGATATAAGACGCTTTCTCAGAGCAGAGGAAGGCCACCAAATCTCCGATTTCCTCCGGCCGACCTAGCCTTTTGATCGGGAAGGAATCGAGGAATTTCTCCAGCTCTTCCGGTGTGGTTGTATCCCTGGCCATCTGCGTATCAATCAGCCCAGGACACACTGCATTCACAGTGATCCCGAAAGAGGAAACTTCCTTGGCCACTGCCCTCGTGAACCCCAATAATCCGGCCTTGGAGGCCGTGTAATGGGCCCCTCCCAGAGTGCTCACGCTCCTGCCCGCTGAAGAAGAGATGTTCACGATTCTCCCGTAGTTGTTCCTTTTCATCAAAGGAATCACGGTTTTGCACAAAAGAAAAGGGCCTGTGAGGTTCACCCGGAGAGTGTTGTTCCATTCTTCGAGAGAAATATCCGGTATCCGCGTTCGAAACATTATCCCCGCATTGTTGACGAGGATGTCTATTTGATTGAATTCCTCCAGTACCATTCTCACTGCAGTTTCGATCGATTCCGACTTGGTCACATCCACCTGATAAAAGGCGGCTCTTCCGGACTCTCTGGTCAATTCGCCAGCACTCTGCTTCGCTCGATCCACATCGATATCACCGATCGCAACGGCGGCTCCAGCCTGAGAAAGCTTCAGAGCAATTCCCTTTCCTATCCCCCGTCCTCCACCCGTAACAAGAGCGACTTTGCCCTTCAAGGCTTCTCCGAAGTTCTTCATTTCCTTCCCTCCTGATATAAAAATCCATCCTCCAAAAAAGATATAACAGTTCCTGGGAGCATCTCTGGATTTCTCCCTTTCAGATTGATCATTCTGACTGAATGCGCCCCGCTTATAGCACAGCATCTGCGGGAAGTCAATTTCCGGTCCAGAAATGGAAACATCCCTATTTCCGGGACAATATCTTTGGAACTCAAGCAATCTGTTAAGGAAGCTCTCCAAAATTCTTGAAATTTTGAGATGATGATGTTATCATGTTGAGTAAAGAATTTCTGACACTCTTACCAGCTTAATTCTTGGAGAAGCCAACTATGAATAGAAAGCTTATCAGACCGAATTTATCCGAAATCAAGGACAAGATGAGCCGCGAATCATCCAAAAAGAAAACGCACCCTCCATCTGAAACGCATGCCGAAAACTATTACTACCTCAAACAGATGAACAAAAAAACTCCGATGGGAGTTGTTTTTAATGACGGGGAGACGATCAAAGGGTATATCGAATGGTATGATAAAAAATGCATAAAGCTCAACCGCGATGATGCTCCCAATCTCATGATCTATAAAAACAGCATCAAGTATCTGTATAAGCTGAATGACACCAAGGAATCAAAAGAACAAAAACAAAAAAAATGAGCCTTCCCAGGATCGGGATCACTCTCGGGGACCCAGGGGGTATCGGACCTGAAACCGTATTAAAGGCTCTTTCATCCAGAAATTCTCTTCCCGATATTTCCTATCTGCTCTTCGGGTCTTCACTCGTGATCGAGGAAGAAAAGCGGGCCCTGAATCTCAGCACAGAAATTCGCCCTTTTGATGAGACCGGTGATCTGCAGTCATCTTCTCTTGCTCTCCTGGAGATTCCGAGTCCTCTCACAACCGTTAAAAAAGGATCCCCTTCAAAGGAGAACGGAGAGGCCTCGTTCCTCTTCTTCGAGCGGGCGGTGGAAGAGGCTCAAAAAGGCACTGTTCAGGCTCTGGTCACAGCTCCCATTTCCAAGCATTCCTGGAATCTTGCCGGCCTGAAATGGTCGGGACACACAGATTTTCTCAGCCAGATTTTCCCTCAGGCCCTCATGATTTTCTGGTCAGAGGAGTTGAAAGTCGCCCTGTTCAGCCACCACCTTCGGTTGAAACACGCATTGGAGAGAATCAAAAAAAAGAATCTTCAAGATTTCTTCATCTCTCTTCACACCACTCTCGAAAGCATTAAGCCCGGAACCTTCCACTTCCTGGTCGCTGGATTAAATCCTCATGCGGGAGAACAAGGTCTTCTCGGCCCGGAGGAGGAGGAGGAGATCATTCCGGCCGTAGACTACGCTCAGAAAAAAGGGATGAAAATCGACGGTCCCTATCCGCCTGATGTTGTCTTCCGGATGGCCTTGAATCATCCTGAAAAAATCGTCATCGCCCAATACCACGACCAGGGGCTCATCCCGTTCAAACTCGAATCTTTCGAAAATGGAGTCAATGTCACTCTCGGCCTCCCTTTCATCCGCACGTCCCCTGACCATGGGACAGCTTTTGATATTGCCGGCCACGGGAAGGCGAGTCCCGAGAGTATGATCGAGGCGATAAAGCTCGCGTATGAACTATCGCAATGACTTCTTGAGTTCAGCTCTCATTTCTCTTTCGCGGTCCCTTTCTCGGATTGCCTCTCTCTTCTGGTAAGCCTTCTTTCCTTTCGCCAAAGAGACCTCGACCTTCACTTTGCCTTTATCGTTGAAATAGACTTTCGTCGGAACCAGTGTTAATCCTTTTTCCTGGATCTTTCCGGTCAAACGCTTGATTTCCCGGCGGTGGAGCAGAAGCTTTCTCTCTCTTTTTGGCTCGTGGTTGAAACGGCTTGCCGCTTCATACGGACTGATATTGCAGTTGATGAGATAGACTTCCCCTCCTTTGATCTCTGCATGGCTTTCTTTTAAACTGACCCTTCCTTCTCTTACAGACTTGACTTCGCTTCCGAGAAGAGAAATGCCTGTTTCAATCTTTTCCAGGATCTCATAGTTGAACTTTGCCTTTTTATTCTTCGCGATGGTTCTCATTCTTATTCCATTTCCTCCGCGGCCTGTCTGATAACCCGAATAAGGCTGATGCGGTGCTTGCTCATCCTTTCCACCACGAACTGAAGGTTTTTATAATTCAATGCTTCCCCTTCATGAGGGATCTTCCCGAACTCATGCAGAAAAAAGCCTGCGAGTGTTGTGTACTCACTCTTTTCGGGCAGGGCAAGGGAAAGTCTCTGATTGATATTTTTGATCGACGCCCCTCCTCTGATCACATACACATTCTCTTCTATCTGGACATAAAAATCCTCTTCTTTGGCATCGTACTCATCCTGGATCTCTCCCACAATCTCCTCGATAATATCCTCAAGGGTGACGATCCCTTCCATGCTTCCGAATTCATCCACAACAAAAACGAGATGGTTTGCCGTCTCCTGCATCTGCAGCAGAGCTCTTTCCAATGAAGCGGTCTCAGGAAGAAAAAGCGGTTTCCGGAGAAGAGAAACCAACTTAAATTCTTTATTATCAATAAGATAAGGAATCACGTCCTTCGCGTGAATCACTCCCTCGATATTGTCCAGCCTTCCCTTGTACACCGGAAACCTGGAGAAACCCGCGGATTGGATGACATCCAGTATGAAATGATTTGAAGAAGTGATTTCAATCGCCTTGATCTGAGGACGCGGGATCATGACTTCCCGGATGGGGCGCGAGCCGATGTCCAATGCCCCTGAAATCATTTTTCTCCGAAGCGATGACATCCCCTTTATTCCCATGGACAACAGGACTTTGATCTCCTCCTCACTGAGAGCGTGAGCGAGTGCTGTCCCTCTTTTTCGAGAGGAGGGAACGAGAAGTCGGGAGATAAAAGTAAAGATCTTGACGAAAGGATAAAAAATCACGACAAAAAATCCTATCGGCCGCGCGAACAGGAAAGAGAGCTTTATAGGATTGTAGGCCGCGTAGGTTTTGGGTGTGACCTCAGAAAGTATGAGGATTAAAAAAGTTGTCACCAGAGTGGCCAGCAAAACGGCTTGATTCTTGTTCGGAATGAAAGTAACGAAAATGAATGTCGCAATTGAGGCCGCCGCAGCGTTCACCAGAGTGTTCCCGATGAGTATTGTCGCCAGAAGATGGTCCACCTTTCTCATCATTCTTTTCACAAGCTTCGCTCTTTTCGAGCCTTGTTTTTCCAGATAATCCAGCCTATACGGACTGGCCGCGATAAAGGAAGTCTCAGAAGAAGAGAAAAATGCGCTGAGCAGAAGAAAGAGTATAAAAAGGAGAAAGGCAGGGAAGAGCATTTCCTTTAAATCAGGAATCCAAACGGGAATCGATGTCTTTAAAGCAAAGGGAAAGAGTTTCCATAACTTTCTGCTCAATCGCTGAATTGGAAGTCGCAGACACTTCAGAGATTTCCGAAACAATCAGCTCTTTCACTTTTTCCATCATTTTCTTCTCACGGAAAGAGAGGGGCTTGATCAGATTCAGATAATACAAACTCTTCAAGACCAAGGCCATGTCCGTCATCGTCCCGGATTTCAGAAGGTTCAGGTGCTCCTTGTATCTTCCCTTCCAGTTCATCGAGACATCAACATCGCCGTTCCGCATAAAGTCAAAAATCTTCTTGATAGACCTCGCTGAAATCGGTTTTCGAATCCCGATTTCTTCTGCACTGGATGAAGGAACCAAGACGAGAGTATTGTTCGAAAGAATCCGTAGATGATAAACCTTGGATCTTTCCCCGAAGTAATCCGCAACCTGGATGTCTTCAATTATGCCTAACCCTTGATTGGGATAAATGATGCTATCGCCAACCTTGAAGGAGTCCATGGGGCATTATTATAATCAATCTCTTCAATGGAGTCAAATCAATTTCCATGAAATATTTGGCTTTTATTTTTCCGTAAAATCGGCCTTAGCATCCTTGAAGCTCACCCGGTCAATCAACGAAGCCGCGCCGGCCGCGAAGCGATATGAAATTCTGGTGCGAACCAAATCACAGCGGACAAAAGGGATGATCTGATTTTCTAACTTGACAGATAACGACAGGTTTAATAACATACTTCTTCCGACAAAAAAGTTGAGAAAGAAAAGATGAAACGAACATTCCAGCCCAACAAGAGAAAAAGAAAAAAGAATCATGGCTTTCTCGTTCGGATGCGGACGAAGGGCGGTCAGCACATTGTCAAGAACCGAAGAAGAAAAGGCAGAAAAAGACTTGCAGGTTAATGGATGAGACTTTCGGCCTTCCAGAAAAAATAAGAAAGAAAAAAGAATTCAACCTCCTTTATAAAAAAGGCAAGCGTTACAGAGGCAAATATTTCAACCTTATTTATCTCTCCAGCGCTTCAAGCTTTTCCAGAATGGCCGTTGTAGTCAGTAAAAAAGTCGGTAGCGCCGTTAAAAGAAATAAAATCAAAAGATGGATAAGAACATTATTCCGAAGGAACAAGCATTTGTTTAAAAATCCCTTTGATATCATCATCATCGCAAAAAAAGAAATCCTCGAAGCCTCCTGGCTCAAGCTGCAAGATGAATATTTTAGAGCCGTGGAATCCATCTCTAAAAATAACTCATCCCCATGAGAAAAGCCGCTTTATTCTTGATCAGAATTTACCAGTTGACCCTGTCCCCTCTGCTCGGACGCAGCTGTCGCTTCTACCCGACATGTTCGGTATACACCCAAGAAGCCATAAGAAAATACGGATTTTTGAGAGGAATATACCTAGGAAGCAAAAGGCTCCTCAAGTGTCACCCCTTTCATCCTGGAGGAGTCGACCCGCTTCCTTAAGAGGCATTTGAAATGGAAAAAAGAGTTTTGCTGGCGATTGTCCTTTCCTTCATAGTCTTGATTCTCTTCCAGGTCATCTTCAATAAGCCGAAACCCGTGACGGAAACTCCACTGGAAAGTACTGAAGTGGCTGAAAAAAAACCTGAACAGCTCCCATTCGTCGAGGAAACTCCTGAAGCGGCGAAAAGGGTTCAAGAAAAAGAGCAGCCCACAGAAGAAATTGTCTCCCAGGTCATTTCATCATCAACCGAAGAAGATATCCTGGTGGACACTTCCTTGTATCAAGCGGTCTGGAGCAACAGAGGGGCGGTTTTGAAGAGCTGGAGGCTCAAAAAACACAAGGATGAGAACAAAGAAGATCTCGAGCTTGTGTCTCGACTCGCGCCCGAGGTCAACCTCTTTCCTTTCTCGTTAAGAACGGATGATTCCTCGTTCGACAGCCAGGTCAACGCTGCCCTTTATCAAGCCTCCGTCTTTAGCCTCGGACTGGAAGAGGGCCGCGCCGGAGAGCTTCGGTTTCAATTCGCGGATGAGAGAGGAAACCGAGTCGAAAAAATCCTTGTCTTTCAGGACGGGAGGTACGATTTTGACGTACAGATCAGCGTGTGGAAGTCCGGGCAAAAAATCGAGCCTCACGTCATCTGGGGGCCAGGATTCGGCAACCCAACACCCGACGACACCAAAAGAAGGCTCGGAGCTGGGGGGAGCGGCATGGACGTCTATCCTCCTCAGAAAGATTCCCGCCTGAACGAACAAAAACTCAGACCGATGCAAAAATGGAGGGAACTGGCCAGCAAAAACAAAAACGTCTTTTATTTCATCCAGTGGGCGGCCTACGAGAACAACTATTTCGCAGCTATTTTCCTCACACCTTACCAGAAGTCCAGCGTGGCTTTCTTGGCAGAGGGCCCAGAAGACAATCCGTACTTTTTTCTCTCGATGACACCCCCCAATAAGGCCTTCATCGGACCGAAAGAATACGACATTCTGGATGAATTCGGTCATGAAACAAAAAGACTCGTCCGGTTCGGAATGTTCGGTTTCATTTCGCAAATTCTTCTGAAAGCGAGCAAGTATTTCTACGGAGTCCTCGGTAACTGGGGACTGGCAATCATCCTCATCACCTTTGTCATCAAAATTCTCTTCTTTCCTTTAACCTACAGCAGCATGCGTTCAATGGCCAAGATGCAGGAGCTCCAACCCAAGATCAAATCCATTCGCGCCAGGTACAAAAAGTCCAAGACAGACATCGCTCAACGGCGCAAGATGAATGAAGAGATCATGAAGCTCTACAAGGAGCAGGGAGTCAATCCGGCCGGAGGATGCCTGCCTATGCTCATACAGATCCCTGTTTTCTTCGGATTTTTCAGACTATTGATGGTGGCCATCGAATTCAGACAGAGTCCGTTCGTTCTCTGGATCACAGACCTTTCCGCAAAAGATCCCTTTTATGTGACTCCAATCCTGATGGGTGTGACTCAGTTCATCAGCCAGAAAATGACGCCCACTTCCGCCGACCCCACTCAGGCCAGGATGATGCTTCTTATGCCCGTTATTTTTACAATATTATTCCTTAGTTTTCCGAGCGGCCTCGTCCTCTACTGGCTGACAAACAACATCCTTCAGATCGGTCAGCAGTACATCATTAACCGCTTGAGAGAAAAAGAAAAGAGCAAAACCCATGGAAAAAGAAGAAAAAAGTAACCAAGAGCAAGAATTCAAGGGAAAAAATTTAGAGGATGTCATAAGCCAGGCTGAACACGTCCTCAAGCTTCCCCGGAGCAAGTTCGCCTATGAAGTGGTCGCCGAAAAAACTAAGCTCTTCGGGATGAGGGGCAAAGAAATAGTCATCCGTGCCTGGCCAAAAATAGAACCCAAAAAAGACCCGGTGGCCCAGTCTCTGAATAAGATTCTTTCCTTTTTGCCTCTTGATATCCATTACCAGATTAAAAGAAGAAATGACGTGATTCACATCATCTTCGAGGGCCCTGATAAACACCTTCTCCTCCGGAAAGACGGCGCCCTTCTCATGGCTTTCCAGCATATTCTCAACAAAGTCTCTCCCCAGAAAGTTCAAGCGGACTGTGATTTTTACAGAAAGAGGAAGGAAAAACGCATCAAGGAGTACGCGCAGCATATGGCCAATCAAGTGCATGAGACAGGGAAGGATGAAATTCTGGATATGATGAATCCCTATGAAAGACGGATCGTCCACATCACCGTGAATCAAATCCCAGGGATCACGACGGAGAGCATCGGAGACGGATTCCTGAAAAGAATCAAGATTTCCTCCCTGAAGAATGAGGCGGCATAGCCTCCTCTGTTCATTATTGTATTGACTGATTGATAAATCCCCGCTGTCTTTTTCTTCTTTCGATGTTTCTTCTTGTAAATTTAAATCTTTACTGTTTCCTCTCCAGGAATTAATATATGTTTTATGCTGGACGATACAATCATCGCAATCTCCACTCCTCTCGGACTCGGAGGCCTGGGCATCGTACGGCTCAGCGGAAGAAAATCTCTTTCCATCGCGAAAAAAATATTCAAGCCCAAAAAGCGCGGGACGAAGATCATCCCAAGGCGTCCCGTGCTCGGAAAACTGTACAATCCTGAGCAGAAGGACTCTTTCGAAGAGGCTTTTTTAACGTATTTCCCCAAACCCTACACTTACACTCGAGAAGAAATGGTTGAGATCAGCTGTCATGGAAGTCCTGTCATTCTTGAACAGCTTGTTCGCCTCGGCATAAAGGAAGGAGCCAGACACGCAAACCCCGGCGAGTTCACTCTCAGGGCTTATCTAGAAGGGAGAATCGACATCCTTCAGGCAGAGGCCGTTAACGACATCATCCATGCCGCCTCCTTTAAACAGGCGAAAATATCCTTTAAACAGCTCGAAGGCAGCCTTTCCAAACAGGTGTCCGCTCTCAGGTCTCAGATCATTCATCTCCTTTCTCAAATCGAAGCCGGCATCGAATTCCCGGAGGACGGATTGCGAACTTCCAGGAAAAAGACGTTGAAAACACTCAAAAATGTTGTTCACTCCGTGAACAGGCTCGTCGAAAGCTATAATCTTGGGAAAACGCTCTCAGAAGGCATCACGCTAGCCATTGCAGGAAGAGCCAACGTGGGGAAATCCACACTCTTTAATTCGCTTCTCGAAAAAGACAGGGCCATTGTCACTTCTCATCCCGGAACGACCCGGGATTATCTCAGGGAAAACATCAGCATAAAGGATTCCATTTTTACCCTGATCGACATGGCTGGACTGGGAAGCCCGATTCACCCCGTTGAGAAAGAAGGGATCAAAAGAGGAAAAAAGCTCGCTTCTCAGGCAGAAGGAATCCTTCTCCTTCTGGATGTCTCACGCAAAGAGACCACTGAGGATTTTAAACTGATAAAAAAATTCCAAGAGAAGAAGACTCTGCTGCTTTTCAACAAAATAGACCTCCCGCAGAAAATGAACACAGAACTCGTCAAAAAAAGGGCAGGACACATCCCCGCTCTTGAAATATCCGCACTCAAGGGAACAAACCTGAAAAATCTGAAAGAAAAAATCCATAAATTTTTCGTTCCCGACCTGACGCAGGAGGAAGAAATCATCCTGCATTTGAGGCAAAAGCTCGTTCTCGAGGAAATCCTTGATTCTCTGGTCGAGGGACAGAGTCTCCTCAAACAAGGATATCCCGAAGAGATTTATGCAGAAGAAATCCGCAAGTCCATTCCTCTGATCGGGCAGCTCACTGGAGAAATTCACGCGGACGATATTATCAACGAGATATTCAGCCGGTTCTGTGTTGGAAAATAAAGATTAAAAATGAATTTTGTGGATAAATACGACGTGATCGTCATCGGCGCCGGGCACGCCGGCTGTGAAGCGGCCCACGCCGCGAGCACACTCGGCCTCAAGACTTGTCTCATCACGTTTCACCTCGAGACAATCGCCCAGATGTCCTGCAATCCCGCCATAGGAGGCCTGGCAAAGGGCCATCTCGTCCGAGAAATCGATGCCTTGGGCGGAATCATGGGGCTCCTGGCCGACGAAACAGGGATTCAGTTCAGGCTCCTGAACCGAAGTCGGGGCGGAGCTGTTCAGGCCCCGCGCGCACAATCTGACAAGGCCATCTACAGATTGACCATGAAGAGCTGGCTGGAAAAAATCCCCAACCTGACGCTCTTCCAGGGAGTTGTGACAGCAATCCTGGTAAAAAACCAAAAGGCGACTGGCGTTCTGACGCGAGAAGGCAATCGTCTTCTTGCCAGGGCCGTGATTCTCACGCCAGGAACCTTCCTCAACGGCCTGATTCATATGGGATTACGCAGCTATTCTGCAGGGAGGGCGAACGAACCGGCTTCGCTCGAGCTTGGCGAGAACCTGAAAAAAATCGGGCTGAAAACTTTCCGCCTTAAAACCGGAACCCCGATGAGACTCGACAAAAACACGATCGAATGGGACCGTTTCATCCCCCAGCCCGGAGACAAGGAGCCAGTTCCATTCTCTTTCCGGACTCATAAACCTCTTGAAAACAGAATTCTCTGCCATATCGGGCACACGAACCAAAAAACTCATAAAATCATCAATCAAAACCTGGATAAATCTCCCCTGTACAGCGGGAAAATCATCGGCATCGGGCCGCGTTACTGCCCCTCCATCGAGGACAAAATCGTCAAATTTCCCCATCATCTCCGGCATCAGTTTTTCCTCGAGCCCGAAGGATTGGAAACATCCGAAACCTACGTCAACGGAATGTCTTCCAGCCTTCCCCTCGAAGTCCAGAAGGATATTTTGAAAAGCATCCCCGGTTTGGACGAGGCCAAAATACTCAGGCCGGCGTACGGTATCGAATACGATGCCGTGATTCCCACTCAGCTTCATCCCACTCTGGAAACGAAGTCTGTCCAAAACCTGTTCCTGGCGGGCCAGATCAACGGGACTTCCGGTTACGAAGAAGCCGCGGCGCAGGGGCTGATGGCCGGTATTAACGCAAGCCTAAAAATCAAGAGGAAAAAGCCTTTCATCCTGAGAAGAGATGAAGCTTACATCGGTGTTCTGATCGACGATCTGATCACAAAGGGAGTGGAAGAACCCTACCGACTCTTCACCTCTCGGGCTGAATACAGGCTTTTCCTCCGTATCGACAATGCGGACAAAAGATTGACCCCCTACGGATATAAAATGGGGTTGATTGGTGAAAAAGACTACGAAAATTTCCTGAAAAAACAGGATAAAATCAAGAAAACCATGAATTTCCTCCATCGAGAAAAAATACGGACGGAAAATCAAGAAAGCCTGTCTCTCCGGGATTATCTAAAAAAACCTGAAGTGAAACTGAAAAATATGGTAGAATATACAAAATTTAAATTGCGTTTATCAGATGAAGAGATGCGTCATACAGAATCAGAGGTCAAATACGAGGGTTACCTCAAAAAACAAGAAAGGGAGATCGCGAGAATCCGGAAGGTCGACGGAGAAAAAATTCCGGAAAACACAGATTTCCTTAAAATCCCTGGATTGACTCGAGAAGCAGCAGAAAAATTGGATGAATTCAAACCCCCGACAATAGGCGAAGCAAAGAAAATACCGGGCGTCACTCCAGCTGCCGCAGTGAATCTGCATGTTTTCCTGCAGGTCCAGAAGAGAAAAAAGCAGGTTCAACAAAATGTTCCACGTGGAACATTGAAAAACAATGAGTAAAATCATAGCGATAGCCAACCAAAAAGGGGGAGTCGGAAAAACGACGACTGCGGTTAACCTCGCCGCCTCGCTGGCCCTGACGAAAAAAAGGACTCTGGTGGTCGATTTTGATCCCCAAGGAATGGCTACGATCGGATTGGGAAAAACGAAAGAGACCAAGAAGGGAATCTATCAGGCCTTGATGAACGGGCAGAGGATGATGGACTGTATCCACCCCACAGATGTCAACCAGCTCTATATATGTCCCTGCTCACCCGAATTGGCGGGTGCAGAGGCTGAGCTGTTCTCCAAAGAGAAAAAGGAGAAACAGCTCCGCAATGCCTTGAATCAAGTGAGGAATTTCTTTGATTTTATCTTTATCGACTGTCCCCCTTCACTCGGTTTTCTCACCATCAACGCTCTCACGGCTGCCGATTCTGTCCTCATTCCGGTTCAGTGCGAATTTTTCTGCATGGAAGGCATCCCCGAACTCTTCCGGATCCTGGATGAAGTGCGCACGCATCTGAATCCCTCGCTTTCAATCGAAGGCATCCTTCTCACCATGTTTGACGAACGAACGAACCTCTCCAAACAGGTCGCCCATGAAGTGCAGCATTTTCTCAAGGAAGTCACGTATGAGGTCATCATCCCTCGTACAGTCAGAATTGCCGAAGCTCCCAGCTACGGCAAACCAGTTATTCTTTACGCAAGAAGCTCAAAGGGAGCCGCGGCCTATTTAAATTTAGCTCAGGAGTTTTTACAGAGATGAAAAAGAAAGCGCTCGGAAAAGGATTAAAAGCGTTCATCCCGGAGGAATTCGGCATCTTGAAGGAGGAACAGTTTGCAGAGCTGGACATTGAAAAACTCAAGCCCAGCTCTTACCAGCCGAGACTGAAATTCAGCAAAGATTCCATTGACGAGCTCGCCAGCTCGATAAAGGAATCCGGCATTCTTCAGCCTGTGCTTGTCGTTCCTGAGGGGAACCATTACACCATCATCGTCGGAGAACGCCGATGGCGTGCAGCGCAGAAAATCGGCTTTAAAAAAATCCCCTCTATCATCCGCTCCATGCCCGTGGCGCAGCAGCTGGAGACTTCCCTCGTTGAAAACATCCAAAGAGAAGACCTGAATCCTTTAGAAATCGCGCTGGCCTACCAAAAACTCAGCCAGGAATTGAACTACACACAAGAGGATATCGCTGAAAAGGTGGGGAAGGATAGGGCTTCTGTGGCCAACTATCTCCGTCTTCTCAACCTTCCGAAAGAAATCCAGGATTCTCTGGCATCGGGAAGCATTTCGATGGGTCATGCCAGAGCGCTGCTCTCACTTGAAAATGCAAAAGCTCAAATTGCACTTGCCCGGAAAACCATAAAAAACCAACTCTCTGTCCGTCAGGTGGAAAAGACAGCTCAAAAACTCAAGGACGCTCCCCAAAAGGAAAAGAAGCGCCCCCCAGATCCTGACCTCATGGCCCTCCAGGAAGAATTCATCCGATACCTGGGAACAAAGGTTTCCCTCTCAGGAAACCAGAACAGGGGAGTCATAAAAATCCACTATTTCTCCACGGAAGAATTAAACCGAATTTTTGATAAAATAAAGGAGTGAACCGATGGAAGACAGAAGAACTGAAATCGACGAAAGCAATTTGACAGGTTTTTTCGACAAGGACACTCAAATCGAAGGAGATTTAAGCTTCAAAGGATCGTTCCGTATTGATGGGGTATTCAAAGGAAAAATAAACTCTGAATCCACTCTCATCGTCGGAGAGAACGGAAAAGTCGAAGCAGACATCACTATCGGTTTCATCATCATCAACGGTGAAGTCAAGGGCAGCATCCAAGCCCGTGACAAGGTGGAAATCAATGCCAGCGGTCGAGTCATCGGGACTGTCACCGCCCCAACGCTGGTTGTTGAAGAGGGAGCCTACCTTGAATCCAGCTGTCAGACCTCTGAGCTGCCTCCACCCCCCGAAAATCTCGAAGAGCCTGAAAAACCGGAGGAAGAGGCCGAAACGGAATACGAATCTTGAAAAAGGCCACAGGCATCATCCCCGCGCGATATCACTCGGTTCGATTCCCGGGAAAGCCTCTGGCTTTGATCAATGGAAAATCCATGATCCAACGCGTCTATGAAGCCGCATGCGCAGCAAAAAATTTGAAAGCAGTTGTCGTGGCCACTGACGACGAAAGGATCTTGCGGGCCGCTCAAAATTTTGGTGCAGAGGTTCGGATGACCTCCGCATCTCATCGTTCTGGCACCGATAGGGTGGCCGAGGTCGCCCAGGAAATAGACAGCCCGATCATCATCAATATCCAGGGAGATGAGCCCCTCATTCAAGGAGATCCCATCGATGAGCTGGTGGAGGCTCTGCAGGATGAAGACATTCCGATGGCCACTCTGGCCGTGAAAGAAGATGACAGGGGACTCCTGGACGACACCAATGTTGTCAAGGTTGTTTCGGATGAAAAAAGTTTTGCCTTGAATTTCTCCCGTTCTCTTCATTCTTCTCCGGCATCGGAATATTTCTGGCGGCATATCGGGATATACGGCTATCAAAAGGAGTTTCTCCTCAAATTTTGCCGGATTCCTCCCTCTAGACGAGAACAAGCCGAAAACTTGGAGCAGCTCAGAGCGCTGGAGAACGGCTACAGGATAAAAATCGTAGAAAGTTCGCATTCCCCCTTGAGTGTTGACACTCCTGAGGATATAATCAGGGTTGAAAATTTTTTAAAAGAAACGGGCAGATGACAAAGTTCATTTTCATCACAGGAGGAGTCCTTTCGGCACTGGGAAAGGGCATCGCCGCCTCTTCTCTCGGAGCACTCCTGGAAAGCCATGGGTACAAAATCACACTCCAGAAGTTCGACCCTTACCTCAACATCGATCCGGGCACGATGAATCCCTTCCAGCACGGGGAGGTCTACGTCACGGATGACGGAGCTGAGACCGACCTGGACCTTGGCCATTACGAACGGTTCACCTCGACTCAAACGACTAAAGCCCATAACTGGACAGCCGGACAGATCTATGAAGAGATCATCAGAAAAGAGCGCAAAGGGGAATATCTGGGCAAAACTGTCCAGGTTATCCCTCATGTCACTGATGAAATCAAAAAGGCATTCTATGCGGCAGCAGATAAAAACGATATCGTGATCGTGGAAATCGGCGGGACCGTGGGGGACATCGAAAGCCAACCATTCCTCGAAGCCACAAGACAGATGCGACTCTCACTCGGTCAGGATCAAACGGTCTTTATCCACCTGACACTGGTCCCTTTTATCCAGACATCTGGAGAGCTCAAAACGAAACCCACTCAGCACAGCGTCCGGGAACTCCAGGCCATAGGAATCCAGCCGGACGTTATTCTCTGCCGCACGGACAGGGCTCTGCGGCAGGATATTAAGTCCAAGATTTCACTCTTCACCAACGTCCCTCTAGAAGCCGTGATCACAGCCAAAGATGTGGATAACGTCTACGAAATCCCGCTTCATTATGCCCGGGAGAACCTGGACAGGATCATACTCCAACAGCTGAAGCTCCCTCAGAGAAGAAGGAATCTCGCCCGCTGGAAAACTCTGGTGAACAGAATGAAAACCCCGGACGGAGAAGTCAACATCGCTCTGGTCGGCAAGTACGCAGGGCTTCAAGATTCCTACATGAGTCTCAACCAGGCCTTGTATCATGGAGGAATCGCCCACAGGCTCAAAGTCAACATATCCTGGATCGAAGCTGAAGACATCGAAGCCGGCAAGCCGGAGGAAATCCTGCGGGATGCAGACGGGATTCTGGTTCCCGGCGGATTCGGAGTGAGGGGAATCGAGGGAAAAATTAAAGCGGTGACTTACGCGCGCCGACAGAAGGTGCCATTTTTCGGCATCTGCTTGGGGATGCAGGCAGCGGCTATCGAGTATGCGCGGAATCCCGCCTCGCTCAAAAACGCCAACAGCACTGAGTTCAACGCCCGAACTCCGCACAAAATATTCTTCAAATGGAGGGAACTCAAAGGAGTCAAAGACCTGGGCGGCACCATGAGGCTGGGCCAGTATCTTTGTAACCTGGAAAAAGGGTCTTTTGCGGAAAGAGCCTATGGGAAACTGAGCATTTACGAGCGCCACCGCCACCGCTACGAATTCAATCCCGAATACGAAAAAATTCTGGCCCAGGCAGGCCTCTTCATCTCTGGAAAAAATCCTGACCACGATTTGGTGGAGATCGTGGAAATCAAGGACCATCCCTGGTTTCTCGGTTGCCAGTTCCATCCGGAATTCAAATCCAAGCCTCTGGACCCACATCCTCTCTTCAAAGCCTTTATCGGAGCAAGCTATGCCTATCGTCTCAAAAGAAATATCCATAAACGAAAAAGTTAAAATCGGGGGGGACCATCCCTTATTCCTGATCGGAGGCCCCTGCGTCATCGAAAGTCAAGACCATGTTCTGTTCATGGCCAAAGAAATAAAAAACATCTGCCAGGAACTCGGCGTGAGCTTCATTTTCAAGTCTTCCTTCGATAAGGCCAACCGGTCCTCTGTATCATCCTATCGAGGGCCAGGGCTGGAATCGGGCCTGGAAATCCTGGATCTTGTTAAAAAGGAAGCCAGTGTCCCTGTCCTCTCTGACGTGCATGAAACAAGTCAGGTCGAAAAGGCCGCGCGTATTCTGGATGTGATCCAGATCCCGGCTCTTCTCTGCCGCCAAACAGATCTACTCGTGACGGCAGCCCAGACTCAAAAACCGCTCAACATAAAAAAGGGGCAGTTTCTTTCTCCGTATGAGATGAAAAATGTCGTTGAGAAAGCAGCCAGCCAGAATAACGAAAAAATAATCCTCACGGAAAGGGGCAACTCCTATGGTTACAATAACTTAGTTTTTGATATCCGGTCTATTCCGGTCATGAAAAAATTGGGATTTCCAGTCGTCATTGACGCCTCGCACAGCGTCCAAAAGCCGGGAGGCGAGGGAAAATCATCCGGAGGAGATGCGGAATTCATACCTTCTGTGGCCAAGGCTGGAGTCAGCGTCGGCGCAGACGGAGTCTTTCTCGAAATCCACGACAATCCCTCCAAGGCCCTCTCGGACAAGCATAACTCATTGAATATAAAAGAATTAAAAAATATTCTCGAAGTCTTGCTCCGGATTGAAAAAGCGAGAGATGGGAATCAGGGCCGCACATAGAGTATAATAAAACGCTATGACAAAAGACGAAATTATTCAAACCGGGAAAAAAGTCCTGAGCATCGAGGCAGAGGCGGTTAAAACACTGGCTGCCAACCTGAATGAAAATTTTTATAATGCCGTTGAACTTCTGTTCAACTCAAAATCCCGTGTCATCGTCACAGGGATGGGAAAATCCGGTCTCGTCGGCCGGAAGATTGCCGCCACGCTCTCCAGCTGCGGAACGCCGGCTCTGTTCATCCACCCGGCTGAAGCCGGGCACGGAGACCTCGGAATGATCGTCAAAGAAGATATCCTGATTGCTATCTCCTACAGCGGGGAAACAAAGGAGATTCTCGACCTCCTGGATTTCTTTAAAAGGGCGGGGATAAAGCTCATCAGTATCACAGGGAATAAAAAATCCAAACTGGCCCAGTACAGCGACATCTCCCTGGAAGCACGGGTGGAAAAGGAAGCCGAGCCGAACGGCCTGGTCCCCACAGCGAGTTCCACGGCCGCTCTGGCTATGGGAGACGCTATTGCCATCGCTTTAATGAAGAAAAAAGGATTCGGAGAAAAGGATTTTGCGGTTGTCCATCCCAAGGGAGAGGCGGGAAAAAAGCTTCTCAAGATAGAAAGCTTGATGCACAAAGGCAGGGATATCGCCCGGGTTTCTCTTGAAGCTCCGATGAAAGATGTCATCCAAGAGATATCCAGGAAAAAGCTGGGAATGACATGCGTCGTGGATGATGAGGAGAAGCTTGTCGGGATCATCACCGATGGTGACTTGAGGCGGAGAATCCAGGAATTCGGCAAGAGCTTCCTGGAGAAGACGGCTCAAGACTGCATGACACCAGACGCCCTGACAGTCAACAAGGAGGATCTCGCCACGACGGCTTTGAATATCATGGAGGAGAACAAAATCACCTCCTTGATCATCAAGGACAAAGGGGGAAAAATCGAAGGGATCATCCATCTCCATGACCTGTGGCGCACAGAGATGTTCTGATGAATGCGAAAGACCGAGCACGCAAGATCAGAATGATCGTCATGGACGTGGATGGCACACTCACGGACGGAAACATTCTCTTGCTCCCCGATGGTGAAGAGCTCAAGTCTTACAATGTCAAGGACGGCGCCGGTATTCTGCTCGCTTACCTGGCCGGATTGAAAACAGGGATCATCACCGGAAAAACATCAAAACCTCTGGAAAAAAGAGCCGAGAAGTTGAAGATTTTTACCGTTCACCAGGGAATCTTGGATAAGAAAAGAGCTCTTTCTGAAATCCTGGAAAAAACCAAGCTCAAACCCGAGCAGATCGCCTACATAGGGGACGACATCGGCGACCTCGCCGTCCTCAAATCCGTGGGCCTGGCCGGCGCTGTGGCCGATGCGCATCCGGAGCTCAAAAAATTCAGCCATTTCATCTGCACTCAACCCGGAGGCAAGGGCGCGGTCCGGGAATTTATCGAGTTCATCCTGGAGTCCCAGGGCAAATGGAGTGAAATCGAAGAAAACTTCAAGACTTTGACTGAACAGAAAGAATTTAAATTTTAGAATCTGACGGCTTCGCCGGGAACACAGAACCAGACCATAACAGGAAGGAATCCGAAGACAACAGCCCAGGGCAATGTCGACTCTATGGGAAGGAAAACGGCATCGAATGAAAGACGAACATGGTCCTTCCCTCCGGATTTTTTCAAGCTGATTATATGGAGGAGGAAAAGGTGAAAATCAATCCTGAAATTTTCAGACAGTATGACATCCGAGGAATTGTTGATAAAGACCTGACTCCGAAAACCGTAGAATATTTAGGCAAGGGAATCGGTTCTTATTTCCGCAAGAACAAAAGTCAAAATGTCGCACTGGGACGTGACTGCCGCCTGAGCTCTCCCGTCTTCTCCGAATCGTTGACCAAAGGACTTCTTTCGGCAGGGTGTCAGGTCGTTGACCTTGGCATCATCCCCACTCCTTTGCTCTATTTCACCATGTACCAAAAAAAGATGGAAGCGGGCGTGATCATCACCGGCTCCCACAATCCGCCCGAATACAACGGCTTCAAAATGATGGTGGGAGAGGAAACGCTCTACGGAGAAGCCATCCAGGACATTCTCGCTCTCATCCAAAGCGGAGATTTCAGAGAAGAGAAGAGCACGGATCACAAAGATTACAATATCGTCCCTGAATACCAGGATTACGTTTTAAACACGGTCAAGCTTGACAAAAAGCTGAAAGTGGTCGTGGACGCCGGGAACGGGACTGCAGGTGTTGTTGCGGTCCCGATTTTCAAGAAAATGGGCTGTGAGGTCATCGATATCTACTGTGAGATGGACGGCAACTTCCCGAATCATCATCCGGATCCCACTCTCCCCGAAGCTCTTGAAGACCTGATTCAAAAAGTGAAAGAAACCCATGCTGACCTGGGAATCGCCTACGACGGGGATGGAGACAGGATCGGCGTTATCGACGATGTCGGAAATATTATCTGGGGAGATATGCTGATGGTGCTTTTTGCGCGGGATGTCCTCCCCTCAAATCCCGGTGCTCCGATCATCTCAGAGGTGAAGGCCTCGAAAGTCCTGTATGACGAGATTGAAAAGTGGGGAGGGCGCCCGATCATGTGGAAAACGGGGCATTCTTTTATCAAGAAAAAGATCAAGGAAGAAAAGGCTCTTCTGGCCGGAGAGATGAGTGGACATATTTTCTTTGCGGACCGGTTCTTCGGGTTCGACGACGCCATTTATTCTTCAGCCCGTCTGCTGGAACTCCTTTCCCGGTCAGACAAAAAAATCTCCCAGATGCTCTCAGACCTTCCCAAAACCTTCCACACCCCAGAAATCCGAGTCTACGCATCGGACGAAGTCAAATTCCAGATCGTGGAAGAAGTCAAAAATGAATTATCCAAAAAATATCCGATCATCGATATTGACGGAGTCAGGGCCCTCTATCCCCGGGGGTGGGGCCTGGTTCGCGCCTCCAACACTCAAGAAGTCCTGGTTCTCCGTTTTGAAGCGGAGACAGAGAAAGACCTCGAGAGTATTGAGAGCGAAGTCAAACAAGTCATCGAGGATGTCATCCAAAAGTTGGGACAGTCTTGATCCTGTATCTCTTCTTGACTCAGAGTTTCTTCCTCAAGATTTTGCAGAGGTGAATCCAATTGGTTCTTTTCCTTTCTGTGTAGGTTAATTAATGACTCAAATACACGGAAATGGCAGCGCTCCCTTCAAATTTTCAGCGCCAGTCCTTTCCTTTCCTCCTCGGCGCCCGCGCAACTCCGCATTCAAGGCATGTCACTTTGGACCGGATGCTTGGACTCCATCTTTTTTCATCAAATTGATCCTCTCGTGCTCAAACATGCTCGGCGGCCGATATCATCGGCTTCCCTCGGTGGACGGTTCAGGAAGGCTAAATCTTCAAGGTCGCTTCTTTCATTCCCGCGTATTTTATCCACAATATCTGGAAGAGAACCATCCAAAAGCACGGGATCAGGGCTTCATTTTCTATTTTTGATTCGAAGATGTATAATTCATACTCCTTATGATAGCAATTGGAAGTCGAAACCCGACCCGTCTATATCATTTATTATTATTAGAATCAACATTTTACAGTGTTTTTGAAGGAGCTTAAAATGGATCTTCGAGTCATCATCCTGGCAGGAGGATCAGGCAAACGATTCTGGCCGGTGAGCCGAAAGGCTCGGCCGAAACAGTTTCTCCCGATCGTGAGCGAAAAAACGATGATCGAGGAGACGGTCGACCGCCTTTCCTCTCAAATTGCTCTCAAAAACATCTACACCATCGCAGATCCCGAAAAGACTGAGATGATTAAAAGCATTCTCCCTGATCTCCCGCAGAAGAACCTCCTGATAGAGCCCGCGGGAAGAAACACGGCCCCCTCCTTGATACTGGCGACAGCCTGGATCCATCTTCAGAATCCAAAAGCGGTCCTGGCGGCCTTGCCCGCTGACCATCTCATAAAAGATTCCACGCATTTTCTCCGGAAGCTTGAGGCTGCAGCCGCAGCCGCATCAAGCGGAGACTATCTGATCACATTCGGAGTTCCCCCCACCTCTCCAGCGACTGGATACGGATACATCCGGTTCTCCGCAGATCGCCCCGTCCGTTCCCTGGATGAACCTTTTTATGCGGTCCAGGAATTCAAGGAAAAACCGGATCTCAAGCAAGCCAAAACCTTTCTCAAGCAAGGAAATTACTTCTGGAATTCAGGGATGTTCCTCTGGCAGGCAGATGTTTTCGCACAAAAGCTGGGACGTTTTTCCCCAGAGATGTTCTCCTATTGGACACAAATCCAGGAAGCGCTCAAGACCAACGATGAAGCGCGAATCGCATCCCTGTTTGAAGATATGCCTTCCATCTCTATCGACTATGCCCTGATGGAAAAGGCCGAGGGCGTCCTGATGGCCAGAGGTGATTTTGGCTGGTCCGATGTGGGGGCCTGGTCGTCTCTCACCGACATATGGCCTCATGACAAAGCGGGAAATGTCCTGCGTGGAGATAATATTATCCAGGATTCCCAGGATTGTCTCGTCTACAATCCCGAAAAGCTGACGGCCTTGATCGGAGTGAAGGACATCATCGTCGTCAACACAGGGGATGTGCTGCTCATCGCTCACAGAAACCAGGACCAGAAAGTGAAGGATATTGTCGGAGATCTCGAAAAAAAGAAAAAAACAGAATATCTGTAGCGAGAAACATTCCATTATGATAGACCTGACAAAGAACGAAAAAAACCTCACAAAAGCGATCCAGCGGGCCAGGGAACGCAACATCATCATCCCGACATTCAAACAGATGAGAAACCCGGAATTGATCCCAAAAAAAGTAAGAGAAAAGCTCGAAGGCACCGGACTGTGGGAGGTCGATCCATCCAACCTCTTCAGGATCAGCTGGAAGAATGCGCCTGCCGCCAAAGGCGGAGGTTTCGGAGACGTCAATTTTCTCGAACTGCCGGGAGAGCTGACCGGAGTCGATGCCCGCATCATCGGCCTTGTCGGCAAATGGTTTCCCACGGGTTCTCACAAAGTCGGAGCCACTTTCGGCTGCCTGGTTCCGAGGCTGGTCACAGGCCAGTTCGATCCCACATGCCAACAAGCGGTTTGGCCCTCTACCGGCAATTTCTGCCGCGGGGGCGCATACAATGCGGCCCTTCTGGCCTGCGAATCCATCGCAATCCTTCCCGAAGAAATGAGTCGAGAGCGCTACGAGTGGCTCTCGACTGTCGCAGGGGAAGTGATCAAGACCCCTGGCAGCGAAAGCAACGTCAAGGAGGTCTTCGACAAGTGCTGGGAGCTCCGGGAAGCACGGGAGAATGTCGCGGTCTTCAACCAGTTCGATGAATTCGGCAATTACCTCTGGCATTACTCTGTCACCGGGAGTGCGGCCGAAGAAGTTCTCGCGAAAATCCTAAGTGAAAACAAGCGGTTCACTGGCTTCGTGGCCACATCCGGTTCTTCCGGGACAGTGTCTGGATGCGGAGACTATCTCAAACAGAAATTCCCCGCATCCAAGATCGCTGCGGGAGAAGCCCTCCAATGCCCCACGCTCCTTCGCTGCGGTTATGGGGCGCACCGGATTGAAGGAATCGGGGACAAACACGTGCCGTGGATCCACAACATTCGAAATACCGACATGGTCATCGCTGTGGACGACAGCGACTGCATGAACCTCATCAGGCTGTTCAACGAACCAGAGGGGATGGAATTCTTAAAAAATCAGGGAATTTCCGAAGCCGCGGTGACTGACCTCGCTCTCCTCGGAATCTCGAGCGTGAGCAACCTTCTGGCCGCCATCAAGTTCTCCAAATACTACGAGCTCACGTCCGCAGACATCATCCTGACCGTATTCACCGATTCGATGGAACTCTACCGAAGCCGTTTGGAGGAACTCCGCCATGCCCATGGAAAATACTCAGAACTCGATGCGGCAAAAGACTATCATCGTTCTCTCCTGGGCATGAGAGTGGACCACATGCTCGAACTCGCCTTCCCCGACAGAAAACGAATCCATAACTTGAAATACTTCACCTGGATCGAGCAGCAGGGAAAGGACGTGGATGAGCTGAATGCTCAGTGGGCGGATTACCCAGAATACTGGCACAGGATTCAGTCGAAAGCGGATGAGATCGACCGGCTTATAGAGGAGTTTAACCAGAACACAGGCCTTGTTTGAAAAATGTCTTCCGTCTCTTTGATCCCGCTATTTGATGTGAGATTTTGAGTTAAGGCGTGGACATCCTTGAACACATCCCCTATCACCTTCCACCGGCCATTTCTTTGCCGGATTGACAACGAAACTTAGCTCTGTTATAAGCTTCTCTTTAGAAAACGGAAACGAACCAATTGGAACACACCCCAGGACAAGACTCCAGCCTTGATAAGGGCATCAGGAATGAAAGCTGAATACTCGATACAAACCTGCCGGGAACTCGAAAAATTCTTTCAAAACCAGAAGATCCTCCGCGCTTTTCGTGTGCAACGGTATGATCCCGGCACAGAACTCACTTATGAAATCCAGGGTGTGATACCGGCGGGGACCGCTCGGCTGAAATTAGAGGTCGAAGAGTTTGTGGGCGGAGGATTTGCCGGCCAGGTGTACAGGGTCAAAGTCAAAGAGATCAAATCCCTTAAGGGACAGGTCGAGGGTATTTCATCGGGTCTGTCTTACGCGATGAAGATCTTTATTCCTCCCTCCGGGTTTGCAAAATTCTTCCGGAATATCATCTACGCGGCGGGCTTTCAAGGCCCCTTCTCACTCCAGGTCAATCCAGATGCGGTCAGAGCCGGCGCCCTGTGGCAGAAGTTCATCCGGCGTGGGGCAAAGCTCTCTCTCGGTTCCGAAGACGCTGTGGTGGACATCCTGGCTACATTCATTGACTCTTCACTCGGGAGTTGCGGAGAACTCAGCGAGTGGATCGACGGCCGCCTGTGGCGCCTCGAAGCGGATGACAACCTGGATGCTCGGAAAAAATGGAAGCCGGGAGACCCGGATGACGCGCTGGGATCCCCAGAGTTTCGTGCGAAACGAACCCTGATGAAACGCTTGGTCCAACTGATGCACGAGATGGGAGCGGTTGAACTCGCCAGACAGTACGAATGGTGGACCTGCAAAAGCCAGCCCAACGTCCTCAAGAGGACTGCGTATGATCCCGATCCGGCCAGGGGACACGTGGCCGTGGACTTTCGGGCTGGCCTGGCTCTTCACCTTTTCCTTCCGATGAGCCCGGTAGATTTCAAGCTCATTGTCAAGGGCATAGCACGAGGAAGCCTTGTCCAGTTCGATCGGGGCAACAGAGACCGGCTCCGGAGCTTTGAGGAAGCCCATCCGGGGGCATTTACGGGCATGGACGAGGGATTTGAAGAACTCACAAAGACAGAAAAACGTTACCGGGAGTCTCTGCCTGACATATCGCATCATCATTTAAAGCTGCTCTTTCGGCCTCGGTTATGGTCATCCATCCTGAAGAGCAGCATCCAAAGCTGGGAGGTCCGCAACATCGTTGACGAGGACACAGCAAAAAAACTGCCAGAGAGAAAATTCCTGACTATCTGGCTTTATCTCTTGGGGCTTCTTCCGTTCCTGGGAAACTTTATCAGGAAGCTGTGCGGACAAAAGGATATCAGACGGCATTACGGCCGCATTCTGACCCGCTTCCCCTATTTCAGGCGCGCCGTGAAAGCCAGGATCGCGGAAACGCTCATACGCTGGCACCGGGCAGGGCGCGTGGACGAATGGCGCGCGCAGAGGCTGGCCGAGCACCCTTCGAGATTTTTTTCTCACCTGCCTCTCTCCATCCTCCCGGCCAAAATGCACCGCTTCTTCTCAGATCGCCGATTCTTCCTGCGTTCCCTGGATAACATTTTCGCCCGACCTCTGCGTCTCTACTTCAAGCCTGAGGCCCGAGAGAAGTGGCTGCAAGAGACTGTATCCCAGGGAGAGAAGAGCGGCATGCTGACTCGCACAGAAGCCGCGCACATCAACTCCCAGATTAAAGAACCTTTCATCCAGAAGTATCTGAAAAGTCTTGCTGTCCATGTGTGCACCGTTCCGGTGACCCAGATTGTCTCAGTCGCAGTCGCTCTGATCTACATCCGGCTGCATCCTGAACTCTCCTGGCAGCAAGCCTCCCTGCACGCAGGGATCATTCTCGGACTCTTTCAGGTCACTCCCGTCTCTCCAGGCTCGCTCGTCCGAGGGCTCTATGTGACCGCGCTCGTTTTGAGGGAAAAGAATTTCAAAGACTACAATATCGCGTTCTTTCTCAGTTTTTTCAAGTACATCGGCTACCTGGCCTTCCCGATCCAGATGGCTTACCGTTACCCGGACCTGGCCCGCTTCATGGCCGGCCACTGGGCCACAGGGGCAGTGCACATCGTGCCCGTTTTTGGAGAAAGAGGTGCTCTGCTCGAGCATGCGGTCTTTGACCTTTTTTACAACTTCCCGCTGAATGTCCGCCGCCGCATCCGTGAACGGAGGGAACTCCGTTCGGCCCTAAAACCAAGAGGCTGGCACGTTCCTCTATGCGCACTGGGAGGAGCTCTTCTGCTGGCCTCGGTGGATATGATTCACTACAAACTGATCGGCCAAATTCCCCGCTTTGGAGACATATGGTGGCTGGCTCTCTGGATCCCTGCTGTTGCAGCGGCCGCCACAACAGCTTGGGCCGGGGGAGTCTCTCTTTCCAGAAGAATAGGGATGGGCGTTCTCTGTGGAGCCTTGATCGGACTGCTGTATACGACATTTAATGTTCTGCTGAGTTTTTTCCTAACGTCTGAGGGAGGAGAGATCCTCACCGTTCTTCAACTCATGGGCCAGATAGCCCCTGTCGCTTTGTGGAGAATCTTTGTTTTCATGATATTGGCCTCAGCCGGAACGTTCATCACTGAAACAAGGCCGGTCAAGGCCTCGCAATCCCGCCGATGCACACAGAGGAGATAAGGGCAAGAACGATCAGGAGACAGCCAAAATGAGTGAAAAACGATGGGATGATTTTTATAAAAATTACAGCCTGGAGAAAATCCCTTGGCACTCCGGCCAGCCAGATAGGTATCTCGTCCGGTTGGTCAAAGAAAATAAAATTAAAAAGGGGACTGTTCTGGACCTGTGTTCGGGTGACGGAACAAATTCCATCTATCTCGCTTCAAAGGGATTCAGGGTCATGGGTATCGACATCTCGCCCACGGCTGTCAAGATTGCCAAAGAGCGCTGCAGGAAAAGGAATGTCCGGTGCGATTACTTCACGGGGGATGTCTTAAAACTAAAACTGGAACAGAAATTCGACTTTGCGCTGGATAGAGGGTGCTTCCACCATATATCCAAGCGGAATAAGCCCAAATACATAAGGCTCATTTCCAATTCCTTAAAGCCGCAGGGAAAGTTCTATCTTCTGTGTTTCAGCGACAAAAATCCCCCGGATAAAAAGAATCTGTCCAAAAAAGAAATCCGCGCTTATTTTTCAGCGGGCTTCGACATTTACTTCATTAAAGATTCTGTTCACATCGAGCCTTTCTCACGGAAGAAGAGGCATCTGTATGCGGTCTTCATGGAAAAAAAGCATGAATTTTCTTGAAATCTCAGCGAAAATTTACCCGTGTCTTCTGAATCCCCGCAACTTCCTACTTTTTGTTCGAGGGCTTCTTCTTGGGCGTCAAGGAAGGAATCTGGATATCGATAACATGGACCTCTCCCAGCGTTGAGAGAGGCTTGTCAAAATCCTCCTCTTTCCCGACAACAAGGATCCGGACTTTATCCGGATGCAAGTATTTCCGGGCCACTCGCAGCACATCCCTCTTCGAGACTTTCTCCACTCCTTTCTTGACTCTGTCCATAAAATCAAGCGGGTAACCGAAGAATTCGTAGGTCATCATCCTGTTGACGACCTGCGCACGACTCGAAAAATTGAATACAAAGGAATTCAGATACTGGTCCTTGGCCTTGGAAAGCTCCTCATCAGTCACTTCCTCTCCTCTGATGCGCTCTAATTCTTTGATCATAAGACCTATCGCATAGACAGTCGACTCGGATTTCGTCTGAGCTCCGCAGCTGAAGACTCCGGGAGCCAGAAAATTGGCGCCGTAGCTTCCCCAGACACTGTACGCAAGGCCCTCGTCCGTCCTGATCTTCTTGAACATCCGGTCAAAAGATAGAATGGAGTTCATGACGCTCAGGGCGGGGTAATCGGGATTGCTGAGCAAGCCTCCGATGTGCCCAAGCAGGATGTGAGACTGATTCACATCCTCCTTGTGGATCAGGTTGACCGTCGGTTTAAACTCATATTCGACTTCGGGCAGAGTGGGAACATTGACCTCGGCGGCTTTCCATTTCCCCAGATTTCTCCTGATCTGGGCCGCCATCTCTTTACTGTCGAAATCTCCCCATGCGGCCATCAGGATGTTGTTCGGGTGAAAGTATTTCTCATAGAAGTCCACAATATCAGCTCTGGTAATCGCCGCAATCGTGTCATATTCGGTGTGACGCGCATAGGGGCTGTCTTTCCCGAAGATAATCTTGTAGAACTCGCGGTTTGAGATCTGCCCGATATCATCATTCCTCCGGGCGATGGCTGTTCGCTCCTGGATCTGGGCCAGCCGGATCTTATCCTCCGCAAAAGCCGGATTCATCAGAATATCAGCCAGAATTTCGAGTGCCCTATCGATGTCTTCGCTCAGGACGGAAACTCCGATGTAACCTGACGCTTTACCGATACCCGTCGATATTGTGGCGGCCAGAGTCTCCAGTTCCTTGTCGATCTCATCGCCTGTCATCGATGATGTGCCGCCCGTCCGGAGGACCTGCCCGGTTATGGAAGCCAGTCCGATCTTGGCAGCCGGTTCAAAAACGGAACCGACATGAACCATAGCTCTTATATCGATTGTCGGATATTCATGGTCTTCTACCAAAAAGAGCTTGAGTCCGTTCTTCAGTTTAACGGTTTCCACCTTGGGCATTTTGATCGGATTCAGCTGAGGAAAGTCAAACTTCTCCTTGGGATTTTTCTGCGCAAAGAGGGAAAGCCCGGACAGAAAAATCAAAATAAAGACTACAGAACACGCCTTGAACAGTCTTTTATGTTTCATCATCATTTTTCCCTTTCTTTATTTGGCATAGACAATCTCGCCGACCGTCCTCTGCTTCTTGATCAGGTAGGTGTTAGCCACACGCTTGATGTCCCCCGCGGTGACCGCGCTGATCTCTTGGACCCGGTCAAACAGAAGCTGCCAATCTCCGAGTACGACATCCGCATAAGTCAAGAGGGCCGCCATGCTGGAGTTGGATTTCATCTGAGACAAAAAGCCCTTGATCTCGTTTCTCTTGAATTTTGTCAACTCCTCAGGAGTGACAGACTCCGTTTTTATCTTTTCGACCTCCTCCTCTATGAGTGCCAGGCATTCGGCCGACGTTTTTCCCTGTGCCGGCACAGCAAAGAAAGCGATCAGGTTCGAGAACTTTTCACCGGGAAAGCCGTTGAAACTCTGCGCCGCGACCGCCACCTTATTCTCCTTGACTAATACTCTATAAAGTCTCGAAGACCGCCCCTGGCCCATGATATTGGCCAACGCTTCCAAGGGAGCGCTGTCTTTGTGTCGGAAATTGGGGCGGTGATAGCCGAAGAGAAGCATGGGCTGGGACTTGGCCTCCACGATAACCCGCCGTTCTCCCCATTGTTCGGGCTCTTCTGTCCTTACGGGTTCTGGCTTTGGGCCGCTGGGAATCCGGCCAAAGTAGATTTTGGCCATCTTGAACACCTCATCAGCCTGCACGTCTCCCACAATTCCGACAGTCAGGTTGCTCGGGCCGTAAAACCTTTTAAAGTACTCTTCCACATCTTTACGGGAGATATTTCTTAAATCCGACATATGGCCGACTACGGAATGGTGATAGGGATGTGCCTTGAAGGCTGTGGCCAGAAAATCCTCAACCAGCCTTCCTATCGGCCGGGTTTCCAGGCCCAAACGCCTTTCTTCCATGACCACGTCTCTCTCTTTATAAAATTCACGAAATACAGGATTGAGGAATCTGTCGGAAGTCACGGCCATCCAGAACTCCAACTTGTTCGAGGGAAGGCTGTCGATGTACTGAGTGGCGTCATTGCTGGTGTAAGCGTTGATCCCACGATCGCCCTCTCTGCGCATCATGTCGATCAGGTCATTGCTCACGACGTATCCCTTTGCCTGAATACGCAAAGCCTCAAACCTCTTTTCCGTTTCCTTGAGTTTTTCGTCATCCGGGGCTGTTTTGGCCTTTTCCCGCTTGATCTCTTCATACAGAGCGTCCATCTCCTTGAGGATCTTCTTTTCGGCTTCATAGTCATTGGTGCCGACAGTCCTTGTGCCCTTGAATGCCATGTGTTCCAGGAGGTGAGAGATGCCCGTGATCCCGTAGGACTCATTGGCGCTTCCCACGTCCGCATACACGTGAAAGGAGACAACCGGAGCTTCATGCCGTGAGAGGACGACAAACTTCATCCCGTTCTCCAGAACATGAACTCTCACCCGGTTCTTGATCGCGTCGAAGGTCTGGGAAAGAAGAAGCAGGTTGAATGCGGAGACGACCGCGAAGAAGAACACCAGCCTGAATAGAATTTCTTTTTTCAAGCGCATGCTGTTTACCTCCTTAAAATTATTTGCATTTATTTTCTATCTCCCTCCCTGATTATTATTCTGATTATTGCAGGAAGAGGGTATCGTCCGTTCAAATACTTTGCAGCAGAACTCCCCTTTTTTAATATCTTGAAGAGTCCTTTATTATTATCACAGTCAAGCTTAAAAACCTATTCCTTTATTTTCTTCAGCCCGAGGTCTTTGAGCTGCTTCGAGCCCACTTCTGCAGGGGAACCTGTCAACAAGCACAAGGCACTTGTGGTCTTGGGGAAGGGAATGACGTCCCGAATAGACTCTTCTCCAGCGAGGAGCATCACGATTCGGTCAAATCCCATGGCGATTCCACCGTGAGGAGGGGCTCCGTAGGCGAGGGCTTCCAGGAAAAACCCGAACTTCTCTGTGGTTTCTTTCTCGCTCAAACCGAGGAGCTTAAAGATCCTTCCTTGAAGGTCAAGGTCGTGGATTCGGACGGAGCCTCCTCCGATCTCAAACCCGTTGAGAACCAGGTCGTACGCCTTGGCCCGGACCTTGAGCGGTTCCTTCTCCAGAAAATCCAGGTCAGATTCATGCGGCGAGGTAAAGGGATGGTGCATGGAAACGAGACGTTTCTCTTCCTCACTCCACTCGAAAAGGGGGAAATCCGTGATCCATGCAAATTTGAAGAGCTTCTGATCCCCTTTCTGTTGGGCCACAAAATCCGCTCTGACCCCACCAAGCACTCTCAGGGCCACATCTTTTTCATCCGCAACCAGTAAAACCAAGTCTTCGGCCTGGCCCTCTAGCGTGCTCCAGATGAGGTTGAAGCTCTTTTCGTCCAGTTTGAGAGACGATTTGAAGCCATCCGGCTTCTTGATCCAGATGATTCCCTTCCCTCCCAGCTTCTTGGCTTTTTGATCGATCTTATCGAGCTGTCCGCGGGAAAGGCCGCCTCTCTTCTCTGCCCTCAATCCCTTCAACACTCCACCCTTGGATACCGCATCTTTGATAAGACTCGACTCCAGCTTTGCCCCGACTTCGGTCAGGTCGACAATTTCTATCTCCGATCGCAGGTCAGGCTTATCCGTCCCGAATCTCTCCATGCTCTCCTCATACGAGAAACGAGGAAAAGGCTGATCGGGTTTGACCCCGACGAGCTCGAACACAGAAGCCATCATCGCTTCCACCAAGTTAAAGAGGTCCTCGCGCTCGATGAAGCTCATCTCGATATCGATCTGCGTGAACTCCGCCTGACGGTCAGCCCGGAAATCTTCGTCACGAAAACACCGCACGATTTGAAAATACCGGTCAAATCCAGATATCATCAACAGCTGCTTGAAAATCTGAGGAGACTGCGGAAGAGCATAAAACCTTCCTTTATACTCCCGGCTGGGAACGAGATAATCCCTGGCTCCTTCTGGCGTGGACTTTGTCAAAAACGGAGTTTCTATCTCCAAAAAACCGTTTTGGCTCAGAAAATTCCTGGCGGCGAGCGCAGCCTTGTGCCGGAGTTTGATGCTGCGCTGCATGGAAGGCCGTCTCATATCCATATACCTGTATTTAAAGCGCAGTTCCTCCGATGCCTGGGGAGGATCGGCGATGACAAACGGAGGGACTTTGGATACGCTCAAGACTTTCAATGCCTTCGCCAACACTTCGACGTCCCCGGTCGGCAGCTGCGGGTTCCGAGATTTTTCATCTCTTTCTTTCACCGTTCCCTTCACGGCCAGGACGTTTTCCATCCGGATCTTTTTCGCTTCATCCAGGAGAGCCGGATTGTCAGAGGTCACAACCACCTGAACCACACCTTCTCTGTCTCTGAGGTCGATAAAAACCAGATTTCCCATGTCTCGTTGTCTGTTGACCCAGCCAAAAAGTGTGACCTCCTGCCCGGTGTGTTCCGGCCGGACCTCTCCGCAGTAGACAGTGCGCTTCCATGTTGAAGGTTTATCTGCATTCATGGAATCAACCTTGTTGGGGACTTCTCATATTATTCAGGAAGCTTTCTGGATGACTTCCAGGATGTCCTCCTGAGTTTTTTCTTCCTGCTGGCCCGTGGTCATGTTCTTGAGTTGATATTTTCCCTTTTTCACCTCGTCTTCACCAACGATCAAAACCCAGCTGGCCCCGAGTTTGTTGGCCCGGCTCATCTGGCTTTTGAGGCTTTTTTCCCGGTACTCCATCAGGCATTCCACCCCTTTTCTCCGCAGGAACTGAGACAGGAGCATACCTGTTTTTTTCGCCTTCTTCCCTAAATACGCCAAATACAGGAATGGCTCCTTCTTTTCAGTTTTGGGGATGACCGACAGCAACCTTTCTAAGCCCATCGCAAACCCGATCCCGCAGATGTCCGGCCCCCCGAATTCCTTCATCATATCATCATATCTCCCTCCGCCCAGAATCGCATCTTGCGCTCCAAGCTTGGCAGAGACAATCTCAAAAGTCGTCTTGGTGTAATAATCAATCCCTCGAACCAACCGAGGCTCAATCCTGTATTCTAATCCGAAAAATTCCAGGTAAGCGCAGAACTGCTTGAAATGTTCCTCACATTCCTGGCAGAGATGCTCCGTGATCATCGGAAATTTTTTTGCGACGTCCTGACACGTCTCCACTTTGCAGTCAAAGATCCTCAACGGATTGGTGAGTACTTTCCTCTGGCAGTCCTCGCACAGTTCCTGTTTTTCCTTCTGCGCCTGCGTTCTCAATTTCGTGATATAAGACGGCCGGCATTTTTTACACCCGACAGAATTCACCAGGGTTTCCGTATCCGCAACTTTGAGTTCTTCGAGAAGGAAGTCCGCCATCTCCACAAGCTCTGCATCCACAGCCGGATCCTGTTCGGCGAAAACTTCCACGTCCAACTGATGAAACTGGCGGTACCGTCCTTTTTGAGGCTTGTCGTAGCGGAACATCGGCCCCATGAAGTAAAACCTCAGGGGGTCGGGCTTCAGGTTGAGCCGGTGATCGATGATGGCCCGCACCACAGAAGGAGTGTATTCCGGCCGCAGGGTTAAGGACCGTCCTCCTTTATCCGTGAAGGTGTACATTTCCTTGATGACGATATCCGATGTCTCTCCCGTTCCCTTCTCGAAGAGTTCTGTGGCCTCAAAGACCGGAGTCCTGATCTCTTTGTAGCCATAGAGTTCGCACACTCTCTTGACTACGGCTTCAACCGCCTGCCAGATTTTGGCCTCTTGAGGCAGTATATCCTTTGTCCCTTTGATCGCAGGAATCCGCTTCTTCATTTCTCTGAAAATACCCCGATCTTCCGGAATTTCTCGTATCTTTCTTCCAGCCTTGCCTCGGAAGATTTCGACTCCAGCTTCTTTAAGACTTGATTCAAGACTTTATCCACATTCTTGAAAGTCTGTTCATAATCGATGTGTGCCCCTCCCGGCGGTTCTGGTATGATCTTCTCGATAATCCCCATTTTCTTCAGGTCTTTGGCCCCCATCTTCAACCTCAAAGCAGCCTTGGAAGTTGCCTCCTGGTCTTTCCAGAGAATGGCTGCACACCCTTCCGGAGAAATTACGGAGTAGAAGGAATACTCCAGCATCAGGATGGCGTCTCCCACGCCCACGGCCAGAGCGCCTCCACTTCCGCCTTCACCGATAACCACGTTGATCACTGGAATTTTCAACTTTGAGATCTCTTTCAGGTTGTAGGCGATGGCTTCGGCTTGGCCCTGCTCTTCGGCCCTGATTCCTGGATAGGCGCCGGGAGTGTCAATCAGTGTGACGACAGGATGCCCGAATTTTTCTGCCAATTTCATGACTCTGAGCGCTTTCCGATAGCCTTCCGGGTTGGGCTGGCCAAAGTTGCGTTCAATCCTCTGCCGCGTTGTCCGTCCTTTTTGGTGTCCGATAAAAGCCACGGTGCGACCCCTGTAGAACCCGAACCCTGTCACGAGAGCGGGGTCATCGCCCGCGCGTCGGTCGCCGTGCATCTCCATGAAATCTTCGGTCAAATAATCCAGGTAATCCAATGTGTACGGGCGCTTGGGATGACGGGCGAGCTGCACGATGTGGAGCGGAGTGAGGTGGGGGTGTATCTTTTCCCATTCCTTCTCAATCTTCTTCTTGATCGGGGGGATTTTTTCTCTGTCCTTGGGATCTTCACTCAATAAAAGTTCATCGATTTTTCCTTTGAGCAGGATAATCTCTTTTTCCAGTTGGTAGAAATCTTTTTCTTCTTTCATCGGCTTGGATAATATCAGGTCTAAAGTACCCGTCTATTCTATAGACTTGCCTGAATTATTGTCAAGCCGAGGGTGGTCGGATAGGACCGAATGAAGTCGGCAAGCGTGATCCTTCTTGAGCGAATGAACGGGGACATCATGCATAACGTTCATAAAAAAGGAGGATAAGGCCGATTAAATTGAGGATGATGTCTCTCGTTTTCTTCAGAAAGTGGCGCTCGCCTCTCCGCGACATGCTCGTTTCGGGTCCGAAACGGCTATTCCACGACCACACCCGTGCCGTAGACCAATATCTCAGCAGCGCTCTGCATGATCATCGAGGTCGCAAAACGAATATTGATGATGGCGTTCGCTCCCAACTTTTCCGCTTCTTCGATCATGCGGTCGATTGCCTGCTCCCGGGATTCGGCCATCATCTTTGTGTAATCCGTTATCTCTCCTCCGACGATATTCTTCAGGCCTGCCTTGATGTCACGCCCGATGTGCCGCGCACGGATTGTGTTTCCGCGCACAAGGCCCAGAGTTTTCTTGATCTCTTTTCCTGGGACGAAATCTGTTGTCACAATGATCATTTGTCGACCTCCTTGTACCTCTCCCTTTTGCGGACAAAAAGCTGCTCCCGGACCAAGGAAACTAGCAACACCACGACTCCGCCTAAAACACTCAGGATCGCGACCTTGAAAAGAATCGGAACTTCATGGGCTTGAATCAAACCCTCCACCAATTTGTAGCCTCCGAAAAAAAGGAGGATTATGGCCCCGATGGAGAATAAAATCCATCCGATCCTTCTTTCCAGTCGATTGTAAACCGAGCTCCAATACATCTTCCAAGCCTCCTTTGGGGGTTCTTTGAACTGCATTTTACTCATCACCTCCTCAAACTTCCCCATTTCTTCAAATTCTTTCCTGCATTCCGAACACTCATTGAGATGTCTTTCCACCCGCTTCTTCTCCTCCGGGTTCAGTTCGCCATCATGGTAGAGGGAAATGAGCTCTTTTATCTTGTTATGGTCCATAACAGACTCCTCCTGATTCACTTCTCAGGGCTCAAGAATTTTTTTATCATGTCTTTCAGCCTTTTCTTCGCATAGTAGAGGGAGGACATGACCGTCCCGACGGGTTTCCCCGTGATTTCCGCAATTTCCTGGTAGGACAGCTGTTGAAAATAGCGAAGGAGGATGACTTCTCTCTGTTCAACAGGAAGGCCTTCAATCCCTTTCCAGAGGACTTCCTTCATCTCTCTGTCCTCATGCTTATCCTTGAGAACACGACTCTCGTCGAGAGGAACTTCCTGGATGCGGCTCCTGCGTTTGAGATGATCGAGACACAGGTTTTTCAAAAGCTTGTAGAACCAGGGAAAAAAAGGTCTTTCCGAGTCGAAGCTTTTAATTCTGCGGAAGGCTTTTATGAAGGATTCCTGGGAAATATCCATGGCATCCTGTGCGTTCCGGACAAAACCCAGGGCGATGTAGTAGGCCCTCTGCATGTAGCTTTCGACAATCCGCTGGTAAGCGTCTTTATCTCCCTTTTTGACTAAGAGGATAATTTCTTTTTCGGAAAGGGCCTTCTCGTTCGCCATCACGACTCTCTCCTTGTGAAGAAAGGATTCTCTCTGGACCGCTGCTTCCTCTGACATACTTCTTTCTCTTTTGTGATGATTACGACAGAGATTTCCATTTTATTCAATCTTTTTTGATTTTCTTTGCCGGACAACTTCAAAAAGAAACACTGCCGCTGCCGCAGAAACGTTCAGGGATGTTATCCTTCCGAGGAGAGGAATCGAGAGGACCTTGTCGCATTTCTTCCGGATAAGAGGGCGCAATCCCTTCCCTTCTGATCCGAGGACCAATCCCACAGGAACGCTGTAGTCGAATTCATGCCAGTGTTCATCCTGACCGCCTTCCGCTCCCACCAGCCAGAGGCCTCGATCTTTCAACTCCTCCATCGTCCGGGCAAGATTCTTCACTCTGGCCACTCGGATATATTCCAGCGCTCCTGCCGAGACAGAGGACACGGCCTCGGTCAATCCCGCCGATCTTCTTTCGGGAAGGATGACACCATCCACTCCTGCTCCCTCAGCCGTGCGGATAATCGCTCCGAGATTCTGTGGGTCTTCGATCCCATCCAACACAATAAGGAGGGGAACATCCGAGGAAGACAGGATCTCGTCAACGGAAGAGTATTCTTTCGGAGAAATCAGGGCCACTGCGCCCTGATGGCCCCTGTCGATTCTGTCCACTCTCTCTCTGGGGGCGAAATGGACGGGGACCTGCTTGGCTTTGGCCAGGTTGACGATCTCTGCGATCTTGCTGTTTTTGGAGCCCTTCTGGATGAAGATCTTATTCACGCGGGAAGGGGACGACTTGAGGGCCTCAATAAGAGAATTCAGACGGCTTATTTTTCGCAATGTCTCTACACTCCAACACCTGGATTCTCATTTCTCAGGCGTCTTGAGTGCTTTTTCAATCTTCGCCCAGGTGTCACGAAGGGTTGCCGTTCGGTTGAACACCATTGCTTCAGGGGACGAATCCACAGTATCCGCACAAAAATACCCCTGCCTCAAAAACTGAAACCGTGATCCCGGTTCAGCCCCCTTCAGGCTCGGCTCTGCCTGGCAAGAGTGGAGAGTCTCCAGTGATTTTGGATTCAGATTGGACTTGAAATCTGCCCCTTCCTCGACAACATTCGGGTCTTCCTTGGTGAAGAGATGGCCGTACAGACGCGCTTCGACTGGGAAGGAATGAGCGGCCGAAACCCAATGCAGGGTGCCTTTCACCTTGCGTTCGTCCTTTGTCCATCCTCCCCGGCTTTCCGGATCATAAGTGCAGTGAAGCTCCACCACTTCACCGGTCTTCTTATCCTTGATAACCTCTGTGCAGGTCACGTAGTAGGCATGCTTCAGCCGCACCTCCCTGCCGGGAGCGAGACGGAACCATTTTTTCGGCGGGTCCTCGCGAAAATCTTCTTTTTCGACATACAGAACCCGGGAGAACGGAATCTTCCGCGTCCCCATCGAGGAATCTTCGGGATTGTTCACAGCATCCAGGTCCTCCACCTGATCTTCCGGATAGTTATCAACGACCAACCGAAGAGGGCGAAGCACCACCATCACCCGCGGCGCACGTTTATTCAGGTCCTCCCGGAGGCAGTGTTCGAGCAGCGCAATATCCACAGTGCTTTCTCTCTTGGCCACTCCAATCCGCTCACAAAAGTCACGGACGGACTCTGGAGTGTACCCTCGCCTCCTCAAGCCGGATAGGCTCGGCATCCGGGGGTCATCCCATCCACCGACATGGCCTTCGTCCACCAACTCCAGGAGCTTCCGTTTGCTCATAATGGTGTAGGAAAGGTTGAGCCGGGCAAACTCGATCTGCTGAGAGTGAAAAATCCCCAGCTGCTCGATAAACCAATCATACAGCGGGCGGTGATCCTCAAACTCCAGAGTGCAAATCGAGTGAGTGATCCCCTCTATGGAATCCGACTGGCCATGCGCCCAATCGTATGTCGCGTAAATACACCATTTGTCCCCGGTCCTGTGATGTGGAGCTTTGAGAATCCGGTACATGACCGGATCCCGCATGTTCAAATTCGGAGACGCCATGTCAATTTTTGCTCGGAGAGTGCGGGAACCATCCGGAAACTCTCCCTGACGCATCCGTTCAAACAGGTCCAGGTTCTCCTCGACCGATCGTTCACGGTAAGGGCTGTTTTGGCCGGGCCGGGTCAAGGTTCCTCTGTACTCCCTGATCTCTTCAGCACTCAGGTCACACACGTACGCCTTCCCCTTTTGAATGAGCTGCACCGCGTACCCGTACAGCTTCTCGAAGTAATCAGAAGCGTAAAAAAGCCTGTCCCCCCAGTCGAAACCCAGCCACCGGACATCCTCCATGATCGATTCCACGTATTCCACTTCTTCCTTGCTGGGATTCGTATCATCGAACCTCAGGTTGCAGAGCCCCCCGTATTCGGCGGCCAGGCCAAAATTCAGACAGATGGACTTGGCGTGTCCGATGTGGAGATAGCCGTTCGGTTCAGGCGGAAAGCGGGTGTGAACACGGCCTTCGTTCTTCCCCTCCTTCAAGTCCGCCTCGATGATTTCCCGAATAAAATTAGGCGGAGGAGTCACTGCGGCCGGGCTGTCTGCCGGAGCCTTCTTTTTTTCTTCTTTCTTCTCGTCTTCCATACGATTTCTCCGTCTCCATAAACTCAGTCATCTGGATAATCCAGGAGAGTTATGTTCTACCCAAATATTCCATCATTGCTGACACCCGCTGCGCACAGTTCAGCACGGGCGTCGGGAAGCCCAGTTTGGCTCCCGCTTCAACCAGCGGAATGAATTTATCCAGGTCAAGCCCTGAGCCCCTTGCCGTAAGGACAATCCGCAGGGGGTGGTAAAGGTCTCTTCCTTTACAGCCTGTCTCTTCCCTGATCTCCTGGGCAATAGCAGCAAATTTATCGTAGTCAAACTCACTGATTCGAGATATTTTCTCCGCGAAAATCCGAATTCCTTTCACTGCGCATTCTGTCGTCAATTCTTTTTGGGCTTCCGCCTCCATCTCCGAGGGGGAAAACTCGAACAGCACTGCGGCTTCACGCGGGAAATCGGAAAACCGGTCGATGCGCTCCGCCAACTCTTCAACCATTCTCTCCAGCCATTTCTGTTGGGGCGCAGACATTTTTTCCGGCAAGAATCCGGCCTCTCGGAGGTGCGGATACGCGAGTTCGGCTTTCTGCTGTGAAGCAAGCTTTTTTATATGCTGGCGGTTGATCCAGCTGAGTTTATCGTAGTCAAAAATGGCGGATGACCGGCTGACTTTTTTCAAGTCAAAAAGTCTCATCAGCTTGTCTGGAGTCAGGACCTCCTGCCCGTCTGGAGGGGCCCATCCCAAAAGGGACAGGTAGTTGAACAGCGCCGAAGGAAGAATCCCGTCTTTTTCAAACTGATCGACGGCCGTGGCTCCGTGTCTTTTGCTCAAACGCGTGTTGTCTTTGCCCATGACCATGGACAGATGAGCAAACCGGGGCGGAGGGAAAGACAATGCCTCGTAGACGAGGAGCTGGCGAGGGGTGTTCGAGATGTGATCCTCCCCCCGAATCACGTGAGTGATCTTCATCAACGCATCATCCACGACCACGGCATAGTTGTAGGCCGGGAGTCCGTTGGAACGGACAATTACCGGATCCCCAACCAAATTCAAGTCAAACCGGAGAGTCCCTCTGACCAAATCGTCATAGCTGAGCGTCCCTTGGCCCGGTGTCCGGAGCCGGACGGCCGCTTGTTCGCCTGAATCTATTTTCCGACGGACCTCCTCCGATGACAGGGATCTGCATTTTCCGCTGTAAACCGGCATCTTCCCCGAATCAATCGCTTTTTTCCTTTCTTTCTCAATTTCCTCGGGAAGACAAAAACAGTGGTAGGCTTTCCCCTCTTTCAACAGCTTCTGGGTGTGTTTCTCGTAGTAATCCAGCCTCTGGGACTGCCGGTAGGGACCGAAATCTCCTCCGGTATCGGGCCCTTCATTCCAGTCCAATCCCAGCCACCGGAGATCGTCTATCAGGCGTTTCTCGTACTCCGCCGCCGACCTCTCGATATCGGTGTCTTCGATCCTGAGCACGAATACACCTTTTTTCTGGCGGGCAAAAAGCCAGTTGAACAGAGCGGTCCTCGCGTTTCCGACATGGAGAAGTCCTGTCGGACTGGGAGCGAATCGCACTCGAACTGTCACGGGATCAGGCCTCCGTATTTGATTTTATTTTATGAGAATACCGTTAAACCCCGCTCGAGTCAATAATATTGGATTCCTGATGCACGCAACTTTTTTCCTGCACGTTGCGTATACACTATGTGACTCAAAACACAAGAAAGGAGTTCAAGATGAGATTCAGAACAAAAGTTGCGATTCTCTTAGTGGCTGTCCTTCTCGCTCTTGTCGGATTCAACCTGATGGCAACTTCTCCTGCGCTTAACCTTCTGAAAGGCGGAGAGGCCGCCGGGGACGCAGTTGCCGCAGATAATCGGGCAAATGCGGAAACAGCCCCTCACCATTCCATTTCTTTATAAGGAAGGGCTAATGAGAAAAATCTTGATGATCCAGATCATCAAAACCTGGAATTGGTTGATTCTCGACTTTGAGAGGTTCGTCCTCTCCATCTCCACGGCTGGATTACGTCTTCAAGTTCAACCAATCCCTGTCCTTTAAGAGGCTGCGGATTCTTCTCGGATAGAGAACTGCAGCCTCTTTTTTTATCCCCCCTCTTTTTTCAGCGATCTTTGAGGATCTTATCGGGGAAACGGGACTGTCCAGAGTTTACGTCTTCTCCTGGATAAGCGCCTGAGCCATGGATGCGATGGCTTCTTCCTGCCCGATCGCTCCAAGGCCTTCATTGGTCTTGGCTTTGATCCCTAAATCCTCCACTCCGATCCCAAGGATGGGACACAGGGCTTCCTTCATCCGGGGAATGGAGGGACCGATTTTCGGCTTCTCTGCAATGACGATCGAATCGATGTTCACCACGGCCAGCCCTCTCTCGCTGATCAAATCCATGACTTTCTTCAGCAGCTCTGTACTTCTCATATCCTTGTATTGGGGGTCGGTATCCGGAAAAAGCTGTCCGATATCATCCTGGCCTGCTGCCCCCAGGAGCGCATCGATGATCGCGTGTATCAAACAGTCTCCGTCCGAATGGCCTCTCAAGCCTTTCGGATAATTAATCTCCACGCCCCCCAGGTAGAGGTTCCGCCCCTCCTCCAGCCTGTGGACATCATAGCCAATCCCTGCCCTAATCTTCAAGAATGGCCTCCGCAATCTTTAAGTCCTCGGGAGTCGTGATTTTTATGTTTCCCGGATCACCTTGGACGATCCAGACTTTCTGTCCGGTTCTTTCCACAAGAGTCGCGTCATCTGTGGCGAAAAATCCGTCACCCTCGGCTTTATCCAGAGCTTCCTTTAGCGTGGAATAGGAGAAGCCTTGGGGCGTCTGGCACCGGAAGATCTTTTTTCTCTCCAGGGTCTGTTTCACTTCCTGTTCGTTAACGAGTTTTATAGTGTCTTCGAGGGGGATCGCCGGCACAACAGCCCCTTTTTCCCGCGCGCCTTCAATGACACGCCCGATCAGCTCCTGACTGACCAGCGGCCTCACGCCGTCATGAACCAGAACGATGCCCGCTTTCTCCGGATCTATCTGACGAAAACCTGAAATCACCGAATCCTGCCTCCTCTTTCCTCCTGCCGCGCACGCGACTATTTTTTTGTACTGCTCGGCATATTCTTTCTTCTTAGAGTCGTCGTTGAGCACAAGGATCACTTCGTTCACATCCGGATGGGCTTCGAAGGCGTCCAGAGCCCAGTCCAGCACCGTTTTCGACTTGAGCCGCGCGAACTGCTTGGGTTGCCCGAAACGCCGCCCCTCACCAGCCGCGACCACGATTACCGAAACTCTTTTCATTGAGAGTCTTCGTTATAACGCCCGAATATCATCTTCCCCACTGTAGTCTGAAGAACGGATGTGACAGTGATTTCGATGTTTTGTCCGATCATCTTTCTCGAATTGTCCACAACAACCATGGTCCCATCATCCAGGTAAGCGACTCCCTGATCTTTTTCCTTCCCTTCTTTCAGGATGAAGACTTTCAACGCCTCGCCAGGCAAGACGACCGGCTTGAGCGCATTCGCGAGCTCATTGATGTTCAGCACCGATAACCCTTGAAGCTGCGCGACCTTGTTGAGGTTAAAATCATTCGTAACAATCTTCGCATCCATGTGTTTGGCCAGCTCGATGAGCTTGGAGTCGACATCCTTGATCTCTGGAAAATCCACTTCGGAGATCATGGTGTGCACCTGGGCCGATTTCTGGAGATGGTCCAGGACTTCCAATCCTCTCCTTCCCCTCTGTCTCTTTATTCCATCTGGGGAATCAGCCACGAGCTGAAGTTCTTTGAGAACAAACTGGGGAATGACGAGAGCCCCTCCGATGAAGGCCGTGTCGCAGATGTCAGCGATCCGTCCGTCAATGATCGCGCTCGTATCGAGAATCTTAAAGTCGCTGCTCACGTTGCTCTCTTTGAAAAATCGAAAGATATGCGGAGGATCAAGCCACTCGAATTTCCGCGTTCCGACAAGGAAGCCGATGTACGGCATGATGAGGAGAAAAAATATCCGGATAAAGGTCGTGGTCGGGCCGTCCTCGGAAATCGTCTGGTAAATTGAGCCGAGTGCCCAGCCCAGCAGAACTCCCGCAAGAGTTCCGACGGTCGAGCTCCAGATGATCTTGAACTGGCTTTTCCGAATCAGCGTCTCCAGGTAAACAATGATGACACTCAACACAAATCCAACGCCGGCTCCGACGTACGGATCAAGCTGAAAAGGCGGAAAGAAATAACCCGCAAGAGTTATGGAGGCGATAACCAGAAAACGAAAAATAAAAATGCCCATGAATAAATCCTTATTATTAAAATAGTATTCCTAATGCCTGTTTTATGTTCTTGGCTCCGAGGAGATTGACCTCAGAAATGGTCTCCTTCTCGAGTTGAGAAAGATTCCCCTCTGGCATTATGACCGTTTTAAAACCGAGGGACGCTGCTTCCTTCACGCGGGCAAGGGGTTGGCCAACAGAACGAATCTCCCCGCTCAGCCCGACTTCCCCGAAGACTGCGACATCCTGCGGAATCACTCTGTTCTTTAGGCAGGATACGACGGATGCGATCACTCCCAGGTCTGTGGCAGGCTCATCCAGGCTCAGTCCGCCGGCCACATTGATGTAGATGTCCTCTCCAGAGAAGCTGAAGCCAGTCTTTTTTTCTACGATAGCCAACAGCATGGCCACACGAAAATGGTCGAGTCCGATCGTCATCCTCCGCGGATTCCCCGTGAAGAGCGTAGAAGACACCAGGGCTTGAATCTCCGCCAGCAACGGCCGGGACCCTTTAATTGTGCTGACCACAGCACTCCCTGCTTCCTCTGTAGGCCTTTCCTTCAAGAAGAAGGCGGACGGGTTGGATATGGCCTTGAGTCCTTTGGTCCCCATCTCGAACAGCGCCAGCTCTGAGACAGGGCCGAACCGGTTTTTCAGGACCCGCAGCACTCGGTGGCTGTGATCTCTTTCTCCCTCAAAATACAGGACCACATCCACCATGTGTTCAAGAGATTTTGGGCCGGCCAATGCGCCTTCTTTGGTGATGTGTCCGATAAGAAACGAGGAAACCTGACCCTTCTTGGCAAAACGGAAGACTTGGTTGGCCGCCTCCCGGACTTGGCTGATCGTACCCGGACTGGAAGAGAGTTTCGAAGAGAACACTGTCTGGACCGAATCCAGGATCAATACCTGAGGATTGAGTTTTTCCGCATGGGAGATGATGCGCTCGAGGTTGGTCTCCGCAAGAAGGTAGAGGCTTCCGTTCCGGAGTCCGAGCCTTTCGCCCCGGATCTTCACCTGTTCCAGAGACTCCTCCCCGGAGACATACAGGACCTTCTCTCCCTGAATGGCGAAATCACGGCTCATCTGGAGAAGCAGGGTGGATTTGCCGATCCCGGGTTCTCCCCCGATCAGGACCAGCGAACCCAATACGACCCCTCCACCAAATACGGGATTCAACTCATCGATGCGGGTCTTGATTCTTTTTTTTTGAGCTTCTTGGATATCTTTGTAGAGAACAGGGTCAGAAGGCGGAAATGAGAATTCGGCAGAGGCCTCCTCTTCCACCTCTTCGACCATCGAATTCCACTCCCCGCAACCCGGACATCTGCCCATCCATTTCGGCGCATGCGTCCCACAACTCTGGCAGGTAAAGGTTGTTTTGACTTTCATTAAAAACCAAACTCCAGGCCGAAGAACACTTCTCTGTTCGCAGAGAAAGTGAAATCATCGAGGCCGAGAAGAAGATGGAGATACTTGAGCGTTGTCACTCGTGTTCGGAATCTGAATTGAGGGTGAGGATCCCTGTCGAAGTCAAAGCCTTCCAGGCTGAATTTCACTCTGTCTTTGAACGTATAGTAATCGATTCCAGCTCCCACCGTGGATTCCATAATCCCGATGCGTGGAGAAAAATTGCCCCAGCGGAGTCCGCCCTGCACCGAATACAAAAGCTGTTCCGTCCAGGGATCATAGATGATTTGAGTCAAGAGCAATTTATCTTTGGCCATCCACAAACCTAGAGTGAAATATCCCTTCAAAAGCTCACTCTCGGCATAATATTCCGCGCTCATCCCGCCATACAATCTAATGTCTGAGACAGGATCGATCACCCTTTCAAGGTCATCCATCGCCCCCTCTGCTCTCTCGTAAAGATCCGGCTTCTGGATGAGTTTTCCCAAAGTCCCTTCACCCTTGTTGATCCTCTCCAAGGATTCGTTCAACAGCTCGAGGGATTTTTCTATGCTTTTGATCAGCTCCTTGAGGCTCTCCATGTTGACTTTAAGGTCTTCACGGCTTTCTCCGACCGCATCCTTGAGAACAGAGATCAGCTCATCCAGATTCTTGGAAACATTCTCGACTCTCTGTTCAAACGTCTGGACAGCCTGTTGAGAGCTCTGGAGGCCTTTCTGGATTTCCGCTCTGTTGGCGCTCAAGAACTCATTCAATTCTTCAGAAAAAGTTGCCAGGTTATTGAGTGTATCCCGGAAATTGCGGCGCGATTCTTCTCCTCCGATCATCTCACTGATGATCTGGGCAATTCCTTTAAACTCATCCCCGATGGCAAGAAGTGTCGTTCCCATCTGGTCAAAGCTCACAGGAGGGACTCCCGCAATCTCATCTCCGGCCTTCATGAAATCCTCTCCTTCCCCGGGGAGGATTTCAATGTGCTTCTCCCCCAGCAGCCCGATCGAAGCCATGGTCGCCCGAGATCCCTCTGGAACGAAAATCCCGGCGCTGATGACCAACTCCACCTCGGCCTTTCTTCCCTTCAGCCGGATGTCCTTCACGTATCCGACTTTCACTCCTGCCATTCTCACCACGGCTCTTTTCTCGAGGCCGGTCGCCGAATCGTAAGACACGATCAGGGGATACCCGGGCTTCCGGAACAAAACACCCAGGTCTCCCACAACAAATATAAAGATTGCGATTAAAAGCAATGCGGCTGTCAGGAATATTCCGATTTTAATTTCTCGTTTCATTGTTCTTCCCTTATTCGGAGAGAAGCGCGGTATTCCTTTCTCTTTTTAACATCTTTTCTTACCAATTTTCAATCGGCCCCTCCGCACTCCCGTGAATGAACTGCCGGACGACTGGGTTTTTGGTGTTCTTGATCTCTTCTGGTGTCCCCATCTCGATTATTTTTCCATCATACAACATCCCGATCCTGTCCGCCACCTTGTATGCGCTGACCATGTCATGAGTGATGATGAGCTCGCTCGCCTGCATCTCATTTTTCATTCTGATTATTAAATCATTAATGGCATCCGCGCGTATCGGATCAATCCCTGTGGAGGGTTCATCATAGAGTATGATATCCGGATTGTAGGCGATGGCTCGGGCCAGCCCAACTCTCTTCCTCATGCCCCCGCTGAGCTCGAACGGCATGAGGTGTTCTATTCCCCTGAGTCCCACTCTGGCCAAGTTTTCTTTCACCAACTCCTGAATCTTCTCCTTTGAATAGTCCGTGTACCTCTCCAGGCCGAAGCTGACATTCTGACCAACGGTCAGCGAGTCAAAAAGGGCGGTTCCTTGAAAAAGCATCCCGAATCTTCGAGTGATTTTATGGAGCTCATCATCATCGAGGACAGTGATGTCCACTCCGTCCACATAAACCTTTCCTCTGTCAGGCTTGAGAAGGCCGATGACATTCTTGAGAAGAACGCTCTTCCCGCACCCGCTCTGACCGATGATGACAAGAGTCTCTCCGCGCTTAAGCTGGAGGTTCACTCCGCGCAGGACTTCGTTTCCACCGAATGATTTATGCAGGTCGACGACTCGTATCATTATTAAAGATCCGCAGGGAGGGCTTTGCTGAGGAAAAAGTTAGCGATCAGGATGAGAATACTGGCAATCACGACTGTCCGTGTCGTGGCTCTTCCCACTCCCTCTGCCCCTCCTTCTGTTTTTAATCCCTGCCAGCAGCCTATGAGCGCAATGATAATGCCAAAAATCGAGGCCTTTATGAGACCGCTGAACACATCCCACATTTCCATATACAGCAATGTGTTCCGGATGTAAATGACCCTGTTCACTCCCATGAGGTAAACGTTATAGAAAAATCCTGCGGCCATCCCGATGATGTCCCCATACACAGTCAGGCAGGGAAGCATGATAAAACAGGCAAGAGTTCGAGGCACCACAAGGTAGCGGATGGGGTCGGCTCCTAAACTGAAAAGGGCGTCTATCTGCTCGGTAATCCGCATGGTCCCGATCTCGGCAGCCATGGACGACCCCACGCGGCCCGTGACCATCAAACCCACCAGGATCGGAATCAGTTCTTTGGACAGGCCGAGAGATATGATCGGACCCCCATAGGTTTCCGATCCGGGGCCGATGTACCGATGAAACCCAATGTATGTTTGGAGTCCGAAGACAAGTCCGCCAAAAGCCGCAGTCAAAGATACAACGAGCAGTGACCGGACACCCACTTCTTCAAGCTGCTGGAAGAAAATTCTCTTTTCCCATGGTTTTTTAAACAGATTTGTTAGCGTTCGGAACAAGAGCAATCCCACTTCTCCCATCTCTTCAAAAAAAGCATTCACATAAAAAAGCGGAGATTTGACTTTTGGAAACATCTTAGGTCTGAAAAGCCTGAAATTCCATGTCCGCAAATCGAGCATACTCTCGAATGAAGGCCAAATTGATCTTACCCGTGGGGCCATTCCTCTGTTTGGCCACATTGATGTCCGCAACTCCGCGGATGCTCTCATCATCAGGACGGTAGAATTCGGGACGGTAGATGAAGACGACAACATCGGCATCCTGTTCGATGGCCCCTGATTCCCTCAGGTCTGAAAGCTGCGGAACGGGCTCCCGCCGGCCCTTTTCAGGCGCACGGCTGAGCTGGGAAATTCCCACAACAGGAATTTTAATTTCTTTCGCCAGTTCCTTTAAAGACCGCGAGATGTAAGACATCTCCTGGGTCCTGTTCTCAAACCTTCCCCCGGGGCGCATCAGCTGGATATAGTCTATAAACACCAGGTCAAGATTCTGCTCCATTTTCAACCTTCTCGCTTTGGCTTTCATTTCCATGACCGTTAACGCAGGAGACTCATCGATGAATATCTTCGAACGCGACAAGGCTTCAGCGCTCAGCTTCAACTTCTCGAAGTCTCTTTCTCCAATGAAGCCAGTCCTGACTTTTTTGAGGTCTAACTGGGCCTCAGCGCACAGCAATCGAATCATGACCTGTTCCTTCGCCATCTCAAGAGAAAAGAATCCCACAGAATAATCTGTTTTGAGGCCTGCGTACTGGGAGATGTTCAAACAGAGAGCTGTTTTCCCCATCGAGGGACGAGCCGCAACAACGATAAACTCGGAACCGTGAAAACCCGAAGTCAAACTGTCCAGGTCCCGGAATCCGGTAGGGATTCCTGTCACTGTTTCTTTTCGGTCATGAAGAGCTTTGATCATGTCGAGTGTTGGGGGCGCAAGCAATTTGACAGGAACAAAACCAGGTTTGACTCGCTGTTCTGCGACTTCGATGATAGAGGCCTGGGCTTCATCCAAGAGCTGGTCCGCGTCTTCTCTCTGTTCATAGCTCGAAGAAATGATCTTGGCCGAGGAAAGAATCAACTGTCTGAGAAGGGATTTTTCCTTGATGATCTGGGCATAAAACTCGATGTTTAAACTCTTGGGAACACCATCCATCAAAGAAGAAACATAAGAGGCTCCCCCCACTTCCTCAAGAGCTCCTTCTTTTTGCAGTTCCTCACTCAAAGTCACCACATCCACAGGTTTGCCCTTGTCCACCAAAGAGATGATCTTCTCGATGATCTTCCGGTTGGAATCCTTATAAAAATCCTCTGGAGATATAATGGAAAGGACCACATTTAAGTTTTTGTTGTTCAGAAGAATTCCTCCCAGGATTGTCTTTTCTGCCTCAGCACTCTGAGGAGGAGTTTTCTTCAGAAGCAACGCGTCGAGCTCCATCTGTTCTCCCTGTTAAACCAAACTCTTCAGATGAATTATTCTCCCTTTTTCTTCTTTTTTTTCTCTTTTTTCTCTTTTTTCTCTTTCTTGGCTTTTTTCTCTTTCTTGGCTTTTTTCGCCTTGCCCTTTTTTTCCTCTGGCTCTGCGGAGGCTTCTAGAGTCTCCTCTGCCTTGGTTTCTGCGGCTTTCTCCTGTTCTTCGGCCTCCTCTTCCTCGGCTTCTTCCTCTCCTTTATCTTCTGTCTTCTCGCCCTTTTCAGCAAGGGTTTCTTCCTTTTTTTCCTTTTCCTCGACTTTGGCTTCCTCTTTTTCTTGATCGGGTACGGCTTCGGCTTCTTTCGCGTCTTTCTTCTTTTTTCCTTTCTTTATTTCCGCTTTCTTTTCTTCCCGGGCTTCGTCCGTGTCTTTCTCTGGCTCTTCCTCCAGCACTTCTTTGGCTTCCTCCGCAGGCTTTTCCTCTACATCTTTTTCTTCCTTCTCCGCAATGGCCTCCCCTTCTTCTGTGACAACTTCCACTTTAACTTCTGCCCGGTCCTCATGGAAAATTTTAATCGGGACCGTGTAATTTCCAAGCCGTTTTATTGGCTCGTCCAGCAAAATCTTCTTTTTGTCGACCTCAAAGCCCTTCTCATGAAGGGCTTCCCTCACATCCGCAGAGCTCACTGACCCGAAGATCACATCCTTCTCCCCGGCCTTTCTTCTGAACACAAGGGTAGTCTCGTTGAGTTTCTCGATTGTCCCTTGATAGGAGGCTCTTTCTTTTTCTGCCGCCTTTTTCAACGCCTGCTGTTCAATCTCGATCATTCTGACATTTGAGGAGGTGACCTCGAGGGCGATCTTCTTCGGAATCAGATAATTTCTTCCATATCCAGGGGCAACATTAACAATATCCCCTTTCATTCCCAAATTGTCCACGTTCTGTTTTAAGATGACTCTCATGGTTCTTCTGCCTCTAATCCTATCTTGAATCCTCAATAAATGGAAGCAGTGCCAGTATGCGAGCTCTCTTGATTGCCGCCGACAGCCTGCGCTGGTGATACGCGCACGTGCCTGTGATTCGCCGCGGGGAAATCTTCCCGCGCTCGAGAATATACTTCCTTAAGATATCGACATTCTTGTAGTCGATTTCTTTGACGTTTCTCTGGCAAAACCTGCAAAACTTCCTTTTGGGGGGGAAGTACCTTCTGTAAGAGCCTCTCTCGCTCCTTTGATCTCTTGCCATGTCTATTTCTCCTTGCCTTTCTCAGGAGGAGGGACATCCTCTTGGCTGTCTTTCTTCTTCTCGGAAGGCTCCTCTTTCCCGAGGTCTTTTTTCTTCTCCGCGTCCTCTTCTGCAGCACTCACTTTTTCTTTCTCGACGGCCTCTCCCTTCTGAGTCGCTTCATCTTTTTCGCCGGCTCCTTCTGCGTCAACCGCTTCCTCTTTCTTTTCTTCTCGACTTTTCTCTGTCTTCATCTCCTCTGAAGTCCCTGTCTCAGCCACTCCAGTTTCAGGCTCTTTCTCCTTAGAAACAGCCTTCTCCTTTTCGGCGGGGACTTTTTTCTTCCGGCGCACATTCTCTTTCTGTGTCTTTTTCACTGTCAGGTAGCGCAGTATCGCTTCTGTCTGCTTGAATCGCCTTTCTAATTCGGAAGGAATCTCCGGATCCCCCTCATAATGAAAAAAGACATAGAAGGCTTCCTCGAACTTTTGGATGGGATAAGCCAATTTGCGCTTTCCCCATCTGTCTTCGTTGATCATTTTCCCCTTCTTTTTAGAAATGACTTCTGCCATCTGAGTGATGACTTGCTCAGTCTCTTCTTCTTCCAGGTTCGGGGAAATAAGAAATGCTGTTTCGTACTGTGTCATTGACACCTCCTTATGGATTTACAGCTCCTTCTCCTTAGAGAAGGAACAAGGAGCTTTATCTCACTGTTAATCGGCCGCGGTTTTTCCTCTCTGGTTATACGTATTCATGGCCTCTTCCACATCTCCGACGAGGATCATCTCCAGGGCTTCCCGGGCTTTCGAGAAACCGTCTTCCAGAAGCGGGCCTTCCCTCTTCTCGAAAGGGGAGAGCACGTAATCCACGGCATCTTCCCCATCGGGCAAAGGACCTATGCCCAACCTCATCCTCGGGAATTCTGTCGTTTCTATCTCACGAACAATCGAGGCCATCCCTTTATGGGTTCCCGGCCCTCCTCCTTTTCTAATCCTGATTTCCCCCAAAGGGATATCCAGGTCGTCATAGATAACGAGGAGTTTGTCGGGTTGAATATTCCTTCCTGCTAAAATTTGTTTCACCGCCACTCCGCTGTTGTTCATGTAATTCTGTGGAAGAGCCAGCATGATCTTTTCGTTCTTTCTTTCAATCTCGCCAATCTTGGATGAAAACCTTCTTTTTTTCAGCCGCATCTTCCACGCCTTCGCCATGCGTCTCACAAACAGGAAGCCCGCATTATGTCTTGTCCCGGAATAGCGCCTTCCAGGATTTCCCAGACCCACGACAGCCCACACATATCACTCCTTCTTCTCTTCTTTTTTTTCGTCTTTCTTTTCCTCTCTTTCTTTGGCTTCCTCTTTCTTCTCTTCTTTTTCTTCCTCTGGTTTCTCCTTCTTGATGATTTCGGGCTCTTCCTCTTCGCCAATCACTTCCTCCTCTTCCTCTTCCACCTCTATCTCTTCTTCCTTGGACGGTTCTTCGATGTGGACCAGAATGGCCTCGGGGTCGCTTATCAGTTTGATTTCATCGGGGAGAACGGCCTCTTCGACTTTAAAGGACTGCCGGAGATGAAGCTCACTGATGTCTATCTCGATTTGCTCAGGAATGTCCTTGGGCAGACATTCGACTTCGATCTCTCGAGTGATGAAGTCAACAAATCCGCCTTCTGTTTTGACGCCGATCGCATCCCCGACTGTGACCACCGGAACTGACACTCGGACGACCTTGTCCAGGGCGATCTGAATCAGGTCCACATGGATGATCTCATCCGTGACTGGATTCCTCTGAAGATCCTTGATCATCGCATTCCTCGTCTCCGAATTGAACGTCACTTCAAATACAGTGTTTTCTCCAGACTCAGACCTTAATATTTGAAAAATATCCTTCTTGTCCAAGGTCAGAGGAACGTTGACATCCTTCGCTCCATAAAGAATGATGGGAACCATCCCGTTCCGTCTCAATCGGCGAGAGGCGTTCTTTCCAAACGCTTCCCGTTTTTCGCCTTTTATCTTAAAACTCATCTTACTTTCTCCTTAAACAAATAAGGAACTCACTGAGTACCCTTTATTGATCCTTTTTATGGCCTCTCCAAAAAGCGGGGCAACAGAGAGAGCTGCGAATTTCTTGGAGGATTCCGCTTTTTTTCTCAGCGGAATCGTGTTGGTCACGATCAACTTCTCTAGCTCTGAGCTCTCTATCTTTTCAACCGCCTGCCCAGAAAGCACCGCATGACTGCACGCCGCATACACCTTTCTGGCCCCCTCTTTTTTCAGGGCATCGACGGTCTGGACAAGAGTCCCTCCTGTATCCACCATGTCATCCAGGATAACCACATCACGGCCCCTGACATCGCCGATGACATGAAGGACCTTGGCCTCGTTCGGTGCAGGTCTCCGCTTATCTATGATCGCTAATTCAGCAGACATTCTCTTCGCAAAAACTCTGGCCCGCCCCACACCTCCAGCATCAGGTGAAACGACAGTTAAATCTTCAAGCTCCAGGTTCTGCAAGTAGTTGGCCAAAACTGGTGCGGCCCTCAAGTTGTCCACGGGAACCGAGAAAAATCCTTGGATCTGCGGGGAATGGAGGTCCATCGTTAGAATCCGCGCTGCCCCGGCAGCCTCCAGCAAATCAGCGACGAGCCTTGCGGATATCGGGACCCTCGGTCGATCCTTCCAATCCTGGCGCGCATAGCAGTAGTAGGGAATCACAGCCGTGATTCGCTCCGCGGAAGCACGTTTGAAGGCATCGAGCATGATGAAGAGCTCCATCATGTGGAAGTTGGCGTCATTCGTACCGGATTGTATGATAAAGACATCCTCTCCCCGGACATTCTCATCAATGTAAAAGTGTATTTCTCCGTCACTGAACCGTTCAAGGACGCATTTTCCCAGGTCCACTTTGAGGAAACCGGCGACCTCTTCCGCCAAAGCCGGAACAGAGGATCCTGCAAACACTTTCATCGTATTCTCTTTTCTCATCCGCACTCCTTTTTGAAGGGAGTTCTTCATTCACTTTTGGCTGGGGCGGGAGGATTCGAACCTCCGAATGGCGGCTCCAAAGGCCGCTGCCTTACCGCTTGGCTACACCCCAGACCCGAAATTCTTCCTGTATCGCTCTCGAGGCAACAGCTCCACGAGAAGCGATGGATAGCTTTGTTCGAGCCTCTTGAGCACTTTTTCGGCCTCTACTCTTTCTGAAAACAGCCCGAAAACGGCTGAGCCTGTCCCACTGACCAAGGACAATTCTGATCCGTATCCTCGAAAAAGGCTCTTAATCTCGCTGAGTTGAGGGTAAAGACGGAAAACCGTCTCTTCTAACTCGTTCTCCAGAGAACCAAGCACTCTGCTGTCTAAAAACTTGATAATTTTACTGTCTTTACCGTGTGAAGTCAAGGAGAACTGAAGCTGTCCGTAAACCGATGCCGTGGAGATTGAAAACTCTGGCAGGATCAGGAGACAAAACAGGGGCTCCAGCTCGTTCACCGGGGCGACCTCGTCTCCTTTTCCCGTTCCCAGACATAATCCCCCTTCAAAAAAAAACGGGACATCCGCTCCTAATGTCTTGCCGAGATCGACGAGAACCTCTTTTTCAAGCCCCAGACTCCACATCCTATTCAACGCATAAAGAGTCATGGCGGCGTTGCTGCTCCCTCCTCCCAAGCCTTTCCCGGCAGGAATCGTCTTGGTGACGCGGATCTCCACGCCCTTGGAAACGCCGAGCCGCTCTTTAAGAAGAAGGGCCGCCCTGTAAATCAGGTTTTCTTTTCCCCATGAGATCGCCCGGTCGTCCCCAATGAGGATAATCCTATCCTCCGGAACAGAGCGAAATTCCAGAGTATCGTGAAGGCTGACTGTCTGCAGGAGTGTTCTGACCTCATGGTAGCCATCCTCCCGCTTTCCGATGACCTCCAATCCCAGGTTGATCTTGGCAAAGGACCTAATATTCATCGGCCAAAATCTTCTCCATCTCTTCCCAGCTCACCCGTTGATAACGTGCCAGAAAGTCAAATGAAAAAGCATTCTTTTTTTTGACGGGCCTGTTGAAATCGACCCGGAGTATCTTCAGACGCCCAGAGTTCAAAGGGTGTTGGAAAAGCAGGATACGAGGCAATCCAGAATTCGAGAGAAACTCCTTGACCTCAAAGCTCAAATCCCCTCGCCTTCCGCCCGCGATTCGACCCGCCTCGTCCTTGTTCAAAACCCATCTCTCCGTGTTTTTTTCGTCTTCCTGTTCACCCTCGCCTTCCTCCCATTCTCCTCTTATGAGGCTGACCATCTCCTCCAAATTCAACTTAAAGCCCAGAAAAGTGTTTATGATCTCTTCCTCTTCTCCTTCCCAATACACTTTTTTTGACGGGAGCGCAAAGACCGCTCTGTCGCAGTCCATGATAATCTGGTAGAGAGTTCTGCCCAACAGGGCGTCGGTAACTTCGATGCGTCCTTGCTGAGGCAGCTGGAACAGAAATGAGAATTTTGATCGGGCTGAGCCCTGTTCGTTCGCAATTCGGAGTGATGCATGCCCCTCAATTCTATCGATCTGAGCAGGAACAGGGTGGAGAAGGACGCCGGAAGGCCTGCAGCCGGCAAACACAAGAAGAACAAGCGCCACGCCCATGAACAGAGAGAATTTCAACACGCCGCACAGGGGGGGCCTCGGATGTGTTCTTTCGAACGTCTGATTCATGTCTTCCCGGCTTCCTGAATCCTCTCGCGGCGAAGCCATGCCTCCCGAAGCTTTATGGAATCCTCCTTGGCCTGTGGGGTTTTTGACATCGAGCCGAGACGAAGAACGCGGTGGCAGATAGAGATGCCTGCCGGCCTCAGAAGCCTCTGTTCTCCGTCCAGGATGACGATCGAAGGTTTCTCTCCTTTTCTGAGGTTCTCTTGTCACGGCTCATTTGTCATCATCTGCAAGGGAAAAACCATAATCTTCGGTCTTCAACTTCTTCTTCCGTGTCCCCGGTTTCTTCTTTATATCGTCTTTTTGAGATGGAGTCTCGTGGCGGTGTGCGGACTTGCTCTGCCGTCTCTCCACGGACTTTTGTTTGTCCCCCTTATCCACAAGAGAAAAACCGTAATCCTCGGTCTTGATCTTCTTGGCTCTCTTTTTCCTGCGGAAAAGAGGATAGAACGGGGACTTCAGTCTTTTTCCGAAACAAGACAGATTAGGGCTCAACACCAAAAGGAGGAAGAACGCGACAAAGATTATCAGAATGCCGTAATATCCCCAGCGCATTGTATGCCTCAAAAACGATTTTCTTCTTGACTTCTCCTGTATGGATTAAGTTTCATTATATTCCCGCCTCCGGATTTAGTCAAACAAGAGAAAATCCCGCGAACCCTCTTAAATCCGTTCAGGAAAGCTCTTCGGAGTCAAAATAGAAAAGATTGGATTAAAGGGGAAACACATGCAGGAGGGAGGATTTATCTGTTTTGCTCTGTATCTTCCTGAAAGTCCGGGATCCGAGTCTTCACTTTCTCCCCACCGACGTAGAAGCCGATAATGAAAGCGGCAGATGCGGAAAGGACGAGCAACAGAGTTTTGAAAAGATCTCTCATCGTGACCTTCCCTTAAATTATTATATGAAACACGAAAAAATGTCAACACAAACGAAAAATAAATGCGCTCAGTTGATTTTTCTCTGGTTTCTTTGTATATTTTTTCTGTAACTCCGCATCTGAAACCAAAGAGATGAGAAAAAACACACGCGTCCTCATTCTTTCTCTTTTAATCTGTGTTTCCTTCCTGTGGCCTCAGGGAACGAGGAAACCGACCGTCGCGGGGCTGTTTTATGACAGTGATCCAGAAAGGCTTTCTGTTCAAATCGACGGCTTTCTCCGAAAGGCCGGGAAAAAAACGCTTCCTCCAGGAGAACTCCTGTCTCTGATTGCCCCTCATGCGGGATATGTCTATTCCGGGCAGGTGGCCGCTCATTCCTACAGCCTTGTGCAGGGAAAAGCATTTCGGACGGTCGTCATCATCGGCCCTTCCCACAGATACGGATTCGACGGATGCTCGATCTATCCCAAAGGCGCCTACGAAACTCCCTTAGGAGCTGTTGAAGTGGATGAAGAGCTGGCCTCAGAGCTTGCGGAAGCCTCAGGATTCGGATACGTGCCTCAGGCCCACACGCAGGAGCACTCACTCGAAGTGCAAGTCCCTTTCATCCAGAAAACTCTCCCAGAGGCAAAAATCGTACCCATAGTCATGGGGTATCAGTCCCGGAAGACCATCACCTCTCTGGCTCGCGCTCTGTCAAAAGTCCTGCCCGGCAAAAATGCCCTGGTCATTGCCTCCACGGACCTCTCCCATTTCTTTCCCAAACACAAAGCCAACAAAACTGACTCCGATACAATCGCGCTCATTCAGTCTTTCAAGACCGACACTCTCATCCGAAAGCTTGGCAGGGGAGAGAATATCATGTGTGGAGGAAGCCCGGTGGTCACGGCTCTTCTGTATGCCCAAGACCGAGGGGAGGCAGGAATCGAAATTCTCGAGTATGCCGACTCCTCCGATTCGGGAGGCCCCCAATCACAGGTCGTTGGATATCTTGCTGCCGCCCTCTATCGTAAAAACCCATCTCCCCCGTTCCGCCTATCCAAGGAAGAGAAAAAAGAGCTTCTCCAGCTGGCCGGTTCAGCCATTGACCTGTTCATCAGAGAAAAAAAGATCATTGAATACACCACTCAGGACCCGAACTTGCTGTCTCAAAAAGGGGCCTTTGTGACTCTCAAGAAAAACGGTCGCCTCAGGGGCTGTATAGGGTTTACAGAGCCTGTTTTCCCGCTGTACGAATCCGTCATCCGCGCGGCCATCTACGCCGCCTGTCGAGACTCCCGGTTCCTCCCTGTTTCGGATGACGAGCTCGAAGACCTTGAAATTGAAATCTCGGTGCTCACGACGCCCCAAAAAATACACAATCCTCAGTTGATCGAAGTCGGGAGGCACGGACTCATCATATCCAAGGGAGATAACAAGGGGCTTCTTCTTCCTCAGGTTCCAGTGGAGAACAACTGGTCGCGGGAGGAATACCTCGCTCAGGCCTGTTTAAAAGCGGGGCTTTCGAAGAACTCCTGGAAATCGGGAGCAGAGATTTTCATCTTCGAAGCTATCGTTTTCCATTGAACAGCTTTTCCCCGCGAAGGGAAACACTTCATGAAGACCAAGACTGAGACTTCCAGACATATATGACGGCAGACAGGAAAAAACACTGGGAGAGTTCAAGAAAAAGATGCGATCCTCTACACTCAAATTCAAATGTCTAGGCCTGAATCCATCCACCGCAGGATGAACAATGCCGCTCTATGAATACAAGTGTCTCAAATGCGCTTCCGTTCTTGAGGTCATTCAGAAAGTCAGCGATCCCCCTCCAGCAGAATGCCCGGCGTGCGGCGGAAAGCTGAAAAAGATTCTTTCCGCACCCGCCATACAATTCAAAGGCAGCGGTTTCTACATCACCGATTACGCGAAAAAAAAGAAAAAAGAGAAAGAAGAAAAACCCAGAAAAAAGAAAAAAAGCGAAAAGAAAGAAGCCGCCAAGAGCAAAGAAGACTCTCGATAGTCTCCCTCCAGCCCTTCCTTTGACATGATCGTCAATAGGGCATAAAATTAGGGGCATGAAGATTCTCGTCCGCGCCCCCAATTGGATCGGGGATTCCGTGCTCGCTCTTCCGTCGATCCAAAGCCTGAGTCAAAACTTTCCAAAGGCCCAGTTCTGGGTGGCCACCAAAGAATGGGTTCGAGACATCTTCCTCTCCCACGATTTCATCAAAGGGACGATTCTGCTTCCCGATGCGGACGGCCTCAAGAGTCTGAGAAAATCCGCAAACACAATAAAAACGTTCGCTTTTGACGCGGGAGTGCTTTTGACGAACTCCTTTGCGTCCGCTTTTCTTTTTTACCTCGCTAAAATTCCTGAAAGATGGGGATATTCGAGAGACGGACGGGGCTTTCTTCTGACAAAGAAGATTTCCACAAAAATGCTTAAAAACTCCTTTCACCAAGCAGATTACTACAAGGTTCTGGTCTCAGGGCTAGGTTTCAAGTCTGGCCTCTCCTCTCTTTTTCTCCCTCTCACTAAAGAGGAAAAAAAGAATGCCAGAGAGCGGCTTCTTTCTCTCGGAGTGAACCGCAATCATCCGCTGATCATCCTCAATCCGGGGGCATCCTACGGGCCTGCGAAAAGATGGCCCGTGGAACGGTTTGCGGAGCTCGGAAGTTTACTTCAGGACCAGAACAAAGCCACGGTTCTCCTCACCGGATCTGGGGAGGAGAAAGGGTTGGCGGAGTCCATTTCATCCCTCATGGCTCACAAGCCCATCGACCTGATGGGACAGACAAGCTTGAGGATGTTCGCTGGATTGATCAGCCAGTCCGACCTTTTCATAACCAATGATTCTGGGCCGATGCACATGGCCAATGCTCTGAAAATCCCTGTTGTTGCCGTGTTCGGGCCGACGGATCCGAGCGTGACCGGACCTTACCAGGAGCCGGCAGTTGTTATGAAGAAAGACGTCCCCTGCTGGCCGTGCCGCTATAGAGAGTGTCCGTTTGACCACAGGTGCATGCGACATATTTCGTCCGAGGAAGTCTTTAAGGCCTGTCAAGGATTTTTAGGGTGAAAAAGAAAGCGGTGTTTCTCGACAGAGACGGAACCATAAACCGAGACGTGGGCTATCCTCGTTCTTTTCATTCTATCGAGGTCTTTCCCTACAGCTTCGAAGCCATCAGAAAATTGAACGACGCCGGGCTGCTCACCGTTATCGTGACCAACCAATCTGGCATCGGAAGAGGACTCATCCAGGAAAATGACCTCCGCGACATTCACCATAGATTAAAGGACTCTTTCGCTCAGCATCACGCTCATTTCGACGGCATCTACTACTGCCCGCATTACCTTTTCTCTCCTGATCCCCAATACAGGGATGACTGCCAGTGCCGCAAGCCCAATCCTGGCATGGCCCTCAAGGCCGCCAAGGACCTCAACATTGACACAAAAAAATCCTATATGGTAGGGGACAAGGTGGAAGACATCCTGTTTGGCTTGAATATCAAAGCCAGGCCCATTCTCTGCCTCACAGGATTCGGCGAGGAATCGTTGCCCAAGCTTAAAGACAGGGGTGTGGAGCTTGCTTACGTGGCGAAAACTCTGTTGGATGCGGTCGACTGGATCCTCCAAGAGGAAAAAAATGAGAATCCCGGTCCTACTTGACAGCAAATCCCAAGCCGTGGAAAATCCAAAGCCATGATCCGCTTTGACGATATTCTGGACAAAATATCCTCCTCTTATCCAGAGAAGGATATCACTCTTCTGAAGAAGGCGTATGTGTATGCCGCTCAGGCTCATAAAGGCCAAACCCGCCGTTCCGGCGAGCCGTATTTAAGTCATTCCCTGGAAGTGGCCAACATGCTGGCTGACATGAGGTTGGATAAAACCACCCTGGCCGCAGGCCTCCTCCATGATGTTTTGGAAGACACCGATGCGACAGCTGTAGAGCTGACGCAGGCGTTCGGGAAAGAGATCACACATCTTGTGGAGGGAGTGACGAAGATCAGTCGAGTTCAGGAGTCCTCACCGGAAGCAAGGCAGGCCGAAAGTATAAGAAAGATCATCCTCGCCATGACAGACGACTTGAGAGTTATCTTCATCAAGCTGGCGGACAGGATTCACAATCTCCAAACCCTAAAATTCTTATCCGAGGACAAACAAAAGCAGATCGCCAGGGAAACGCTGGAGATATACGCCCCCATCGCCAACAGGTTGGGCATGGGGCGGATCAAAGCCGAGCTTGAAGACCTGTCATTCCGCTTCGTCAATCCCGAAGATTATTTTGAGGTGGCTTCTCTGGTTGAGCCTCGACGAAAAAAAGCAGAAAGAGAACTCAAAAAAATAAAAACTTCTCTTCAAGATCTCATGAATGAAAATAAAATCCCGGCAGATATATCCTACAGGATCAAAAGACTCTACAGCATAAACAACAAGATGAAAAAGCGCAGCATAGACTTCGACCAGGTGTTCGACTTCATGGCTTTGCGACTCATCACAGATACCGTTGAGAATTGCTATGCGGCCCTCGGCTTCATCCATCAAAACTGGCCGCATCATCCTCACCGCTTCAGAGACCTCATCGCGATGCCAAAGCCCAACCTCTATCAATCTCTCCACACGACGATCATTACCGAAAAAAATTTGACTGTCGAAATTCAAATCCGCACCCGGGATATGCACAATCTTGCTGAAAACGGCATCGGAGCCCACTGGAAATACAAGGAACAAGACCCCCGACACATCATGAAGGAGGACAGGCGGCTTCACTGGCTGAGGGAGATGGTTGATCTGTACAAAGAACAGAAGAGTCCGCGTGAATTCCTGAAAAGCCTGAAAACCGATCTCATCCCCGAAGAAATATACGTCTTCACTCCAAGAGGCAAGGTCATCACTTTGCCTCTCGGTTCATCGGCTCTGGATTTTGCTTTCAAGATACATTCAGAAATCGGCCTCCACTGTGCTGAGGTTAAGATCAACGGAAAATTGTCTCCTTTGAAAACAATCCTAAAAACAGGAGACAGGGTGGAGGTCATCACTTCTCCGGAAAGAACTCCGACTCGAGATTGGCTGAACATCACGTTCACCTCCACTGCGAGGCACAGCATCAAGCGCTGGCTAAACCTGCAGAAAAGGATGAAACACACAGCCCTGGGAAAAAAATTATGGGAGAAGGAGGCCAAGAAGTACAAAGGGCCTCCAGAATGGCTCAAGGAAAAAAATGTGTTGAAAAGCCTTGCCGCAGCCACAAACTTCAGGGTCAAAAAGATGGAAGATTTTTATGCCCTGGTCGGCTCAGGGAAAATCATCCTCGCAAAAAAATTCATGGAAAAACTCTTTTCTGCCGAACAAATCATAAAGAAGAAAGAGACGCTGATCAAGAAAGTCGTCACAAAAGTGAGCAAAAAGCCGAAACCGATTATCCAGGTCAAGGGAGTCCATCTCGCCAAATGCTGTTCTCCCATAAGGGGCGAACAAATTATAGGATATATCACCGCCGGTAAAGGGATCACCGTGCACTCCTTGCGATGTCCCAGAGTTGTCAAAGAAACCCTGGACGCTGACCGGATGGTCGAAGTCTCGTGGGACGATGCGCCGGAAGACGCCTACAGAGGAAAGCTTCTCATTCGAGGGGAAGACACCCCTGGCGTTCTGGCCAAAATCGCAACAGTCATTGCTCAGCTGGAGGGGAATATCACCAAGGCGGATGTGGTGACTTTCTCTGATAAGAAAGCCCAATTCAAGCTCACTCTTATCATTCAGGATATAAGGCAGCTCGAGGCCATCATAAAAAAGCTTTCGGGGATGAAAGAGATTTTCTCTGTGGAAAGAACGTGATCGTGTTCAGATGGTTTTCGCCACTTTGCCAGAACGAATGCACCTTGTGCAAACCCATATCCGCCTGACTCCCGATTTCGTCTGAGCCTTCACTTGCTGCAAATTTGGCTTCCACTTCTTCTTCGAGGCCTTATGAGAATGACTCACAGAATGCCCGAAGAGGGGGCCTTTTCCGCACACTTCACATACTTTTGGCATTTCTCTGCTCTTATGAAAAAATCTTTTATACCATATTTTAAACAAAAATCCAAACATTTTCTGGGGCAATGTCCCCCCTCTCCATTTTATCCCTAAGATGTTCGGCCCATCCTTTTATATATATACGCAGAGGAAGGACAAAAATTGCGGCCGGCCTTTTTTCCCGATTCTATGACATCTGTCTCTTTTTCGTGACACTGAAACCCTACTTTTCCGATGTCTCTACCTGTCCGACTTGGTACGAAACTTGCAGTGTTCTTGACGTATGTTTGAAAAAGCAGTAACTTAGAACATAGAGGCTTATGACCATGAATAAAAATTTGACTGTCTATATTGTCACGTTTGTCCTCCTCGTCATCATCTTTTCAGCCTGCCGCACCGCGAGTCAACATGACCAGATCAAATTCGGAATAATGTCCGCTCAAAACGGCCTGTGGGATGAGGCGATATTCCGCTGGAAAAAGGCCATCCAGAACAACCCCGGTTCTGCAGCGGCCCACAACAACCTGGCCGTGGCCTACGAGAACAGAGGGATGTGGGAGGAAGCCCGCGAAGAATACCAGGCGGCGTTAAAGCTTGCACCCAAGAACAGTTACATTCAAGCGAACTTCGAAAACTTCAAGAAAAATCTCGAAGCTCGAGAAAGCGTCCAAAAGGAAAAAAAAGATGAAAAGAAATAGCCTGTGGATCATTCCCCTGCTTTTACTGGCCGCGTCCTGCTCTACTGTCAATTACACGCGGGTGAACGTCGAAGTCCCGATTAAAACGGTTCTCGACATTCAAAAGCTCGAAGAGATCATCATAACCGATTTTTTTATCAAGAAGGAGGCGGAAGATTTCGACATAAATCAAGAGCTGGTCAATTTCTTTACGACCGAGATGAAGCAATCCTTTAAGGGGACAGTGACGTCCCACAAGACCTCTTTCGAGAATGAGCAGCTTTTCAAAGACAGCTCCTTCTGGAAAAATCTCCAGACGGACTCGCAAGAAGCCGTTTTCTTTTCCGGAATCGCCGAATACAGCAAAGAGGTCAGGAAAGCTATCCTGGAGACAAAAAAGAAGGACGCAGAAGATCCTTTTTCCCGCGACAAGGCCATCGAAGAGAGGCGGTTTTACACGCTCAATCTCGACCTTTACATCATCAACGCCAAAACGGGAGAGACGATTTACTCAAGGGAGTTCAAAGAAAGCCAGGGCTATGAAAACCCCAAACAGACAGGTCCTTTTGCGTTCTACGAGCTGACCGAAAGAGTGAAAAAGAAGTTTTTCGCCAACATCCTGGGCGGATCCCGGGTCCAGCAAAGATACCTGATCACAGATTAAACAGGGAGAACACACATGAAAAAACTCATAACATATCTCTTTATTCTTTTTGTGATTTTCTTTTTGGTCCCGGAAGTTTCGGGCCAATACTACTACATCCCGTACTACGGGAAAAACAAAGTTCAGTATTCCAAATTCAAATGGAACACCTATAAAACCGAACATTTCAAAATCTACCATTATGTCGAAAACCCCCAAATTCTTGAGAATATTGCCGAAATGGCGGAGAGTGCGTACAAAAAAATAAGCCAGGAAGTCAAACACTCGCTTTCCGCAGAAGTTCCGATCATCTATTACAAAACATATACAGACTTCGAGCAGACAAATCTTCTGCCCGCCCAGGAAGGGATCCTGGGAGTTTCAGAGCCCATTCTCTACCGGGTCATCATCTATGGAGACCTGACTCTGGACCAGCTCCAAGCTTTGATTTCACACGAGCTCACACATATTTTCGAATTCGACCTTCTCTTCGGAAGCCCTGGAGGGGGCGCTTATGCTCTGAGCTATCCTCCGGGCTGGATCATGGAAGGGTGGAGCGAGTACAATACGGATGTCTGGGATCCCTGGTCTATTCTGATCGTGCGCGATGCCGCACTGAATGACCGGATACCCGAGCTCACAGAAGCGGGCACGCTTTTTTCCCGTTATCCGCTGCCGCGGGCCGCCGATTATGACTTCGGACATGCCATGTTTGAATTCATCGAGCATAAATTCGGAGTGGACGGAATAAGGGAATTCTGGCACTCCCTTAAACGTTCTCCTCTGATCGGAAGACGGAATCCAATCAAGAAAGCATTCAACTTGTCGCATAAGGAATTCAATTTTGAATTCAGAAAATATCTCCGCAATCGGTTCAAAGATTATCTGGTGAGAGAGACTCCTGAAGACTACAGCATTCCGCTGGGGCCGTCATTCCCGCTGAATCCGTACTACTTTGCGCTCTCTCATTCCATCTCTCCTTCTGGAGATCTTGTCGCTGTGCTCACCATGAATTTGAAAGCCGGAGAATTCGATGTTCTTCTCATCTCCACAAAAGACGGAAGTGTCATCAAGAACATCACACAAGGATACACGCTCTCGTACGAATACATCCGCTTCAACGCTCGCCCCCCCAAGGGAAGGGACATCAGCTGGTCTCCTGACGGCGACCTGATCGCTTTCTTCGGCCGGTCCGGCGAAAAATATGCTCTTTTCGTAACAGACCCCTTAAAAGGAAAAACTTTAAAAAAGATCTACATCCCGTTTGACCAGCCCACGTCCCCCAGTTTTTATCCGGAGAGCGATGAACTGCTCTTTACCGCCTTCTCCGATGGTTTCCACGACATTTTCAAGGTTAACCTGAACACCGAAGAATTCCAGAAATTGACAGAGGACTCCTTCTTCGAAAAAGCTCCCTCCATCTCTCCGGATGGAAAACATGTGGCCTACACGATTCGTCTCGATGAATACGACAAACTTTTTATCGCTCCCATCGACAACTTGACTCAAAGGACTCAGCTGACATTCGGTGAGGGCAATACGATCGCCCCACACTTCTCCCCGGATTCAAAAGAAATCTATTTTTCTGGCGACGCCCGAGGAGCATATAACATCTATTCCCTAAGTCTGGAAACAGGAGAACAGAAACGCTACACTAACGTCAGAACGGGGAATTTCTTCCCTATCCCTCTTCCCAAAGATCCTGAAAAGCTCCTTTTCTCCTCATACAATAAAGGCGCGCTTCAGCTTTTTGTGAGCGAGTTCGAGGCCGAAGTGGAAAAAACCGTAACTTTTGAGGAAGAGCCGCTGGAGGAAGAGTTCGAACGGTTTGAGCCCGTCGTTTCTCTGGAAATCAACCCGGACGAGATTAAACCTCACAAGGGCCTGAGCAAACTTTACCTGACAGGAAGGCCTCCGATCGATGCCTACATCACTTCAGACGGAACAATCTTCGGTGGCGCCGCCATCAGCTTCTCCGATATCCTTGGAGACTATACCTTTCTGCTTGCGGCCTACCAGTTCTATAACTTCCGCTCCTACCAGTTCTCTTACATCAATCAAAAGAATAGGCTTGCGTTTGCGACTAACGCATTCTCGTATACCTTTTACTACTATCTTCCTTCGTTTTATGACCCTTACTTTGCGGGCCAGCTCCTTGAGCCTCGAAACGCCATTGCGACACGGACGATCGCCGGGGTCCAGCTCAGTGCGTACTATCCCTTCAACCGCTTTTATCGAGCGGAGTTCAACCTTGGATATTACAACTACGAAGAAGACTACTATATTCCTGTCCCGAGCCAGTACACAGGATTCTTGAACGGAAACAATGTCTCTGCAGATTTCGCTCTTGTTGGCGAAACCACACGGTTCAAATACCCCTTCGGCCCTATCGCCGGGAACACCTTCAGGCTTTCTCTTTCTCAATCCCTTCCGGTATCTAAGGATTTTATTCGAAACACGACCATTCAGGGAGATCTTCGTCAATACCTCTATCTGGGCTCTGATTTTCTTCTCGCCTTCCGTTTTAACGGGTTTGCAAGCCGCGGGAGAGATCCGTATGTTTTCTATTGGGGCGGAAACAATCAAGTCCGCTCTGTCGATTTCTTCTCTCTCATCGGTACCGAAGGATGGTATTTCAACGCGGAATTCAGGTTCCCGATCATCAATTCTGCCTCCACTGTCATAGGCCAGATCGGCCCTATTCGAGGGACACTGTTTTTCGATGTCACCCGAGCAAGAATACAGGGATCTCCTGCACAAGTCGTCCTTTTGGAAGAGAATCCCCTCTCTCCTTTCCTCCCTCCCGTGCACAACGTCTATGATGCGGTTGGGTCATGGGGCTACGGATTTGAGGCCTTTTTCCTCGGTTTTCCCATCCATATTGAATTCACAAGGCTTCTACTAATCGAAGACTTCGCGAAGCCGTGGGAGATGAATGCCAAAGGAAAGTGGAGAACTGTCTTCTGGATCGGTTACGATTTCTAAAAAAAAATAAAAATTTCTTGAATTCCCCAAACGAGAGTGCTAATATACCTTCGCCTTTTTCTCCCTTTTTCAGGAAAGAAGCAATGATTTTTCCACACATGTGGAAATATCTGTGGAAATCCGATTCGTCAAAATGGAACCTAAAGATAAAACTAATCCTTGGCTTCAAATCAAGGAGTCGCTGCGAAAGAAGATCGATAAAAACAGCTACGAAACCTGGTTTGAACCCACATCATTCATCGGCAAGGAAGCGAATTCTCTTTACATCAAAGTCCCGAATTCTTATTTCAAGGATTGGCTGACTTTCCACTATTCCGGCTTGATCAACAAATGCTCACAGAAGTCTCTTGGAAAAGTATTCCATATCAAGTTTATCTTTGACGAAGATTCTCCGTCGTTCAAAAGGCAGTCGCCCCAAGAGAGAAAATCGAAACGCGGCCCGCTTCTCAATCCGAATCTGAACCCGAACTACACTTTCCAGAATTTTGTCGTCGGCTCCTGTAACCAGTTCGCCCATGCCGCCGCCACTGCGGTCACAAAGAATCCGGCAAAATCATACAACCCTCTGTACATCTATGGGGGTGCGGGATTGGGCAAAACGCACCTGATGAATGCCATCGGACACTTGACGCTGGAAAACCACAGCCGCCAGAAAATTATGTACATCACCACCGAAAAGTTCATGAACGATTTGATCAATCATCTTCAGTATGGAAAGATTCTCGACTTCCGTCAGAAATACAGAAGCGTCGATGTCCTGCTTATGGATGATATTCATTATCTGTCCGGCCGCGAGAGAACAAAAGAGGAGTTCTTTCACACCTTCAATCATCTGTACGACAGCCAAAAGCAGATCGTTATTTCCAGCGACTGTCCTCCCAAAGAGATTCCCAACCTCGAGGAGAGGTTTCGCTCCCGGTTCGAATGGGGATTGATCGCAGATTTAAAGCCCCCGGATATCGAAACGAGAATCGCTATCCTCAGAAAAAAATCCGAGCTGGAAGGAGTGGAGCTTCCGGAAACTGTCGCTCTGTTCATCGCGGATAAGGTCCACTCGAACATTCGGGTTTTAGAAGGATATCTGCGCCGGGTGATTGCTTACGCCTCTTTAAAGGGAGAAAAGATCGATTTGGACCTTTCTAAAGAAGCGCTCCAGAGCCTTCTGGATTCGGCGTCCTCCATAGTGACTGTTGAAAAAATTCAAAAAATCGTCTGCCATAAATTCAAGATCAATCTCTCTCAACTCAACTCCAAGAACAACTCCCCCAAGGTGGCTTTTCCCCGCCAAATTGCCATGTATCTCTCCAAAAATTTAACTAAAACATCGCTTCCTGAGATCGGAAAGAAATTCGGTGGAAAACATCACACAACGGTACTCCACAGCATAAAAAAAATAGAAAAAATGAACAACGAAGACCCTGAATTCAACAGAGATTTAAACAATTTGATAAACTCTATCCAGTAAAAGAATCAAAGATTTATAATGTATTTTCACTTTTTATTTGCTATTATTTAATATATTCTTTAATCTAATTTTATATTTATCTAATTATTATTAAGGCTCATGAAAAGGTGGAAAAATGAAATTCTCTACTAAAAAAGAAGACATTTCCAGAGAACTCCAGTTGCTCCAAGGAATAGTGGAAAAAAGAAACACCATGCCCATATTGGCCAATATTCTGGTCAATGCGAAAGAAAAAGAAATTGAATTGATCGGCACAGACCTAGAGGTAGGACTGAAGACCTATTTTCCGGCGAAGATTCAAGAGACAGGCTCTGTAACGTTATCCGGGAAAAAAGTCTTCGAAATCGTCAAATCGCTCCCGGAAGGAAAGGAGGTCACTTTCCAAGAGAGCGATGATTTAACTATGCAGATCACGTCGGGAGAGAGCGAATTCAAAGTTCTTTGTTTGCCAAAGGAGGATTATCCTCAAGTTCCGGAGCCGAAATTCGAGAAGAAGATTGTTTTTCCATTGGATAAACTCCAAGAAATGATAGACAGGGTTTATTTTGCAATAACTCAAGAACAGAGGTACTACCTCAGCGGAGCGCTTTTGATCGTTAAAGACAATTCGATGGAGCTGGTCAGTACAGATGGACACAGGTTAGCCTACACGGCCGACACGATGAAAGACCTTAAGATTGGAAAAGAGGTCAGGGCGATCGTAGCCAAAAAGACTTTGAGCGAATTGAGGAAGTTTGAAAACGAATCAGTTGAGTTTGACCTGGATGAAAGCAATCTGTTTTTCAGAGTGGAGCACAGAACGTTGATATCAAGGATAATCGAAGGAAAATTTCCGGATTTTGAAGCGGTCATCCCAAAAGACAACCCCAACACAATAACGGTTTCACGCGAAGAGATCACAGAAGCGGTCAGGAGAGTATCTCTGTTTTCCACAGAACGGTCAAAAGGGATTAAATTCTTTATTGAGAAGAACGAAATGAGGCTTTTCTCGTCCAACCCAGAAATGGGGGAAGCCCGAGACAAAGTGGCGATTGATTACACGGGAGATGGCCTGGAGATCGGATTCAACGCCCAGTATATTTTAGATTTTCTTTCAACGGTTAAAACAGACAATATTCAGATAGAATTCAAGGATTCCAACAGCTCTGTGCTGATGAGGCCAGAAAGGGAAGAAGAGGTAAAGTATCAGTACGTTCTCATGCCGATGAAACTGTAGCGGAAGAATCAACTTCTGAAAAAATATTCTCTATCCATTTTCAGAGAAACAGACCCAACCCACCCGAGACAGATCATTTTTTCTCTGCCGGAAAGCCTTTCGAAATGAATGACAACAGGAGAAAAATGGAGAACCTCAAGAAGTTATTTTGGAGAGACTATCCGATAATCGTATCCACAGCACGCGGACCCTGGATTTCAACCAGGAAATTGTTCGGCGCGCAAATGATGCGCTCTCCAGTCAAAGAGATAGGGGAAACCGAAGAACAGATTTTGTGACGGCAGGAAGAATCAGGCACCCAAACACGCCTGTTGTGCACGACCAAAGAGATTTTTCCTTTTTCCGCCCGGAAGGCGCAAGACAGATTCTTATCGAGCGAAAGGCTTCCCCTGTTGGTTCCGTCTAAATAAACTCTTGCATGAGTGCCCGGGACGGCCCGAGTGCCGGTGTCCTTGAAAAAAACTGTTGTGATCCACGAGGAAGCGGGATGATTCACGTGCATGTCCTTCCAGAGGGAGTAGAGTTCTTGTGTCCGGATGTCCCAAACCTTTCCGTTTTTTATCAGGGCAAAGGAAGGAGACGCCTTATGCCGGAGATTGTTAAAAGAAATGGAGAAGTCTGCGTTGGATGTCGGTGCCGCCAAATTCCAGCCGTTGACAGAAAGAGCGCTTCTCAATTTGTTTAGTTCCGGATGAGAATTCAGAAATGTGAATGTCCGACCTCGGACAAACCCGTGCTCTCTCAATCCGCGAAGCAGAGAAGGAAGAAAGAGCTGGGGAGAATCTCCGATCGCATAGAGCTGGAGCGCCCTCCTCTCTGAACCGGCTGACAGTAAAATCGGCGTCAGGAATGGTGTTGCGAAGAGTGTCTTAAAGAAATCACGCCTATCCATGGCTGTCTCCTTTTTTGAGAATATTCGTGATCACCGGATAAAGTTGCCCTTTCAATCTTCTTTGGAAATAGCGAAAGAGAAAAGCGCCCGAGATGACCACGGCCAGAATGAGACCGAGGAGGCTTCCCGCGAATGATGAAAGAGGAAGAAGAAAAGACAGAAGGTATCCTCCTCCCGTTCCAAGAAGCAGGGCAACCAGAAGAGTCCCGAAGAGCAGGATGAGAGCCTGGTTGTATTTGGCATCGGGAATTTCGATCTCAACCTCGTCGCCCACACACGCTTCGAGGGGGTTTTGAACATCGAGAAGGCTCTTGTCTTTGTCCTGACCTGTGCAGATGCTCTTGGCGGAGCAGCTGGCGCACGACTCGATGAGACACTGGACTTCGACACGAGCCATGCCATTTTGTGTAGCAATCACAAGCCCTTTATCCTTCATCTTTCTTTTTGTCTTCCTCTGGCTTCTTTTCTTCCTCCGGCTCCCTGTGAATCCGGCCGATCGCGTCGGTCGGGCATTTCTCAATCTCTGGGATCTTATCCGGACTTATCTTTTTATAGTCAGTGATCACGGCGATATTATTCTCCATCACGATGGCCTCCGGGCAGGCCCTTGCGCAGATTCCGCAGGCGATACAGGCGTTTTTGCATGCCTTTCGCGAGGCTGCGCCCCTGTCCAGCGAACGGCAGAAAACGATGATTTCTTGAGAAACCGGATGGAGCTCGAAAAGATTCCTCGGACACGCATCAACGCACTTCCCGCAGGCTGTGCATTTGTCTTCATCCACTACAGGGAGGCCCTCTTCGCCCATGTGGATCGCGTCAAAAGGGCAGGCTCGGGCGCAGTCTCCGGAATGAAGACATCCGAAGGAACACTGTTTGCTTCCTCCGATCAGATGCGCCGCCTGGCATGTGGAGATTCCGATGTAAGGGCCCTTGTCTTTTGCGGCTTCATGGGTTCCGCGGCAGTGAAGACGGGCCACCTGCTTGACCACTTCAGGTGCAGCGATTCCCAGAATATTCGCGATTTCAGACGCCGTTTCTGCTCCTCCGACAGGGCAACCGTCCGCTTCCACTTCCCCCTTGGCCACGGCTTCCGCGAACGCCCGGCATCCCGCATACCCGCAGGCCCCGCAGTTGGCCTGGGGCAAGACGTCAGACACCTTCTCGATTCGGGGGTCTTCCTCCACCTTCAGTTTTTTGTAGGCGAACACCAAGCCCAATGAGAAAAGAAAACCGAGCGCGGTCATCGTGACGATCGGGATCAATATTTCTGTCATGTCAGCATTCCTATGAATCCGTTGAAGGCCAGCGCCATGATCCCGGCGACAATTAGCGCGATCCCGGCTCCTTTTAAAGGCTCGGGAACATCGGCCAGGTCCAGCTGCTCCCGGATTCCGGCGATCAGAACGATGGCCAGAGTGAATCCTATGCCTGAGCCGAACCCGAAAATGACAGTTTCCACAAAGCTGTATTCGTTCAGCGCGGCGATCAGAGCCAGCCCCATGATGGCGCAGTTTGTCGTGATCAACGGGAGATAGATGCCCAGTGCCTGATAGAGAGGAGGGCTGATCTTGCGGATGAACATTTCGACCAGCTGGACCAAAGAAGCGATAACGAGAATAAAAGATACGATCTGGAGATAGTCCAGGCCGAACGGAATAAGAATCAGGTTGTTGATCAGCCAGGAGACAACCGCCGTGATGGACATAACAAAAGTGACGGCGAGCCCCATAGAAACAGCGGAGTCGATTCTCTTGCTCACGCCCAGGAAGGGACAGATGCCGAGAAAGTAATACAGCACAAAGTTCTGGACCAGAACAGCCGAGACAAAAATGGCCGCCAGCTCCACTAGGAGATCCTCCTTGTCTTGTTTTCGATCAAAAGGGCAATCCCAAGAAGAACACCCAAGGTGATGAATGCCCCCGAGGGAAGGATCATGATTATCCAGGGTTTAAACCAGGGCCCCATCACTTGATAGCCCAGAAATGTTCCGGCTCCCAGGACTTCCCGGATCGCGCTCAGAACAAACAGAGCCAGGATGAATCCTGAGCTCATGCCCAAAGCGTCGATCAGAGACCGGCCGACCGAGTTCTTCGACGAAAAGGCCTCTTGTCGGCCCAGGATGATGCAGTTGACCACGATCAGCGGAACATACGGCCCCAAAGCTTCAGAGATGGGATAAAAATAAGCCTTCAAGAATTGGTCGGCAATAGTCACGAAGCTCGCGATGACGACGATATAGGAGGCGATGCGGACCTGGGCAGGGATGAACTTTTTGACCGAAGAGACAACGAGCGAGCTGAAGATCAGCACGAAGGTCGTCGCCAGGGCCATGGCCATGCCGGTGATCACGGTGCCTGTGACCGCGAGTGTCGGGCACATTCCGAGAAGCTGACGGAATACGGGGTTCTCATCCCACAGGCCCTTGAGATATTCCTGCCCGATGCTTTTAGTCGCCATTGGGCTCCTCTTTTGCGATTTTCCCCTCTTGAATGAGCAGCCGGACCTTTTCCAGCGAAAGATTCACGATTTCCAGCACTTTCTTCGAGGAGATCGTGGCCGCGGTGATGGTGTTGATTTCAGTGGCAAGCAGCTCTTCTGGAGTGCCGGCGGCCGGTTTGCGAAGCGTGAGTGGGCCAGTCGCGTCTTTGTTTTCCCAGAACTGAAGGAAGGCATCCCAATCTTCGATCTTGGCGCCCAACCCAGGAGTTTCATTCTGGTCTATGATGGTCAATCCCGTAATTTTTGTCAGAGACTCGTCCAATCCAAACATCAGGGTGATTTTGTCCTGAAAGCCGACTCCGGTCGCCTGGACGGCGAACCCCGCAAGCTCTCCCTTCTCGTCCAACTCTCTGTAGACCACAAGGTCTTCCTCTTCGTACACTTTCTGGTTGATTTCTGCGCCCTCCACGACCTCTGCGATGGCCTCTTCGATTTCCGCTTGAATGTTCAGTGCGATTCTTTCTTCGGTCAGTTTCGCCACTCCGGCTAAGAATCCTCCAGAGATCAGGCCGACCGTGGTTAAGACGACGATCATTCGGGAGGAAAGTCTCACGAGCCTTTCCTCCTTTCGCCGAGGATTTTGGGCCTGGAGTAGCGGTCAAGAAGGGGAACAAAAGTGTTCATGAAAAGGATGGAATACATCACGCCTTCCGGGAAACCTCCGAAAAGACGGATTAGTCCGACCATGAGACCTATCCCCAGAGCATAAATCCAAGTGCCCTTGGGTGTGATCGGGGAGGTCACCATGTCCGTGGCCATGAAAAAAGCGCCGATCAACAGGCCTCCCGCGAGCACATGGAAAACGGGAGAGGCGTATTTGCCTGGATTCGCGAGCCAAAAAATGCCGGTAAAGACACTCAAGGCAAGGATGATTCCCGTCGGGATTCGCCAGTCGATCGTTTTTTTAGAGAACAGAATAATCGCACCAATCAGAAGGGCTGCAGCCGAAGTCTCTCCCAAGCATCCGCCGGTATTCCCCCAAAAGAGGTCTTTAAGAGGGGTGAGCGTTCCCTGAGCAATCGCTTCCTCGAATTTCAGGTTGCCCAGAGGAGTGGCAAAAGTCGCCGTGTCAACACTCAACGTTGCCGGGGGAAACCAGGTGGTCATGGCAACGGGGAAGGCGGTTTGAAGGAAGGCCCTCCCCACGAGCGCGGGATTGAAGATATTGTGCCCCAGCCCGCCGAACACCTGTTTGCCGATGGCAATCGCGGTAACCGATCCGATAACCGCCAATTCAAGGGAAAGGGTCGGCGGAAGGGTCATGGCGAGAAGCAGCGCGGTGATCACGGCGGAGCCGTCCCAAAGAGATTGAAGGGGCTTTTTTCTGATTAAGAGGAAGAGGGCTTCTGTGGCGAGACAGGCCACCAAACAGGAGGCATACAGACCGACCGCCTTGAGCCTGAAGAAGTAGAGAGAGGCGAAAACAGCCGGAAGGAGGGCAATGATAACGATGTACATGATTTTAGGAACAGAATCCTTGTCCCGGAAATGGGGCGAAGATTGGAGGATGAAAAGTTTATCTGTCATCAGGCGTTCTTTTTGTGTTTCAAGCTCATGATCTTATTTTTGCCCAGGCGCATCCAGTGGACAAGAAGTATCTTTGAAGGACAGATGTACTGACAGCTGCCGCATTCCACGCAGTCCAGGATGCCCCAGCTCTCGGCTTCGGTCAGCTTCTCGAACTGGACATATTTTGCGAGGAGGGTCGGCGTAAGAACCATCGGGCAGTGCTCAATACAGCGCCCGCAGCGTATGCAGGAGTGTTCCATGCCGGGAGCCGAAGCTTTCCATGCCAATATGCCAGAAGTCCCTTTAATAACCGGCACCTCCGGAGTCCACTGGGCGAGTCCCATCATCGGGCCCCCCATCACCAGGATGTTTCCGTCCTCTCTGATCCCGCCGCAGAAATCGATAACAGCCTGGAAGGGAGTGCCGATGCGGACGAGGAGATTTTTCGGTTTTTTGATGCTGTGTCCTGAAACTGTTATGGCTCTTTCGAAAAGAGGCTTTCCCGTGCTCACGGCGTCCCAGATAGCCTTGGCGGTCCCCACGTTCTGGACGACGATTCCCACGTTGAAAGGAAGCCCTCCTCTTGGGACTTCCCTGCGGAGGAGGGCATAGATCAGATTTTTTTCGGCGCCTTCCGGATATTTTGTCTTGAGGAGCACAACCTCTCCGTTATAGTCCTGGATTTTCGACTGGAAAACTTCAAACGCTTTTTTCTTGTTATCCTCTATTCCCACGATGATCCGGTTTGCGCCCGTGGCGATACGCGCCAGTTCTGCGCCCTTGAGGATTTCGTCGGGAGACTCAAGCATCAGCCTGTAGTCGGAAGTCAACAGGGGTTCGCATTCACAGCCGTTGATGATGATCGTGTCAATCGAGCTGTCTTTTGGGGGGGAGAGCTTGACCGCCGTAGGAAAAGCGGCCCCTCCGAGCCCGACAACTCCGGCTTCTTTGACTTTGTCTCGGATCTCCTCCGGACTCAAGGAAAACGGATCTTTGGCTGCTTTTTTTTGGGCGTGAGGAGTGTCTTGGCCGTCATTGGCAACAGTGACCGCGTGCACCGGAGTCCCGCCAGGGTGGTGAAAAGAATCCACAGAGAGAACCTTGCCGGAAACGCTGGAATGGACGGAAGCCGAAAAGAGGCCCTGCCCTTCGCCAATTTTCTGGCCAAGTGAGACTTCGTCCCCTTTCTGGACAGAGGGCTTTGCCGGATTGCCAAAATGCTGCAGGAGAGGGATCATGACTTTCTCAGGAGGGGGCATGGGCTGAAGAGCGATTTCTTCTGTGAGATCCTTGAGCTCGGGAGGATGGATTCCGTGAGGAAATGTCTTGGCCTTCATAATTCTTTGATGTGCGATAAAAATGAGGATAAAGTGTATTCATTCTGTCCATGTGTTGTCAAGCGCACATGGAAATATGTGTCATCATGGAACCCAAAAATCTTCCTTTCTGGGGATGCGGAAAGTATATTTATTTTTGTGACAATTTCTGTGGAAGCCCAGCAATCTGATTCGTCAGCCCGTGTATTTTCCCCATCGACACCTCGGAGGGGGAACAGTTCCGCTTTCCCCCTTCCGACGCTCGCCTCACTCCGCTTACGGCTCTCTGCCTCCCCTTCTCGGGCTTCGCCCTGCGACCAAAGGGGCACACCCCCTTGGAACCCCCCGATTGCTTTGTTGTACAAATCAATCAAAATCCGCATATTCCTGGCTCACTCTCTTCTTCGAGGAACCAAGCCCGCTCGCCTCCGGATAACTTCCTCGTCAGACTGCTGGGCTTCCACAGAGATAGAAGCGCCTACAGAGATGCTTTAGCAATTGATTTTTGTACGAGAGTGGTATATAGGATAGGACTAAAGGGAGTCGCAATGGAGATTGAAATCAGAGAAGTCAAAACGAAAAAAGATTTAAAGAAATTTATCTATCTTCCAGAGAAGATTCACGCCGGACATAAAAATTGGGTGCATCCGATTTACATGGATGAGTGGAGTTACTTCAATCCCAAAAAGAATGATGCGTTTTCGTATTGTGATACGATTATTCTCCTGGCATCCCGCGGGGAGGAAGTCGTCGGGCGGATCATGGGAATCATCAATTCACGATACAACGAACACAAGAATGAAAAAACCGTCCGGTTTGGCTACCTGGAAACACGGGAAGAGGAAGAAGTGGTTCGGGCTCTGTTGAATCATGTCGAGGAGTGGGCCCGGAAGAAAGGGATGACCAAACTTGTCGGTCCGTATGGATTTTCGGACCAGGATCCGGAAGGTTTTTTAATCGAGGGATTTGAGAATAGAGCCACTATCGCCACCTATTATAATTTTGAATGGATGCCGGCGCTCGTGGAGAAACAGGGATACACGAAGGATGTAAACTATTTTGTCTACAAACTGGATGTGCCGAAAGAGCTGCCGGAATTCTACAAGAAAATTTACGCGAGAGCCACACGGAAGGGAAACTATGAGATTCTCGAATTCAGGAGGAGAAAAGAACTGAAACCATGGATCGTTCCGATTTTCACTCTAATGAATGAATGTTACCTGGAAAGCAATATCTACGGGTATTCCCCGTTGAGCGAGAAAGAGATGAAGGACCTGGCCGCACGGTATATGCCTGTTGTTGACCCGCGGTTTGTGAAAGTTGTCTTGTTAGAGGGTGAAGTGGTGTCCTTTATTATCGGGATTCCGGACATGACGGCAGGCATCCAGAAAGCCAGAGGACGCCTTTTTCCTTTCGGCTTTTTAAAAATATTAAGAGCCGCGAAAAAAACCAAACAGCTCGATTTGCTCCTGGGTGCCATCAAAGAAAAATACCGGGGCCGGGGGCTTGATGTCATCATGGGGGTCAAGATGATCCTCTCCGCCCAGGAGGCGGGCATGGAAATCATGGACACGCATCATGAGATGGAAGAAAACGTCAAGGTCAGGGCGGAGATGGAGAGGATGGGCGGAAAACTGTATAAAAAATTCCGCGTCTATAAAAAAATGTTGGGGGTCGCGTCTTAACATTTGACATTTCGTGAACGAATAATGATGAAGGGAATCTCTTCATTCAGGCTTGGAGGGCACCATTTCTGTCGGCCTCCTTCGCCCAATTGCTGAATTCTGAAATGTCAAATGTTAAGACGCGACCCCTTTTATTTTATTTGGCTTCGGCCCAGTTCACTCCCCATTCTAAGTGGACTTTAAGCGGGATTTCAAGCGGAAAAACGTTCTCCATCTTCTCCTTGACGAGGGGCTCGAGTGTTTTTCTTTCTTTGTCCGGGACTTCAAAAACCAGCTCGTCGTGGACCTGAAGGATCATCTTGGACTTCAGATTTCGTTTCTTTATCTCGCGCCAGATGTCGATCATGGCTTTTTTCATCAGGTCTGCTGCCGTGCCCTGTATGGGAGTGTTGAGAGCGATACGGCGGCCGGCCTGTTGGGCGAACCTCTCCTTCTGCTTGAGCTCGGGCACCTGACGTTTCCGCCCGAACAGCGTCTCGGAGTATCCTTTCTCTGTGGCTTCTTGGACTTTTTTCTCCAGAAAATCATGCACCATCGCGTATTGTTCGTAGTAAAGGTCGATGAAATTCTGGGCTTCTGAATTGGAGGTTCCCAGCTCTTTGGCCAGAGAAAAGGCCGAAGCGCCATAGATCATGCTGAAATTGATGATCTTCGCGCGCCTTCTCTGCTCATCCGGAGACAGAGTGGTCGTGTCGCCGAATACCCGGGAGGCCGTCTCCGCATGTACGTCTCGGTCGTTGAGGAATGTCTCGATCAGAGCGGGATCGTTCGAGAGATGCGCCAGGACTCTGAGTTCAATCTGGGAATAGTCGGCCGAAAGAAAAAGATGGCCTTTTTCAGGAACAAACGCCTGCCTGAATCTCCGCCCCAAATCACCTCTTACAGGAATGTTCTGAAGGTTCGGGTCGCTGCTGGAAAGCCTTCCGGTTGCGGCCACGGTCTGGTTGTAGGACGTGTGTATCCTCCTCGTCTCCGGGTTGAGAAGGAGCGGGAGGGAGTCGGCATAGCCAGATTTCAGCTTGGAGAGCTGCCTGTATTCCAGTGTATGCTTGGCGATGGGATGAATACGGGACAGCTCCTGGAGGATGCTCATGCTTGTCGAATAGCTTTTTGTTTTCTTGGTTTTTCTTGACGCCGGAAGTTGAAGTTTTTCGAAGAGAATATATCCGAGCTGCTTAGGCGAATTGATGTTGAACTCTTCACCCCCAAGCTTGTGGATTTTTTTCCGGAGATTGTCCAGCTCGGACCGCAGCTCTTCAGACAGCCGCTCCAAGGCCTGCGTGTCAATCTTCACTCCCCACATCTCCATATCAGCCAGCACCTCGATCAGCGGACGCTCGAATTGACTGTAGAGAGAGTCCAGTTTTTCCTGCTGGACTTTAGGCCAGAGATGATTACAGAGCTGAAGAGCCAGGTCAGCATCTTGGCAGGCATAGGGAGCCACCTTTTCGACAGGAACGGCGTTGATCGTGACCTCGTTTTTCCCTTTTCCGACGATCTCCTCGTAGAGGATGGTCTTGACCTGGAGATAACTCAAAGCCAGCTTGTTCAGGTTGTGTTTTCCCCAGTTTGGCTCTAAAAGATAGGAGAGGACCATGGAATCCAGGTCGATTCCCCGGAGGGCGATCCCTTCCCTGTTGAGAACAATGGAGTCATATTTGATGTTCTGCCCGAATTTTCGGACCTTCGGATCCGTAAGGAGGTCTTCGAGTATGCGAAAGGCCTTCTCCTTCGAGAGCTGTCGGGGAGCCTCGGGGTAATCGTGACGGAGAGGGAGGTAAAAGGCCTGGTCTTTTTTTACAGAGAATGACATCCCGACCAGATTGGCCTGTGTGGGGGAAGCGCTATCTGTTTCTGTGTCGAGGGAGACAAATTTCTCTTTTTTAATCCGGGAGACGAGTTTTCGCAACACATCTTCCTTGAGTATGATCTCGTACCGCGTTTTCCCGCGTTCAGTCTTTTTCGTGTATTCGGACAAAAGAGAAGAAAACTCTAATTCCTGGAAGATCTGGATCAACTCCTCCCGGTTTGGCTCGGATACGGAAAAATCGTCCAGCTTGAATTTCAGGTCGAGACTCCTTTCGATAGTCACCAGCTTGCGGCTCAATTCCAACTGGTCCAGGTTCTTTTTGATCTTATCGCGGAGAGCCTCTTTATCGACCTTGTCCAAGTTTTCGAGCAGATTCCCCAATGAGCCGAATTCATTGATCAAAGCTTTGGAAGTTTTTTCCCCGATTCCTGGAACTCCGGGGATGTTGTCCGTGGGATCTCCCCATAGAGCCAGAACGTCTGTCACCTGAACGGGAGAGACCCCAAAAGCTTCCTTCACCTTCTTCTGGTCCAGGACGGTATCCTTGACAGGATTATAAACGCTTGTCAGGTCGTCCACGAGCTGGAAGATGTCTTTATCTGTGGTGACTATAACGGTAGGGATTTTTTTCTTCGAGGCTTCATGGGCCAGGCTTCCCAACACGTCATCCGCCTCATAATTTTTATGCTCAAAATAAGGGATGTTCATGGCTTTGATGACTTTTTTGACGACAGGGACCTGAACCACCAGATCGTCTGGCATCGGCTTCCGCTGCGCCTTGTAATCCTTGAAGACTTTATGCCGAATAGTCGGGCCCTTCACATCAAACACGATTCCGAGATAGTGAGGGCTCTCTTTCTGCATAAATTTTCTGAGCATACTGATAAAGCCGAAGATCGCATTGGTCGGGAATCCCTTTGAGTTGGAAAGAAACCGGATGGCGTAATACGAGCGGTAAAGAATAGAATTGCCGTCTATTAAATAGAGTTTTTTTTCCTTCATAAACTTTGCGTTCCCATTATATCACCGGGCCCAGGCTTTGTCATCGGAGCCAGACCTCAACCCCTTCACGCAGAGGAATCAAGGAAATTCGGTCCGGGCTAATCGTGTTTCTGTGAAAGCTTTTTTCAGAGGCAGGTTGTCAGACAGGAACCTTTGGATAAAAATTTATTTGAAAAGAGCGCAGAAAGAAAAACCCGGATCAGGCCGCTTCACCGGGCGATCTCCTCTTTTACAAACCCTTCTGAATAATGAAGTTACTCGGATTTCGTTCCCGATGGCCTCGGTTGACAAAGGGAAGTCAGATGGTATAATAGGAGGACTTATCCGAAAGAAATGGAAGGCGACATGATTATAGATATCGATCGATTGCCCAAAGAAGGGCTGAAGATTTCGAGAGAGTTTGAGTTCTTCACGGAGTCCCTTGTGGAGGAAAACGCTGTTTTTCTTCAGCCGGTCCATGCAGTTCTCACTGTTAAAAAAACCGGAGATGAAATATTCATCAAAGGAAAGATCACCACGCGCCTCAGCTTTGTCTGCAGCCGCTGCCTCATTCCTTTTGAGTTCCCGGTGGATTCCCGTTTTGATCTTGTTTATGTCCCCGAAGAGCTTGAGGAAATGCAGGAACATCTGAAGGATGAGGATATCAACAAGCTGTTTTACTACGGATCCAAGATTGACATAAAAGAGGTGGTTTTAGAGCAATTGAACCTGGTGTTTCCTCCCAAGCCGCTCTGCTCTGAGGACTGCCAGGGAATATGCCCTGTTTGCGGAAAGATCATACGGAGCGGTGAGTGTGCCTGTGAAACCAAAAGCTCTGATCCCCGTCTCGATAAACTCAAAAATTTTATGAGAGATAAAAGATAAATGGCTAATCCGAAAAGAAAACATTCTCATTCACGCAAAAAAAAGAGAAGAGCCCATGATGCCCTCTCTATTCCCTCGTTAGCCTTGTGCTCTAACTGTGGGAATCCGAAGTTACCCCATCGCGCTTGTCCGGAATGCGGCTTTTATGGAGACAGACAAGTGGTCGAAGGGGCTGAAGATTGATCAAGGGTAGAACATGAGAGTTGCGGTTGACGCGATGGGAGGAGATTTCGGTCCAAAGGTCACAGTCGAAGGCGCGGCCAAAGCCTCCCAGGAGTACAAATTGGAAGTTCTCCTGGTCGGGGTGGAAGACCTGATTAAGAAGGAATTCGAGAAAGTCAACCATTCAAAGGCCAAACTGTCCATCATCAATGCCTCAGAAGCCATCGGCATGGGCGAAGGCCTCCTGTCTTTCCGAAAAAAGAAGAAGTCCTCTATCCGTATAGGAGCTCAGTTGATCAGGGATGGAGAGGCGGATGCTTTCGTCAGCATGGGAAACACGGCGGCGGTGGTGTACATTTCCAGGACAACTATCGGAGCCTTGAAGGGCGTGGAAAAACCCGCGCTCTCTCTTCTGGTTCCGAATATAAAAGGATTGACCCTCCTGATCGATGTGGGGGCCAACGTCAACTGCCGCCCCCACCACTTGGAGCAGTTCGCCGTAATGGGCCATACTTTTATGGGCAGTGTTTTGGGAATCGAAAAACCGAGAATCGGCTTAATGAGTATCGGAGAAGAAGACTCAAAAGGGAATGAACTGACCAAGGAGGCCTTTGACAGACTGCAGGAGTCTCCGCTGAATTTCATCGGGAATGTTGAAGGCAAGGACATTTACTCTGGGAAAGCCGACGTGATAGTCAGCGATGGATTTACCGGCAATGTCGCCTTGAAAGTGAGCGAAGGAATGGTCGAGACTTTCTTCTACATGGCACGCACGGAGGTCATGAAGAATGTCTTCGCCAAAATCGGATTTTTCCTGATGAAGAGAAATCTTAAGAAAATTTATAAAAAAGTGGATTACACGGAATACGGAGGCGCACAGCTTCTCGGGATTAACGGCGTCTGCATCATCGGACACGGCCGTTCGAACTCCAACGCGGTAAAAAACGCTGTGGGCCTGGCCAAAGATTTTGTCGTGAACAAAGTTCAAGAGAAAATACAAAATGAGATAGCGGAGCTGTCTCACAGGCTGGGCCAGATCGGGGAGGTGAGATGATTTTTAAGGACAAGGTCTCGATCGTGACAGGCGCTTCTCAGGGGATCGGGGAGAGTATCGCCCTTGAACTTTCCAGGGAAGGAGCGGAGACCATCCTTGTGGATGTTCAAAAAGAGAAGCTCGAAAAGGTCGCCCAGAAAATCTCGAAGAGCAAAGGGAAGGCGGCTGTCTTCTGTGCGGATGTGTCGCGATTGGACGAGGCTATGGATGTGGCCGAAAAGGTTGTCAAAGCCCACAAAAAAATCGATCATCTGGTGAATAACGCAGGAATTACTCGAGATAACCTGTTGATGAGAATGAAAGAAGAAGAGTGGGATGCGGTGCTGTCTGTGAACTTGAAGGGAGTATTTAATTTTTCGAAAGCGGTCATACGGAATATGATCGGCAATCGGTATGGCCGTATTGTCAACATCTCCTCGGTCGTCGGGTTAATGGGGAATGTCGGACAGTCCAATTATGCCGCTTCAAAAGCCGGAGTTTTAGGCTTAACCAAATCTCTGGCCAGAGAGGTCGCGCCGCGTGGGATCACGGTGAACGCTGTGGCTCCTGGATACATCGCCACTCCGATGACAGAGAATCTTCCAGACACAGTCAAAAATATGTTCGTTGAGTTAATTCCCGTGAAAAGGTTCGGCACTCCGGATGAGATTGCACACGTTGTGAAATTCCTGCTCTCGGATGAGGCCGCCTATATTACAGGCCAGGTTATCAATGTCAACGGCGGAATGGTTATGTCGCCGTAAAAGAGTCTAAGAATAATATTAAATGAGGAGGAGGATAAACATGGAAAGAGAAGAGTTGATGAAGAAAATTAAGTCAATCGTTTCTGACAAGCTCAGCATCGGCGAAGAGCAGATCACTGAAGAGGCATCTTTCATCGATGACTTGGGCGCCGATTCTCTGGATACTGTTGAGCTGGTGATGGCGCTGGAAGATGAGTTCAACATGGATATTCCCGATGAAGAAGCGGAAAAACTGACCACTGTCGGAAAAGCCATGGATTACATCCTGACTAACGTCAAATAAGATAACCAGTCGATACAATTTCAGATGGGAAACACCCCTTCTTCTGAGAAAAGAACTGCCGAAAGACGGGTCGTCATCACAGGAATCGGCCTCGTCTCTCCCCTGGGAATAGGAGCCCAAAAAAATTGGGAGGCTCTGGTCAAAGGGAAGAGCGGAGTGAGCCGGATCTCCCGCTTCGATATTTCTGACTACACCAGTCAGATCGCAGGGCAGGTGTCCGATTTCGATCCTCTGGATTTTCTCGATAAAAAGGAAATCCGGAAGATGGACCTGTTCATCCAGTTCGCGATTGCAGCGGCGGAGATGGCGGTTAAGGATTCCGGAATTGACCGCGCTTCACTTAAGGGGGAGAGGACCGGAGTCTATGTGGGATCAGGCATCGGAGGTATCGGTTTAATTGAAGACACACACAAGACACTGCTCGAGAAGGGCCCGGGACGCGTCACTCCTTTCTTCCTGGTCTCGACCATTATCAACGAAGCATCCGGTCAAATTTCCATAAAATACGGAGCGAAAGGTCCGAATTCTGCCACGGCCACAGCATGCACGACCAGCACACATGCCATCGGAGATTCATTCCGGATTATCGCCAGAGGAGATGCAGATATCATGATATCCGGCGGCGCAGAGGCTCCGATCACTCCTCTCGGAGTGTCGGGATTTTGTGCAATGCGCGCGCTATCGGTCAGGAACGGCGAGCCGGAAAAGGCCTCTCGCCCTTTTGATGCGGAAAGGGATGGATTTGTTATAGGCGAAGGATCAGGAGTTGTCATACTGGAGGAACTCGAAGCGGCTCTGAAGCGTGATGCGAAAATCTATGCAGAAGTTGTCGGATACGGGATGAGTGCAGATGCTTATCATGTGACCGCGCCCTCGTTAGACGGGGAAGGCGCGGTGTTGTGCATGTCGAAGGCGATTGGGGACGGGGGGATTGACCCTCAAGAGATCGACTACATCAACGCCCATGGGACCTCCACTCCCTACAACGATAAGATCGAGACCCTCGCCATCAAAAAGGTGTTTGGCAAACACGCGTACAGGATTGGAGTGAACTCGACAAAATCCATGACTGGGCACCTCTTAGGCGCCGCGGGCGGGGTGGAGGCTGGATATTCTGCGCTTTGTCTGAAGGAACAGACTATGCCTCCAACCATCAACTATGAGAACCCTGACCCGGAATGCGACCTCGATTATGTCCCCAATGAAGCCCGTCCGACTGAAGTTCGGTATGTGTTGACAAATTCTTTTGGGTTCGGGGGAACGAACGGCTCTCTTGTTCTGAAAAGATATGAGGGCTGATTCCGAATCAAGATAGAGAGCGGACAGAAAAGCATCAAAACAGCAAGAAAAAGAGAGGTGAGAAGTCGAACCGGAAACACGGTGGAGTTCGACGAAGAGAGCCTTTGATTTCATAGCGGCCAGAGAAGAAACTTCTCTTGCTCATCTTGTTTGACCTGCATCGGTTGGCATGACCGAAGCCGGACATACTTGAAAAGGAGGAACAAGTGAACATCTGCGTTTTCGTAAAAAGAGTCCCTGATACTGAAGCGAAGATAAGAATTAATCACCAGACAAACACAATTAGCGAGGAAGGCGTCAATTTTGTTCTGAGTCCCTATGATGAGTTTGCGGTTGAGGAAGCTCTTCGCTTGCGGGAAGCGAACGGAGGGACGGTCACTGTCGTTTCGGTCGGGAATGAGGAGGTGCTGACGATTCTGAAGAAGGGCCTGGCTATGGGTGCGGATGAAGCGGTCCTGATCAAAGATGAGACTCCCGAGACATATGATGGGATGAGAACAGCTAAAATCCTTGCCCGTGTCGTGGAGAAGAAATTTCCTGACCACAGCCTCCTCCTGTTCGGGAAACAGTCCGTCGGCGCAGATAATGCCCAGATTCCTGCCATGGTGGCCGATTTTTTGGGCCTTCCTCAGGCCAACGTCGTCACAAAGCTTGAGATTGATGGGAATAAAGGAACCGCATACCGGGAGATCGAAGGAGCTCTCGAGAAGGTCACCTTTTCCCTCCCCGCAGTCGTCAGCGCTCAGAAAGGGCTGAATGAGCCTCGGTATGAGACGCTCAAGGGCATTATGGCGGCGAAAAAGAAAGAGATTCCCATCATGACTTTTGAAGATCTAGGGCTTACAGAAGAAGAGGTCGTGCCGCTTTTAGAGATCACAAAACTGGAAAGTCCTCCCCAGCGGCAAGCGGGGAAGGTCATAGAGGATGAACCCGAAGAGGCCGCCAAGCAAATGGTCAAATTTTTGCACGAAGAGGCGAAGGTTATCTAGCAGGGGGTATGAAATGATACTCGTATACATTGAGATAAGAGAAGGAAAGGTCAAAAAGTCTTCTTTGGAGGTTCTCTCTGAAGGAAAAAGAAGAGCGGATGAGCTCAAAACAGAGGCTCATGCCGTCCTTGTCGGGCATGGCGTTGAAGGGATGGCATCGGAAGTGATACCGTACGGCGCATCGAAAGTCCATGTGCTGGAGAATTCTCTCCTCGCCCATTATTCCGCGTCGAGCTTCTCCTTGGCTTTAGGATCCCTCGTCGAGGAGATCAAACCAGAGATTATCCTCTTTCCCGCGACTTCGATGGGAAAGGATCTGGCGCCGCGGCTGGCGGCTAAATTGGGAGTCGGCCTGGCGACGGATTGCATCTCGACAGCATGCCAGGGCGGCAAACTGGAGGTAGTCCGCCCGATATTCGCCGGCAAGGTCTTGGCCACTGTTTCATTGAAATCTTCACCGCAGATCGCTTCTCTGAGGCCGAATGTTTTCCCTCTTCTTGAATCCGGGGAAGAAAAAGGAGAAGTCGTGAAAAAAGAGGTGGTCATTCCTGAAGACCAGATTAAAGGGCAGGTGGCCGAGATTCTGAGAGAAGAGGGCGCGGATCTCGATGTGACCGAGGCGGATATTGTCGTCTCCGGGGGAAGAGGGATGAAGGGCCCGGAAAACTTCGCCCTTTTGAGAGAATTGACTGCACTGCTTCCTCACTCGGCTGTCGGAGCCTCTCGCTCAGCCGTTGATGCGGAATGGATTGACCATCAGCATCAGGTCGGCCAGACAGGCAAGACGGTCTCCCCGAACCTGTACATGGCGTTCGGGATTTCTGGCGCGATCCAGCATCTGGCCGGAATGTCTTCCTCAAAATTCATCGTGGCCGTGAACAAAGACCCGGAAGCCTCTATTTTTAAAGTCGCAGACTTCGGGATAGTCGGAGACCTTTTTCAAGTCATTCCCCCTCTCAAGGAAGAATTGAAAAAGATCGTTTCTGAGTAATCCACATTCTTTGGTATTGTCAAACACCGTGATTTGTGCTACATTTGTGCCAGCCTTGGGTAAAAATACATGAATCATCGCATCATCCTGGAAAGGAGGGCCTCAATGAAAAAACTTTGTTCAATCCTTTTCGCCCTGGCAATACTGGCGACTTTTTCATTTTACCAGGCGCCGGTCGCAAAAGCCCAGGAAGAGCCAACGGTGAAGGTGGAAGTGGGCGTCATTTGCAGGGATGTCCAGGACCGGGAGCCCATAGGGGAAGGAACTGAATTCGAAGCGACAGTCGGAAACCTCTTCTGCTACACGAAAATTGTCGGAGCTCAGGAGCCGATTGAGATCACTCACATCTGGTACTACAAGGACGAAGAAATTTTCAGATGGAATTTGCCTGTGGAGTCCGCCAGCTGGCGCACATGGACGTCGAAAAACATCTGGCATGAATGGGTTGGAGACTGGCACGTGGATGTGATCGGTCCCAACGGAGAGGTGTTGAAAACCATAGAATTCAAAGTCACAGAGTAAAAAAAGATTAGTAAGGCCCTGATTTCTCCTTAATCAGGTCAAGGAGGAGCTGGTTTCTTTCAGACCGGCTTTCTCCCACACTTGTCACATAAATAGCCGGTTTATCCACTACCGGACACTTATTCTCACAAATTCCGCATCCGATGCACAGCTCTGTGTCGATAACAGGGGCTAGAGGGGTTTTGATCGTTTCGTCAGGGAGCTTGACTTCTGTTTTCACCAGTTTGATGGCTTTTGGAGAGGTGGGGCAGTGTTCTTCGCAGACGATGCAGGGTGTTCCCAGGTCATAGGGAATGCATCTGTTTTTGTCCACCCACGCCAGCCCGATGACTACTTTTGTCTTTTCCTCTATGGCAAGCTCCTGGATGGCGCCTGTCGGACAGACCTGAGTGCAGAGAGAGCAGTAGTATTCACAATGACCAATTTCAGGAACCAGGATTGGAGTCCAGATCCCTTCCGGGCCGGCTTCTGATAATGCGGGCTGAAGGCCGTTGGTGGGGCAGGCTTTCATGCATTCACTGCATTTAACGCATTTCTGGAGAAACTGTTCCTCCGGCAGGGCTCCTGGAGGCCGGATCAATTTTGGCGAGACACGTTTCGTTGAAGGAGAAAGGCGGAAAAAAGGAACAGCAAATAATCCCAGAAGAGAAGTGAAGATAAGCTTTCTCCTGGACAAGTCGACTTTCTTGATCTCCTCGGGCTGAGATTTGATCGGGAAGGCCATGGCGTTTGTCGGGCATATTGAGCTGCAGGTGAAACAATACACGCACTCCGAGCTCTTCCATCCCTTAACCGGAAAAGGATTGGCCTGGGTTTCGCAGTGGATGTTGCAGAGGTGGCACTCGATGCATTTCTTGGGGTCAATCTTCAGTTTGATGATATTCCAGCGAGAGATAAGGCCGAGGAAGGCGCCTAAAGGACAGAGATACCGGCACCAGAATCTTTCTCTGTGCATGTTGAGAAGGAGGATGCCGACAAAAAGAGTACCGATAAAGAATCCCTGGAGAAAGATTGAATTGACAGCCAGGGTCTCAAAGAATTGGACAAGGCTGTCGCCCAAGGAAAAAAAGTGGATTTTATAGAGAATCCCGATGAAGGCTGAAAAGCCGTAGTTCGCGGCGGGCAGGATTCCTGTGACAAACGAGCGGTAGAGCAGAGAAAAGGGATCCAGAATCCCCACCAGGTTGAGCGAGAAGAACGTCCCCACGAGGATGAATCCCAGGATATAATACTTCCAGGCAGTCTGGTTGCCTTTGGGTCTTTTCGGCTGGAGAAGCTTCGATTTTTTAAAGAGAAAAGAGAAAGCCTGATGGATAGACCCGAGGGGGCACACCCAGCCGCAAGCCACTCGACCCAGGACAAAAGTGAGGACCACGGTTATCGCGGCGAGGGCAAAAGAGGCAAGAAAAGCACGGGATGCGATGAACGTGGTCAGAGCCAGAAGAGGGTCGAAATGGAAAAAAATCTCTACCCGCCCGATGTAGTCTTCGCCCGGGAAGTGTGTTCTGAGCAGCAAATAGAAAAAGAGAATGAAGAAGATTGTCTGACTGAGAATGCGAAGGGCCTGGATGAGCCTATACTTTTTAGACCGTTCTTTTTTCAATTTTTAATTTCTCCATGTTGATTTCTCCAAGTCCTTTCTGATGGGCAATTTGAAGATAAGGAAGGTCCTGGGGTTGAATATCGAAGAATGTCGCACCGGCTGCATCCACGGCCACATAGTCTATTCCCGCAACCACTGTTTTGAAGAGCTTAGCATCGGAGAGCCGGCCTCCCTGCGGCCCATTCCGGATGAGTATTCGGTATCCGTCCATAAAACTCAGACATGGCTTGAAGAACGCCGCGAGGTCAATCATAACCTGGTCAAGCTTCTGGTGGAGCTGATTGCGGTTTCCGCCCAGGGCTCCCAGCCAGTTTTTCATTCCCATTGTTAACCTGGAAAGGCTGTGTGTTTTAGCGATAGGCACATTTATGATTTTATCCGCTTCGACAAAATCCGTGTACACTTGCCACTCTTTCAGCCATTCTCCGTTGAGGGCCATCTTTTTCAGTTTGTGAGGATTGGGAAAGAGCACCTTGGCCCCAGCTTCCTTGGCCGCATCCGCAATTCCCGAGCGGGCATAGGTTCTTCGGGCAGGATTACAGGGATTATCTATGACTTTGACTTCTTTCGCTCCGGCGCCAAAGCAGAGTTCAATGATCGTCTTGACGACCTCAGGATTGGTGCAGGCCGCTTGCTTGGGAACTCTGTCCCAACCGATATTCGGTTTGACCACAACGACGTCGCCTTTGGAGATAAAACGCTGGATTCCCCCTAATACTGAAATCGCTTCTTTCGTTATTTGCGCCGGGGATTCTCCTTGAATCCAGGCTAAATCAGGAGATCTTTTGTCGTCTTGGGCGAGAAGATTTGGCTGGAATTTGAGAATAATGCTTCCCACAGCCAAATCCCTGATAAACTCTCTTCTCTTCATTGTTCTATTCCTTTCTCTAACGAACTTTTATAGGCAATGATACCTTGATAGATGCCCTGGGCGATTCTTTGGCGGTATTCAGATGTCCTGAGCCTTTCTTCTTCTGTGGGGTTGCTTAAAAAGGAGATTTCGACGAGAACCGATGGCACCTCTGCACCGATGAGAACCCAGAAGGGGCCTCCCTTGACGCCCAGGTTATTCACACCTCTGTACTTTTGAGAGAGGCTTTCAACCAGGTTTTTCTGGACGATTTGAGCCAGCTCTTTTGATTCTGGAATTTTCGTGTTCTGGAGGATCTTCTGGATGGTGTCTCCCATTTCACTGATGCTCTTAGTGGACGTGGCATTCTCACGGGCGGCTGTTTCCACGACAGAAGGGTCCTGGCTGAGGTTGAGAAAGAATGTCTCCACGCCAGAAAGTTTCCTGTTGCGACTGGCATTGGCATGGATGGAGATGAAGAGGTCAGCCTGCTTCTGGTTGGCGATCACCGTTCGGGTTTCAGGAGCGAGATAGATATCCGTCTCTCTGGTCAAGATCACTTCCAAGCCGAGAGGCTCAAGGAGCTTTTTTAAACGAAGGGCGACATCGAGAACGACCTCTTTCTCCTGGTGTTTGTTTTTTCCAACACATCCAGGGTCTTTCCCTCCGTGGCCCGGGTCGATGACGACTCTCTGTATGCCCAAGCCTAGCTGGCGGATCATGCTGGTCTTCAGTTTGGGCGGCGGAGGAGGGACAGGGGATTTTTTGGGATAGACGTCGATGATGATCCGGAAAGGCTCGGGCAGATGCCAGACTCGATAGTAGGCCGCGCTGAAATCCAGGTCAACCACCACACGAACGGTTGATGGGGTTTTTTGGGCGACGCGGATCTGGCTGAGGTAGTCGCTTTCCACGGAGTATGTTTGGTTGTGAAGAACTGGATTCAATCGCGCCTGGTAGATATCTATGTACACTCTGTCCGGAGATGGAAGCTCGTTGAAATTGAAATCCCTCACCTTTCCAACCTCAACGACGACTCTTGTGAAGGAAGGGTGGACGTGATGTCGAATCGTATGGATCTCGATCCTGGATTCAGGATGGGAGGGAGTGGGGAGGGAGAGAATAGAAAGCCACAGAAACACCAGAAAAATCGCTTTCTCTTTTCTTCTCATCTGTACGCTTATATAGTCTATAATATAACTCGATTGTTGTCAATAATTTACGAGATATTACGCCCCGAATTTCTTTAACTTCCCGGCATGGGCAAGCATCAGGGGCATGGCGTAGATGGATTGAAACCTTCCCAGGAATCCCTGACTGCACTCCCTTTCAGAAAATCGATTCACCCCGTCAGGGATTGAGGCGTTTGAGAAAAGAAGGATAGGATTGGGATGCCAGGAGTGGGATTTTAAGAGTGAAGGCGTGGAGTGGTCGGAGGTCACAACCAGGACTTCCGGCTTCAGGGCAAGAAGTCGGGGGAGGTAGCTGTCCGCTTCCTCTACGGCCTTCTTTTTTGCATCAAAGTTTCCATCTTCACCGGCTGAGTCTGTTTTTTTTAAATGAATGTAGAAGAAGTCATGGTCATTGATGTGTTTTTCCATGGTATCGAAGAGGTCAGACACGTTTGAACCGGCATCCAGGATTTTCATCCCGACAAGTTTAGCCAGTCCTTTATACATCGGGTAATTCGCGATGGCGGCGGCGTTGACCTTGAAGAGCTCACTCATCGTGGGAAGAGTTGGGCAGCCGGAAAATCCCCTTAAAAGGATAGTGTTGGCTGGGAGTGAATCCTTCAGGATTTCTGTCACTCGGTCAATGAAGTTGTTCACGATCCCGGCTGTTTTTTCAGCCTCCGGGGAAAGGGCCTTGGCTGGAACTCTGGATTGGTTCTCTTTTTGAGGATCCGCATCGGAGAGTGAATCCGAAAGTCCAGCTCCTGTGAATTTCACCACAAACCGGTGCTCTTTTCCGGGAAAAAATGAGACTCGTGTTCCATCGACTTCTTTTAGAGAATCGTTGAGCATCTGGCAGAGTTTTTCATTCTCGCTGGTGGGGATTCTTCCGGCTCTCCGGTCTACGATGAGGGCCTCTTTGAGTGTGGCAAAGTTTCCTCTGGCCACCAAGTCGTTCCTCCCGACATCGACTCCTATTCCGAGGGCTTCCAGGATTCCTCTTCCGAGGATGTATTTGGTGGGGTCATACCCGAAGAGAGACAGATGGGCCGGTCCGCTCCCGGGCGTGATTCCCATGAAGACCGGGTCAGTCAAGCCGCAGACACTTTGGGCGGCCAGTGCATCCAGATTGGGCGTGTGGGCCGCTTCGAGCTCGGTCTTTCCCTTTACCGGCAAGCCACCCAAGCCATCCATGACAAAGAGGATTATTTTTGAGTCGGTTTGTACACTTATTTCGCGAAAGATCGTTTCCCAGTCCATTGTCAAAACAAATATAAAATAATCAAAAATCGAAGTCAATCAAGGTCATGGGGTCAGACCTTAGTAACTTCAGTAATTTTTTTCAGGCTTTAGGGGGTCATTCCATGTCCTCTTGAAAAAGTGGCTAATGAGCTTTGAATTTTCGAACTTCAATAGGATTAAGCCTGCCTCCAAACTTCAACACAATTACTGAAGTTACTAAGGTCTGACCCCAAGTTTGCTGTAAAAGGTTGAGAATCGAGGTTTTTTTTGTTATTTGATAAAATATTCTTGTACTATTCATCTGACAATTTTAAACTATAGAAACTTCCTTGTGAGAATAAGAAGTTTTTTAGGCGCGAGAAGTGATTAGACAGGGATGAGTTGTGTGAAAAATGGAGTGTCCACGCCAAAGGAACTTTAGTGGCCTTTTATAGATTGAAGAAGGGTCCAAGGAATTTGCGGAGTCAAATACAGATTGATAATTGGAGGAATAAACGATTTCTGTGAGCGCCACTTCTTATCCCTGCATCTCTGTATTTGTTTCTCTATCACTGTTCAAAGCGACTAGAAATATTTTGGTTGACCAGGAAGGTTGAATAAATAATAAAAGAGCCGATTGAGAAGCATTTTTTATGAATTTCAGCCCTAAGGGCGGTAGCACAGATACCTTATCCATATTTTTTTCAATTTGCACAGTTTAATTCAATAATAAGATAAGTTGAAAAGGTTGTTCTCCCTACTATTTAACCGGGTCACACTCTTCCTCTTGCTGATCCTGATTTCATGCGCGGCGTACGGACAGAGCTACGAGTCATTCAAGTCCACGCTGGACCAGATCACAGAAAGAGCCAAGTTTAAGTTAGGCCCCTTCAGGATTCTTCCCACTATTCAATTTAGAGATATCGGATACGATAATAATGTTTATTATCAACATGAAGACAACGATCCGGTTTCTGATTTCACGGTGACTTTTTCCCCTCAAGTTCAAGCCTACTTGCTTTTTCGGGATTATCTGATCCTCTCGTTTGCTGAAAATCCAGAATATGTCTATTACTTCGAGCAAAAGAGGGAAAGAAGGTGGAATAACACGCTATCCCCGGAATTTAAATTACTCTTTCTCAATCGTTTTGTTCTTTCTGGGAAATATTTACACAGCAACCGGAGACGACGCGCTTCGAGTGAATTCGATGTGCGTGCCAACGAGATTGTGGACAGCGCCAGCGGCCGGCTTTTTTATGAGACCGCCCGAAAGACCTCATTTGGGTTCTTTGGATTCACCAGAAAAATCAATTATGAGGATACGACGCTGCCGGGCGAAGAGATCTACCTCTCTCGTGAATTAAACCGCAGGGAGAAAGGCGGGAATATAGAGTTGTATTACAGAGTCTTTGCAGAGAGTTATTTTTTTGCCACAGCGGGATACACAGACTATGAATTTGAACATCCCCAATCGAGCTGGCGGGGCTCCTATTCCTACCAGGTCTACACAGGGATCCGATTTCCATTCTTGGGAAAAATAAGAGGGATTCTTTCACTTGGCTACAAGAAGCTCATCCCAAGAGAAACCAGCAGGACAGGCTTTTCAGGACTGGTGGGGAATACAAGCCTGAATTTCAGGCTGTGGCGTTTCGGCTTTAACCTGAGCTACCAGAGAGATTGTCATTTTTCTTACTGGACGAACAACGTCTTCTTCAACGAAGACAGGTATGGGGCAGGAGTGTCTTACTATTTGACACGATTCTTAAGAGTCGATTATGGACTGAGCCATGCCAGGGCCAATTATCCTGAGCCTGAGTCTCTGAGAATGCCGGATGGAAGCTATGAAGAGATACTCAGGCAGGATATTTACCGGAGTCATTCAGTCGGTTTGGCTTTCAGGATCATTGAAAACACGGGATTAGGAATCATGGTGAATTTCTGGGAGAGGGAGTCGAATTATTATTGGGGGAACAGGAAGAGAGTATTCATCGGCGGATACGTCACCTATGAGTTTTAGACTAACACTCATAGAAAGAAACAATCATGAGTCGAATGCCAGGCTTGAAATTATTACTATCAATGCACTAAATGTTCTACCCTTGTCAATGCGAGCCCGAAGGGCGTGGCAATCCCTTTCCTTTGGTGTCATTGCGAGCGCAGAGTGGCAATCCCTTAAGGAAAAAATGCATTTATTTTTACGAGAGTGCTTCGTTTCACTCGCAATGACATATTGTTCAAAGTGTTAATATTTAATGTCAAACGCCCGGGCAGTATGATTTGAGAATTTAATCTGAAAAAATGATTCTATCCTCTGGAATAAAGTGTGAGATGTGCTACAATAGGTCTCACTTCTAAAGGATAAAAGAGGAGTTTAAGGTGAAGGGGAAAAAGGTTTTTGTTTCTCTCGCATTATTATTTGTATTTTTCTGTTACTTTTTTGCCCAGGAAAAATCATCGACAGAATACAAGATAGGAGCTCAGGACCTGCTGGATATCAGCGTTTTTGGTCTGAAGGAATTGAACAGGACCGTCCGGGTCTCTGAAGAAGGGAAGATTTCATTGCCTCTGCTGGGCGAGGTCCAAGTCGAGGGGCTGACCAAAACCGGGCTCGAAAGAAGATTGAGCCAGCTTCTTGAAGAGAAATATCTTCAGAATCCACAGGTGACGGTTTTCATCAAAGAATACCAGAGCAGGAGAGTGTTCATGCTCGGGGCAGTGAAAGCTCCCGGTCCGTATGAGCTGCTCGGCCGTCAGACCCTGCTTCAGTTGATTTCTCAGGCAGGAGGACTCACCACTGATGCAGGAGATGAGATCATGGTCATCCGGCAGCTCCAGGACGGCACTAATAAATCCTTTAGAATATCGATCGAGGATTTGATCCTTAAGGGAGACATAGACCTGAATATCTCCCTTGAGCCGAATGATATAGTGAACATTCCGGCAGATAAAGCCGTCTACGTCTATGTTTTTGGCCAGGTGAACAAACCCGGAGCCCTTGAAGTGAAAAAGTCAAACATCCCTACCCTGCTGCGCGCCATTGCTCAAGCAGGAGGCTTTTCTGACCGAGCCTCGAAAAGTGGAGTGATTATCAAAAGAGTCGATCAAGACGGAAAGGAAGTCCAAATAAAAGTTAATGTCAAGGATATCATTAAAGGGAAGCGAAAAGACATCCAGCTAGAGGAAAATGACGTTATTTTTGTGCCGGAAACCATTTTTTAAGCAGAAAACTCAAGACTATGAAAGGCTAGACAATAGAATACAATGACTTTTGAATAAAAGAGGTAAGGGGAATAAAGATGGAACATCAAAGATACGAAAAGGAAGAAGTGGATCTGCTGGAATACTGGAGGATGATCGTCAAGAGGAAATGGGTGCTCATCACTTTCACAGGCGCCCTTATCCTCTTCACCGGAGTGTTTTCTTTTCTCGCGACGCCACAGTATAAATCAACCGCCACTATGCTCATCGAGGGAGAGCGCTCGAAGATATTGAGTATAGAAGATGAATTTGGCTACAGCCGTAACTTTGAAGATTTAAGGTCGTTCAACACCAGCCTCAAACTTCTGAAGAGCAAATCTTTGGCGGAGAGAGTGGCTAGGAAGATGAATCTTTTGAGCCGCCCTGAATTCGGAGCCGGCAAAAAGCAGAAAAAAAGCTTCCTGACTTTTGCGAAACAAGCCCTCAGCTTTAAATGGATTCTCCCCAAGAAAAAGGCAAAAACGGGAGAATCAGAGTCTTTGGTCCGCTCTAACCCTTATTCCGGGATCGCTGAATCTGTCAGAAACAGCATCGATGTTGCAGCCATCCGGACCACAAAGCTTGTTGAGATCAGTTACATATCACACTCTCCAGTTCTGGCCGCCAATGTGGTGAACACATTAGCCGAGGAGTTCATAGATTTTTCTGTGGAGAAAAGATTTGAGACGACTCAGCAGGCGTCCGATTTTTTAAGCGAGCAAATCGCCAATCTGAGGGAAGATTTGGCAGTCAAAGAAAGAGAGCTCCAGAGGTATGGTCGGGAGAAAGAAATCTTCTTTCTCACTGAAACAGAGAGCACCGTAGTCAACAAGTTTGCTGACCTGAATGAGGCCTACACTCAGGCCCAGATTGACCGGATCAGGAAAGAGGCTGAATATCGAGAGCTAAAAAATTTGGATATCGATTCCCTGCCGCAATTCGTGAATAATCCTCTGATTCAGACCTTGAAAACAGACTACACCCGGATAAAAAATGAGCATGAGGAAAAGAGTAAGATCTATAAATCCAGCTATCCGGAAATGGTGACTTTGAAGGCGAAGCTCGACAGCATGAGAGATGAGCTGAAAAGCGAGATTGAAAGGGCTGTGGACCTGGCTGAGTCCGAATACCGGTCAGATTTGAAAAAGGAATCTTCCCTGAAGACATTGCTCGAGAAACAGAGGACTGATGTCATCCGGATGAATTCAAACGCCATTCTGTATAACAGCTTGAAGATTGAGGTCGAGAACAAACGTAAACTCCTGAATTCTCTTGTGGAAAGACAGAATGAAGCTCTGGTATCCGCGAGGCTGGGAGGATTGAAGACGAGCAATATCAGTATTATCGACAGAGGAGAGGTTCCGGTGAGTCCTGTTTCTCCGAAAAAGAAGCGAAACCTCATCCTTGCTTTTTTAATCGGTATTCTCGGAGGTGGAGGGCTCTGTTTTCTTCTGGAGTATTTAGATAACACGGTCAAGGGACGAGAGGAAGTGGAAAAGCTTGTTGGTCTTCCTTCCCTGGGCGTAATTCCTTATCTCCCCCCTGGCGGAATAAGGAAGAAAAAAAGGTATGGCTTCTATTCCGATTACAAATATTCCGAGAGAAAACAGAATCCCGGGAAAGAGGAAAACCCGCTGAATTTCAAGGACATTGAATTTGTCAACGAATCTTTTCCGAAGCTATCTGTGTCAGAAGACTACAGGACAGTGAGAACGTCTATCCTGCTCTCTCAAACAGAGGCGCCTCCTCGAACGATTGCTATTTCCAGCTCCCTGCCTCAGGAAGGAAAGACAGCCACTGTGACCAACTTGGCCATTTCCTTCTCTCAGCTCGAGAAGAAAATTCTCATCATTGATGCGGATTTGAGGAAGCCCCGGCTTCATCGATTGTTTGAGATAAAAAATATAGGAGGATTGAGCGGGTATTTGACCGGGAGAGTATCCCTAAAAGGAGCCATCCAGAAGACATCCCACGAGAACATCTGGATCGTCCCCAGTGGCCCCATTCCTCCGAATCCTGCAGAGCTTCTCAATTCCAACAGGATGAAAGAGCTGTTGGAGGATATGAAGGAGAAGTTTGACGTCATCCTGCTCGACACCCCTCCCATCCTGGCTGTGGTGGATGCGTTGATCGTTTCTATGTTAGCAGATTGCATGGTGTTCATCATTCAAGCCGGAAAGACAGCCCGCAAACCATTTCTACGGGCGGTCGAGGAGCTCAAGCAAGCCAAGACAAAGGTTCTCGGAGTGGTGTTCAACGAAGTAAAGTTCAAAGAGAGAGAATATTATTCCCCGTACTACCATTATTACCGAAACAGTTATTATGAAGATGAAGAGGAGCGTGACAGCTAGAGAATGATCGACTTGCACTGCCATATTCTTCCCGGTCTTGATGATGGAGCCAAGAACTTGGAAGAGGCCGTGGAGATGGCAAAGATCGCGGAAGATGAAGGAATCAAGAGGATTGTCGCCACTCCCCATCTGTTCCGGGGAGATTATATGTGCGAAGACCTGGGGATGATCGAGGAGAAAAGAAATGAGCTCAGCAGAGCTCTTGAAGCCAATGACATCCATGTGGAGTTGTTGACTGGGGCAGAAGTTCATATTGCCCACAATTTAATGGAGGAGATAAGAAAAAGCCGTGACCTTCTTGTTATCAATCAGAGCTCTTACATGTTCGTAGAGTTCCCATCCCGGCATGTGTTCTCTGGCGTGAAAGAGCTTTTTTTCGAATTGATGAGCGAAGGCCTCATCCCGATCATCGCTCATCCGGAAAGAAACTCGGTATTTGTCCGCAATCCTTCCTTTCTGTATGAATTGATCCGGATGGGAAGCCTGTCTCAGGCCAACAGCGGGAGCTTATCCGGAATTTACGGAAGAGAAGCAGAACAGGCTGTCTTTCGTTTTCTGGAGATGAATTTGATTCATTTTATCGGGAGCGATGGACACAGCCCAAATGATTTGGCCCCGAAGCTTACAACGGCAAGGGAAAGGGCGGAGGAAATTATCGGAAAAGAGGAAGCAAAGGCACTCGTGGAGGATAATCCCGACGCAGTGCTTGAGGACAAGGAGATTCCCTATTTGCCAGAGGCGATGAATCCCGCCAAGAAGGAGAGCAAGTTGCCGCTCAAGATTTCACTTTTTAAGCGGAAACAGTAATGAGCAAAGAAGGCGATTGATGTCTCATACGTTTGTCTGCAATCAAACGGCTATCTTCGGGATCGTTAATAAAAGAGTGGCTTGATCCCTGACACTAAAATGCCAAATTTCTTTTTGAACTTGGATATTTATCCCCAGCCTAAAACTTAAGCCATTCGGTTCATACTTAACAAAAAAATGAAGCAGAGAAACACAGTCAGGAAAAAGAGCCCAAAAAAGGAGAGTCATGTTCTATCCAAGAGGGACAGAATATATCAGAAGATAATCGAATACGGGATTCTTAGCGTGATTGTCTTCAGTCCTCTTCCTGCGGCCTCTGTGTATGAATGGTCGATACTGGTGATTCAACTTGTGGTTCTGGTAATGATGGCGGCCTATGTCCTCATTAGGGAAAAACCGCAGAATAATGAGCTTGTTTCTCTGACGCTGAAATGGCCCAGATACTTGTTTTTAGGTTTATGCGTTTTAATCGTATTCCAGATCATCCCTCTTCCGCGTTTTATCATCGCCCTCCTTTCTCCGAACACGCATTCATTCCAGGCTCTTTTTTCTCCAGATTTTTCCAGCACTCAATTCATGAGCCTTTCCTTGATTCCTTCACACACTTTTCGTGAGGGTCTTGAGCTTTTCACTTATTTTCTCCTGGGCTTTCTGATCATTAAGACGGTCAACACAAGGAAACAGATCAAGAGGATCGTCTATGTGCTTGTTTTCATGGGTTTTTTTGAAGCGTTTTATGGAATGTACGAGATGTATAATAAAACTCCGCGGCTGTTGTTCTTAAAAAAAGTCCACTACGTCGATGTTGTCACCGGAACCTTCGTCAACAGGAACCACCTTTCCGGTTACTTGGAGATGATTATCCCCTTGGCCCTGGGATTAATCATTGCCCGGATCAGCCTTTTCTCTTTGGCGGGGCTGAAATGGAGGGATAAAATTCTCCGTCTATCAGAGAAAGGGCTCTCAGTGAATCTGCTCCTCTCAGCCAGTATAGTCGTCATGTCAGTGGCCATCATATTCTCAGAATCCCGGTCTGGTGTCTTTCTCCTGATTTTTACTTTTATTCTCTTTTTCGAGCTGACTGTTTTGTATTTTGGAAGAGTCAGAGAACGCCAGAAATGGATAAAGAATTTTCTCAAAGTCAGCTTTATTATCATCACTATCGTCGCTTTGAACGTTGGCATAGGGTCTGTCATCGAAAGGTTTGCTCTGGATGACCTGCTGCACGAAGGACGGCCAATAGTGTGGGGCAAAGTGGTGCAAATTATTGGAGATTATCCGTTGTTAGGGACCGGTTTGGGAACCTTTGCTTCTGTCTATCCTGCCTATGATGACAGCGGAAGATCTGTCCGCTATTCTCATGCGCATAATGATTATCTCGAGTTTTTATCGGAACTCGGAGTTATGGGCCTGATTCTGCTTCTTGGAGGATTAGCCTTTATTGTCGTCACTTCCTTTCTTATTTGGCGGGTGAGGCGCCATCCAGAGGTCAAAGGATTGGCACTGGGAGGGATAGTTGCAATTGTCGCTATCTTGATACACAGCATTACCGATTTTAATCTGCACATTCCGGCCAACATGGTGCTGTTTACAGTGATTTTGGCACTGACTTTTGTCACGGCTTTCTATAAAAGGGAGGGGTGAGGATTTGAGATTTGAAAGAAATAAGTCTGGTGCAGAATACGGATCCAGTTTCAAATATTATTTAAATGGTTCTCTTCCATTTTGAGTGGGTAAATGATTAAAAAACATTCAGGGATGTCCTTGCTCCAGGCAGATTTTTCACGCCATCCTCTCATCAACCTTCTCAGAGTGTTAGCGAAGGGCAATGGGGGAGAAAACCGTTTGAAGGCGGAGCGGGCATGGTTCCTCACCGAAGAGGTGGGGAGAGCGGAGCCTGAAACCGAGCCGCTTTTGACTCGCTGGGGCAAAAGTGGCGAGTTTTCGGAATCCACTGTCGTGAGCTTTCTCATACAGTCCTCGGGCCCGACTCCGTCGGGTTCCCTCGAGATCGATTCGGGAAGGCTAAATCTTCCGATGTCGCTTCATCCATCCCTGAATACTCTTTTAAGTTGTCTAAGTTGAATCTTCCCCACACAAAATGGAGTAGAATCGTTTAATTTAAGAATGAAAACGAAAAGATGAGATTCAGCAGTCAATAATGCACAAAGAGGACAGCAAAAAAAAGAAAATGAAGTTTAAGAGAGTGCTTTTATTGGTGGCTATCGCAGCCATTGGGGCAGTCAATGTATTGATCTACTGGAATATGCATTTGTACTCCCGGGCCGAAGAGAAAATTGAGGCCCTGGATAAGAAAATCAAAATTTTAAAAAGGGCGAATCTTTTTTATTCGTCGAACGACAGAGTTTATTATGAACTCGGGAAATCATATTTTGATTTGGGGCTACAGAACCTTCAGGATGAGACTCTTGGAAAAACATATCTCCAAAAATCCATCCAGCATTTCAACCGGTCGTTAAAAATCAATCCTTCCTCCTATTTTGGCCATTTTAATTTAGCTCAATCGCTTCTCTATATGAGTTATCTCTCTCCAGACCTCGAGGATAATCCTTATGAAGAGTATAAAAAAGCCGCACTCCTTGCGGGTCACAACAGCCAGATTTATTATGAGGTTGGAAAAATATTCCTCTCTCTCTGGCCAAAGCTTGGTGAAGAGGATAGAGATTTTGCGCAAGAGATTTTAAAGAAAATATTAGAAAGAAAAGACTCACAAAAAGCTCAAGCAATAATGCATATCTGGGAAATGAACGTCAGTGATTACAGAGTCATGGAAGAGATGCTGCCTGAAGATGTGTCAATCTATAGAATGTACGCACAATTCCTCGGGGAGAAATCTCTTTCCTCAAGAGAGCGACAAAGATATCTGGCAAAAGCCGAACAGCTGGAGTTTGAAAGGGCAAAGGAAGAATATATTTCAGGGGAAAGAGAGTTTCAGTATTACAGACTAAGGGAAGCATCCCAGAATTTTCTTTCGAGTCTGAGGAGATTAGAAAGAATAAATTTTTACCAGAACTTGGTGGGGCAGGAATGGATTAATGTGGAGGAGTTTTTGGAGCTGAAGAAGTCTGTGTATTTGAACCTGGCGAAATGCTACCTTGAGGAAGAGCAAGACGTAAAAAGGGCAAAAAATTATTTACTCTCCTATTTAACCTTGGAAGATGAAGTGGCCGCGGTCGGAGAGCTTGAATCTTTTTTAAGATCGAGAGGCCATATTAAAGAAGGGTTTGGAGAGAGATTTGATGATTTGGGGAATCTATTCTTCCAGGCCCTTCTCTATTTCAAGCAAAATCGTTACAGAGATATCATGAAGCTCGGCCGCCTTCTTGAGCAGAGTTTTATCGTTGTACCTGAGGGAAAAAAAGAAGAGTACTTGAAGGTGCTGCAGATTGTTGGCGATTCTTACCAGAAAGTGGATTACATATATGACGCGGGGGATTTTTATCGAAAGGCTCTGGAGATTGACTCTGATAATGTCGAGATTTTACTGCGGATTCGCCAGAATTATGAACGGTTGAACGATGAAGAGAAAATTCAGGAAATAGAGGAGAAGATGGAGAGCCTTCTGTCGCCGAGAAGGATCGAGCTGAAAAAACAAGATTTAAGAAAAGGACAAAGATCTTCTCATAGAATGATCCTTGATGGGAGTGAGATTATTCTGGAATTGAGTCTTAACTGGGGGGAAAAGGAAACCAGTCCGGCGCCCTTGATCGCTGTGTTTTTTAACGGTCGTGTTGTCTGGGAGGAATACATAAGGCTGGATGGAGGAAAAGGCCAAGAGGCGGAGGTTGTTTTATCTCTGCCTGTGAAGTCAAAAATTGGAGAGAACAATCTTTTGGTGATTCCTTTGAACAGAGACATCGAGCTTTACCGGATAGTCTATCGAAGCGTGAACTCATGAATCCAATTCTGGAAGAAGTGATTTGCAGTTGGCTGGTCGTCTAGACGGAAAGATTAGGGATTTAACCGGACTGAATTTTTGTGCAACTAATTTTGACTCACATGGATTTTTGTGATTTAATAGTAATCTGTTTAGATTTTAAGCAACGAACCGCACCTTCGGAATACAGATAAAAGGGGAAATTAGCAGGGAAGGCTGACTTTAGCTTGACAAGGAGACGGGGCCTTGTTTACTATGGTTACAGTCCTTGAAAGAGTGCTTTATGCTTAGGGCAGTTAGGTCAAAAACAGCTGCAATCATACTCATCGCTTCGGTCATCACTTTCTATTCTCCTCACTATTTGAGCGCTCAAAAGGTCGGCAAAGGGAATTTAGTAGGATTTGTCTTCGAGAAAGATGGAACCACTCCCATCGAAGGAGCTGTTGTTAAGCTCAAGAATGTTTCCACGGGCACGGTTTATGAAAGCAGTAAATCAGACAAGCTGGGGATATTGAAGACCAAAGGAGTCGAAGAAGGATTATACATCGTTGGCATCAGCACAAAAGAGGGGAATTTCAATGTTGCCCATCTGATCGGAATAAGAGCGGATGAAACGGCGAAAGTTTCCTTTTCTTTACAACCTGAAGCGCAGGAAGAAGAGAAGACTCCGAAGACAAAACCCGGTGGATTAGCCAAATTCTTTTTATCGCCGGTCGGTATTGCCATCATTATTGCTGCCAGTTCTGCGATTATCTATGGAGTTGTTAAATTGAGCGAAAAAGAGCCAGAAGCTTCTCCGTTCAGGAGATAAAGTGATCATTAGCGATTAGAGGAAAAAGAGCAGAAGGAAAAAAACGTAAGGTCTAAAGGAGAGGCTTTGTGTCCCGGTCTACGACCGGGCTTTTTTTTTACTCATTCGGGAAAATAGTAATCCCTGTCATCAGCCATTCCATGTCATTGGCGCCGATGAGAGGATGAATGTTTTAGAAATACTGATGAGTTGGAGAGAGGCAAAAACCCGATATTTGGAATTGCCCGAGGGGGTTAGAAACTTTTCTTCTGTTACCGTTGATGCCCGAAGAAATTTTCTTAGGGCTAGAGAAGAAACCTGAAGCCTATCATCAGTTTGTGATGGTCCGAGAAAACCCGGCCTTTTCCGATTGGCCCGCGGACTTCAAGGAAGAAAGAACGTCTGGCTTGGTGTTTTCCGATCAATTCAAATCCAACATTGGCGATGAGCTCTCCATCCGGATTCCTATCTTCTCTTATTTTTGTCGTGATGCCCGCGCCCACTCCCAAGAATGCAGGGCCGACATGAGCGTTAAAAAGCATGTTTGCCGTAAAGAAAGATTTCCAGGGATCGCTGATGAGGACTTGTCCGCCCCCTCCTGAGAGAATAAAGTCTAAGGTGCGAGGAGCTATCTTAATGACCAAGCCCAGCCGGGAAACCGCATATCCTCCATAAGGACTCCCACGAGCGAATAATGTGCCTCCATCGACCATCAAAAAGACTCTTTTGCTTCTCACCACGATTTGAACCTGGACAGGGTCAGAAACAGCACCAAAATCATCCGTAACCACTACGGGGATGGTGTAAATGCCTTCCTTTTCAAAGACTTTGTTCCAGAGAAATGGCTTTTTGCTCGCTGTGAAACTATCCAATAAGTTAAATGATTCATCGGTGACCTCAAAATGAGCTTTGACCACTTCTCCGTCCGGATCAGTGGAAGTGGAAGCATCCAGGACGAAAGGCTCCCTCACATAATCTTCATAATAAAGGTAATTTAGTTTGCAGATGGGAGGATAATTGATGTGGACACTGGTCTCACAAGGATTTTCCGACGGCTTTCCTTCACTGTTGAATGCTTTTCCCTTGAAAATATACTTTCCGGGAGTATCCAGCCTTATCTCGCTTGTGCTAGACTCCGGAGTCAGCTGAATAGTGTTAATTTTAATGCCTTCTGCATTGAAAACATCGACTTCCATGGACTCGGCATTCTCGGATTCGCTCATATCTATAAATATGGGATCATCATTATTGGCTTTGGCAGGCTCGACTTTAAGATAACCGACAGCGTCTCTCACTTCTATCTTTTCACTGATTACCTCTTCCTCTTTCACCTCAGGGGCTTCTTCTAACCAGAATAGGACTCTCACCCCGCCCTGGATATTCTCGACTTTATAGAAAGGGATTTTCTCGCCTAAGTCGAAGACAACTCTTGCTGTATCGGACTCATACATACCGGCTCTGATGGAGATGATTCCAAAATCATTCACATCAATTTGGCGCAAGGCTGTGATGTTTTCCGTCTTAAAAAAATCGATAACAATACGATCAGGCTCACTCACCTCAAAATAGTCGCTTGTCGTGTAGTGGTTTAACAGAATCTTTACTTCGAGTGTGTGTGGCTCTTTGGAGATGATGATTTGCTCGAGAATGTTCACCTGATCAAGAGTATCGCTATCCATTGAATAGGAGACTGTTGCGAAAGATAAAAGAAGCAGGATTGAGCAGACTATTGAAATGCTTTTTTTCTTTCTCATTTGTACCCCTCCTAATTTCATAGTCTGTTCCCTTCGTTTGAAATCTATCACTAAGCTCTTATTATTATTGTATATCCCTTATATTTATTATATCTATTTGGGTAATAATTAATATAAAATCCTTTCCCTATTCAATAGCCTTAAAGGGTGAATTAAGGGATGATTTTTCCCCCATTTTCTCATCATAAAGGGTGAGGTTGTTTTTCATTTTATTTTCCATCCGCTTCATTGTCAATAGTAATTTGGGGTCAGACCTCAGTTACTTCAGTAATTTGGAGTAAGGTCTCAGTAATTTCAATAATTATAAGAAAAGTTGGAGGCGGACTTAATCCCATTAAAGTTCGGAAATTCAAAGATAATAAACCGCTTTATCTCGAAGACGAGACGTGACTTCTTAAAGTCTGAACCAAATTACTGAAGTAACTGAGGTCTGACCCCAAATTTATACAAAAAATAGAACGGCTCCCATTTTTGTGCTAAAATCTTTCCATGAATAAGGTCTTAGTCCTGGATTTTGGCTCGCAGTATACCCAGCTTATCGCCAGAAAAATACGAGAATTGGGGGTTTTCTCTGAGATTTTTCCTTTCAGTATTCGTCTTTCCAGGTTGAAAAAAGAAAAGCCTGACGCCATAGTCCTCTCCGGAGGTCCTCAGAGTGTCTACGGAAAAAATGCCCCACAGATATCAAAAGAAATTTTCGATATGGGGATTCCTATTTTGAGTATTTGTTATGGATTGCAGCTGATGGCGTATCTTCTTAAAGGCAAGGTGGTTCCTTCACAGAAGAGGGAATACGGGTTTGCCTCTTTGAATGTTCTGGAAAGAAAAGGGATGCTCTCCGGAATCAATAATGGGGGTCAGGTCTGGATGAGCCATGGAGACAGGGTCGAAAAAGTTCCCCCAGGCTTTATCGTCTCCGGGAAGACAGCTCATTGTGGTGTAGCCGTGATGGAAGAACGGGAAAAAAAGTTTTTTGGTGTCCAGTTCCATCCTGAAGTAGTGCACACCAAGCAGGGAATGAAGCTCCTGTCGAATTTCCTTTTTTCTATTTCTGGATTACAGCCTGAATGGAGGATGGAGTCATTCATCAAACGCAAGGTCCATGAGATTCGCCAGGTGGCCGGAAAAGAAAAAGTCATATGCGGGCTCAGCGGCGGAGTCGATTCCCTCGTCACCTCATTGCTCGTGCAGAAAGCGGTCAAGAATAATCTTTTTTGCATCTTTATCGATAACGGGCTTTTGCGCAAGGGACAATATCAGGAATTGATGGATGAGTTCAGAAAAAAGTTGTCCCTGAATGTGATAGGAGTCGATGCCACCAGCCAGTTCCTGGAAGAACTCAAGGGCATCACCTCCCCTGAGAGGAAGAGAAAAGTCATCGGTAAGACATTTATCCGGATTTTTGAAGAAGAAGCGGCGAGGATTGGGAACGTCGGATTCCTGGCGCAAGGAACGATTTATCCCGATGTGATTGAAAGCAATCCTGTCAGAGGGCCATCAGATTCCATAAAATCTCACCACAACGTCGGGGGATTGCCTTCCCGGATGAGTTTTAGGCTGATCGAGCCGCTCAGGGAGCTTTTCAAGGATGAGGTGCGGGCCCTAGCCAGGGAGCTGGGAGTGGACAGGGATTTTATTATTCAGCATCCTTTTCCCGGGCCTGGCCTGGGAGTGAGGATAGTCGGAGAAATCACCCCAGAAAGAATCAAACTCTTGCAGGAGGCAGACGCCATCCTGATCGATGAAATAAAAAAGGCAGGTATTTATCAAAGACTCTGGCAGGCTTTTGTGGTCTTGCTTCCAGTGAAATCAGTCGGAGTCATGGGAGACCGGCGGACCTACCAGAGTGTGGTCGTCATCCGTCTTGTCCAGAGTGTGGACGGCATGACGGCCGATTGGTTTCCGGCAGAGATAAAGCTCTTATCCCGTATATCGAACCGTATCGTTAACGAGGTGGAGGGAGTCAACCGGGTCGTGTATGACATCACCAGCAAACCTCCGGGAACAATAGAATGGGAATAGGGCAGAGATTGCCTGACTAGCCAGAGAGAAGAAGAGTCGGCTCAGCGTTTCTTCTGGTTCTGCGGGAAAAAGCTCTATCCACACGGGGAAAAGGAGAATCAAAACGAGCGAATTACCAAAAAAGCACTTAATTTTGGGTGGTTATTGCGAAATAAGTTGAGGTTGGAGTTTAGAATACATAAAATAGAAACTTGTGTCTTTTGACCCGGGTGCACCGCCCAGCCGGCTGGTGCGGGCGCGCACTCACTCTGACTGTGAATAAAGAAAATGGGGCTCCAACCCATTTGAATAGAATGTGATTTGAGATGGAACTGACGTTTATACACCTTCATAACCATTCAGAGCACAGCATTTTGGATGGTGCATTGAAAACCACTGCGCTGGTTGATGCGGCCTACCAGAATAAAATGCCTGCGGTGGCCTTGACTGATCATGGGAATATTTTTGGAGCCGTCGGTTTTTTCAAGCAGGCTCAGGAAAAGGGAGTCAAACCGATTCTGGGTTGTGAGATCTACGTGGCGCCCAAAAGCCGGTTTGAGAAAAAAGCCGACAGCAAAAACCCTGTCCATTTTCATCTGACCTTACTTGTCAAGGATGAAAAAGGATACAGGAACCTCTGTCAGTTGGTCACCAAGGCCTATTTAGAGGGATTCTACTACAGGCCTCGTATTGATAAGGAACTCCTATCCCAGCATGGAGGTGGCTTAATCGCTCTGTCCGGATGCCTGAAGGGAGAAGTCAGTCATTTCCTGAGCCTGGGGCAGGAAGAGAAAGCCGAGGATGTTGCCCAGGAATACGCATCATTTTTTTCAAAGGGTGATTTTCACATCGAGCTCCAGGATCATGGCCTGGAGGAACAGAAGGAAGTCAATCCGATGCTCGTCCAGTTGGCAAAGAAGCTGGGCTTGCCGCTGGTGGCCACCAATGATGTTCATTACCTTTCCAAGGAAGATGCGGAGATCCAGGATGTTCTCCTCTGTATCCAGACCAACAAGAAAGTCACTGACCCGGATAGGATCCGATTCGGATCAAATGAGTTCTATTTCAAATCGAGTACTGAAATGATAGAACTTTTTGGCGAAACACCGGAAGCCATCCAGAACACGGCCAGGATCGCGGCACAATGCAACTTTGAATTTCCGGCGTCCAAGCATTTCCTTCCCCAGTACAGTCCCCCTGAGGGAGTATCGCTTGAAGAACATTTTGAACAAGTAGTCAAAGAAGGATTCCAATCTCAGATGGAGGGCATTACCGAAAAAGAAGAGGAAGAGGAGTTTACCCATACTCCTGACGAGTACGAAGAGCGGCTGGAAAGAGAGATCCGGCTTGTGAAAGAAATGGGTTTTGAGGGATATTTCTTGATTGTCTGGGACCTGATCAAGATGGCCAAGGATAATAGCATCCCTGTGGGGCCGGGAAGGGGGTCGGTGGCCGGGAGCCTGCTGGCCTACAGCCTGGGGATCACAGATATTGACCCTCTGGAGTATGGCCTTTTGTTTGAACGGTTTCTCAATCCCGAGCGAATCAGCCTTCCCGATATCGACATCGATTTTTGTGGAAGACGGAGGGATGAAGTTCTTTCCTACGTGACAGAACGATACGGGCGGGAAAACGTCTGCCAGATCATTACTTTTGGGACGATGGCAGCCCGGGCTTCGGTCAGGGATGTCGGGAGGGCTCTCGAGGTTCCTCTTCCCGAGGTGGATAAGATTGCCAAGATGATCCCCCCATTTGGCCCGGATGCCACCATTGAGGGAGCCATTAAGAATGTCCCGCAGCTAAAGGAAATGAGGGATAAGGACGCTAAGATCGCTCACCTCCTCTCTGTGGCTCAAAAGTTGGAGGGGCAGGTGCGTCATCCTTCGATCCATGCCGCCGGGATCGTCATCACTCCAAAACCGCTGGTGGAATTTATGCCCCTTTATCAATCAGTCAGAGGTGAGATTACCACTCAGTTCCCGATGCAGGACATCGAGGACATCGGACTGCTCAAGATGGACCTCCTCGGCCTGCGCAACCTGACTGTCATCAAGGATACGGTGGAGCTCGTGGTGAAAGAGACGGGCGAGAAGATAGACCTGAAGAACATCCCTCTGGATGATGAGAAGACGTTCGAGGTCTTTAAAGCGGGGAACACAGATGGGGTCTTCCAGTTTGAGAGCCCGGGCATGAAGGACCTGCTGCGGAATTTTAAGCCCGAAAGTTTCCGTGACCTGATCGCTTTGAACGCCCTCTACCGGCCGGGTCCTCTCAAAAGCGGAATGACGGATGAGTTCATCAAATGCAAGAACCATCCTGACCGGATCAGTTATGAAAGCCCAGAACTCGAACCGATACTGAAGGAAACTCAGGGCCTGATCGTTTATCAAGAGCAGGTGATGCAGATCGCCACTGAGCTGGCGGGTTTTTCCATGGCCGAAGCCGATATCCTGCGCAAAGCCATGGGGAAGAAAGTGACGGGCATGATGAAGGCCCAGAAGCAACGATTTGTGCAGGGAGCGAAGAAGAAGGGTCTCAGCCAGGCTAAAGCCACCAAGATCTTTGACCAGATCAATTATTTTGCGGGCTACGGCTTCAATAAATCCCACAGCGCTGCCTACGCCTACCTGGCCTACCGCACCGCGTATTTGAAGGCCCATTATCCCGTGAATTTTCTGGCTGCGCTGCTGACATCTGAAGCAGAGAGAGGCGCCACTCCTCAGGTAGTCAAATATATCAATGAGGCTCAGGGAATGGGGATCAAGGTTCTTCCTCCGGATATCAACGAGAGCGATTTCAATTTTACCGGACTCAAAAGTGCCATCCGCTTCGGTTTTTCAGCGATAAAGAATGTGGGGGAAAGTGCGGTTCAGGCTTTACTGGAAGCGAGGAAGAAGCGAGGAAAATTTACTTCCCCCTTTGATATCTGTGAAGATGCTGATCCGAAAGTTATGAACCGCAAAGTGATTGAGAGCTTGATCAAGGCCGGGGCGTTTGATTCATTGGGGTGGAAAAGGTCGCAGCTCTTTCACTTGATTGATATTATGATCGCCTATTCCCATGAGATCCAGAAGATCAGGGCCTCTAAACAGAACTTTCTTTTTGGCAGGAGTCAGATCGAACCTCCGGAAATTCCAGTCGAGGTGAAGGAAATGCCGGAGTGGGATAAATCCCTTTCTCTTTCTTATGAGAAAGATGCCTTGGGTTTTTACATCACAGGCCATCCTCTGGCTGAATTCGGAAAGCAATTGAAGCGGCTGGTTTCCCATCCGATAAACCAGCTGGACGATGAGAAAGATTTCAACAGAGAGATTAAAGTCGCGGGAATCATATCCTCTCTCAAACCTCTCAAAACCAGGAAGGATGAAAGAATGGCCACCTTTATCCTGGAAGATATGAGCGGTCGTATAGAGGTTGTGGCTTTCCCGGATAGCTACAAGAAATATTATGACTCACTCGGGGAAGACCAGCTCGTATGGGTCAAGGGCAAGTTTTTAGGCGAGGGAGAAAGCCGGAGGATTCATCTTCTCCATATCATGCCCTTGGCTGAAGCCTTCCAGAAGCAGGCGAAACGCGTGGTTCTGAGAATTTTTCTTCCTGGGATTGAAGCGTCCGTCTTTGAAGAGTTGAAAGACATGCTGGACCAGAACAGAGGGGATTGCCCGGTGTTTTTCGAGCTCGAAACCCCTCATTCCTACCGGATGGTCGTCCAGGCTGGTGAGATTTCAGGGATAACCCTTTCTGAAGATTTAACAAGAAAGATCGAGAACCTCTTGGGCGAAGACTCCGTCCTCATCGAGTATTAAAAAAGGGGACAGTCCCCTTTTTTATTTATTAATTGGGGTCAGACCTCAGAAACTTCAGTAATTTAAATGTAAGAAATATCTCTTGAATTCCAGTTTTAATGGTGATGCAATGGAGTCTCAAATTACTGAAGTTTCTGAGGTCTGACCCCAATGCCCCCAAGAAAAATAAGGAAAAATTGTGTGTAAATTGTTAAAATATACATTTCATCAGGCCTTGCCCTTGAAACAGAAAAAGGGATGAGAACAGAAGCCTGGTAAATTTGGATAACATGATGAAGAACAAGCGCATTCTTGAAAAAACGTATGACCCGACTCCTGTTGAGGAGAAGTGGTACTCATACTGGATAGATGAAGGGCTGTTTGCCCCTGACCTCCCCTCCTCGAAGAAAGTGTTCTCCATGGTCCTTCCTCCACCCAACGTCACCGGCTCTCTGCATATGGGCCATGCCCTCTGCTTCACTCTCCCTGATATCATCGTTCGCTGGCGGAGGATGCAGGGATACAACTCTCTCTGGCTTCCGGGAACAGACCACGCGAGTATCGCCGTCCATAACGTGATCGAGCAGAGTCTTGAGGAGAAGGGATTGACGCGGGAGAAGGTCGGACGCGAAGAGTTCATGAAGATCTCCTGGGACTGGAAAAATAAGTACGGAGGCGTCATTATCAACCAGCTGAAGAAGCTCGGAAGCTCTCTGGACTGGACACGAGAGAGGTTTACTCTGGACAAAGGATTCTCCCATGCGGTGAAGCGCGTTTTTGTCGACCTCTATGACGAAGGGCTGATCTACAGAGACTATTACCTGGTCAACCGCTGCCCCCACTGCGGGACAGTTCTCTCGGATATCGAGATCGAGCACAAAGAGCAACAGGCCAAACTGTATTACATCAAGTATCCTCTCCTGAATAGCAAAGAGAGCATCACAGTGGCCACCACGCGTCCAGAGACCATGCTGGGAGACACGGCTGTGGCTGTTCATCCCGAGGATGAGCGTTTCAAGCCATTCCAGGGCAAAACCGTTCTTCTTCCTTTGGTCGATAGAGAGATTCCCGTTATCACCGACAAAAGAGTCGAGATGGAATTCGGAACCGGAGCCGTCAAAGTGACGCCCGCCCATGATCCGGTCGATTTTGAATTGGGGAAAGAACACAACCTCGAGCAGGTGATTGTGATCGACGGATCAGGAAAAATGACGGAAGAGGCGGGCAAAGAGTTTAAGGGATTAGAGCGGTTTGAGTGCCGGGAAAAGGTTCTTTCCAAGCTTGAAGAGCTGGGTTTTCTTGAAAAGATCGAGGATTACCAGCATTCTGTCGGTCACTGCTACCGCTGCAAGACTGTCATCGAGCCCTATTTGTCCTGGCAGTGGTTCGTTCGAGTGGAGCCTCTCGCCAAGGAAGCCATCCGCGTCGTCGAAGAAGGAGAGATTGAATTCATCCCGCCCAACTGGGCGAAAACCTATTTCGAATGGATGTACAACATCCATGACTGGTGCATCTCCCGGCAGCTCTGGTGGGGACACAGGATTCCTGCCTGGTACTGTGAAGAGTGTGACCATATCATGGTGGCCATGGAAGCGCCCCAGAAGTGTGAGAAATGTAAGGCGTCCAAACTCGTTCAGGAGGAAGATGTCCTGGATACCTGGTTCTCTTCAGCTCTCTGGCCTTTCGTCACGATGGGCTGGCCGGAAGAGACAGAGGATCTTAAAACATTCTACCCGACAGACCTGATGTCCACAGGATTCGACATTATCTTTTTCTGGGTTGCCCGGATGATCATGATGGGGCTGAAATTCACCAAAAAAATCCCCTTCCGTCATGTGTATATCAACGGCCTGGTCAGGGATTTCAGAAGGCGAAAAATGAGCAAATCAGAGGGGAACAGCATTGATCCCCTCGAGATGATCGAAAAATACGGGACAGATGCTTTACGGTTCACGATGGCCGCACTGGCTGTTCCTGGGGCGGACATCTCCCTCTCCGAGGAGAGGATGGCCGGCTACAGGGCCTTTGCCAATAAAATCTGGAATGCCTCCCGATTTGTTTTGATGAGCCTGGAAAGCGATAAATTCAAGACGAAAGAGGATGAATTGACGCTTGCGGACAAGTGGATCAGGAGCCGCTTGGCGGACATTACGGCCGAGTTAAACGAAGCTTTAGAACAATATAAATTTTACGAAGCGGCTGACAAGATCTATCACTTTATATGGCATGAATTCTGCGACTGGTATATCGAGCTGGTCAAGCCAGGCCTGAAAGCCGGAAACAAGACATCAGAGGCGGTTCTGGCTGAGACTCTTGATCACATCCTGAGGCTCCTCCATCCGTTCATGCCGTATATCACAGAAGAGATCTGGAAGCATCTTCCCTCTTCCGGAAAATCTCTGATGATAGCCTCATTCCCTCAGGAAGACAAGAACCTCAAGGATAAAAAAGCAGAGAAGGAAATGAAACGACTCCAGGAGGCCATCGTTGGAGTCCGGACCATTCGAGCGGAAAACAGGATCCCACCCAAACAGAAGATCGAACTCTGGATCAAGGCCAAAAAGGACGAAGAAAAAAGAATCATTTCGGATAACCAGACGTATATTCAGACCCTGGCCAACATCCGGAAGATCGAGATGTTGGATCAGTTCCCGGCTGAAAAGAAGCTCCTGAAAGGAGTCGCTGGCACTTGGGAGATTGCAATCCCGTTTGAAGAAGGAGTATTCAACCTGGAACAGGAGAAACAGAGGCTGGAGAAAGAACTTGCGAAGATCACGCAGGACATTGGAAGAATCGAGAAGAGGCTTCAGAATACGGATTTCCTGAAGCGCGCGCCTAAAGATGTTATTCAGGAAACAAAGGGAAGGCTTCAAGCGCTTCAGACGATAAAAGCCAAGCTGGAAGAGAGCCTTGAGCATATTCTTTCCCTGATATAAGTATCGGCGAGGAGGGTTATCCCCTGTAAATCAACCATGGATATTGGGGCGAAAATCGTTCGAGTGACAAGCTGCCCGTCCACCAATGACCTGGCGAAAGACCTGGCTCTTTCTGGAGAGTCAGAAGGCACGGTCGTCATTTCGGAGGAACAAACAGAGGGAAAAGGGACAAAAGGGAGGAGCTGGTTTTCAGCCCGAAAAAAGGGGCTTTACCTTTCTGTGATTCTCAGCCCTCCTTCTCCTGAGATTTCTCTTCTTCCTCTGGTGGCGGGATTAGCGGTCAGCGATGCCATTTTTTCATCTGTTGGCGTCCGCATTGGCCTGAAATGGCCCAACGACCTTGTCTGGGAAGGAAAGAAGCTGGGAGGG
>CAYGBC010000038.1:0-44309 GCA_964348015.1 uncultured Eubacteriales bacterium | reverse complement strand
TGAAGTCATAGTTCCGGCTCAAAATGTTATGGCCGTTTTCTGTGTGTTCAGCAGGATAAAATGTGACCGAACATCCAGGAGGTGCCATTTGTGGCTGAGAAAGGCCTGAAAAGTCATAGGAATCGCCGAAGAAATCCAACCCATAGGCAGAAGCAACTCCTTTCATTCGTTCGTAAAGGATCGGATAGTTTTTGGCCATGTACTCCCTTTTGGCCTTGTTCATGATGTGATTGTCCGAGGGTGTGACGGGAGTGCCATCTTTTTTGGCTATTTCCCCGATATTTTGACCGATTTCGAAGTTCGAACCTCTCAGGATAATATGCCGCACCTCCGCGAATTTGTCCGGACCGCCAGCAATGGCCGTTTCCTTGTATTCCTGGGTTCCAGTGCGTGGGCTTGCACAAGAGATACTGAGCAAAACTCCGAGAAAAACAATGAAACTTGATCGTTTTTTCATCTGGTGACGCATTATCCGGCCTCCTCTTTTCTATTGATCTCAGTATTCCATACGAATTTGTTGTAAACCTGGTTTTGGAAACGTCACTTTTCTTCGATTTTCGCCTTATCTTCTTCGGCTTCGCTCACAGCATAGTACATCGAAGCAAAAGCACACCGAATCCACATTATCGCAGGAATAACACCGATCAAAAAACAGATCAGGCCAGCTATCACTATCGGAATCGCCAGCAATCCCATCAAGAAAATCTTTCCGGCATGCCCTTTGGTCATCCTCCAGCTTTCTTTTACAGCTTCAACGGGGTCCAATTTCTTGTCCACGACCAAGTATTTGACGAAAGCCAGCTTACAGGCAAATACGATGCCGGGGACAACGAGCAAAAAGACTCCGATCGTAACGATCGCCCAATGAAGCAGGCTGGCCAGTACCACATTCAGGTAATTTTCGAAAGTTTGGAACATATCCTTGACTTCAAACGGCTCGCTTCTTGCGGCCTTGAGGAAAACAAGGGCGGCGCCATAATCAAACGGTGGCCACAGAAGAAGCAGATATGCAAACCCGAACAACTGGAGCATCGCTCCGCCTGGAGTTCCGGCTCCATCCAAAGATTGGATCATGCTGTAAGGAATCCAAACCACTCCGACGATCAATGTGATGAGAAAAAGGTCCAGGAAGAATTTCTTCATCTGGCCCCAGCCGAAGCTGTACGCTAAGCCCGCATAAGGCTCTGGAACCAGTATCGGGGCAGACGCCTTCTCATTTGTGTTATTCATGAATACCTCCATTTTTTTGAACTTTCCTAACTCCGCCTCAGGCAAATACAATCAGGACGAGCAAAATTAAAACCGCAATCAATACTATTATTTTGAAATCCATAAATCCTTTTTGTTTTCTCAATCTTCTCTTTGTTAATTTGAAAAATGAACCATCAACGTGTACAGAACCGCGTTCAGAGATGATTGAATTCTTTTTTTCGTTGATCATGTCGACCTCCTCTTTCATTTTCATTTGACTTGATTTATCGAGTTTTGTCTTTCACATGGCTAAAATACGAAAAATTTGAAACAATTTCATCCAACCAAAGTCGGATATGCGAAAAACACGACTTAAGTCGTATTCAAATATTCAACTGAAAATTTTATTTTTGAAAAAAATGGTGTGTTTGTATATCTTAGAGAGGGAATGAACGATTTGAGCCCGGGGAATGAATAACATACTGTACTTCACGCTTCTTCCTCTGTCCATCTGTGCAGGACTGTATGCCGTTCTCGTCACCTATCAGATGCAGAAAAAATACAGGCTGAGCTATCTTTCCACCTACCTGTACTTCCAGATTTTCATCAATGTCTTCGGTCTATACGGAATCCTGGGCCAAGTCTTAGCGAAAGAAATACTCCAGCAAAGCGAATCTCCGCTTCAGACCACAGAAACGATCGGGCATTTTTTCTCGTTTCTCGGGATTCCTTTCCTGATCTTCGCCTGGTACATGTTCATCCGACTGTGCCGTGAGATCACAGATAAGAAGCTATCCCGGACGTTTAACCTGAGCTATTTCTTTGCTCTGATATTCATATTCTTCGGATACGGTGTTGTGATTCTCCTGCTGAACCTTTCAGACTACGGAGACGAACAATACACGGTATTCTCCTCCGCGATATCCTCCTTGTATGTTGTGCTGGAAATCCTTGTTCTCGGGATTGCCCTTCTGCCGCTGCTTATCCATTCCAAAGGAATACCAGATAGAAACAAAAGAAAAGCCGTCCGGACATTCTCCTTTCTGAACCTGTTTGTGTTCAGCGCAGGCATCATCCTGTATATTCTCGCCACTCAAAACAGCACACTGTCCCCTATTCATCTTCTCGTATTTTTGGCCGGGAACATCCCCCCTGTTCTTTACTGGAGAGCCTACCTGAGGAAATATTACACTGCACCACCCCCCCAGGAGACAGACACGCAGACATGGGAAAAGTTCTTGGAAGAATACAACATATCCAAGCGTGAAGAGGAGGTCATCCGGGAGTTGTGCGAGGGAAAGACCAATAAGGAAATCAGCGATGCCCTGTTTATCTCACTCCAGACCGTGAAAGACCATGTCTACCGCATTTATCAGAAAACCGATATCAAAAACCGAGTCCAGTTGATCAACCTCATCCAGAGCTATAAATAAAAAGGGAACAGGCAACTTTTTGGGGACTGCCCCTTTAAGTCCTAATGTTAAGGAAGACAGGGACTGTCCCATTAATTAAAAAGTAGCCTGTTGTTTATGCTCAGTAATGAGGTGACACTTGTATTGACGATAATGAGGACAAAGGTGTCATTGCGAGCGAAGCGTGGGGAGTACGGCAGTCGCAGAATCCTATTATTGCTAAAAAGCACAGTGACGCGGCAATCTCAGCCATGTGTCATTGCGAGCGAAGCGTGGCAATCTCTTAGAGAAAACTGCTTTTCTTTTTACGGGATTGCTTCACTCCGTTCGCAATGACACAATAAAAATGTTACCGAATTACTGAGCGAGTACACCTGTCCCCTTTTATTAATACTTTTTGACTTTGACGCGCCGTTCCGTCTGCCGGAAGTCCCGTGTCAACGAATAAACCATGCCTTCAACGAGCCTCGTGTAGGTTTCTTCCTCATCCTTCACGTTGAAGGAAGGAAGCCCGCCTTCGATCAGACTCATATTGGCCAGGGAATCTTTCCGAGTGATGGATTCCGTCCACAGAGTTGCTCCTGACTCCGTTGAGTAAAGACGCGATGTCATAGAAATAGTGAATGTCGCGCTGACTCCCAAGCTCTTGATCAGTCTAGTCAGGCTGACTTGAGGCTTCACATCAGAGATTCTGATTTTTCCCGAAAAAAACGCTGTCACATTGAAATGTTCACCGATAGCCTTCACGGCATTTTGATCGAATCTTGTTTTGCCTATCTCTCTCAGGATTTCATCAGAATTTCCCAGTTCGATAAGCTGAACCCCGCGCTGGGCTTGAGTCACCATCTGTAAGAAACGCTGTGTCGCAATCTCATTCAGGTCTCCTTCTGCATTCTCAGTCGAAAATGAGATCAACCCGATATTTCCGTACGGCATTAAATCCACTGCCGGCGGCACGAGCACGTATCTGTACTTGCTGCATCCCGTAAATAGAGTGGACCCGATAAACATAATAATGATCAAAACAAACATAAACTTTCTCGGCACGGTTTTCCTCCTTCGCGTCATTATTCTATTCATATTGAAAAGAACCGAAAACTCCTTCATGTGAAAAAAAGTAAAAAAAAGGGGCCTGGCCCCTTTTTACTTCAACATAGGGATTTTAATCTTTTTATCCTTAGCGCATTGAATCGCTTCTTCATACCCGGCATCCGCATGGCGGGCCACGCCCAGCCCCGGGTCAACAGTCAGGACTCTGCGGAGCCGCTCCTCTGTGGAATCCTGGCCGTCGGCCACGATGACCATCCCGGCGTGAATGGCTAAGCCGATTCCCACGCCTCCTCCATGATGGACAGAGACCCAGGATGCCCCGCTGATCGCGTTCAAAAGGGCATTCAGGATCGGCCAATCAGCAATGGCGTCCGAACCGTCCCTCATCCCTTCAGTCTCTCTGTTGGGCGAGGCCACGGAACCGGTATCCAGATGATCCCTGCCTATGACGATCGGAGCGGATATCTCTCCTGTCTTCACGAGGTGGTTGATCAAAGCCCCAAAACGCTCCCTCTCTCCGTACCCAAGCCAACAAATCCTGGAGGGAAGCCCCTGAAATGCGATTTGTTTCTGGGCCTTCCGTATCCACCTCTCCAGAGGCTGATCCTGCGGGAACTCCTTGAGCACAGCCTCGTCGGTCACATGGATATCCTCAGGCTTTCCGGAAAGAGCCGCCCAACGGAAAGGTCCTTTGCCCGTGCAAAAAAGAGGGCGGATATACTCGGATACGAAACCGGGGATGTCGAAAGCGTTGTCCACCCCAGCCTCTTGAGCCTGACCGCGGATGTTATTTCCATAATCAAAGGTTTTCGCCCCTCTCTTCTGAAGCTCGATCATGGCGTCCACGTGGACAGCCATAGACTGATAGGATCTTTTCTTGTAATCTTCGGGATCTTCCTTCCTCAGTATCAAAGCCTCTTCATACATGATTCCATGAGGCACATAACCGTTCAATTCGTCATGCGCAGATGTCTGGTCGGTTAACACATCCGGCGTAATACCACGCTTCACAAACTCAGGGAGTATGTCTGCCGCATTGCCGAGTAGAGCGATGGACAACGCTTCTCCTTTATTTTTTGCTTCTTCTGAGAGCTTCAATGCTTCGTCCAGACTCTCCACCATCGTGTCCACATACTTGGTATCCAGGCGTCTTTGAATCCTGTCTTTATCCACTTCGACGACAATCGCCACTCCTTCGTTCATGGTCACAGCCAGAGGCTGAGCTCCTCCCATGCCTCCCAATCCGGCAGTCAACACCAATTTCCCCTTCAAAGATCCGTCAAAATGAGTCCTGGCCACAGACGCCAGAGTCTCGTATGTGCCCTGAAGGATCCCTTGCGTCCCGATATAGATCCAACTGCCGGCCGTCATTTGTCCGTACATCGTCAGGCCTTTAGCTTCCAGCCGCCGGAACTCATCCCACGTGGCCCACTTCGGGACGATCAGAGCATTGGCGATCAAAACGCGAGGAGCCTCCGGGTGGGTTTTGAACACCGCCACCGGCTTTCCGGACTGAACGACCAGAGTCTCGTCATTCCCGAGACTCTTCAGGCTGGAGACGATCGCCCAGAAACACTCCCAGTTCCGGGCCGCTTTTCCCGTACCGCCATACACAATCAGCTCTTCGGGCTTTTCTCCGACCTCTGGATCAAGGTTGTTCATCATCATCCGGAGGGCCCCCTCCTGGGACCACCCCTTTGTGTTGAGTTGAGTGCCCCTTGGCGCCTTAATCTCCTTGTATTCATATTTTTTGGCATCAGTCATGGCCGCCTCCTCAAAATGGAGTCAAATCTGTCCATTCGTTCGATCGTTTTTTCCTTTCCGATCAGCTCGAGGACATCAAAAATCCCGGGGCTCACGGGCGTCCCCACCACGAGCATCCGCAACGCATGGATCAAAAGAGCGGCCTTCACTCCCTCATTTTCAGCCCGCTGGCGGAGGATCTTCTCAATTTTATCCGCAGAAAAATCATCCACTTTTGTAAAATCTCCCCTGAGGACAGGAATGAGCGTCCCCAACCTCTCATCTCCCAAGTGTTTCTCGACACCCACAGGATCGTAGCTGAAATCGTTTGAGAGAAAAGGGGCAGCTCTCACACCAAAGTCTTTGATCTTACGGCTTCTTTCCTTCAGAAGGTCTATCAGCTTCAGGAGCCACTCCTTTCGTTCATTCGCCAATTCATCTGTCCAGAGGTTTGCTCTTTTCAGCTCCTCGGACACAAAAGGAGCAAGGTCCTCGGCCTTCATTCGATAAATCCACTGCCCGTTGAGCCATTCCAGCTTGGCCAGATCGAACACAGGACTCCCTTTGCTCAGCTTCTCGAGCGAGAATCCCTGGATCATTTCCTCGGTCGAATAAATTCTTTCTTTCTCCCCGGGAGACCAGCTCATCTGAGCCAGAAAATTCAACATCGCCTCCGGAAAATATCCCTCCTCCTTAAATTGAAGAACAGAAGTCACGCCATGCCGCTTGCTCAGTTTTTTCTTATCTGGACCGAGTATCAGGGCCAGATGCGCAAATTCGGGAAGCGAAGCATCAAAAGCCCTGTAGAGGAGAATCTGCTTGGGTGTGTTGGTGATATGGTCGTCACCGCGGATGACATGCGTGATTTCCTGCTCGATATCATCCACAACGACCGAGAGATGATAGGTGGGCAAACCATCTCCTCTCAACAGAATAAAATCTTCAATGTTCTGGTTCTCGACGGTTATATTCCCATGGACAAGGTCTTTGTACTGTGTCTCTCCCTCCGGAACCAAAAATCGAATCGCCCGAGGCCGGCCCTCTCCGGCCAGTCGAGTTTTCTCCTCATCAGTCAGTTCGAGGCAGCGGCGGTCATACTCCCAATATTCGTCCTCAGAAGAGGCTTCCTTTTTCCTCTTTTGGATTTCTTCAGGCAGACAGAAACAGAAATACGCATGTCCTTTCTCTACAAGCTCCTCTGCCTTATTTTTATACACATCGATTCTCTCCGACTGGAAAAATGGCCCTTCATCCCAATCCAGTCCCAGCCATTCCAGCCCTTCTAAAATCCTCCTTGTCATCTCGTCTGAGGAACGGGTGAAATCTGTATCTTCGATACGGAGAATAAACTTTCCGGAATGATGACGGGCAAAAAGCCAGTTAAAAAGAGATGTGCGCGCTGCGCCGATATGGAGGTATCCGGTGGGACTCGGAGCAAACCTGACTCGAACCATATCTGAATCCTAGTTCTCATTGAATATACCACAATAGAATAAAAGGGGACAGGCTACTTTTTTATAAATGAGTTGCCCCTCGCCTTTTGCAATTATTGGATAGAGCAGGTCTTCATCCGGAAATATTGTGAAATGTTTGATACGAAGCAGATAACGGCTACAGAACCCCTAATTCCACCAGTATGGACTTTAAGAAATCCACTTTGGGTTCTGTCCGGGCATCGAACTGAGATTTGACCTTTAACGCATATTCATCGAAAAATGTAAAATCATCCTGGTTGCTCCAGTTCTGCATGCTCAAGTTCTCAAGTAAATCCTTGAGTGCCTTCTCATTGATCACTTCAGCGGTATGATGGGGGACGCTGCTGTTTTCTTTTTCCAATAATTTGGTGGCTATTTCAACGATTCCCCGTAGGGCTTCCTGATGTTTGATGATCTCCTGTTTAACAAAAAATTGATCCTTGGGAGATTCGGTTTGTCCTAGTTTTTCGTAAAGCTTCTTCCCCTCTTCCAGGTGATTGTGCATGGCAGTGATAATGCACTCGCTATCGACTATAATCTTCCCCTTGTACTCGTAATAACACACTTCTCCGCCCTCTTCGGGTTCAGTCTTTTTGATTTTTTCGAGGACTTCAAGAATATCGGAGGCTCGCCTGCCCTTAGGGGGACCGACTTCAGCCGCAGGCTCTCCTGGTGCCATCTCCGCTTCTGGCTTCACTTCGACTCGAGGTTCTCCTCCCACTTCTGGCTCCACTTTGACCTCTGGCTGAGCTTCGGTCTTGACTGTCTCTTCCGCCTTTTCCTCTGGAGCTGGAGCCGCCACAGTCTCTTTCTCATGGATGTCAGGAGCTTTTTCCTCTACGGGTGCCGCTGCCGGCATTTCTTCGGGTTTTTCTTCGGGTTTCTCTGCAGGTTCTTCCCCAGGTGCTGGCTTATCCTGCCAATGTTTCTTCCATCTTCCTGAAAACATGGTTTGCATTGTGTCACTTTCCTCGATCTCCTCCGGCACTTTTTCTTCGGGAATGGGTTTCTCCTCAGCAGGCGCTTCCGGCTCCTTCTCGACAGGAGGGGCCTCTTCAGCGGACTTTTCCACCTCAACCTCAGGAACTTTCTCCTCTTCCGGCAGGGGCTTCTCTTCTATTGAAACTTCTGGTTCCTTCTCCAGAGGAGGAGCTTCGAAGGCTTCCTTTTCCTCAACCTCGGGCGCTTTTTCGGCTTCTGGCTGAGGTTCCTCTCCGATGGCCACCTCAATTTCTTCTTCGGACGGAGGAGTTTCTGCGGGTTCCGGTTTCTCCTCGACCTCAAAACTTATCTCTGCCTCTGGAGCGGGCTCTTCAATCTTTTCCACGGGAGGAGCTGCTTCTTCAACCTTTTTTTCCGCTTCGACTTTTTCCTCAACTTCTTTTTTCGGGAGCTCGATCTCCTCGGGGGCTCCGAGCATTTCTTTGATTTTCTTCACCTTTTCCAGCTCTTTCGCAAAATCCACCCCTGGTTCTAGGCCCTCCTCTTCCGGGGCTTCTTCTTCTGGAGCCGCTGGTTCCGGAGCGACTTCTTCAACCTCAGGAATCTCTACAGACTCTTTTTTTTCTTCTTCGAAGACTTCCGGCGGGGCCTCTTCAGCCTTCTGACCTAGAGACTTGACCTGCTCGATTTCCGTGCGAATTTTCTCGACAAGCGAATCGACTTCCTTCTGGAGCTGAACGGCCTTATTGAGGTGTTCTTCAATCTCCTTTTTTATTTCATCGTTTGCCATCGCAGTTCTCCTTTGCTTTAGCTAGTATTTTATATGCGACTAAGGAAGCTGTCAAGTGGAACTTCCCCCGTGTAAAATATAAAAAATACGGAACTTATCATGGCTTCTTTGAACATAATTGCACACACGCACAGAAAATTCAATCCTCTTTAAAGACGATATTTGAGGTGATTTTTCCTGGGGGAACACAGTGAGCCGACAGGCTCTCTGCCAAACTTCTTCTGGTTCGTTAGTAAGACTCTTTCTGGGGCTCCGACTTCTTTGCGGATGCGACTCTATCCTTTCCTGCCAAGTCTTTATGAAATTTGATTTCCTTCCAGTCTGAGGACAAACCAAATATTCGCTGAACATCACTTTTTTGCCTGTCGCCAAGCTCTATAAGGAAAATCCCACCGGGCTTCAAATACAAAGGCGCTCCCTCTATCAGCCGTTTGATGATCTCCAGGCCAGTCTCTCCGGCCACCAGCGCGGTCTTGGGTTCATAATCCCGTATTTCTCCATCAAGCTTATCCCATTCTTCCTCAGAAACATAAGGGGGGTTCGAGACGATAAGGTCACATTGTTCCCTCAGCCGAAGTTTATCCAGAGGCGCATACAGGCGTCCAGATGCAAAAGTGATATTGGATATTATCTGGTCTGCGGCGTTTCGTTTCGCCAATCTCAAAGCTCTCCTGGAAACATCTGTGGCATAGATCCGCGTAGAGGGGAGCTCTTTGGCGAGAGATACCGCAATATTCCCGCATCCTGTTCCCACGTCCACGATGATCTCATCCTCTCCAGTTGAATTCTCCAATGCTTTTTCCACCAACAATTCGGTCTCTGGACGCGGAATTAATACCCCCGGAGATACTCTGAACGGAATCGACCAGAATTCCTTAATTCCTGTTAAATACGGAAGAGGCGTTCCGGCCAAACGTTTTGAAATCATTTGTTTAAAGCACTTTTCGTGCCCTCTGGAAACGCTTTGGTCGAGGGAAGTCAGCAGCTTATCTTCGGTCAAAGAAAGGCACTTGAGCAGAAGAAGCTTGGTGTCCAGATAAGGAGAGGGGAAATCACCTAATAAAGATTTTCCTTTCTGGAGGAGTTCTTGGACTGTAGTCAACGAAAGCTCGATTTAGCCGGGGGAATTTGTTTTCTCCCCCATCATTATCGACTGAAAATGGAGTGTCAAAGCGTTGACGAATTCATCTATGTTCCCATCAAGCACAGATTCCAATTTATGGAGTGACAGATTCAAACGGTGGTCAGTGACTCTGGATTGGGGAAAGTTATAGGTTCTTATCTTTTCACTCCTCTCCCCTGTTCCCACTTGAGACTTTCTGTCTTTGGCGATCTTTTCCCGCTGCTCTCTTTGAGCAATATCCAAAAGGCGTGAACGCAGAATCCGCAATGCCTTATCTTTGTTGCGGTGCTGTGATTTTTCATCCTGACAGGACACGACAAGTCCTGATGGTTTGTGAGTGATCCGAATGGCGGTGTAATTCCTATTCACGCTCTGGCCGCCTGGCCCGGAAGCGCCAAAAGCCTCGATATTCAAGTCTTTGGGGTCAAGCCCCACATCCACTTCATCCGCTTCAGGGAGGACCGCCACTGTGACCGTGGACGTGTGGATTCTGCCGCTGGCTTCCGTTTGAGGGACACGTTGAACACGATGAACTCCGCTCTCATACTTGAGTTGAGAATAGACTCGCTCTCCCCGGATGTTGACGACAATTTCCTTAAAACCTCCGATCGGAGAGTGACTTGTATTGAGGACTTCTATTTTCCATCCTTTCCCTTCTGCATACCGGGAATACATCCGGAATAAGTCCTGAGCAAAAAGGGAGGCCTCATCCCCGCCTGCACCCGCTCTGATTTCAAGCAATACGTTCTTTTCGTCATTCGGGTCCTTAGGCAAGAGCATAATTTTAAGCTCTTCCTCGATCTGTCCATGTCTTTCCTTCAGTGTTTTCAGTTCTTGTTCGGCAAGTGTCTTGAGTTCTTCTTCTGAATCAGGATCACCCAGAATTTCCTCTGATTCACTGATATCTTTGGTGATTTTTTCGTAGTCTTCGTACTTTTTGACCAGAGGCTCTAAATCAGAGCGTTCCTTGGCGATTTTCTTGATTTTTTGAGGATCGGAAACTAAGGCGGGGTCAGAGAGAGACAGAGTGAGTTGACGGTATTTTTCCTTGATATCTTCGAGCTCTTGAAGCATCTCGGTTATTTTTTGGACTTGAGATCGCCATATTTCTTCTTGAATTTTTCAACTCGTCCGGCACTATCGACGAATTTCTGTTTCCCTGTAAAGAACGGATGACACTTGGAGCAGATTTCCACCCGGAGGTCTTTTTTGGTCGATCGAGTGGTGAACGTATTGCCGCAGGCGCAGGTGACCGTGCACTCCACGTATTCAGGATGAATACCTTTTTTCATTTCTGTCCTCTCCTTGTTTAAGGTGAAATTATACCAGAGTTCAACACAGCGAGTAAAGAGGAATTAGGGGTTGAGGGCCGAACTAATCCCTGACTTTATTCATCCTTTTCTGGTAACACTCCCAATCTATCCGAAAATTGAATCGTTCCTGGGATTTCCTGGCTATTTCCCGGTATTCTTTGGAATCAAAATAACTCTTCAACGCTTTATCCAAGGGATAGACCTCTTCCTCGGCTTTCCACTCATACTCTTTACCTTTGCTGTCGCGCAAACAGTTGAGATGAACAATCCAGGCCAGTTGTTTGAAGGATACGTCGGGAAAAGACTTCCGGATAGCCTGGACTTCTCCTTTCTTTTCAGGATTGATGAAATGGAAATAACGGGAGAACAACAGAGCATTGTGGAAGTAGGCCGGATAGGCCAGAAGTCCGTCTTTACGTATGATCCGGGCCAGGTAAATGAAAATATCCGCGACCTTTTTTCCCAGGGAAAGGCCGGGATGGCTCTGTCCGGGGAGGGCGGACTTCTCCCCCGTGAAGCTCAGAAGAGGATTTTGAAGAGTCAGCCACTCCAGGATAAGAAAGCTGCACTCGGATTTAGGGAAATCCAGGGATGTTTTCTCTTTCGGAATATATATTCCTTCCTTGATCTTCAAATCGACTATCATGTGTTCTGGCTTTTTCTGACTGTAGAAAATCCGGAATCTCTGGAGGGGATATTCGGTAGAATCCAGGTCAAACTCCAGAGGCCACAATTTCCTTTTTTGAGCCTCTTTGAAGAATTTTCTCCTCTTCAGGGCCGCTGCCACCTGATTCAAAGAGTACCGGCCTAAAAACAGGGAGGTCCCCTTCTTTCCAGTCAAGCTCGCGAAAATTTCCTCTTCCTGGAATGAAGGTGTCTCTCTCATCCGGGGAGTGTCTTTCGGCCGGTTCTTTTTCATTCTTAATAAAATTCCTGAAAATTTGGATTGAAATTCTAATCCATTCTTCCCATCAAATCATATTTTATGCGATTAGCTCCTCATTTACCAATAGTGTTAGATCCACGCTCTTTTTCCTTGATTCATCATTAAAGAATAACTTTATCGAGTAAAAAATCTTTGAGAAAAATAGAAAATGGAGACCTGATCCCATTCATTCATAAAAGGAGAGCGTGTCGTCGCCGATGGTCGTCTGTCTTTGGAGCTTAAAATACTTGGCATCAAACTGTGTTTTATAGTGACGGCGGAGGATGATCCTCCCTTCAGGTTTGAGAATCTCTCTCTTTTTGATCACCCGGAGCGGATTCCTCTCATCCAACAGTCTGTACGGAGGATCGAGACAGATAAGATCGAACTTCATCCCCTCCTTCGCAAGCAGAATGACTGCCCGGTTGAATTCTTTGTGGATGATCCGGGCTTTCGACTCGATCCCACATTTGGCCAGGTTGGATTTGATCACTTTTACGGCAGGAAAGAACTCATCCACAAAAACCACTTTATCGGCTCCCCGGCTCAACGCTTCTATCCCGATTGATCCTGTTCCCGCAAACCCATCCAGGAAGAGACTGCTCTTTACATCATCCTGAATGATGCTGAACATCGTTTCCCGGATTTTATGAGGCATCGGACGAACCCGAGAGTTCGGCACTTTTTTCAGCCGTTTTCCTTTATAAATTCCGCCGATAACTCGGATCATTGGTGCTTGCCCTGAGAAAAGCGAGCTTTTGGGGGAAGTCGGGCCCCCGCCTCACTCTCTTTTTGAAAGAAGATCGAGGCCCTTTTCTTCTTTGATTTTAAACCTCTATCCTCGCCCTGTTAATAGAAGAAGATGGCCTTCCCTCTCCGCGTTTCGATATCTTTTATCCCGTGAGGCATTTCCCACCAGTCTTGTATGCTCCAGACCTCATAGTGACTGATCTTGGCTGCGAAGGCGATGATGAAATCCAAGACTTTGGGGTCGATACGCTGTTCTTCAAGAAACAGGTCTTTCAAAACCAGCCTGACCCTACTGTCCTTCACTTCAATCTTTCCCCCAAAGTAGAGGGTCATCTGGGGACGGAGAAACTTAGGGATATTCTCTCCTCTTAAATCCACTAGGATCATTCCTTCAATCTTGTTCTTTTTAAATAACTTAACCTGCAGCTTCTTTAAAAACCTCTCATTCTCTCCTTCAATCCTGTAGGCAATGTAAGAATTGAGCTCGCTTTCTTCAACTGTAATTTTTTCCAGAGAGCTTTTCTTTCCACTGGCGGTTTCTTTTTCAATCCTATCGATAGCCTTTAAAATCTTCACAACATCCTTGAGGGAGTAGTCCTGGGAAGCAGTTGCAAAGAGCGGCAGGCACAAAATCAAGAAGGCAGATGAAAGTTTTCTGGTCAATCCGGCCTTAAAATTCATTCTGTTTTCATGCTACCAGAATAAGGAAAAAATTACCACCAATGGGGTCAGGCTCCCGGTTGACAGGTAACCAGAGGTCACTTATACTTATGAGTTAGAAAAAACCGGTTAAGAGATCCTCATCTCCAACACACCCGGGAACACAATGACTCAAATAGAAGAAGCTAAAAAAGGCAATGTCACATCTTCCTTGAAGAGTGTGGCCAAAGAGGAGGGATATGCTCCCGAGACTCTGCTCGAACTCGTCGCACAGGGTAAAATCGTTATCCCTCACAATCCCAACCACGCCTCCATTCACACTGTCGGGATCGGTCAGACGCTCAGGACGAAAGTGAACGTCAATATTGGGACCTCTCAGGACTTTACCCAGGAAGAGAACGAATTAAAGAAAGTTGAAATTTCCTTAAAATACGAGACGGACACCTTGATGGACCTGAGCACAGGGGGGGATATCACAAAAATCAGAAAAATGATCCTGGAGAAGGCCAGAATTCCACTGGGTACAGTTCCGATCTACCAGGCGGCGATCACAGCCATCGAACAGCGAAATTCTATCGTCGAGATGAAAGAAGATGATCTCTTCTCTGCCATCGAGGCACAAGCGAAAGAAGGAGTGGATTTTATGACAGTTCACGCCGGCCTGACATCTAAAGCGATAGACAGGCTGAAGAACCAGGGCCGGGTGGCGGATGTTGTTTCCAGAGGCGGGGCTTTTCATCTGGCCTGGATGCTTCATAATCAGAAAGAGAATCCCCTGTATGCCGATTTTGACCGGTTGCTTGAAATTGCCCATAAATATGACGTCACGCTGAGCCTGGGAGATGGGCTCAGGCCCGGCTCCATCCTGGATGCCACAGACCGGCCCCAGGTCGAGGAGCTTCTCACGCTGGGCGAACTTGTCAGGAGAGCGTGGGAACAGAACGTTCAGGTTATGGTCGAAGGACCTGGACATATCCCTCTTGACCAGGTTGAGATGAACATAAAGCTTCAGAAACGGGTTTGCCATGAAGCCCCGTTCTACGTGCTGGGCCCTTTAGTGACAGATATCGCGCCGGGCTATGATCATATTGTCTCGGCAATCGGAGGCGCGATCGCCGCAGCGGCCGGAGCGGATTTCCTCTGCTATGTGACTCCCTCCGAACACCTCGGGCTTCCCTCAGTCGAGGATGTGAAAGAGGGGCTCCTCGCCTCGAAGATCGCGGCCCATGCCGCAGACATCGTGAAAGGCGTTAAAGGGGCATTGACCAGAGATCTGAAGATATCCGAAGCCCGTAAAAATCTCGACTGGGACAAGCAGCAGGATCTCGCTCTTGACCCCTATAAATTCAAGGATATCCGGAAGAAAAGAAGGTCCAAATCAAAGGCCTGTTCCATGTGTGGCGATTTCTGCGCCATGCAGATCGTGAGCGAATTTCTCAACTCCAGAGAGGGAAAGGCCGATGACGCCTGCTTCTAAATCCCTTCTTTTTGGGACGGCCGGAGTCCCTCAGTCCACAGCTCCCCAATCCACACTGGCGGCCATCCAGGAAATTTCAAGCTTGGGACTCGACTGCCTCGAGATCGAATTCGTCTGGGGCGTCAAAATGGGAAGCGAATTATGTCAGAAAATAAATAAAAAAGCCAAAGAGCTCAATATTGCCCTCAGTGTCCATGCGCCTTATTTCGTCAACCTGAACTCTACAGAGGAAGGAAAAAGGCTGTCCAGCCAGGAAAGACTTCTGAGTTCGGCCCGGATGGCGGAGAAATGCGGAGCAAAGAGCGTTGTGTTTCACTGCGGATATTACGGCAAGTCCAGCCCTGAGCAGACTTACGAAACTATCAAAAAAGGCCTGAAGGATGTTCTCTCCATATTGAGGTCAGAAAGGAATCGTGTGGTGCTCAGGCCAGAGACCATGGGAAAGAAGTCCCAATTCGGTTCGCTCGAGGAAATCCTGTTTCTCTGTCGTGAGCTGGACGGAATGCTTCCCTGCATCGATTTCTCTCATCTCCACGCCCGTAATGGAAAAGCAAACCACTACAGTGAGTTTTTACGCATCCTCAAAAAAATCGAAAAGAAGCTGGGGATGTCAGCCATAAAAAAAATGCACATTCATATCTCCGGAGTCGCCTACAGCAAAAAAGGAGAGATAAAACATCTCATCTTGAATGAATCCGACTTTCATTACGACGAATGGGTCCAGGCGCTTAAAGATTTCGGGGCCAGAGGCATGGTGATCTGTGAAAGCCCTAACCTGGAACAGGATGCGCTCATGCTGAAAGAATTGTACATCGCGGAATCCATGAAAAAGGACTAATATTCCTTGTCATTGCGAGGATTCATGGGATTCCTTCGCTTTGCTCGGAACAGGATGGGCAATCCCATAGAGATAAAGAAAACGTGTCATTGCGAGGAACGAAGTGCCGTGCCAATCCCAAATGTATGAGGAGATGCATATTAGGTTGTCATTGCGAGGAACGAAGTGACGTGGCAATCCCATATGGATGGATGAAACGTGTCATTGCGAGGAGCGAAGCAACGTGGCAATCCCATATGGATGGATGAAACGTGTCATTGCGAGTGAAGCGTGGCAATCTCAAATGTATGAGGAGATGCACATTAGGGTGTCATTGCGAGTGAAGCGTGGCAATCTCATAAAAAGAAATGTATTTTACCGTATGGGATTGCCACCTTCCCTTCGGTCGTTCGCAATGACAAAAGAAGTAGAATTTCCGCACATTGCTTTTATGATTATTAAATGAAATCGATAGACTCGATTCTTAACACCAAAAGGAGGGAGGGAAAAATGAAAGAACACAAATTACTGCTCAAAGGAAAGTGGCAGGATTCAGAAGAGATCAGAGAAATCCAATCCCCTTATGACCAGAAACCTGTGGCGAAAGTTCACTTTGCCAGCCCAAGCCAGATGGAAGAGGCTGTTGCCGCTGCGGATGATGCGTTCACCCGGACAAAAAAACTCTCAAGCCTCGAACGCTCTCAAGCACTGGAAAAAATCTCCTCTGGAATCGACTCAAGAAAAGAAGAGCTCGCCAGGTCTATAGCTCTCACTTCAGGGAAAACCATCAAATCCTCGCGGATAGAAGTCGAAAGAGCTGTCAATACTTTCAAAATTGCCTCGGAAGAAGCCAAAAGAATCGAAGGAGAGATCATCCCTCTCGACCTGAGTGCTCAGACCAAGGAGAGATGGGGATTGGTCCGGTATTTTCCTTTGGGCGTGATCGGGGCCATCAGCCCGTTCAACTTCCCTCTCAATCTCGTGGCCCATAAGGTGGCTCCGGCCTTTGCTGCCGGGAACTCGGTTGTTCTCAGGCCTGCGTCCCAGGTATCGCTCACATCCCTGCTTCTCGGTGAGATCATAAACGAGACAGATTACCCTGCCGGAGGGATAAACATCGTGCCCTCAGGGTATGACGCGGCGGAGATTCTTCTGAACGATGATAGAGTCAAAATGCTCACCTTCACGGGAAGTCCGGAAATCGGGTGGGAGCTCAAGAAAAAGGCCCACAAAAAGAAGGTCACTCTGGAACTCGGGGGAAACGCGGCCGTCATCATCGAACCGGACGCCAACCTGGACTTTGCCCTGCCCAGGACTGTTCTGGGTTCCTATTCCTACTCCGGGCAGATCTGCATATCCATCCAGAGGATTTTTCTTCAAGAGAAAATTTACGACCGATTCATGAAAGGCTTCACAGAGGCCACCCAAAAACTCAAAATGGGAGATCCCTTGGAAGAAGACACCGACGTCGGCCCGATGATCAACATCGGTGCGGCAGAACAGACAGAAGAATGGATCACCGAAGCCGTTGAAAAGGGCGCACGCGTGGTCACAGGAGGAAAACGGAACGGTTCAATGTTCGAGCCTACGATACTGGAAAACGTCAAGCCCGAGCTCCGCATCTCCTGGCGTGAGGCTTTTGCGCCAGTCGTCGTGATCTATCCCTACACAGACTTCGAAGAGGCACTGAAGGGAGTCAATTATTCGATCTACGGACTTCAGGCCGGGATCTTCACAAGAGACCTGAATAAGGCCTTCCAGGCTTATGAGGCGCTCGATGTCGGAGGAGTGATCATCAACGACATCCCGACGTTCCGGATCGACCACATGCCCTACGGCGGAGTGAAGGAGTCAGGCTTCGGCCGGGAAGGCTTGAAATATGCCATCGAAGAGATGACGGAAATGAAATTGATGGCCATCAACCTCAAAGTTTAGAGAAAACCAAATATTTCTTGACAGGTTTCGGTTCACAGCCTAAACTAAATCCTAAATCATACCTTTCAAAATTCATTATTATCCGGAGGTATTTTATGAAGGTCATAAGTTTCGCTAAAGTCCGGGATACAATAAAAGACCTTGTTCAAAAGGCAAACTTCGAACTCCAGGACGACGTCATTAATGTCGTCAAAGAAATGGAAAAAAAAGAGGAATCCCCCGCTGGAAAAGAAGTCATAAAACAAATCCTTGATAACGCGAAGATCGCCAAAGAAGATAAACTCGGGCTCTGTCAGGATACCGGCCTAGCGGTTTTTTTTGTGGAGATCGGTGAGGACGTGGAACTGCAGAAGGACGACGGATTGGGAAGCTTGAGAGACGCGATTACAGAAGGGGCAAGAGCCGGTTATGAGGAAGGATATCTCAGGAAATCCGTCGTCGAGGATCCTATCCGGAGAAAGAACACCGGGGATAACACTCCGGCCTACATTCACTGGGAACTCGTTCCGGGAGATGTCTTCAAAGTGACGTTTATCGCCAAAGGAGGCGGAGCCGAAAACATGAGTGCTATTCGGATGTTCGCTCCGGCCGCGGGACAGCAAGGGATCGAGGATTTTGTGGTCGAGACTGCAGACATAGGCGGATCCAATCCCTGTCCGCCGATCGTGGTCGGAGTCGGTGTCGGCGGAAATTTCGAATATTCGGCCCTCCTGGCGAAGAAAGCGCTCCTGCGCAGGCCGTTGGGATCCCACAATCCTGATCCATTCTACAAAGACATGGAAAAAAGGCTGTTGGAGAGGATCAACAACCTGGGAATCGGTCCCCAGGGAATGGGAGGAAGAATCACGGCCCTGGCGGTTCACGTCGAAGCCTTTCCCTGCCACATCGCTTCTATGCCGGCGGCTGTCAACATCCAGTGTCATTCCCATCGAGTGCTCAATTTCGAACTGTGATCTGTGAGAAAAAAGATTTCTTTATTTCTGAATCGCGAAAGAGGGTGAAATGATTGAAATCCGGTTTCATGGAAGAGGCGGTCAGGGAACTGTGGTGGCCTCTAAAATCCTGGCTGATGCCATTGCCAAAGAAGGCAACTATGTCCAGGCCTATCCAGAATTTGGAGTTGAAAGGAGAGGTGCTCCGGTTTTCGCATTCATTCGCATTGATGACAAACCGATTTATGACAAAAGCCGGATCTACAAGCCTGACCATGTCGTTGTTGTCGATCCCACTCTTGTCGATGTTATCGATGTCACAGAAGGCCTTAAGGAAGGGGGCATGATCATTGTCAACACGGATAAAAAGCCTGAGGAGCTCAAATTCCCGGATCAATTTAAGGTTGTGCCCGTCAACGCCACGGGTATCGCCGTCAAACATAAACTCGGGACGCTGGCCGCTCCGATCGTCAACACATCTATCGTGGGAGCCGTGGTCAAGATTCTGAAACTGGCAAAGATCAAATCCTTACTGGACGCCGTGAAGGAAGACGTTCCGATAAAGATCGAAGAGAATATCGCCGCCGCCAAAGAAGCGTACGAAAAGGCTTGAGTGAATGCAGGAGGAATACGGCATCACAGAATCTCATCTGCAATATCCGCCAGTCGCGTATTCGATGATGAGTGGGGATATATTTTTTTCTCAACCAGCCTTCGGGTCGGGCGAAAATGAGTAGTGTTCAAGACCGGATCTCTTTTATCATGACAATCCCAACCTTTTCAATTACTCTTTTCCTATAGATATAGTATAATATATGAGAGGGTAGAGATGAAAAAAAGGAAACAGGCGAAAAAAATCGATTTCAAGTCTGAAAAGGACGTCCCTCTGATGCCGATGTCCATGGGCTCCTTCACGGTCAACAAAACAGGCGTATGGCGGAACATCAAACCTGTGATTGACCTTTCCAACTGTATCCAATGCGGTATCTGCTGGAAATTTTGTCCGGATGTGTCCATATACATCGAGGATGAATTCCCTGTGGTCGACTACGAATACTGCAAGGGCTGCGGCCTCTGTGCCGAGGAATGCCCGTCCAAATGCATCGCCATGGTGGAGGAAGAAAAATGAAAAAAGTTATAATGGGAAATCACGCTCTCTCCTTCGGGGCCATGCTCGGACGAGCTCAAGTGATTGCGGCCTACCCGATCACGCCTCAGACGCAGGTCGTCGAGCTCCTCTCCGAGATGTGCGCCGATAAGACTCTGGATGCCACGTTCATCAAGGTGGAATCCGAACATTCAGCCATGGCCGCTTCTATCGGAGCATCGCTTGCAGGAGCCAGAACATTCACGGCGACATCGGCTCAGGGTTTAGCGCTCATGCACGAGCTGCTTCACTGGGCCTCGGGAGGAAGGAACCCTGTCGTCATGGGAAACATCAACCGGGCCATGGCACCTGGGTGGAGTATATGGTCGGACCAGAATGACAGCCTTTCCCAGAGGGATACGGGCTGGATCCAGTATTACTGCTCGAATAATCAGGAAGTCCTGGATACCGTTATCCAGGCGTTCAAAGTCTCTGAAAAGCTGATGATTCCGAGCATGGTGATTCTTGACGCTTTCACACTCTCCCATACCTATGAAGTCGTGGATATTCCCGAGCAGAAAAAGGTCGATGAATTTTTGCCTCCGTTTAAGCCAGAGATCCGGCTGACACCTGACGACCCGCACGCTTTCGGCGGCCTCACATCTCCCGACCATTACTTTGAACTGAGATACAAACTGCAGAAAGACATGGAGAAAGCGCCGGCATTGATCGAGAAAACCGGAAAAGAATACGAAAAAATGTTCGGCCGTTATCTGGGCCTGGTCGAAGAACACCGCTGCGACGATGCTGATTTTATCTTTATCACTTCCGGAACTGCGGGTTCTACAGCCCGGATCGCTGTCGACGAACTTCGGGAGGAAGGCATCAAGGTCGGAAACCTGCGGATCAAGGTGTTCAGGCCGTTCCCTTTCGAAACGGTCCGGAAGATAATCAAGGATGCGAAAAAGGTGGCGGTCTTGGACCGGAATATCTCTTACGGACATCACGGCATGTTCTACCAGGAAGTGAAATCCGCCATGTTCGGTCATGACGGCACCCTTCCTATCTTTGGATTCATCGCAGGCCTGGGAGGAAGAGACATCACTCCCTCCACCTACAGAGAAATCTTGGGAATTGTTCAAGATAAAGAGAAGCCAGAGGAAGAGATCAGCTGGATAGGAGTAAACAAATGAGCCAAGACAAGAAGAAAAAAACGATGAAGCTCTCTCTGCCCGAAGAAGAGCTGATGAACTCCGGCCACCTGGCCTGCCAAGGATGCGGGGCCACTTTGGCCATGAGATATGTCCTCAAGGCTCTGGGGAAGAAAGTCGCCTTCTGCATCCCGGCCTGCTGCTGGTCAGTCATAGACGGACCATTCCCCTACTCTTCGCTGGACGTTCCGATTTTTCACTGCGCGTTTGAAACGGCGGCCGTTTCGGCCTCAGGCGTTAAAGCCGGACTGGAAATGGTGGGAGACACGGAGACCACTGTCGTCGCCTGGGCCGGGGACGGTGGAACGTTCGATATCGGCATCCAGGCTCTCTCTGGAGTTGCCGAACGCAACGACGACATCATCTACATCTGCTATGACAACGAAGCCTACATGAACACCGGAACTCAGAGAAGCTCCGCCACTCCCTACGGGGCATGGACCACCACAACGCCCGTCAAACACTTCAAGAACCGGCCGAAGAAAGACATAGAGGCGATTATGGCGGCTCACCGGATTCCTTACATCGCCACAGCGAGCGTAGGCTATCCGGAAGACCTTTTCAAGAAAGTCAAAAAAGCCAAGGATATCAAGGGAACACGATTTCTCCACATCTATGCGCCTTGCCCTTCTGGATGGAAGAGCCGGTCTGAAGATACGATCAAGCTTTCCCGGATGGTCGTCCAGAACGCCACGTTTCCCCTCTACGAGATCGAATGGGGCGAAAAATACACCCTGAATATCAAGCTCAAAGACAAGAAACCCGTAGAGGACTACCTGAGGCTCCAGGGACGATTCCGCCACCTGACTGAAAAAGAAATCACCACCATCCAGGAAGAAGTGAACAGGAAGTGGGAGCGGCTGTTAACAACTGTAGAGGGGTGTCAATAGATAGATAGCTGGATAGATAGATAGGCAAATATATTGATTCATTAATTAATTGATAGACAGATAGATAGGTAAATAGATAGAAAGATTGATTGATAGATTGATTGATAAATTGATAGAAATTCGAACAGGCTGATTGAATGATACTAAAAGAAAACAGGAGACAAAAATGAAAAAATACGTTTGGATCATCATTCCGCTGATGTTTGCTTTTTCAAGCTGCGTCCAGACGGAAATGACCCCTGAAAAGGCTCCTCTGGCGCCCGATTTCACTCTCGAAGACCTCCAGGGGAATGAAATTTCCCTCTCGAGCTTGACAGGCAAAGTGGTCTTTCTGAATGTCTGGGCGACCTGGTGCGATCCCTGTAAAGATGAAATCCCCCACTTTATCGAAGCCTATGATCAGCACAAAGATAAAGGGCTGGAGATCATCGGAGTTTCGATCGATGAGCTCGGAAAAAGCAAAGTCCTCCAATTCGCTCAGGAATGGAAGATCAACTATCCTGTCGTCATGACGACAAAACAGCTCACCAAAGATTACGGCCCGTTTAACGCCGTTCCGGTCACGGTTATCATCGATAAAAACGGAAAAATCCGGCACCGAAAGATCGGCTACATGGATAAAGACTATATGGAAAATTGGTTCTTCAAGTTGATGGAAGAAGAATAGATAATGGGAACAGAAAACGTATCCGTTCTTGTGGCGTTCACCGCTGGACTCATCTCATTTCTTTCGCCGTGCGTTCTCCCCCTGATTCCCTCCTACATGGCGTTTATCACGGGCATCTCCATCGAGGAGCTTTCCTCGGATAAAAATTTAAGATATGTCCGGAAAAACGTCATCATCAATTCCTTGATGTTCATCCTCGGCTTCTCGATTGTTTTCATCGCACTCGGGGCATCGGCCACATTTCTCGGGACGTTCCTGGCTCAGAACATCCGTTGGTTTGAGATCGGCGGAGGCATCCTTGTGATCGTCCTGGGGATTCACTTCACAGGCCTCTTCAGACTGAAGTTCCTCGACAGAGAAAAGAAGATCCATATGCAGAAGAAGCCCCTCGGACTCATCGGGACAAGCTTGGTCGGAATGGCGTTTGCAGTGGGATGGACACCGTGTGTGGGCCCGATTCTCGGAGCCATCCTGACCATGGCCGCCACTACGCAGGATATCATGAAAGGCATAATCCTGCTGATTTTCTATTCTGCCGGCATGGGCCTTCCCTTCTTTCTCTCTGCGATCATCCTTCATAAATTCTTCGAGTACTTCAAGACGATCCGGAAGTACTTCAAAGCCATCTCGATCATCGGGGGCATTCTTTTGATAGGAGTGGGGATTATGCTGATCTCCGGATTTTTTTCATCCCTCTCCGCCCTCCTGAATAAATAAAGAAAAAAGGGACAGGTCTCTATGCTCAGTAATTAGGTAACACTTTAAGTGATGATATTGAAGGTAAAAGTGTCATTGCGAGCGACTGAATGGAGTGTGGCAATCCCATAGGGGAGAATACATTTCTTTTTATGAGATTGCCACGCTTCGCTCGTAATGACACCATCTTCTTCGATGAATAAAAAAAGTGTTACCGAATTATTGAGCTAGTACACCTGTCCCCTTTTTTACCAGCGGTAAGCGACTGCGGACCAGGTAAAACCGGCTCCAAAAGCCACCAGAAGAACAATATCTCCTTTCTTGAGCTTTCCCGCTTCCCACAGCTCATGGATGCTGATGGGGATGGAAGCCACGGAAACATTGCCGTATTTGTGAATGTTTGTGTAGACTTTCTCCGAAGGAACCTTCAACCGCCTGCCTGTCGCATTTATGATCCGGATGTTGGCCTGGTGAGGGATGAGAACATCAATATCTTCCTTCTTCAGCCCGGCGGATTTGAGAGCCTCCTCGGCCGCTTCCCCCATCCGTTTGACGGCATGCTTGAAGACATCATTCCCCTTCATTTGAAGATAATGAAGGTCCTGGGCAACGGATTCAGCCGTGGCGGGAATCCGTGTTCCGCCGGCAGGCAGATAGAGCAATTCTCCCAGGCTTCCGTCAGCCCTCCAGTAGGACGAAAGCATCCCGGATTTGTCATCACTCTCCTCAAGGACTGCCGCTGCCGCCGCATCGCCGAAGAGCACACAGGTGTTCCGGTCTTTCATGTTCGTGATCTTGGTCAAAACTTCTCCGCCGACCAGGAGAATTCGTTTATGCGCGCCGCTCAATATCAAGCTCTCTGCCAGAATCATTCCATAGAGCCAGCCCGTGCATCCCGCGGAAATATCGAAGGCGGGAATGTATCCGGCCCCTAAACCCTTTTGCACCCAGCAGGCCGTGGAGGGAAAAATCGTATCCGGGGTGGAAGTGGCGACAATGATGAGGTCGATATCTTTGACCTTCAATCCCGCGTTCTTCAGCGCTATCTGGCACGCTTCCACTGACAGGTCCGAAGTGGCCTGTTCCTCCGAAACAAACCTTCGCTCCTTGATCCCGGTGCGGGTGGTGATCCACTCATCAGAAGTGTCCACCATCTTTTCGAGATCCGCATTGGTCAGGACATTATCCGGAACATAGAAACCCGTTCCTTTAATTTTGATCCGCCGCTTGTTTTTCTTCATAATTCCTCTAAAAATACTATTCTATAGCACAGTTGTTTTCGATTTGCAAATAGTTTGAAAGGCGAGTAAAATCGAAAAACTCGAATGAAAACACACAGATTGAGCGCCTTCTTTCTTATTCTTCCCCTTATTCTGACCACTCTCCCCGCAACTTCCCAAGCCCAGCTGGTCATGGGGCAGTACGAGGATGAAGCTCCGTTGAGAACCTGGAATACTTTCGGCTTCAAGACCGCGCCTTCTGTGGCCATGGGTGAAACGCAATTCACACTGGCCTCCGACAGTTCGGCCTCGCTCTCGAATCCGGCTCTTCTGGCCGATCTTCCGAAGATCACTCTCACCCTCAACTCGTCTGCGGAAACCGCCTCGATGTTCAAGTTTTCAATCGTCAACACCGGCGTCTTTACCACGGAAGGAAACAGCTCTCTCAACTACGTTTCTCTTGATTTTGCCGGGGCATCCTTCAGGCTCAAAAACTGGGCCTTCTCCTTCAGTGTAGCACTCCTCGAATATTACCCCCGGCCTCCGATAGATTTTGAGTACTCCTCCATGTTTAATGCCTACACACTGAACTTTGACCAAGAGGGAGTACTGAAAAACATCAACTTTTCCGTCGCACGCAGACTTTTTGGCAAAATTTCTTTGGGCGTCGGAGTGAATTATGCTTTCGGCTACCTCGAAAAAGAAATCTATGAAGAATGGGTGACTCTGAATTACAGCATTACAGATAGAAAGTCCCATGAATTCAAGGCGTATTACGTTAATGGAGGCCTCGTATGGGATTTCACCTCAAAACTGAGAATGGCCGCCGTATTCCGGACGCCGTTTGTGAAAGAATCTGACAGCGAAAGCTTCCTCAGATACTATTCGCCTGACACAAACACAGATATTCTGATCGAAGCGACAGGCCAGAGCGAGTATGAACAGCCATTTGTGATCGGTCTGGGTGTGGCCTACGCTATTTCGTCGAGACTGAGAGTCGCTTCTGATCTCACATTCTACAACTGGTCTGAATACAGCATTGTCTATTTTGACCAGGAGGACGAGCTGGTGAGAGATTTCAAAGATATTCTCAAGGTCGGAGCAGGGATCGAATACACGGCAGCTACACGGCTTTTCGGCCAGGATCTGAATGTCCCTTTCCGCGCCGGCCTCATCTATGATCCTCAACCGATGGTTGCGCCCGATTCAGCCTACTTGTATTTTTCTTTCGGGACAGGAATCCAATGGAAAAAACTTCACTTTGATCTCGGAATGTTGACCGGCAAGGAAGGAGGCTCTGGAAACTCTCTTTCTGCTAAAAAGGTCACACTCTCTCTGAGTTTTAAAATATGAGATACAAAAAGACCTGCACGTCGGGAAAAAAGAAGTGGAAGGATACACAAAGCTCGGGATACAAAGGAAACATTAAATGTTAAAAAAGGCGTTTTGGATAGGAATCCTTTTGTTTTTTATCTTCGCGCCGTCAAATGCGCAGGACTACTGGAGCACGCACATCATCAGCGTCGAAAAAAGCCAGGAAAACTTGAAGAAACTCTCAAAAATGGGGCTTGATTTCCTGAAGGAATCGGATAACAGAGTTTATATTATCGTCCAATTCTCGGATTTCCCAAAACTCCAGGAAAATAACATCCCTTACATCCTCGAGACATTCAATTTCTTTCCGTTCAGGCAAACCCAAAGCACAGCTCCAGGAGGAGTCAACGGAGCTTATCATTCCTACGGGGAGCTCGAACAAGACCTCTTTGCTCTTGAAGAGTCTTTCCCTGACCTCGCCAGGATTTCTGTCCTCGGTTTGACTCATGAGGGAAGGAATATCTATGCCCTTAAAATCAGTGATAATGTCCACAGCGATGAAGACGAAGCTGAAGTTCTCATTATCGGATGCCACCACGCGCGCGAATGGATCTCCGTCGAGATTCCTTATCTCCTCGGAGAATACCTGGTTGAAAATTATGCAACGGATTCTCAGGTCAGAGATCTCGTCGACGAGAGTGAAATTTGGATCATTCCTCTCCTCAATCCTGACGGTCTCCAGTATTCCATTCATTTTTACCGCTACTGGCGGAAAAACAGGCGTGACAACGGAGATGGAACTTTTGGAGTCGACCTCAACAGGAACTACGGATACCAATGGGGATACGACAACGAGGGATCCAGCCCCTTCACATCTTCCGGTATCTACAGGGGTCCTTCCGCGTTTTCCGAACCCGAGACTCAGGCAATTAGAGACCTCTTTATGCTGAGAAATTTTAGCTCACTGATCTCTTACCACAGTTATTCCCAGGTTATCCTGTATCCCTGGGGATTCACTGACCAGCCAGCCCCTGATGACGCGCTCCTTGACCAAATCGCAGCGGACATGTCCACACAGATGCAGGGCGTCAACGGGACTGTCTATGGATTTTTCCAGTCCGGAGAATCGTTCTATTTGACGAACGGCGACACCACAGATTGGAGCTACGGAGTTTACGGCATTCCCTCCTACACGATAGAGCTGCCTCCTGTAGACGAACTTAATGGAGGTTTTTTCAACGCGGAAGAGGACATCCAAGCCATTTTTGATGAAAACCTTCCCGCACTCCTGTATTTCATCGACTGGACAATCCAGAATCCCGTATCTTCCGGAGGTCCGATTGGACACATCAGACGAAATCCCGGGAAAAAATTAGAGGGAATGCTCCCACTCCGTGAGGATCAGGTGATACACCACGGGCACTTAAAAATCCGGATTTCAATCGAACGGAATTCGAAAAACAATTCATCAAGCACGAGAAGTCGAACCGTTAAAGGGGAAAAAGCGACCCTAAAAAATCACGGGCAAAAACAAAAAGAAAAAAAGAGGCTTAAAGAATAGGTAAAAATGTACTAAAATAGCCAACAACCATGAAAAGGGTAAGTGTCAACGGAATACTCACGAGCACCGGCGCATTCCAGGTGGAGTCCCCACTTTCCAGGGAAGGCATCCCTCACTGGACCATGTGGTTCTTCCTCTGCATCATCGCGCTTTTGGTCTTCTTCATTTTCTTGAGAGATAAATCGCTGAGACAGCGGTTAAATCTGTTCTTTTCCCGGGCAAAAAGAAGGCTTATCAAGATGCGCCTGCAGGCCAGGCTCAAAAGAGAAAATCGCAAAAAAGAAGAGCTGATACAAGAAATGGGGCAGGAAGCCCGGAAAGCACGGGTCAGTGTTCCAAAGAGTGAAAAAGTCACAAAGGACCTCAATGACCTGGAAGCTAAAGAGAATGCCTCCCAAAAGGACCTGGAAGAGGCAGAGCTGAAGATTGATAAGCTCGAGAGTCAGTACAACACCGCTCTCCGTAAATTCGATGACCAGATACAGAAAACGGAAGAAGAGATCAAACCGCAGAGAGAAAAATTGGCTGAGTCCAAAGAAAAGGAAAAATTAACCGAACTCAGCCTTATTCAGAAACAAAAAGACATGGAATACGCGGAAAAAATATTAGAGGTCGAAGAAAAATCAGCCAAAGAAGTAAAGACCAGCACAAAGCTCTCCACAGAAGAAAAAAAGACAAAGAAAAAAGAGATCTCAGAGAATGTCAAAAACCTGGAAAAGAAAAAAGAAAAGACACGAACAGAGCTCCAGACGCTCAGAGAAAATAAATCGGCATTGGAAAAAACAGTCGAAAAATTCCAGAAAAAAATTATTGAACTTGAAAACAGGATAAAGAGAATCGAGAAAGAGAAAAGAGAGCAAACACGCGTTTTCCAGAAAGAGATCAAGGATTGGAAAAGAGTCAAAGAGAAATCCCAGAAGAAGATCAAAGACATCGAGAGACAAAAAGAGCCGCTTTTCGAAAACCTCGGCAAGAAAATCGATGAAAACAGGATCGACAGCAAAAAGCTCGCGTCCTTTTACACCCAAATCGACAGGACCAACAGACGCATCAAGGAAGTCGAAGAAAACATCAAGAATCTTTAATCAGAAATCTTTAATCCGTTTACTCCTTTCCTTATCCAGTTTAGAATAGCATTATGAATAAACCGAAAATACTTGTTCATGTCTGCTGTGCCCCGGACGCTCTCTATGTTCTCGGACTTCTTCAGGCCGATTATAGAGTGACCGGATACTTCTACAACCCGAACATCCATCCCGCAGCGGAATATGACCTGAGGCTTGAAGAAGCGAGAAAGGTCGCGCGAGCTCTGGACGTGGATCTGGTCGAAGACGTCTATGATGATGAACGCTGGTTCGAGATCACGCAAAAATTCAAGGACGAACCTGAAAAAGGAAGAAGATGCGATGTCTGTTACGCCCTCAGGCTCGAAAAGACCGCTCAGAAAGCTTCCGAGTCCGGGTTCGACACGTTCACAACAGTCATGAGTCTCAGTCCGTTAAAAAAGGCAAATGTCCTCAACAGGGTCGGTAAGATGTTTGCCCACAGATACCGGATCAATTTTTTGGAAGCCAACTTCAAAAAACAGGATGGTTTCAAGAAAAGCGTGGACTTGAGTCACAGCCACGGACTCTACCGTCAGAGCTATTGTGGCTGCGTTTACAGTCAAAGGAATAAATAATTGACACCGCTTAAAAAGGAAAGCATACGTGGTGTCACTGCGAGGGGTTATGAGATTCCTTCGCTTTGCTCGGAACAGGCTTGGCAATCTCGCATGGAATGAATAATAAGTGTCATTGCGAGGAACGCAGCGACGTGGCAATCTCTTAAGGAAAATGAAAAGGATTAAAGGTGTCATTGCGAGAAGCAAAGCAACGCGGAAATCTCGCATGGAATGGATCAGTGGTGTCATTGCGAGCGAAGCGCGGCAATCTCTTAAGATAAATGAACAAGCAATTTTATATCTACATAATGACTAACAAACTGGATACCGTCCTCTATACTGGTGTAACAAGCAACCTAGAAAAAAGAGTATACGAGCACAAATTGAAATTAATCGAGGGATTTACTAAGAAATATAATGTGGATAAATTAGTCTACTATGAAATCTTTGATGACATAAATGATGCTATCGAGAGAGAGAAACAAATCAAGTCTGGAAGCAGACAGAAGAAAATCAATCTAATCTCAAACATGAATCCCTCGTGGAAGGATTTATCAAACAAATTATGAGATTGCCGCGCATGCTCGCAATGACACACCCATACTTCTCATCCTTTATGAGATTGCCGCGCATGCTCGCAATGACACACCATTACATCTCCTCATACATATGGGATTGCCACGTCACTTCGTTCCTCGCAATGACAATTTCCCAGACGGATATGGGAATTCATAAATGAAGAAAGCCAAATCAGACACAAACATGGATAAAAAAAGGGCGGTGCGGATCGTCGTTTTTGGAGTCGTCCAGGGAGTCGGGTTCAGGCCTTTTATCTATCGATTGGCCCATAGATTTCACTGCGCAGGTTGGGTCAAGAACATCGGTTTCGGAGTCGAAATCCATCTCGAAAGCAAGATAAAAACGGATTTCAAAGATTTCCTGAATGCGCTCGAGGAAACTGGACCCCCTCTGTCTCAAATCGAGGAGATTATTCTGGAACCGGCCGCATTCCTCGGTCTCAAAGACTTCACGATCAAAAAAACGAAAGAGGGAAAAAGCTTTGTGTTCATCTCTCCCGACATTTCCGTCTGCGAAAACTGCTATAAAGAAATGATGGACGCCGCTGACAGGAGACATCATTATCCTTTCATCAACTGCACAGACTGCGGACCGCGCTACACGATCGTCAAATCCCTTCCGTACGACAGAAAAGAGACAACCATGGAAAGCTTCCCCATGTGCACAAACTGCCGGAATGAGTACGTCAATCCCCTGGACAGGCGATATCATGCCCAGCCCGTCGCCTGTCCTGTTTGCGGTCCACAAATCCACCTGGCCAATGCCAAAACAGGACGAAAAATAAAAGGAGGAATCCGCAAAGCCGCTTCTTTGATCCAAGAAGGAAAAATACTGGCCGTTAAGGGGCTCGGAGGTTTCCATCTCATCTGCCACACTCTGAATCATCAGGCTGTCCAGCGCTTGAGACAGATCAAAGAACGAAGGACCAAGCCTTTAGCCCTGATGGCCCGGAATCTGGACACCATAGAAAAATACGCTTCCGTTTCTCCTGCCGAAAAAGAATTGCTCGTTTCGGCCCGACGCCCGATCGTCCTCCTCAAAAAAAAGAAAGATATCCGAGGAGTTTCTCCTCACCTCGAGGAACTCGGATTCATGCTCCCCTACACTCCTCTTCACTATCTTCTCCTGGAACATCTTGACCTTATCGTGGCCACAAGCTCCAACAAAAAAGATGCGCCCATTATGAAAGATGAGGAAGAAGGAATCAGCGCACTCTGCGATTACATCCTCTCTCATGACCGGCCGATCCATATGCGAGCCGACGATTCGGTCATCAAAGTTGTGGATGAACAACCGGTGTTCATCAGGCGCGCGAGAGGGTATGTCCCCTACCCCCAACGCGTCCCTAAAGACCTTGCTTCCCCCCGCCACATCCTCGCACTCGGCGGAGAGCTCAAGGATACGATCTCTGTCTACAAGAACGGTTACGTGGTCACGAGTCAGTTCCTGGGCGACCTGGATGAGTACCAGAATTTCAAATACTTCGAGGAGACGATCCAGCATCTCAGGCGACTTTTCGAAGTCAAGCCCGACCTCATCGTCGCGGACCTCCATCCGGATTTCCACTCCACCCGATACGCTCAAAAGTCCGGCCTCCCCTATCTTCAGGTGCAGCACCATTTCGCTCATATCCTGGCTCCGCTTCTCGAGCACAAGATCCCTCCGCACAAGAAGGTTCTGGGCGTGAGCTTGGACGGATACGGCTACGGGGAGGACGGAAAAGCCTGGGGCGGTGAATTCCTTCTCGCTGACTATTCCACCTGCCAGAGGTTCGCGCACTTCCAGTATGTGCCCCTTCCTGGAGGAGACCTGGCTGCCAAACAGCCCTGGCGTATGGCTCTCTCCTACCTCATGGATGCCTTCGGGTCTGAGCTCCCGGACGTGAAAGCTCTCAGTAAACTGAAGGAAAACAGCATCAAGGGCGTCATGCGCATGGTCGAACAAGGCATCAACAGCCCTCTGACTTCAAGCTGCGGAAGACTGTTTGATGCGGTCTCTTTTCTCGCGGGCACATCCCCGCTTGAAGTCGAGTTTGAAGCCGAAGCCCCGATGAGGCTGGAAGCGGCCGCCGATGAGGGCACACAGCAAAGCTACGGCTTTTCTATCCAAAGTCATTCTCGTCCTCTTCAGCTTTCCTTTGCACAGACTATCCGGTCTGTCGTCCAGGATTCGGGACAAAACGTCACGGCCTCCGTGGTATCGTCAAAATTCCACAACACACTCAGCCGGGTGATCGCCTCGGTCGCAGAAAAAGCCAAAAAAGAACACGGGATCGACACAGTGGTCTTGGTCGGAGGAGTATTCTTGAATAAAAAGCTCCTGCACAGAGCCACTGCCGCTCTGAAGAAACGAGGATTCAACGTTCTCAGGCCCTTAAATTACTCTCCGAACGACGAATCGCTCTCGCTCGGGCAGATCGCCTATGCGCTGCAGAAAGTAAGGAATAAGCGGTAGGCTCGATGTTACTTACCTTTTAAATAAGAACCATTTCTATTTTATTTAATTGAAAAAAAATCTCAAAGGAGATAAACACATTCCTTTTTTATGAGATTGCCACGCAAGCTCGCAATGACACCTATGTCTTCAAAAGCATTGCAGCTGGTTTTTAAGAACAAAGACCTAATCTCATCTTTCAATTTAGAAAATCTGTGCATCAAAAAAATTTGCGTTTGTAATTTCTTTGTTTTCAACACTTTCATAAGTTATTGAAATTAAACAATTTATCCAAGATGACCAATTTTTGTGCAAATTGTCATTTTTGCAAGGAATAATCGAAAAAATGGCAAATGAAATACGGGTTTTTCCACAATATTTCCACAGATATTGTTAAAAACTTTTTCCCCCTTTTTCCTGTTTTTGTCTGTGATTCAGAACCTGAATCCCTTCATCAGATCAAAAAAATTGTACCCCTTGATGGGATCCGGAATAAAGGAAAGTATGAATATCAAAACCATCAGATACCCGATGAGTTTCCTCCTCGGCGACAGCGGAACCGATTCATCAACGATGCGGGGATGTTTCAGCCCGAGGAACGTGAGGAGGAATGCCCAGATGAACCAGCCTATCCAGAAGACAAATCCCATCACGACGAAGAGAACTAAAACGAATTTCCCGATCCGGCGGGATCTTTCTCCTAAAAGAGCATAAGACACATGTCCTCCATCGAGCTGCCCCACAGGAAAGAGGTTAAAAGATGTGACCAGAATCCCGACCCAGCCCGCAAACGCAACAGGATGGAGAAAAACATTGAAATCGGAGGGAATATCCTTAAAAATCACAGATCCTATGATCTTCAGGATCAAAGGCTCGCCAAAGATGAACACAAAATCCCCTTCTTGTGGGATCGGCGGGACAGCTTTAGAGAGGGAAAGGCCGTATATCAGCGCAGGGACGGAAAGTATAAATCCTGTCAACGGACCGGCAACTCCTATATCGAAAAGCTGTTTCTTCCGGGTTATCGGGGATTTGATCTTGATGAATGCGCCCAGGGTTCCAATCAGCGTGGGCGCCGGGATAAAGTACGGAAGCGTGGCGTTTATCCTGTAATACCTGCAGGCCAAGAAATGCCCGGATTCATGTCCCAGCAGAATGCCGAGAAGCACGACCATATAGATGAAACTCAGCGACAAGACCTGGGGATCCATCACCATCTCTGCAGTCACAGGAATTTGCGTCTCCTGGGCAATAGAGTCGGTGTACAGATAGTTGATGCTCAAAGATATCCCCACAAAAAATGTGGAGAAAACAGTCACAACAAAGAGAAGGATGTTGACCCAGATATTCTTTGTCAGCGAAAAAGAGGGAGTCCTGATTCCACTCTCGTTTGCACTCTCTTTTTCTTCTTCCATATGTCGCATAAAAAAAAGGAGTGACCGAAATCACTCCTCTATCAAGCTAAAGAAACGTAAGCGTCTACTCTTCTGTGAGCGCCTTGAATTTGGCTTCCAATTCATCCTTGGATTCTTTATGTTCGGGATCAGGAACACAGCAATCCACAGGACAGACAGCCGCACACTGCGATTCATCAAAATGCCCCACACATTCTGTGCACTTTTCAGGGTCAATCACATAAATCTCATCTCCCACCGAAATGGCGTCATTCGGGCACTCCGGCTCACAGGCTCCGCAATTGATGCATTCTTCAGTGATCATTAAAGCCATTTAGTTCCTCCTCGTCAAAATTGTAACAAGATATTATATCGCTTTTTTTTGAATTTACAAGAGCCCGCGTTATTTTTTTGATTCTAATTCTCTAATTTTTTGAGATGCATCAAAACCATAATATGTCTGGGAGTATTCTTCCTGGAGTTTCCTGTAGAGCGCCAGTGCTTCGTCCATCTCTCCCATCTCCTCATGGACTTCAGCTCTGTGAAAAAGCACAACTTCTAGAGAGTAGCTTTCCGGATCTTCTTCTTCGATTTTCCTGTAAATTTCGATGGCCTTATCATACTCCTTTTTTTTGAAATGGACCTGCGCCAGCAGATTCTGGGCTTGGTAGAACAGGATATCTTTTTGTTTCTGCGGGAACTCCTCAAGATAGCTCTGTGCCTTATCCAGGTCTCCGTTTTCTATCCAGTAGGACGCCAGTGCTGTGTAGGCCATCCTGGAGAATTTTCCGCTTCCGGCCAGTTCCTCGAGTTTGGCCAGATTCTCCGGCTTTTCATTCAAATCAGTCTGGAGCTCCAGAATCTGTGTGAGCAGCTGGCTCTCTTTTTTCAGGTTCTGCCTGGAAACGAATTTCACCCCAAAAATGATTACGGCCAAAACCACGATCGCCACAAAGAGAGTCATCAGCTCTCTTGTGTGTTCTCTGATATAATGGACAGTTTTGTTAAAAACGGAAACAAACTCATCTTCCTTGAGCTGTTTTCTCACAACTCTTTTCATGGTTGACTCCTCTGATGCGAGCTGGATGATTCAGCGACTTACGCGTCTTTCAGTCTGATCGACCGACTTGGAAGCTGTTTTCTAAGCAAGTCAGTCCGGTGAAACGGCTACTGTTTTTTCACCCACTCTCCGCTTTCTTTTTGTACCCACCAGCCACTGAGAGCTGCCTTGATCCATTTCTGAGCGAATATTCCCTGAATTTTATCGATCTGACTGGATTTAATATCCATGGCATTTGCGACTTCCGCATAGAGGTTCCTTCGGTCGTTATTCTCATCCCTCTCTAGATTCCGGAGTGTGGACTTTTCTTTTAAATTCAACCCGGTTTCGTTCCTGATCTTGATGTAACCGTCATTTCCTTCTCCGATGTTCCCTTTGTCGAAAAACGGTTTGAGCTTCGGGAATCTCTGTTTCATAGATTGCTGAAGAGCCCGGATCTTGGGAGTGGTCACTTCAGTCGCTTCTTCCTGCGCATACAGGGAAGGAACCAGAGAGAACGATCCGCCTCCGCTGGCCATCATGGGGCCTGTTTCCGTCATCAGAGCCTCTTTATCCTTATCTTTTTTCTCTTTCTCTTCAGCTTCTTTCCTGATCTCGTCCACGATCTCTTCAGCGGCCTTCTGGACTTCAGCCTCCGGAAAATAGATGTTAATCGTGAGGCAGGAATAGACAAAAAGGAGGACAAGACTGGCTGAAACAATCCTTAAAAATTTTGATCTCATTTTCACACTCTCCCTAATCGTATTTTTATCCTTACTCATACACAACTCATACTCTCAGTAGATGTTACGGATAGTCCCCGCATATTATATCATAAATCCTTTTTTTGAGTCGTCGCTCCCTCAGACTGGCCGATCCTCTCGAGCCGGCTCATCATATCTTTGAACCGGATTCGGTTCTTCGGTTTTTTATTTACCACACTGATTCCAAAAAGCCAAGACCTCTTGACCAGATACTCCACTCCTTTCTCCCTGATTGTCCCCCTGAGAGAGAATGAGTCATTCTTGAGTGAGCAGTAGATCCCTATCTTGGCATACCCGAATTCAGACACGAACTTCGTCAATCCTTTATTGGAAGCGATAGCGGAACTCTCTCCGGAACTGATTATCGACAGATCATTGACCGCTCCCAAACTGAATTTCTGAGGAACACCTTTTGTCCTGACAGACTCTAAAAACAGTATGAATCTTTCCGGCTGACCGTAAGAGATCGCCAGGTCTTTGATCTCTCCCTTCAAGATACCCGTGACTTTCCCAAAAGGAACTGTGTTGGTGAGCTGCTCTAAATTCAGGTCATCAAACTTCACGTTGCAGAAAATCGTCCGGTTCTTCGTGAACGGCTTGGTGGCTTTGATGTCCTCGATCAGGATGGTCGTATCAAACATCTTCACCTCGGCCTTTCCTTCAGTGAGGATCTCATCGGGATTCAATTCCACTCTGGGCAAATCTATCAGGACAGTCCCGTTCAGAGCAATCTGCTCAGATTGAACGGGAAGCTTGGACAGGTCCAGGTCGCTTAGGGAAAACGAGAGAAGGCCGTGGATGCTCGGAAGTTCCGGGTCTATGGTCAGGACAGACTTCCCCAGTTCCGCTTTTCCCCCGAATATATCCAGTGTCAACGGATCAATCACGAACTTGTTTTTTCCTGCGTGCAGATCAAGCCGAAAAGGATCAAAAGAAAGAGAGGATGTTTCAAACTTTTCGATGCTCACATACCCATCCTCCAAAACTGTGTCCTGCGACCCCCCATCTCCAGACAAGCTTTCATAATGAAAGGGAATGTTAACCTGTATTCCGTCGACCAGGAGGTTTTTGTCCTGATTAATGACTGATCCATCCTTGATCCAGAAACGTCCCTCTAAGGATAGAAAATTGTTCTCCATCCTCAAACGGGCCTGCGCTTCGGCATCGCCTCCTAAATCCAAAGCATACTCTTCGATCGGCGTTCCCTGAGAAGCAAACACGAACATAGACCCGAGGTCCAATTTAGTGGCCGTTATCCGTAAATCCACAACCGAAGCGTCTTGAAAGCTCATCTCTCCGCGGACATCTATTTTTCCTTCAGAAAAAAGCGCCGTCTCCGCCCTAAAATCATCAAGCTTCTGGAGCGGAACATGATAGATGCCGGACATCTTCATCCGGAAAGGACTCTGACTCCAGTCCATATAATAGGCATTCCAGAGAGACTCCCCCCGTGAAAGGTCCACATCGGCCGTAAACTCCACAAGCTGCTTGGATAAATTGTATTTCCCTTTGAACGCCACTTCTTGTTCAAGAGACTCGCTCGCGAAGGTGAATGATGCGTTGTGGAATCCTCCTCCAGTAAGCCCCATGGAACCCGAAAAATCCCATTCCTCCCCGGTATCTGGAGACTGACTCGCTCTGATATCGAAATCAAACTGACCCATGGGTCCCAGGTCCAGCACACTTTGGGGGATGAAGTCGGAAAACAGATTCAAGATCTCTGCGGAGTCCAATTCCATGCTTTTCAAACGGACAGACTTCTCGCCCTGAGGCTGAAGGTCCACCAACGCATTGATCTCGACAGGAGCCAGCGAGGGGAAGCGGAATTCCATCCGGTCCAGGTTCGCTTTTTTCCTGGCGATATCGATCCGGCCTTGCCCATCGAACCCGACTTTATCCAGATCCACCGTCTTGTCCTTTGAAACAAACGAGAATCCCTCGAGCGTTCCGTTGAACCGGGAAACATCCACAGCTGTACTCGTCCCCTCAACGGAGAGTCCGAGAGTGACCTCCCGTATGCTCAGGTCGTCCCGCGACAGACTCCCCTTCTCGAGGTCCAACGACCCGGACAGTCTCAAATCCGGAAGTTCTCCGCTCACTTCAAATTCTCCTCGGAGCGCACTCCTCAATGCGAATGCAGGAGTTTCACAGCGGATTTGGCTGGGCTCGATTCTCACCATCCCCTCGAGGTCTGTTTTCTTTCCCGAGGAAGTGCCGATGGATTGGTATTCGCCTTCAAGATAAACCGAGCCTTCCACAGCAAAAGATTCTATCTGTGGAGGAATAAAGGGTTTCAGATAGGGCGCGAATAAGCCATAGGCCCTTTTCAAATCCTTTAGATGGACTTCCATCGAAGAAACGATAGAGGGAGCCTCGCTGCTATCCAGATTGAGGGAAGCCGAAGCATCCAGAAGCAACGGGACACTCAGTTCCAATTTGGGGAAAGACACCCTCTTTTTTTCATAAGGGAATTCCCCTTTTATATTGAGAGCCACTTCTGGCAGATGAAGCGTCTCGCCTTTGAATTCAAACTGCGATGGGTGGAGCACCATCTCTCCTTCGAAATAGGGCTTTTCCCTAAAGGAAAATCTCCCGGATGATCGAAACGAAGCATTTAAGAGGAGCGCGTGGGGAGGGCTGTCCACTCCGATCCTTTCGCTGTTCAGTGAAAAGACATATTCTCCCTCTTTTTCTGATTCCGAGACAACGAAACCGCACCGTTCAAGCGTCGCGCTGTTTGTGGGAGTGATGTACTGTATTGAAAAATTCTCTAAATTCAATTTCTCCACATGGCTCAATGCGTCGGAGATCTGACGCATGTACATCTGATAATCAATCTCTTCCTCTTCCACTTCTTTTATGAGGATGCGGAATGCCGCCCCCTTTACATTGAGGAATTCGAGAGAGGGCCTTGTCTTTCTGATCAATCGACCCAGCTGGCCTTTCAAGTTCAACTCATCGAACGACACCTCCACTTCCATTCCGCCGATTTCCTGGAAGGCCTTGACTGAATCGGCCTGGACGTTTAAGGGAAAAAGGCCGTAATCGAGCTTGCCGATGGAGAGCTGGATGCCGCTTTGAGCAACGGATTTTTCCAGATAACTTTTTACGAATGATTTGTTGAAGTAGATGAATAAAATGGAAATAACCAGAAGAATCACTAATGCGGAAAGTGCAATCCCGCTGATGAGGAAAAACTTCTTCAGCTTTTTTTTCATGTAACTATGAAAACGCACATCTATTTGTTTTCAATCTATAAGAAAATCTCTCATTTAATATGACGAGGACAAATTGGCGTCGTTGCGAGTTTGCGCGGCAATCTCATAAGATTAATTTATCATTACGAGTGATTAAAGGGAGTTTGGCAGTCCCATAAGGTGAAATACATCTCTTTTTATGAGATTGCCGCGTCGCTTCGTTCCTCGCAATGACAACCTAATATGCATCCTCTCATACATTTGAGATTGCCAAACCTGTTCCGAGCAAAGCGAAGGAATCTCATAAACCCTCGCAATAACATTTTTATCTTCAATGTAACGAGTAAAAGTGTTTCTTAATTATGACAATAGGGAAAGTCCCCGTATCTACTGGACTTCATACACCATGATCTCTGCGCTCTTGCCTTTGACCCTTTTGGGACCGACTTTCTTGATCTTGAATTTTCCCTTGACGAGTTTGTATGTCTCTTCGCCGATGAGAATCTGATTGGGCTTCGCGATGGATTCTAATCTCGATGCAATATTCACCGGATCGCCGATGACAGTGTACTCCAATCGGTTCGGGGATCCGATGTTTCCGGCCACAACCTGCCCGGTGTTTATGCCGATCCGGACATCGAATTTCTTCTCCAGGCCCTCATTCGCTATCATCTTTTTCAGTTCCTTCCGCATCTCCTGAGCGGCCTGGATGGCCCTTTCCGGGTCTTTCTTCTTCTCTATCGGAGCGCCGAACACAGCCATCAGGCAGTCTCCTATATATTTGTCGATCATGCCGTCATGCGTGAAGATGATCTCTGTCATCCGGGAAAAAAACTGGTTCAACATCAAATTGATCTCGCGAGGCGACATCTCTTCCGAAAGGCTCGTGAATCCGATAATGTCAGTGAACAGGATCGTCGCAGTTAAGTCCTTGGACTCCATGATGTTTTCCTGTTCTTCTTCGCTCTCTTTCAAGATCATCTCTATCAATTGAGGGGAATGGAATCTCTCCAGACGGTTTCGCATCCGTTCTTCCTCGCGGATCTTTTCATTCAGACTGGCCTGCTCGATGACCATGGCCATTTGACTTCCGATAGCCTTGAGAAGCTCAAGGTCGTCTTCCGTGAACTGTTTATCAGGCCGAATGCTGTCGAGCTGGATCACACCAATAACCTTGTCTTTTTTCCAGAGCGGCACACACATGGCCGAACGGATTTGACGCATCATGAGACTCTTTGCCTGCCCGAATCTCGAGTCAGTCATCGCATTGGATGTCAGCACGGCCACTTTATCTTTCACGACCCTGTTGATGATAGTCCGGCTGGCTATCAACTCGCCCTTGGCTTTGACTTTAGCGTCTTTGTATTTGACAACCACGGGAGCGAAATCATCTTTCTTTTTCTTTCCGGTCAGGATGACATAGCCGTAATCCGCATCGACGACCATAAAAATCAGGTCCATAATTTTCTGAAGGAGTTCATTAAAGTCATGAATGGCATGGAGCTGCTTGCTGATCTCATACAGAACGAACAGCACCTTGTTCATTCGTTCCAGGGATGTGAGTTCCTCACTCACTTCTTCTTTCTTTTTGTCCTTTTTCGATTCCAAGATAAAACTGCTGTCTACGGGAGTCTTATCCGCCTCCGTGGAAATCAATAATTCTTTGGAGTCCTCACTCGGAGCCTCCTCCACAATGCTTTCGTGAATTTCCTTCTGCCCTGTTACTTCCCTGCCCTCTGTTGTAAGGATAACCGAATCAAGCGGTGAGGGAGCAGACTTTTCTTTGACAAAACTGAGCTTCACGATGCCGATTCGTATCTCGTCGTCCTGTTTCAAAGGAGAACTCTGAATCGACTTCCCGTTGACTCTGGTTCCGTTAAAACTTCCCAGGTCGCTTATGGCATAGCCTTTGTTCGTTTTGATGATTTTCGCGTGGTGGCGAGAGACTGACCCATCGGACAAAACGAGATCGTTATCCTCGCTGCGCCCGATACTCACTTCATCCTTGTCGACAAGAAAATTGGATACCCGCCCATCACTGCTGATGACGTTTATGACTGGCATGACTTTTTTCCCGTAATCGTTATAGGGTTCAGTATGAATATAGCAGAACGGATTTCACGTTGTCCATAAAAAAGCGGACAGATGTACCAGCTCAACAATTTAGTAATCCTTTTATAATGTCATTGCGAACGGAGCGAAGCCATCTCATAGAAATAAATACTTCGTATGGGCTTGCCGCGCTGCGCTCGCAATGACACTTTAGGCTTCCGTATTATTTAAAGTGTTACGTATTGACTGAGCAAAAACAACAGACTGCTTCTTTGGCTCCTTTCTTTCCCTTTTTCCTTTTTTTCTCAAAGGACATATGATATTGTAGTTTGGAAAAAAAGAGAGGGAACATGGAAAATCCAATCTGGGGAAACAGCCTCTTCAAGAAAAAAAAGAAACAGGGCGATATCCTGGCACTTCTCAGACAAGTCCCGATATTTACCAACCTGAAGCTTAAAGAATTGGCCGAAGTGGAAAAGATCATGCACCGGCGAAAGTATAAAAAGAGCGAACCCATCATCCGCATGGGCGATCCCGGCCTCGGCATGTACATCATTGCCAAAGGCTCGGTGGATATCATAGAAGAGAATGAAAAAGGCGGAAGTAAAACTCTGGCCAATCTCGAGGACGGATGCTTCTTCGGCGACCTGGCTCTTCTGGATGAGTCGCCACGATCCGCGTCGGCGATCGCGACCGAAGAATGCAATATAATCGGATTCTTCCGCCCGGATTTTCTGGATCTTCTCGACAGGAAGCCTAAACTTGGAATTAAAGTCCTTCTTTCCCTTGCAAAGACCATCGGCGAGAGACTTCGCCGTACTGATGAAATGCTGATGAAAATCGAGTAGAGGAAGACACCGAGGAAAATTGGATAAATACACCTTCCAACTTTACTCCCAGGTCATCAGGACCTTCTGGCGCATCTTTCTGGTCATTTTCGGCATTGCTCTGATTATTGTTCTCTTTCCATTTGTCAAAGATGTCCTGATCATGCTCATCATCGCCTGGCTGCTGTCCATACTTCTCAGCCCTGTGGTGGATTTCCTGGAAAGCAAAGGGCTCAGACGTGGATGGGCGATTCTCATCGTCATGATACTGATCCTTGCGATTGTCGGCTTCTCATTCAGTCTGATCATACCGGGGATCATCCGGACTGTGGAGGCCCTGACATCCAAACTCCAATCGGATGTGATCACTGAACTCAGCATGAAGGTGGAAGCCTACTTTGAAAAGAATTTCAACAACGCAGAGCTGGCGAGGAACGTGACCGCAAGATTGAACGAGATCGGGGTCAGCCTCCTGAAGAGCCTCGGAGAATTCTTCAAGAACGTGGGCTCATTCCTCGCCTTTGTGGTCATTATTCCTGTTATCACATTTTTCCTCATTAAGGACTCCAGGCGCTTCAAACGAGCGATTATCTCTAAAGTCCCGAACAAATACTTCGAGCTTTCTTTAAACATCCTTCATAAAGTCGAGAATCAAGTCGGAAAATACATTCAGGGACAAGCCGTCGATGCTCTGATCGTCGGGATTCTCTCCACGCTCGGATTATTCCTGATCAATGTCCGATTCGATGGCCCGATTCCTCATTTCGTCTTCATAGGGATGCTGGCCGGATTAGCCAATATGATCCCTTATGTCGGACCGGTGGTGGGCGCAGTACCGGCTCTGGCCATAGCGATCCTCAACAATCCGCCTCACCTCGGAATAGTCCTTCTCTGGATCGTCATCATGTTTATCCTGGTGCAGGCTATCGACAACGCCTTTGTCTCGCCGTTGGTCGTCTCAAAAAGCGTGAACATGCACCCTTTAACGGTGATCATTGTCGTGATCATCGGCGGAAACCTTGCCGGTCCCATCGGGATGCTGTTTGCGGTCCCCCTGACTGGGATTATCAAAGTGACGTTGTCTCAGGTGATCTGGGGACTCAAAAATTACAGCTTGCATTCCTCTCCTTTTTTCAAAGACAATACACTCACAGAATCAAAAGGACGCGAGGCGGCTTAAATGGAACTCGAATTTTTAGGCGTGAGAGGCTCCATGCCCGTTTCAGGTCGGGACAGGAATAAATACGGAGGCCACACTCTCTGCGCCTGCCTGGTGACTTCGGCGGGAGAATGGCTGGCCATAGATCTCGGGACAGGAATAAAAAAGCTCAGCGACAGGCTCGCGAGCTCGCATCCAGACAAAGCGTTGAACATTCATCTTCTCCTCACTCATTTCCATCTGGACCACATCACGGGCCTCCCCTTCTTTGCGCCGCTTTACTCTCCGAAAGCCACCTTGAATTTTTATGCGGCCACACCGCCCGAGGAAACAGAGAAATACTTGAGCGGATTGATGGCCGGGAGATATTTCCCGCTCAATTTCAAGGAAACCCCGTCCCAAAAAATATTCAAGAAGATTCCCGATAATGAATTTCGAATCGGAGGCGCACAGATTTCCCACTGTCCACTCAACCATCCTCAGGGCAGTGTGAGCTACAAAATCCAGGAAAACGGGAAAACTCTCGTGTTTGCGACCGATACAGAGCACCCAAAGGACGGGACGGATAAGAACCTGGTCTCTTTTGTGCGGGGTGCGGATATTCTCGTGTATGATGCCATGTTCACGCCCGAGGAGTACGAATCCGGAAGACAGGGTTGGGGACACAGCACCTGGCTCGAAGGGACAAAAATCGCTAATGAAGCGAAAGTCCACAGTCTCTACCTCTCTCATTTCAATCCCGATCATTCGGATGACCAGGTCGACAAGATCATATCCCTGGCTCGCGGTAAGTTTCCTCAAACTCAAGGGGCACAGGAAGGGCTTAAAGAAATTTTGTAAACACAAAATTCTATCCAGGACTAAATAAAAAATAATCAGAATAGAACTTGAGTGGTTTTTTTGGGAATCACTCGAAATAAGGAGGACACAGAATGAAGAAAACCTTGTTATGTCTTATCAGTTTATTTTTCTTGGGCAGTATCGGGCTCTATTCAACCCAAGACCAGGTGGATCTTGATGATTATGATGGAAAATTCTGGACTGACATGGAAGACATAGTCAGAGTCTACTTTCTCGAAGGATTTCTCACAGGAATTAAAGCGGTGTATTACAAAACAAAGGATTGGAAAGAAGTCTATTCAGATCCTGAAATAACAGATGAAGAAGATAGAAAGAAAGTTGTGGGTATCGATTTTGTGGTGGAGGAAATCAAATATCATTTTAACGTCTTCGGATTGTCTTACGGCAGACTCCAGAGTGGATTGGACGCCGCCTATGCAGAGGAGGAGAACAGAGTTATCCCGATTCACATGATTATCATTCCTGTAGCTGAAAACTTAAAGGGAGAGATCAGCGACGACTTGCTTAAGGATTATCTTGCAGACTTGAGGGATATTTATACAAAATGAACAGTCCAACCCCAAGTGAATAATAAAACAGGCAGCTGAATTAAGATTTACAAGAGATTCAAGATTGTGTAAGAATCTCGGAATGGTTTGGCAAAGATAAGGCGGAGTATGTGCGCGCGTGGAAGAAAAAAGGTCTGGAAAATCTCAAAGACCTGATTCCGCTGACAATGAACTGGATTCCGAATGAACTCTTAATGGAGAGAATAAAAAAAGATTTTCCAGAAAGCAAATCCAAATCTAAAATAAGAATGTAATATATCTCTTCTTGCCCGCTCAAATTCGCTTCATCTGAATCTTTTTAATCTCTTTCACAGGGTAGAAAAGGGTGATTCCCTCCTTATCGACTTCGAGCAATCCGGATTGATAACTCGCCTCGATTTTTTCTCTGCAGAGTTTTGGCTTGGCAAATTTGAGGGCCTCAGTCAAATCATTTTCAAGGAAAAAACAGAGCTCCCACATTTTGACCTCCTTCTCGTTTTTTTGCGCCTCATTATACCAGCTTCCAAGAAAAAAAGGGACAGGTGTTTATGCTCAATAATTAAGTAACACTTGTATTGATGATAATGAGGATAAAGGTGTCATTGCGAGCGAAGCGTGGCAATCTCTTAGAGA
>CAYGBC010000037.1:0-108934 GCA_964348015.1 uncultured Eubacteriales bacterium | reverse complement strand
TTCTGAGGGGGCCGTTAGCTCAGAGGGAGAGCACCGGCCTTTTAAGCCGGGTGTCGCTGGTTCGAGTCCAGCACGGCTCACCAACCTTTTGCGCCCCTGTCGTCTAGCCTGGTCAAGGACACCGCCCTTTCAAGGCGGCAGCACGGGTTCAAATCCCGTCGGGGGCGCTCTCACTTTTTAATCGACGGCTCTCCCGGCGCCGAATACTCGGCGTAGAACGTCGAAATTTCCTGGGATAAATTCGAGAATTCGATCATGTGCTTTTTGCATCCCCGTTTGGAACAGATCTGAACTTTCCCGCCCTGCCGCAGTTCAAAAGCGGCCATCGGCACTTGACACTTCTCGCACAGGCTGCTGGTCAATAGAGAGGAGCGGCAGTGGGGGCAGAAAAACAGGACGATTTCGTTTAACGGGATGTGGACTTCTGAGCTGATAGTGTAACTGCCGTAGATCGAACTCAGATAGAGGAATCCCTTCTTGTCGTGAAACTGGATGAAGACCTTGATGCTCGGAAGGTCGTCGATGATTTCATCCTCATCCATCAGACTCTGTCTGCAGAAAGGACATTTCACTTGAACTTTCAATTCATGCATTGTTCACCTCTCAAAACAGGCAGACCATGACTCTCGACATCACAAAGAGAGAAACCCGGGAGAAATAAGTGAAAACGCGCATGTCCGAAGTCAAAGCCTGAACCTCCGTATTTTTAATAATGAGTCCCTGAGAGGATTTTCAGTTCTACGGCTTCGACCTTCCGGTAAACCTTATTATAAGGAAGAGATTTTCCGCCCACGCGCAATAAGCGTTCGACAGGAATATTAAAGAGCTTCTCGTTTTCCTCGAGATAGGGGAGGATGAGCTCCCAGTCCTTCGGCGTGACTTTGGCAAATCGTCCTCCGTTCAGCTGGCCCTGCTCGACTTTGAGATGCGGGTCTCTGATGTAAATGGCCCCTCCTGAGGCGAGCGAAAAGAGGTTGCCTCCAGGATAGGGAGTGTCGAGCTCAACGATTTCGCCTTTGATGTTGAACCGGAGTCCGTTGAGAACCACAAATCCTCCTCCTTCCAGAGGATTTCCGGCCATGAAAGATTCAGCCAGGTAATCGAGGCATGTTCCGTTGATCACAACGCGCGGCGAGCCCACGGCGTTGATCAGAGGCCTTCCGGCTGCATCTCCGAGAACGTAGGCATCCCCGCCCTTGGCTCCGTACATGAAAGTCTGTCCGACGTCTCCGTAAATGATGAGCTTTCCGCTTTTCAGGATCTGTCCCACCTGGTCCTGAGCATTCTCATGGACCGCGATTTCTGCACCATCAAGACCCGAGCCGAGATAGTCCCCTGAGCTTCCGAACACGTCTATACGCACTCCCTTCGAGCCAGGACCCAACCCGCATCCGCAGAACCTCTGGCCTCTCCAGTTAAACGTTATGAAATTTTTCCATCCAGCCTGGTTTGCTTTCACGATGAACCGGGAGATGGATTGATCACCTTCGGATGGGAATTTTTCACAGTTGACCACCAGGACTTCCTGTTCGCTTTGAGGAGGGGACAAGGAATCCTTGCTGTGCCAGTCTGTCAGTTGCAGGGGAATGCTTTCCCGCTCTCTTTCCGGCAGCGAGTGGAACATCTCGTTGAGATGTTTTTCTGACTGTGTTAAAACTTTGGCCCTATCCTTTATCGGAACTCTCCATCGGTTATCGATGATTCTGGTGAACTCTGTCACCCTTTGTGAGAATTCTTCATCTTGAGGCGTTGAAGCGGGAAGGTTGACCGAAGGGCAGTCCCGGTCTTTTTCTGTGGATATTCTGTTTCCGAATTTGTCGGTAATGGTCAGCTCCTGGTCTTTGACTGTAAAGATAAACGCCCCTCCGTCCGTGTAACTCCCTCCCCGGGCATTCCAGTAGGTATCTGCATACGGAAGAAATCTCTTGTCCTCTTCATGCAGACTGCGCAGGGTGGCATCGATAGCCTGTTTTTCACTGGCGACAAGACCGATGTTCACCCCGTTTTCCTGGAAGGCAAACACCTGGGGTCTGAGCATCGAGGTATCCGTAATGCCCAGGAGTTTATAACTGCGTTCCTTCCTGTCTGTCTGCCCGATGATGAAAAACCAGGGGCCGTCCGGTGAGCTGTGAATGTGGGATGCCTGAATGGCCCTGTATATTTTTCTTTTTTCCTCGGGGAGGAGATGAAAATCGCGTTCCGTGGTGGGAGCCAGGGCTTCGATGGTGTACTCGAGCGGATACTCGTAGATCCTGCTGAAAAGGTCAAACAAAAGCACAGAGACTTCCGTATCTGTCAGGAAGAGCGGGTAGATGTTTCTCTGGCTGAGGTATTCAGCTATGGAATGATAGTTGGCGAAATCCCCGTTGTGGACAAGAGCTTCATTCATCCCCATGAAGGGATGGGCTCCCCCTGGATGCCATACTCTTCCTTTGGTCGGATATCTCTGATGACCGATCCACACATGGGCGTCAAGGTTTTCGAGCTGGTAATACTCGATAACTTGTTCGGCGTATCCGACGATCTTCAGGATGAGCATGTTTCGGCCGTGAGAGAGGACGAAGGCCCTTTTTTCTCCGAGCGCGGAATAGAATTTTTTATTCAGTGAGTAGGTGTTCTGGTATATGAATTCGTCTTCAGCCTGTTCTCGGTCAAGAGTGTCCAGGCTGTGGATGGCAATAAAGTGGTTGAGCACGTCTTCCTTGACCCGGCAGAAATATCTCCACACCTCGGGTGGCTGGATATCCAGGCCGTTGACATCCCGAAAATCAGTCGCAGTCGGAAGCCTTGCAAAAGAGTGCACTTCCAGGCTGGAAAAGAGAAATTCTCTTTCCGTATCTTTTCGGGCCTCCGGATGGAGATAGGCCACCTGGATCATGTAATCTTCTTCGAGGATTTTCTGGCTGACCCCGAGCTGATCAGAGTTGAGTCCGAAGGCCGCGATTCCACCGCCTTTGCTGTTTCCCCTGTTGTGCATTTGGACTAGAGGCTGCATGATGTGCCGGCCCGCGATTTTTTCATCGCACGCCAATCCGACAACTCCGCAGCCTCCCTCCATAGCCTGTTTGCGGGTGCTGTGAACAGGCGGTGAGAGATTTTGTCTGGAGTCGAGCAGTCGTCGCGCCCCTTTATTCTTCATCGGCGTACCTCAAAAGATCCGTCCGGCCTCTGAGTTCTTTTATGCTTTTCAACCCGAGCCGGAGGAGAAGAGTCTTGAGCTGATTCTGCCACGCAGAGTAGAGATTGATAATCCTCTGCGCTCCCCAATCCGGGTCGATCAGCCGGTCAAGGTCGGAGTCGGTGGTGGCGATTCCCCGCGGGCACCCGCGCCCGCTCTCGCAGTTCCCGCATCTCACACATCCCAGAGCCACAAGGTCGGACGTCCCGATGATGACGCCGTCGGCTCCGAGAGCGATGGATTTGGCGATGTCGTGGGAGGTTCGGATTCCTCCGCTGGCCATCAGGACGACCTCATCGCGGATTCCCTCCTCGAGCAGGAACCGGTGCACTTTGGTGATGGCGTATTCTATGGGCATAGCAATATTTTTCTTGGCGATCTCCGGAGCGGCGCCTGTTCCTCCGTATCCTCCGTCCAGATTGATGATGTTGGCTCCGGCATAGTAGCTCCCGACCGCCACCATATCGACGTCAGAAGGAGTGGAGACTTTGACAGAAATCAGGGCGTCGGGATTGATCGTTTTGACCCAATCGATATGCTTTTTGTGGTCTTCGACGGAATACACGCTGTGGAAAGGGAAAGGAGAGAAGAGCGATGTCCAGGGAACGGCCTCCCTCTTTTTCGCCACACCCGGTGTGTTTTTATCTCCCAGGAGGTGTCCTCCCAGTCCGGGTTTGGCTCCCTGGGCGTACTTGAATTCGATGATCGGGGTCCTCTGGACCGTCTCCTCACGCACACCGAATAGTCCTGTGGCGATCTGGGTGATGATATGGTCTTTATACGGGATCAACTCATCCGGATAACCGCCCTCTCCGGTGGATGTGAACGTATTCCAGGCCTTGGCAGATATGGCACGGGAGAGCATCGTGGGAAGACTGACTGAGCCAAAAGACATTCCCGCTCCGTACCAGGGAACAGGGATCTCGACTGAAGGGCCTTCGCCTCGCCGGTTGAGACAAATGGATGTGTCGATCCTCTCGACTCTTAAGGAGGTTTTCGGAGACGAATCTTCGATTATGAAATCAAATCGGTCAAACCCCCCTCCAGAAGAGCCGGTTTTATACTCCGTGTTTCCGTTCGGAGTTTTGCCCGTTTCCGCCTGCTGCCAGGTCGAAATGATCAGATCCGGCGTCCACCGGAAATCCCCGAGAGTTTTCCACTGGGGGTGGAGGTCGATCTGTATGGCATCCACAGGGCACTTTGTTGTGCAGTGAAAGTCTCCGGCCTTGCAGTCCGGACCCTCGCAGCGGGCCGCATTCGGAGTTGTGACATGGTTGAATCCTTCCCGTCTTTCGAAGACTCCGTACGGGCACACATCGACACAGAGCCCGCAGTGGAAACACTCGTCGCTGAGCGAGACCTGATATTTGCCGATCTGGCTTCGGTATCGGGAGTGACTTGTCGTTGTTTCCATGGGTTTCATTTGAACAGAGGCCTCTCCTCGAAAATAAAATCAAAGGATTCTCTCTCGATCTCTTCATAAAACATCGCTCGTCCCACCTCACCACGCAGCCTTCGCACGTCTCGAATGCCCATCGCACTCAAGATTTCCAGGAGTTGGTCTCGCCAAGCGCAGGTCATGTTGATGATCCTCTGCTCGGCGGTTTCCGGGTCGAGAGTCATCAGTCCCGCGGGACAGTGTTCGATCACGCATTCGTCACAGACGCGACATCCGATGGCCACCAACACAGAGAGATCCAGGATCACCGCGTCGGCTCCGCAGATGACGGCCTTCGGGACATGCTCGGCCGCCGCGATTCCTCCATGCCCCAGAAGTGTGATCTCATCTCTCATGTGTCTCTTGACGAGGTTGAGATGCAATTTTCTTATGGACTCGCTGAGGAACATGTTCCCTTCAGGGCTTTGGCCCTGACTGTCCGCATAGAGATTCAGCATATCCACAGAAGAGGCGCGGATCAGTTTCAAGACTTCCTCTGGGAAATGATGGCTGGGCATTCCGAGCGAGAACAGCGCCCGGGGATTCTGTTTTTTCAGTTTTCCCAGAAGACCTTCAAGTTTTTGTGTGGAAAATTTCCTGGGAAGGAGGATTTCGATCAGATTCACCTTTTTCCAGGGAACGGAATCGATTTCCCCGGCTCTCTCGAGCGGGAATCGAAACGCGATCGATTCGAGGAAGGATTTAAGCCCGTCGAAATAATCTTCGATGTCGACGTAGGCAAAAGTCCCGACTCGATGGGCCGCGTTCGCTACGGCAAGAATGATATTTTTAAGACGCAATCCCAACGGATTCGTGTCGAAGAGTATCGGGATTTGGATTTCAAGGAGATGCGGAGGATCGATCTTTTTAAAGTCCGTTATCAGCGGGAGCTTTCGACCGAGGTCGATCGCCGTGGCAATGTACTCTCTTCCGTGGATACCGTCTCTTGTCGGCCGGACGATCTCCGACATGTCCGTCCATATTGCATCGAAACCCGATCCCATGAACGGTCCACGGTAGCCGGCGCCGAGAACCGGGATCTTCCCGTCCTCAGACTCATTCCAGATAGTCAGGATTTTGTGAGGAGTCCAGTAGGCGTTCCCGAGAGATTCGTATTCTTTGTTCCTCAACATTTCGAGTGCCTGTTGAGGACAGTTTTGAATGCAGGCGAAACAATTCTTGCACAGTTGATTCACAGGATCCGCCATTTTCCTGTTGTCGCTGTCATCACGCTTATGGACGTCGTAGATGCAGTGCGTCATGCACCGTCCGCAGTTGAAGCAGTTATCCCTCCGGATGATCTCGAACTTCCCGATCTGTGTGGCGGGCAATTTTACGGGAGATGTTTCTATACGGTATCTCTCATACATTGTGTGTCCCTTTGGAATTATTATCGGGAGCGATCCCGAAAGTATCGAGGAGTTCAGTATACGCCGGGTCGGATTCCACGGCTTCGATGAAGGCTTTGATCTTCGCGTCCGGACGGCCGAATTTTTTCTCTACGGCGGATTCCAGCCTCTCCCAGACCGGTATGAGCGTCAGTTTGCTCTGACAGACCGCCTCGCAGAGATGACAGTGGAGGCAGTAAAAAATTTTTTCGGCTTCCGATTCGGGAACCGATGCGCCGTTCAAGAGATTCCTCATAAGAAAGAGTTTCCCCTTTGCCGTGACGAGCTCGGTCTTTTTCATCCAGTAGGCCGGGCAGACGATCGTGCAGGCGCCGCAGTTGGCGCAGGAATCGGCCTCTGAGGGCCTGTGTGGGTTTTGGTGAGAGCCGTTGCTCAAGACCTTGAGAAAGGGTTTGAAAAGCGGAAATCCGCTGGCGAACAGGCCGCTTGTCGCATAGGCCGCTTTCAGCAGACCCGCCAACGGAGACACGGGCGAGAAGGATTTGGATGGATTGATCAGATTCTGCGGGTCCGATTCTTTTTTATAAGCCCGGTGCTCTTCCTGTTCTTTTTTCGTGTACAGTTTCTTCATCAGAGGAAGGTTCCATGTTCCGATTCCGTAGGGTTGGCCTCCGGACCGGACGGCGATATGAGCCAGCGAGTAGGTCAGAAAAAGATGAGCATAATGGGTGAGCTTCTTCGGGTCGGAGGGAAAGATCGTGTAGGCAACCGCTTCATCTGGGTTGATCAGCGTTGCTTCTGTCGAGAGTGAGAGGCCGTAATCTTTTCCGAATTTTCGCGTCCGGGAGACGTAATGATCAAGGTTTCTTACGGGGAGGATTATTTCACAGCCCAGGAACGCGGGATAAAAATGCTTCAGGGAAAAGGGGAAATATCGTTCGTTCCATACAAACGCGGACAAATGCTCATCAGCTAATTTTCCGCCTGTGCTTTCGGCTAGGCTCAGGAGTTCGTCTTCGGGAGGAGAGTTTTCAAAGGTCAGGAGAACGGCTTCTGTCTCGGAGAAAGTCACTTTTCCGTTGAGCAGCAGGTTTTTGTGCTCGAGCCGGGATCGGTCAAAATAAGAGACGTGGAGGGGCGATATCCGTGGAGACTCCCGCATCCCGGATAAGAATCCGACAGCCTCAGATGTGGTGTTGAACAAAACTAGGTGCGGTCTCGAAGGGTGGGATTCGCGCACCTTGAGCTTGACCTTGCTGATAATCCCCATCTGGCCTTCGGTCCCGATGAAGAATCTGTATTCTGGGTCTTTGCGGTCGATCCATCGGCTCTTGCGCGGAGTCACGATTTCTATCGAGTCAACCAGGTTGGACACATGCCCGTACCGGAAACTGTTGATTCCGTAGCCGCCGGTGGCCAGCCAGCCCCCGACAGTGGAGAACAGGCTGGTGGGGCAGGTGCAGAGGTCGAGGCCGTATGCTCTTAAGAAGTTCTTCACTTCCCACCATCGAATGCCGGCTTCGACACAGAGGGTTTTCTTGTTTTCATCCAGATCCGCGACCGTGTTCATCGAGGTGAGATCGATCATGATGGATTTCTTGAGGGGTATGATGCATCCGATCCCTGAAGTTGCGGCTCCACGGGGAATCACAGGGAGATGGGTCTTCTGGCTTCGGGAAAAAAGGTTCTGGATATCGTTGACGCTTTCCGGTTGATAAACAGATTGAATTCGGGGGAGCCTCTCTTTTATAATACCGGGGAGTTCAATGGATTCCCGTGTGTACAGTTTGGTCTCGATATTGCTGTCAATCATCATTAATGTATAAATTGTAGTAAATTATTTTCATATGTCAAGAAATATTTTCATATTTCTTTACAAATGTATTATTTTTTTCTAAAATGGATTACATATAAAAAAGGAGGCACAGGTGGAAGAGCTGGAATTAAAGATCGTCAGAGCCCTCAATCAAAACTCAAGGAAGAGCTTTCGGGAAGTCGCCAAGGAGATCGGGACGTCTGCTCCCGCAGTGATCAATAAGGTCAAGAGGCTGGAAAAGGAGGGCGCCATAAAAGGGTATATCCCCGTTCTCGACCCGGAATACTTTGGATTCACTCTTATGGCTGTCGTGGCGCTGCGGATCTCCGACGGGAAGCTTATCGAGGCGCAGGAGAAGATCGCGGAGGACCCGCGTGTTCTGGCCATTTATGATGTAACGGGAGAGTGGGATTCAATAGTGATCGCCCACTTCAAGGGAAGGGAAGATCTCAATAAGTTCATAAAGACGATTCTGGCCCAGAAATATGTGGACAGAACAGTCACACATATCGTGCTCAACGTCGTCAAGGACGAGCGCCGCCTCATCGTATAAAAAGAGGACAGGTCTTTATGCTCAGTACTTAGGTAACACTTGTATTGATGATAATGAGGATAAAGGTGTCATTGCGAGCTTACGCGGCAATCTCATGAGAAAGAAGGGATAGATTAGAGGTGTCATTGCGAGCGACGCGTGGCAATCTCTTAGAGAAAATTGAATTTCTTTTTACGGGATTGCTTCACTCCGTTCGCAATGACATTATAAAAATGTTGCCGAATTACTGAGCTAGTACACCTGTCCCCTTTTTTTACCAGAAGATGATGTACAGGATGACAGTCACGGCTATCACTGCAGCGCCCAACCAGACCACAGAGGAAGCGGGTTTCAGGTCGATTCCTCCCTTTGTCGGAAGAGTCTTGGGTTCGCGAAGAGGCCTGAACAGAGTGACTGCGGCCATTGCCAGGATCAGAATGACGAATGTGATGGCCATTTTATTCAGGAACACGATGTGGTCGAACGCGTGCAGATGAAGGATGCCGTAGACCGGAACGTTCAGGATCAAAGCCACTATCGCTGCGGATGCCGGAGCCCGTTTGAATATCAGCCCGAAGACGAAGGCGGCCAGGATTCCGGGCGAGATAAATCCCTGAAAGTCCTGGATGTAGTGGAAGATTCCCATGAACTTCGGATGGCCCAGCTGCGGGGCGATAAGGCATCCGACCAGCACGAATGTGCAGGTCATAATCCGCCCGATCAGTATCAACGATTGGGGAGAGGCGTCCCTTTTGAAGTGACGCTTGTAGAGATCCATAGTGAATATGGTCGATGCCGAGTTCAGCATCGAGTCGAGCGAGCTCATGACCGCTCCGAAGATGGCCGCGAACATGAAGCCCTTCAAACCCGCAGGGATCAGATTCTTGATCAGAAGTGGATAGGCCGCGTCCGCGGTGACTAACTGGTCACTGTAGAGCTGAAGAGCCATGATACCCGGAAAGACGACGATGAACGGGATCAGCAGCTTCAGCCAGGCCGCGAAGATCACTCCCACCTGACCCTGCTTCAAGCTCCTGGCGCCGAGGGTTCTCTGCATGATGTACTGGTTCAGGCCCCAGTAGTAGAAATTGGGGATCCAGATCCCGAGAAGAAGCGCGGTCCAGGGGATTTCGATATGGCTGGCGGGAAGGACCATATGCAGCCTGTCGGCATTCGTCTGGAGAAAGTTATCCACACCGCCGACCGCGATGAACCCGAGGACCATGGTGATTCCCCCTCCGATGATCAGTGCCGAACCCTGGATGAGGTCTGCCCAGACAACCGCTTTGAGTCCGCCGTAAGTCGTGTAAAAGGCGGCGATGATGCCGATGATCCACACGGCCAGAGTCAGGTCAATCCCGAATATCGTATGCAGGGTCAGGCCTCCGGAGTAGAGGACAGCGGCGATGGTGACCGCCACATAGATGATCACGGTGTAAAAGGCCATGATGGCCCGCGGGATCGGATTGTACCGGTGTTCGAGAAATTCCGGGATGGTGAAAATCCCGATCCTGAGGAACTTGGGCAGGAAAAAGACTGCGACAAAAACAAGGGTGATGGCCGCGATCCACTCATAGCTGGCGACAGCCATCCCGACATGCCCGGCGCTCTGTCCGGACATACCGACAAACTGCTCGGTGGAGATGTTCGATGCAATGAGTGAGAATCCGATCAGGTACCAGAAGAGAGTCCGTCCTGCCAGGAAATAATCCTCGCTGGTTTCTTTTTTCTTGCGGCTTTTGTAAAGACTGACTCCGACGACAAAACAGATGAATGCCAGGAAAAAAGCGATATCCAGCCAGCTGAGATTCACGATCCGTCCCCTTCATTCTGATCGGCTGATCGACCTTTCCATTTTTTCCATCGCCAGTAAAGATAGACGGCTGGTACTTGATACATTGCTAAAATGATGGGCGAAAGGATGAACCAGAAAACGTTCATGATTGGAACAAAAAGGAAAATAAAGGCTGCAATTCCAATCAGAGATAACAGTACGCACGCCGCGAGCCAGAGAAAAGAGCCTATTTTTTTCAATTTGTCGCGAGATGTGTCTTCCATCCCTATCTCAGCCCTCCTTTCCCCTTGGAGTATTTTTCAGAAGGGCTGACAGGTGTGCGGCGGGACATATTGCCGTGTTGCTCCTTCTCTCAATTTGGCAAAAGAATAGCAGTTCAGGATTAAAGAGTCAAACAGAGCACCTCTTGAGGGCACCCCGCGCTGATATTGAGATATGCGTGATGAACGGAACGGCTTTTTTTTCTCAGTGCGAATAGGAAAAGTTAAGAGCTCCGAATACCTGGTTCCTTGTTTCGGTCTTGAATTTCTTTGTCCAGAACACAAAGGCATAACTGATGTGGAAGCGTCCCAGTCTCATCCCTATCCCGGTAATCAGGTCCAGCGTGAGAGGATTTTTATCCACACTGTGACTGTCCTGGAAAGTGTTTCCGTCGAGGAATATGTTGCGCAGCACGGCCTTCCCATCCAACACCGCAAATGTGTAGACACTGAACGGACCGCGAGTGTTTAGGCCGAGGCCGGCATCTCCTCCCGGGCGGATAAGCGGGAATCCGAAATCCTCTGGCAGGTTCCATCCCCATCTCACCTGCACCCCTGTGCTGCCGTAAATGTAGACATTACCCAGGCCTCCTCCCAGATGAGGGATCACATCAAATCTCAGGCCCTCTTTTGAACCGGATGAGGAAAATTTCCACCTGCGTTCATAGATGAGCTGCAGCGCCAGTTCATCACTGAGCTGGTGGTCCCAGCCTTCCGGATATACTCCGGCGATGACTTTATGGATGAATTTTTGCGTTTGTTCCGCAAAGGAATGCTCTCCGACGATACCGATAGAAAACTCCCAGGAATCCATGATGCGTGGGCTTATGCTGTGGATTCCGACGGCCAGATGCAGAATACCCGCATACGGACGATCATCTTCGATTATATCCGTTCGGGTGATATCATCGGGAGTGTAGATATTCATCCCCAGGGAAAGAGCAAAGGTGTGTTGAAATCCGGGTTTGTCGACAAAAGGAAGCCACCGCCATGCCTTTTTTTCCTTGTATTTCCTGATATCTCGGGACATCCATCCGAATTTAGCTCCTCCGGTGAAGCAGCGGTCAGTTCCGACAACTGTGTCGTTTTCGAAGTACAAGGTGAATGTTCCTGAGCGATTCTTTTCTTGATCTTGGGAATAGGAAAACGGGACGAGCATGATCGTGAAGAAAATGAAAAGTCCTATTTTTCGTCTCATTTTTTCAGGGCGGTCCGAAAATTAAATCTTGGAATTATTAATTATATATTAAAATTACATTTTTTCCTAAGCGGCTGTATAGAAAGAGTTGTGATTTCTTTCTGCGGACAGTGCAGTGAAATTCTTGTTTAAATGTCCAGAAAATCTCCTCATCCGAAGCGGTGAATACTCTAACCTCTAAAGAGGAGGGAAAAAAGCTCAAAATCACCCCTGGAATCCTCTTCGCTGACGATTGACAATTTGCTTAATTATGGTGGAATATATTACTCTAAACAAACCAGGCATAATTCTGAAAATGAGTGAACCCAAAAGTGCGCGTCAAGTTCTCGTCTTTGATGTCGATGAGGTATTCATTTCTCTGCTTCAAAATATACTCGGAGTGTATGGTATTCAGGTTCAATCTGAGAATCCCCATTCAGACAAAGTCCACATGGTGGACTTGCTGAAGCCGGACCTCATTTTCATCACTGTCGACACTCCCGACATGTTTGGATACACGATCTATGATAAAGTGAGAAAGATTGTCAAAGACAAAATTCCGATCGTCCTGGTCACAGAGACGCTCTCGCCGAATGATTTTGCCATGCATAAGCAGCTCAAGCTCCCTGCGGAGCTTTACTTGGATAAGAGGCACCTCTCCCGTGTGGCGCTTCTGGAACAGCTCTCCAGGCTGACCGGATTAAAATTCCAGACAGGACCTCTTCTGACAGAGGAGGAAATCGTCAGCGCACAGGAAAGAAACAGCAATGATTTTCCGGCCAGCATAGACAGATCTGATCAGATCCAAGAGCCTCCGGCCGCATCACTCGGGGCTCAAAATATTCCGGATCATGTTGATTTGAGCCGTGACCAGGAGATGAGCAGGGAAGCGAGCAGCGACAGTAAGAATGATCGCTGGCTTTCTGATTTAGAGAGCCGGACACATCAGTTACTCCAGCAGCTTGAAAAGGCCCGTCGGGATATGAGGCCCTTTGATTATCCGAAGCACGTGCCCAGCGAGAGAGATCAGACGAACATTGAGAATGGCCAGTTCGTCCATCTCAAAGAAATACTGCATGAGAGCGACCAGGAGATTCTCTCTGACAGGAATAAACTCAGAGAGCTCGATGAACAGATGTCGAGGATTAAGAGCGAAATAGAGAAAGGGATGGAGCGGCGGAGGGAAATTGTTAATCTCATGGAGCTCAAGCAGAATATGGAAGACAGGGTACGGAAGGCTGAGGAATTGGTGACTCGGGAGCGCCTTGCTCACCAAGACACACAAAAAAAATATGAATCAAAGATTGCAGAGCTCAAGGAAGTCGTCCAGAAAACTGAAGAAAAAAGTCAGATCATGCTGCGGGCTGCTGAAACAAGGTATAAAAACGACCTTCTCAAAGAAAAAGAAGAGCGCCAGCATGTTCACGATTCGCTCACACAGAGATACACAGCACAGCTCGCCCAGATTCGTTCTGAATTTGAGGAGATCGTGAAGGATGCGAACGAAAAGGTGCAGAATGCCAAAGACATTTTGGCTCAGGAGCGTCAGAATCACACGATGGCCTACGAGAACTTCAAATCCAAGCTGGCTGAGATCAAGGAAGCCATTATAATCAAGGAAAAACAAAATCAGTCCCTGTTGCGTGATGCCGAGAAAAAACATAAAAAAGAGCTTCACTTGGCCAAAAAAGCCGTCAAAGAAATCAAGAACCAGTACCAGTCCCTGCTGCAAGAAGCCGAAGAAAAACATAAAGCCAATTTTCTCAGGGCGGCTGACAAATACAATCGTATCGTTGAGTCCATCGTGAGTAAATACGCCAAAAACCTTGCTCAGCTTCGGATAGATCTGGATAAGGAGCGGAGGGAGCACCAGGAGACCCGACATAAACTCGAGGTCAAGACCGGCTCCTCCCAAGATTAATTCCCACCATCTGCCCTGCCTTATTATAAAAAAGGGGGATTGAGGCGTCCAAACCGAAGGCCTCTAGGGATAACCAGCAAGAACTGAGATATTTGATCTCTTCAGTCAATGGGGGAATTTCTGGTGGGCGGTACTGGATTCGAACCAGTGACACCCGGCTTGTAAAACCGGTACTCTACCGCTGAGCTAACCGCCCGTTGATTCCAGATCTTCTCGTGGAGAAAGACTTCACTAAGTTAGAGAAAAGAGCTGTTTTTGTCAAGAAAGCCCTGATTGATAGCTTTAAGATTATCAAAGTTTTCAAAGCCTGACCCCAGTTGACATAAAGATAGCCGTATGTTAAAGTTAGAATCCCTCATTTTCTCATAAGACAAAATATTAGAGGTAGAAAAGATGTTTGCTGTTATCGAAACAGGCGGAAAACAGTATAAGGTTCAAGAAGGCGATGTTCTTGCCGTAGAGAAGCTTGACCGGAAAGAAGGCCAGAAAGTCACATTTGACAGAGTTCTTCTCGTCGACGAGCAAGGCGAGACGTTGGTCGGGACTCCTCTTGTCCAGAATGCCGTGGTGAAGGCAGAGATCGTGGAGAATTTTAAGGACAAGAAAGTCATTGTTTTCAAGAAAAAAAGACGAAAGCAGTACAAGAAAAAAAGAGGACACCGCCAGGAGCTCACGCGGGTGAAGATCGAACAGATTGTTTCCAGCCTCAAAGCGGCACCCAAGGCGAAACCGGCTAAAGGAGTCAAGAAGGAAGTCAAGAAACCAGCTCCAAAGGTCAAGACAAAAGTGAGTGCACCAAAGCCTAAAGAAGCGAAAAAAGAGACTCCGAAGAAGGAAGAGAAGAAGGCTCCGGCCAAAAAAGTGTCCAAACCGGCTGCGAAACCCGCAGCGAAATCGGACACAAAAAAGAAATCCGTTGCGAAAGCCGCAAAAAAGACTAAGAAAAAATCCGTAAAGAAGGAGAAATAAAATGGCGCATAAAAAATCAGGTGGAAGCGCTAAAAACGGAAGAGACAGCCATTCGAAGAGGCTGGGAGTCAAACGCTTTGCCGGACAGTATGTCACGGCCGGTTCCATCCTCGTGCGCCAGAGAGGCACACCGTTTAGACCTGGAATGAATGTGGGAAGAGGCAAGGATGACACCCTCTTTGCCAAAATCACGGGGACTGTCCAGTATGAAAAAAAGGGCAAAAACACCAAGTTCGTCTCTGTGATCCCTGCCTAAGGAGGTTCAGGCTCCGCTTAATATGTTCGTTGACCAGGTCAAAGTCACCCTCTGTGCAGGAAAAGGCGGTAACGGCTGTGTGAGTTTTCGGAGGGAGAGGGGGGTTCCTCGAGGAGGTCCGGATGGCGGCCGGGGAGGAGACGGAGGAAGCATCTATTTGGTTTCGGATGAGAACCTCCACACCCTTGCCTATTTTCGGTTTCACCCCATAAACAAAGCGCGCAGAGGATCTCATGGGGAGGGAGGGAACCGCCAAGGAAAAAGAGGAGAGGATCTTGACCTTAAGGTTCCGGTCGGGACCATTGTCAGAGAAGAGAATAAAGAAGAGATTCTGTTTGATTTTATCTCTCCTGGCGTTAAATACTTGATCGCGAAAGGTGGGAAAGGCGGCCGGGGCAATGCGTCTTACGCCACGTCTATCCATCGAGCCCCCAGGGAATCGGAGGAAGGCCAAGCCGGGGAAGAAAAAGAGTGTATCTTCGAGCTAAAGCTTATTGCCGATGTCGGATTGGTCGGTTTTCCGAATGTGGGAAAGTCCACTCTGATATCAAAGATTTCTGCAGCCAAGCCCACCATCGCTGACTATCCTTTTACGACTCTTGTCCCGAATCTGGGAGTCGTGGATGTGGATGAACTTCAGAGTTTTGTCATCGCGGATATTCCCGGACTGATCGAAGGGGCTCATCTCGGGCACGGTTTGGGCACACAATTCCTGAGGCACGTGGAAAGGACAAAAATCCTGCTCCACCTGATCGATGTGTCCCCGTATACAGGAAGGGATCCGATCCAGGATTTTAAAACCGTCATGAAAGAGCTGAAAGCGTTCAGCCCGAGATTGATCGAAAGACATCAAATCCTGGCGGCGAACAAGATCGATCTCCTGAACAATATGAAGGCTGGATTAAAAGATGCGGAGAAGCTGGCAAAAGATGAAGGACTTCCGTTTTTTGCGATCTCTGCGCTCAAGGAAAAAGGATTGCGCCGATTGGTGAATGAAATAGCCACGACTCTGGATCAATTCAGAGAGAAGTCAGAGTGAACTCATGAAGGAAGAGAGAATCGGATTATTTGGAGGCACGTTCAATCCTATCCATTCAGGTCACTTGAAGGCCGCGGAGATTGTTCAAAAAAAGCTGGGCCTTGACAAAGTGCTCTTTATTCCTTCCTCCATTCCTCCCCATAAGGATTCCGCGGAGATCGCATCTCCGGCACACCGAATGAAAATGGTCGAACTGGCTCTCCATTCGCATCCTCATTTCATCCCTTCCTCCATCGAGGTCGATGCGGAAGAGAGGTCCTATTCGATCATCACCTTGGGGAAGATTAAGAAGCTCTACCCGAATTCTCGGATATTCTTCATCCTCGGCATCGACGCTTTTTTAGAGATCGATACATGGAAGAATCATGAACGCGTGTTGGAACAGTGTTTTTTTGTGATCATCAGCCGGCCTGGATTTCGCCTGGAAGAGGCCGAGTCAGTCGTCCAGGGGATCTCCCGAGATATTATGTGCAAACTCTCTGAATCTGGAAATATCAATGAGGACATGCTGCGCACTCGGAAAATTTTCCTTATGCCGATTGACGCTTTGGATATCGCATCCACCGATATCCGGAAAAAAATCCAAAAGGGCGAATCCATTCAAACACTGGTTCCAGATGAAGTGAACGCTTATATTCAGAGGAATAACCTTTATAAGAGTTAGACCATGACCGAAGAAATGCCGAAAAAAAGAACAACCAAAAGGAGCCTCCCGTCCGAGGTGAAGGCCTCTGTCAAGGCCAGCCTGGAGAAAATGGGCGAGGAGCTAGTGGTCCTGGATTTGAGAGGAATCGCATCTTTTACAGATTTTTTTATCATTATGCACGGAAACTCCTCCAGACAGAATACGGCTATCTGCGAGAGTGTTGAGGAGGAGATGAAAAAGCAAAAAATAAAGCCCTTGAGTGTCGAAGGCAGGGAGAGGGCGGATTGGATTTTGATGGACTACGGAAGTTTCATTGTGCATGTCTTTTCTCAAGAGGCACGGGAATACTACTCCCTGGAAAAACTTTGGGGAGATGCCCCTAAACTCTCCTTCTGATATTTCAATTGCTGCCATAATTCCTGTTTTTAAAAAAAACATTGACAATTGCCCTTTTAATCATTATTGTTTATGGACAATTTTTGAAGAATTGGACGTTTTTTAGACAAAACGGGAGGAATCCAGTCGTTTTTGATGAGATTCAGAATTTTGTGGCCCGGAAAAACACGGAACAGGGATATCCAAAATCTACAGGAATTCTACCTGGAACGGATCAACCGGTTAGAAAGATGCGAAATTGTCGAGACAAAGGCAGCCAAAGGAATACCCGAAAGACACGCCCAGAAAATCAAAGAGATTGAGGCATCCGAGCTTGAAAAACACTTTAAAAATCATTATATTATCTGCCTCTTTCATGAGGGCAAGGAAATGAGTTCTGTCGAGTTAGCCCAGTTTTTAAAGAAAGTTTCTTCCGGTTCGGCTCGAGCTGTGACTTTTGTTATTGGCGGATTTCTGGGGCTGGAAGAACGGATTTTGAAGAGAGCAGACGCGCTCCTCTCTCTCTCTCGAATGACTTTCTCTCATGAGTTGAGCCGCGTGATGCTCTTGGAACAGATATATCGCGCTTTAATGATTATCAAAGGAAGACAATACGCCAAATAGGGGGATAATTTTGAATAAAGCCGAAAGAGAAAAATATAAAAAGAAATTGATGGAAAAGAAAGAGGAGATTGTCGCCAAGTTGAGCGAATTCTACAACGAGAGCCGGAAGGTCGAGTCAGGAATCGCCCAGGATATCGCCGATAAAGCCGAAAGTTCCTACACCAAGGAATTCCTCCTCAGCCTTTCCGATGCCGAGCGAAAGCAGTTGTTTCTGATAGATGAGGCTTTGAAAAGAATCGAGAAGAATGAGTACGCAATCTGTCAGATGTGCCAGAAAAATATCAGCAAAAAGAGGCTGAACGCTGTTCCCTGGGCTCCACACTGCATCGAATGCCAGGAAAAAGCTGAAGAAGAATCTTGATTCCTTCTCTTCGCAAAAGAATTTCCTCATTTGCCAAGCTCGCCGAGCTTATTTTTTTTCCTTCTTTCTGCGAACTGTGTTCTTCTCTGCTCGAATATCCCGGGGAGCGGATCATCTGTCGTTCCTGTTGGGAAAGCATGATCTCTCTTCCTTCATCCTATTGTGTGTGCTGCGGACGGTTTTTCGCGGGAGGTGTTGAGCCTCATCTCTGCCAGGAATGCGTGCAGAAAAGACCCCCCTTCTTCTCTCATCGTTCTTTCGGCAGATATACAGGAAGATTGAAGGATGCGATCCTTCTGTTTAAGTACCGACATTTTCAAGCTCTGGGCAGAGACTTCGCTCGGCTGATGTATAGAACACTGGGAAAAGAGGAAAGCATCTGGTGGGAGGCAGATGTGATCATCCCTGTACCACTCCACAAAAAAAGGAAAAAGGAACGGGGCTTCAATCAGGCCCAAAGTATTGCCGAAGAATTGGCGCGGCTCAAGAGTATTGAGATGGAAGAAGGCGTGCTGATCAAAGTGAAAAACGTGCCTCCTCAAACTCTCCTTGAGATAGAAGAGCGGGAGAAAAACATTTCAGGCGCATTCCGTGTTGTGCGAGAAGAAAAAATAAAAGGAAAGACGGTTCTGCTCGTGGATGATGTGTACACAACGGGTTCGACTGTCAGAGAGTGCAGCCTGGCTCTCCGGAAAGCGGGAGCCAAGGAAGTGAGAGCCCTGACTTTGGCTCAGGCTTGAATACTCACCTGTTTGTAAAAAAAAGCGCCCCGGTCATTCGACCGTGGGCGCTCGCGAGAGTATAGGTTTTTAAAGCGTTATTTCTTGTTCTTGGGTGAGCTTTTGGGCTTGAGGATTTTCACCTTCTTCGGCTTCAACTCCGGCTTCTTTGGGAGACTGATCTTCAGGATTCCGTTCTCGCGTTCTGCCTTGATATTCTCCTGGTCTATGTTCCGAGGGAGGGTGAAAGATCTGTAGAAAGAACCGTAAGAGCGCTCGATCCTGTGATAATTCTCTTCTTTGGTTTCCTTTTCGAATTTCCTGTCACCATGGAGTGTGAGAGTGTTGTCTTCGATCTTGATCTCGATGTCATTCTCATCGACACCGGGCAGTTCTGCTGTCAGGACAAGTTCGTTTTCGGCTTCGTAGATATCAACCGATGGGCTCCATGTGCTGCCCATTAAGTCCTTCTCTTCTCCACGAGATGTAAACGCTTCTTCAAAAACACGATTCATCTTTTCTCTCAGTGTCACAAGGTCCCTGAAAGGGTCCCATCTCACAATATTCATCTTTACCTCCTAATATCTTAGTGCGTATATAATATAATATCTTAGTGTCTATTTGTCAAGTAATTTTTTAAAATTTATTAAATTTCGTTTATACAGAGACGTTTCCCAGGGGAAAACCGATGATATTGAAATTTTTCAGGATACGATATAGTGAGGTTGATGTATATGGGGATGTTCCCCAGGGGGACACCTTATCTTACCGGAATTCAAAAAGGACCTACAGAAAGAGATAACGGGATATGGGAACGTCCCCTATGATTGAGCTGGTTTTAATCGGGATCCCTCGATTAGGAGGGTAGCTTCGCCCTTGAGTTTCTTTTGGGCCAGGTTTTGAGTCAGTTCTTCTGCTGTTCCCCTGATGAACTCCTCATGAATTTTCGTCATTTCTCTGGCTATGACGGTCCGCCTGTTCCCGAGGATTTCAAGGACTAACTGGAGAAAAGAGTGAATCCTTCGAGTTGGGAGATAGAACACAAGGGTGGATTTCTCATCCTTCAAAGAAGTAAGCAGTTTTTTTGTCCCTTCCCTCTTGGCAGGGGGAAATCCGATGAATTGAAATCTATGGGTCGGAAGCCCTGAGGCAGAGAGGGCTGAGGTCAGGGCTGAGGCGCCGGGAACCGGGACTATCCTGACCTCCTGGGCAATGGCTTCCCTGATGAGTGGATATCCAGGATCAGAGATCCCGGGAGTCCCTGAATCAGTGACAAGCGCCACGTCCTCTCCCTTTTTCAGGTGGTTAATGATGCGAGGAATTTTTTGGTTTTCTCTGGGATGGTAATAACTGATCAGCTTTTTCTGGATGTTGTACTTAGCGAGGAGTTTTCGTGTCTGACGCGTGTCCTCGCAGGCTATGAGGGACACTTCTTCAAGGATTCTCAGTGCCCGGAATGTCAGGTCTTCAAGATTTCCTATAGGGGTAGCCATCACGTACAGAGTGCCGGGGGGCCTTTTTCCGGAATCTTCCGCCTGCATGGCCTATCTGTCCCGGTCATAAGGATAGAGAAAATCATGACCTACAGTTCGGGACGATATTTTGGGGATGGGAGGGAGTTTCCTCTTGAACTCAGAATTTTTTATCAGGTTGACGATTTTCTCGACGGTTTTCTTCTTGAACCCTGAGGCGATAACGTCTTTTGGAGGCGTCCTTTTGTCAACCAGCTGGAACAGAACTTTATCGATTTCATCGTAGGGGAGGCCAATTTCTTTTTCGTCAGTCTGGCCTGTCCACAGCCCGGCCGAAGGTGTTTTTTTCTGGATTTTTTCCGGCACTCCCAGGTGTTGTGCAAGCTGCCTGATCTGGGTTTTGTACAGGTCACCTAATGGATTGATCGCACACGCCATGTCCCCATGGATGGTTCCGTAACCCAGAAGAAGCTCTGTTTTATTGCTCGTCCCGAGAATGAGAGCCTTTTCTCGATAAGAAAAATCGTAGAGGATGGACATCCTCTCTCTGGCCATCTTGTTGCCCTTTTGAATCCGGCTTTGAGTCGGGTATTTTGAAAAATACACGTCGACTATCGGGGATATATCGATTGTTTTTGATCTTATACCCAAAATCCTCGCGATTTCCTGAGCATCCTCCACATCCCTGCTGAAAGTCTGTCCGTAAGGCAGGATGAGAGCGACAACATGAGTGGGACTCAGGGCCTTGACTGCAAGGAAGGCGCATACAGCGGAATCGAGCCCCCCAGACAGCCCTAAAATCCCCCTTTTGTAGTTGAATTTATGGAGTTCATCCTTGATGAATGCCGTCAGCACTTTTTCGACAAAAGGCGTGTTAATCTTCATATTTCTGGACTGTCCTCTTGAGGGCCTCGAGTATGATTTCAGGCCTGTCATCCCTTTTATAAGGCCATTTTTTGCGGACTTCTCGAATCTCATCCAGGTTGACCTCACAGATTAAAAAATCCGGGTCGACATAAGCTGCCTTGGCGATCATTTCCCCTGAAGGATTAAATACGAAGGAGCCGCCCGCAAAGTGTTTTCCATCTTCGAATCCAACCCTGTTGCAGTAAATCAGGAAAACCGTCGAAAATCGGGAGATGGTCTCGCCCATAATCTCCCACATCCGGCTCGTCTCGTAAGATTCTTCCTGTGCGGTTCCTCGTCCAGGAGCTGCACTCAGGACGATGATGATCTCTGTTCCGCCGGCGAAAAGCAGATAGCTGGCTCCGTAGCTGAGAAAATCCCTGCAGATCATCATCCCCGTTTTTCCGAACGGAGAGGAAAAAGTGTGAAAGTTCTTGCCCTGGGCATAGAACCTCGCTTCATCGAACATTCCGAAAGTGGGAAGAAAAACTTTCCTGTGGATGTGAAGAATTTTCCCTCCTGCCAAGAAAGCGGCGGAATTGTAAAAGAGCCCTTTCTCCATTTCTTCCACAAATCCCACAGCAAGGGAGATCTCGCGGCTTGCGGTTTTGAGCTTGTTGAATATCGGGTCTTTTCCAGGAACAATGGACACGTCATCCACCATATCCATCAGAGAGTAACCGGTGAGGCTGAGCTCGGGAAAGACCAGCAGGTCTGCCTTTTTCTGTATTGCTTTTTCGATGCACCGCAAATGGAGGTCGAGATTTTTTTTCGGATTTCCCAGATGGGGAGAAATTTGTGCCAGGGCAACTTTCATCCAGGAAAATTTATCACAATTTTTTCTGCTTTTCAAATCCCAATACATGGACTTTCCCCAGGAGGGACCTTGTAGTACCGGTGTTCGAAAAGAGCAAGAAAATAAAGTGTCCTTTGATCTTGACTTCTGGCGCCCAATCATTTTTCGGTGCTTTCGAGTTAATGGCGGGAATGATGCGTTGAGAGCAGGCTGGAAACATGAAAGAGGGCGTGAAATTTTCAGGTTTCAATCTTGTAATTTTTTTTGCATTGTGATTTTATTTTATATAATATTAGGAATCCGAAATGGAACACATCGGGCATTACCTCAGGGAAATTTATTTCGATAAACGGACGGGGTGCCTTATCTTTAAACAGAAAGAACTCCAGAAATACCTTTTCTTCCAGAAAGGTGTTTTGGTCATGGTCAAGACCACGCATCCTCAGGAACTTCTGGGGGAGATCTTGCTTAAACTGAGGAAGATATCTGTGGAAACATTCAGGAATATCGACCAGCACATCGACCCGACGCAGAGCCTCGGAAAAGCGTTGATCAAAAAAGGTCTTCTCACTAAAGAAGATTTGAATGATGGCTTGATGTTTCAGATGAGAGAAGTCACTTTGAACATTTTTCCTCTTTTTGAAGGAAAGTATGATTTTCAAGCGCGGAAAGATCTCAGTCGGAAGAGATTCGCATACAAGATGAATGTACCTGATTTGATCGAAGAAGGCATCAGGCGGATGAACTACGATCCTGAATTAGAAAAGGCTATGAAGACCAAAGTTCCGGTTTACAAGAAAAGAGACTGCCTGGACCGTTTGACGAAAGAAGAAAAGCTGTTATTAAAATCGATTGACGGCAAGTCTTCTGCCGAAATGCTTCTGGGGGCCTCAGACTCTGCTGAGGAGTTTTTCTGGAAAAGCCTCTATCTCTTTTACTGCTTGAATCTCATCGATGTCCAAGAAGCTAAAGTTCTAGAAGAGGTCCCGGCCAAAAAAAAGAAGCCCAAAAAAAAGGTTCCCTCGGTGCGGAAGAAAGAGAAAAAGGCTGCTGTCGAAGAGAAAGAGAAAGTCAAGGAAGAGATGAAGCCAGAGAAAGCTGTTGAGGAGGAGAAAGAAAAGCTCTTGAAACCCGAGGAAGATAAGACGCAGAAGAAGATAGGCGAGCTGGAGGCGCTCAACAAAGAGATTGAGTCCATGAATTATTATCAAATTTTGAATATACCACGCGAGGCGCCACAAAAGGAGATCAAAAAGGCTTATTTTGAAATGGCGCGCAAGTATCATCCGGACCGCTTTGCTCGAGATCTTCCCAAAAATACAAGAGAGATGGTTGAAGAGGTGTTCGGTCACATCACGCGAGCCTTCCAAACCCTCAGCAATGAAAAAGAAAAACAGGATTATGATGAGAAGCTGGACTCTCCGGCTGAGGTGGACAGGAAAGAACTGGAAAAACAGGCGGATGTGAAATTCCGCCAGGGGAAGGGCCTTTACAACCGCGGAAAATACGAAGAGGCTTTGGTTTGTTTTGAAGAGGCTATCCGGTTGAAGAGCAGTAAGGCGAATTATTTTATGTATCTCGCAATGGCTGAGTCCAGAGTTCCCTCGTTCCATGAGAAAGCTGAAGAGGATTTTCACAAAGCACTTGATCTTGAACCATGGAATGCGGACCTCTTTGCCGCTTTGGGCGAGTTTTATGAGCAGGAAGGACTATCCGTGAAGGCCAAAAGACAGTTTAAAAAAGCTCTAGAGATCGATCCTGAACATGAGGTGGCTCTCAAGGCTTTAGGCCTGACTGAAAAGCCTGAAAAAAAGGGTTTGAAGGAAATAATCTCTTTTCGAAAAAAGAAAAAGAAAAAGAAAAAGAAGAAAGGTTAGTCTCTCCCGACAAGCTTTGAGAATTCTTTTTCCCCTAAAGTCGGGATTCCCATTCTTTGAGCTTTTTCGAACTTAGTTCCAGGAGACTCGCCAACCACCACATAAGTCGTTTTGCGGCTGACAGAAGATGTCACCACCCCTCCCAGTTTTTCGATGATCTCCGCAGCTTCTTCCCTTGTCAACTCAGAAAGCGTGCCGGTGAGAACAAAAGTCTGTCCTCTCAGGGGAAGATCGGCCGGTTTGGCTGCTTCCCTATGGGAGAAATTTAAACCCGCGTTTTTCAGTTTATTCATGAGCTCAGTATTTTCGGGCTGCTTAAAAAAGAAAACAACGCTTTCTGCCACTTTGGGGCCGACATCTTCAACATCCAAGAGCTCTTCAAAGGAGGCCTTGGGCAGAGTTGTCAGATCCTTAAAACGAGCTGCCAGAGTGTGGGCGGTCCGCTCACCCACGTATCTTATCCCTAAGGCAAAGATCAACCGGGAGAGGTCTCTGGCTTTTGAACTTTCGATCTCATCCAAAAGGTTCTGAGAGCTTTTCGGTCCCATCCTTTCGAGTTTTTCTAAGTCTTCGAACACCAATGAGTAGAGGTCCGGAATGGTCTTCACGAGCTTTTTAGCCAGGAGCTGGTCGACTATGGCTTCTCCCAGGCCCTCTATGTTCATAGCCCTGCGCGATGCGAAATGCAGCAGAGATTCTTTCAGTCTTGCCGGGCACGAGGGATTCTCACAGCGCGATATCGCTTCGCCTTCGGGCCTGAAGACCTTAGAACCGCAAACAGGGCATTTGGTCGGAAAAACGTATGGAGTTTCTTTGCCCGTGCGCCTCTCTTTCATCACGGAGACGACCTTGGGGATGACATCTCCGCTGCGTTCGATGAGTACAGAGTCTCCGGCCCGGATGTCTTTTCTTTTGATCTCGTCTTCGTTGTGAAGGGTTGAGCGACTGATTGTGATTCCCGAAAGCTGCACAGGGTCCAGGATGGCGACAGGTGTCAAGGCTCCTGTCCGTCCAACCTGAATCTGGATGTCCTGAATCCGTGTTGTGGCCTGTCTTGCCGGAAACTTAAAGGAGATGGACCATCGGGGAAATTTGGCCGTGCTGCCGAGATTCTTTTGCTGTCGGGTGGAGTCGACTTTGACCACAACGCCATCGACGTCATAATCCAGACTGTCCCTCTTGTTGTTCCATTTCTCCCAGAAGGAGACGACCTCCTCCAGAGAAGAACAGGTTCTGGAGTGAGGATTGGTCTTAAAGCCCAGTTCTTTGAGCTTCTGGAGGCCTTGCCATTGCGTTTTTTCTTGGTCCCCATCTGTCAGGATGGAGTAGAGGAACACATCCAGATGCCTCGAAGCCACTTCTTTGGGATCGAGAAGGCGGAGAGAACCGGCCGCCGCATTTCTGGGATTGGCAAAGAGCGGGTCACCTTTTTTTGATCGTGTTTGGTTTATTTTATGGAAAGATTGAAAAGGAAGGAATATCTCTCCCCTGACTTCAATCTCATGCCTGTTGCGGATTGTGAGCGGAAGACTCCTGATTGTTTTCACGTTGAGAGTCACATCATCCCCTTTGAATCCGTCCCCCCGGGTCACCGCCTGGACAAAGTTTCCTTCGCGATAAATGACTGATATACCCAAGCCGTCAATCTTGAGTTCAGTCACGTATTGAATTTTTTCTTTGGGAATGATTTTCTGGATTCTCTCTTCGAATTCCTTCAGCTCTTCGATGCTGTAGCAATTGTCCAGGCTGAGCATGGGGGTGCTGTGTTCCACAGAGGCGAATCCAGTGACCGGCTGCTCACCCACTCTTTGAGTGGGCGATTCAGGTGTGATCAATTCGGGAAACTGTGACTCGAGTGCTTCAAGCTCTTTCAGGAGCATGTCGAATTCGAAATCAGAGATTTGAGGGTCGTTATCCACGTAATATTTTTTTTCGTGGTGTTCGATATCTTTTCGTATTTTCTGGATTTTCTGTTTGGCCTGTTTGAGCGGAAGATCTTTGGTTCTCATGTCATCACGGATAGGAGGTTAGACTGGTTTCCTCCAGAGCTATTTCATTGAGGATAATATAATAGACCCGTGAAAAGTTCAATTGACAAAAAAAGAGACAGGCGAGTTTATCCTTAAAAGGGGGACAGTCCCTGTCTATCCTTAATATAAGGACTGAAAGGGACAGTCCCCGAAGAAAAACTCGCCTGTCTCCTTTTTTAAATGGCAGGCCTTATCTGGTCCCGAGCCTTCGCTTTGTATCTTCGATGAGCTTGTTGAATTTGTCTAGGGCCGCTTTCTGTTTTGTCAAGAGCTCCTCTATGTCCTTCTGAACGGCCTCGATATCCTGCTCCAAGATTCTCATCATTCTTTTATCCGTATCGGACAGCTCATCATCGTCCTTGTTGCCGAATCTTTTGTTGTAATCTGTGGTCAATTCTTCAAGTTCTTTGGACTTTTTCTGAATTTCTCTGACTGTTTCGTTGTATTTGAGGTCCTTGTTGTATGTGAAGTATATCGATTCAGCGAGCTGCATGGCTTTTTTTGAGTTGGGAGGAGAAAGGAAGCTTGCCTCGAGAAGATATTTGATGGCATCGGGGGAGAGAGAAGAATCTTTCTCGCTTTGGGCAGCGAGGATGATTCCAATATTGTAGGCGACATCTCCGGATTTCTGTTGGGCATAAGCCTGTTTATAGTACCTCAGAGCGTCGTCCTTCTTCCCGTTCCTGTGGAGAGTTTTGGCGTACAAATACACGCTGGGATAATCCCTGAGGGCCGTGGCGGCGACCTGGAAGGCTTTTTCCGCGTCCTTATAGAATTTGAAATCATACAGGTTTTTTCCGACTCTTTTCAGGTCCTTGGCGATTTGGGGGTCTTTCAGAATTTTATAAGAATTGAGATAGGATTCTAATGCGCCCCTGGGATCCCTTCCTTTTTCGAGCGCGAGGCCGTTCGTGTAGTACCCGATTCCCATAAAATGATTCCACTGAGCGGACGAGGCTCCACTTGAATCATTATCTTTATTGGATTTAGCGATTTGAATGACCTGCTGAGAATAGTTTTTTGCCTTTTCCAAATTCTGGCCGCGCTGGGTGTAGACTGACGCCGTGGTCATTAAAACCCTGGCTCTGGTGAAATCGTCCAGCCCTCCGAGTGAGAGGGCTTTTTCCCCGTATTCGATAAGCTCTTCGGCAGTTTTCCCGGGATAAGGAAACACACACAGTTCCGCACAGGCATATTTTTCATACTGGCTTCCTTTTCCTGCATTGTTTTTGAGCCATTCTTTCAGGAGCTTGGCTTTCTGAGCAGGATCTTTGGTTGCCATTGCCTCGATGTAAGCTTGGTCGGATTCGCTTTGTTGAGCATATAAAGTTCCGAAAGTGAAGAGGATGAGGATCAGTACTGTCAAAGTTGTTTTTTTCATTTTTTAACCTCTCTGAAAAACTGCATAATATTTTTTGTTGGATTAAATATCAATCGAACTGATTTTAAAAAGCTAAGCCTCTATCCACTCAATATAATAGCAAAATCTGTGCCAAAATGAAAGAATTTGAGAGGATGGAATCAGGCTTTGTTGAGAGCCTGACCCCATTGACTATTGTTCTTTGTGCGGCCGTAATATAAAATATTCTCAAATGAGCCCAGCAGCAGAGAATTTTTCTGAAGATTTCCTCAAAAATGTTAAAAAACCCTTGCTCACATCGATTCCTCTTCGGGGATATTCCCACTTTAAAATCGGAGGCACAGCGGACTATTTTTTTGAGGCGACTGCCGGTCAAGATCTTGTGAATGCCGTACTCTGTGTGCGGGAAGCCTCTGTCCCCTACTATATCATCGGGGGAGGATACAATCTTCTGTTTGATGATAACGGATTTCGAGGCCTGATCATAAAAAATAGCGTAAAGGGAATAAAGAAAAAAGAGGGCACAGCTGAGGTGGAAGCGTTTGCCGGGGTCACCCTGGAAGATCTACTCCGGTTCTGCACTGAGCAGGGCCTGGGTGGGATCGAATTCATGGCGGGGATTCCGGGCACGTTAGGGGGTGCGATTTTCGGGAATGCCGGGGCATTCGAACAGAGCATAGGAGATGTCCTGAAAGAAGCCCTGCTGCTCGATTCTCAGGGGAAGGAGGTTCAGGTTGGGAGAGACTATTTTGAATTCAGGTATCGGCACAGCCTTCTCAAGGAAAAACATGATGTGTTATTGAGCGCTGTGTTTGAACTTCGGGAGGAGGAAGGGAAAACGATCAGAGCTCTCATCGATCGGAACCTGAAAAAAAGAGGAAAAAAGCATCCTCCTCACGATTTGCCGTGTGCCGGAAGCTATTTTAAAAATCCGGTGATTTCCGGCGGGAAAAGAGTCCCTGCCGCGTATTTCCTCGAGAAAGTCGGAGCGAAGGAGCTTAAGGTGGGAGGGGCTTCTGTGTACTCCGGGCATTCGAATTTCATCATTAACCAGGAGAACGCCTCAGCGCAGGATGTTGTTCGACTCGCCCAGGAGTTGAAACGGCGGGTGAAAGAGACGTTCGATGTTGAGCTTGAAGAAGAGGTTATTGTCCTTCCAGCAGGGCCTTCAACGCCTTGATCTTATGTGACGGCAGCTTTTTTTCCCTTCTGGCTATCTCTAGAGCCGAAGACGCCAGGTTTATATAAGTCTCATCATACGGGGGAAATTTTCTCAACGCCTCAAGATGTGTTTTAACGGATTCTTTTTCGCCTCGAATCACAGGGCCGGTAAGGGAGGAACGGATGTTAAATTTTTTTACATTGTGTAAAGTCCCTTGGACTAAAGGATACAAGACTTGAAAGGCCTGGTCTTCTGGAAGGTCTATCCGTGTGAGTAACGAGGATGCGATATCCAGGAGCACGACGAGAAAATTAGAGGCTATGCTGCAGGCCGCGTGATACACAGCTTTATCTTCTTCCTTGATGATCAGGGAGCGGCCACCGAGCCTCTGGATGATTTCTTGAGACATTTTCAGAGCTTCGATTTCGCCCTCCAATCCGAAATAAATATTTTCGAACTGTCCTGGAGAGGATTTTTTGTGAGCGAAAGACTGGATAGGATGGACAGAGGCCGTGAAGGCCCCTCTGGCGGAGAATGGTTTCAGAACATCCGAGGAAAGGAGTCCCGAGCAGTGAAAAATGTATCTTTTTGACCAGTTAATGTTCGCACCCTTCAGTTCCCTCGCCACCTTCCGGATTTCGTCATCCGGTAAACATAAGAACAGAATATCTCCGGATTGTGCAGTCTGGATATTATCTGCGGATGCCTTCCCCTGTCCGATGATCGTCCGGCTTTCTTCGGCTGATCGAGCTGTTTTGCAGGAGAGAGATTTTATCCTGTAGCCTTTTTTCGAAAGCGCAGCGCCCAGTGAAGTGCCGAGCCGGCCGGCCCCGATGATGGAAATATCCTTCATTTTTTATCCTTGAAAATCTTGAGCCACTGGTTGACTTCAAATGAGGATGGCGGAGTAACGTTTTTCTCTTCTTCCAGAGATTTTCTATGCTCTCTCAGGGTGGACTTGAGCTCGCGCTCGAATTCTTCGCAGCTTAAGGACTTTGCGCCTTTGGCCTTGGCAAAATCTCTGATTTCGCGATCCGAGCTGACCACAAAAAATCTTCTCAAATCGGTCTGTTTGGAGATGATTTCTTTGATAGTTTCATCGGCGTTCTGGTCAAAAGAAGGGAAGATGACTGAAAAATTTTTCCGCTGGTAGCTTTCACCGATCAAATTGAGGTCGGGCGTTCCGTCGAAGACCACGAGAACACGTGTTTTTTTCTGGCGCTGGAATCTCCGGAGCTTCGAGACGAGCATGGGCTTGCTCTGGGGGTCTTTTAGATCTGCAGAGGAGAGGTGTCCGATAAGGTTGTTTCCATCGATCAAGTAGGCCACTGGACAGGACGCGAATCAGCCACAGACGGGCTGCAAGAGTTTAAAGATCGTAAGAATCTCCGGGATTGAGAATGATGACTTCTGCCTTGTCTCCGACTCTCTTCCTGAACTCTTCGGGGTCCGCGCTGACGATCGGAAAAGTGTTGTAATGGATGGGGATCACTTTTTTCGTATGGATAAACTCAACAGCTTTGGCTGCTGAGGGGACGCCCATGGTGTACCTGTCGCCGATCGGGAGGAAACTGAGGTCCGGCTTGAAAAATTCACCGATGAGTTTCATATCATAGGTGAGGCCCGTATCTCCGGCATGATAGATCGTCTTGCCGTCCATCTCTATGACCACTCCTGCCGGGTCGCCTTTTTCGGCAGAGTGAAGTGCCTGCACCATATGAACTTTGACTCCTTTGGCTTCAACAGTTCCGCCGATATTCATTCCTTCTGTGGTGATCCCTTCGGCTTCCGCATCCACGGATATCTCATGGATACCGACGCATGTGGCGCCTGTTTTTTTACAGATGGTGAAGGCATCTCCGAGATGATCGCCGTGATGATGTGTGACAACAACGACGTCCGCCTCGTTGATTTCATCGGGAGTCGTCGAGGCTGCCGGATTACCCGTGAGAAACGGATCGATGTAGATGGTTTTGGATCCCTTGATTTTGATCCCAGAATGCCCTAACCAGGTGATTTCCATGGTCTAACCTCCTTTTAACTTATTCTTTCAAGCGAATTCAGGTCTTGTCTCTTTTTATCCGGGAGGCCAGCTCATCTGCCTACCCCCTATGAGGTGGAAATGGATGTGGAGAACTTCCTGCCCTGATTCTCGAGCCGTGTTGAGGACGATCCTGTAACCTCTATCCGCAATTTTCTTTTCTCGAGCCATTTCTTTTGCTTTAAGGAGGAGATGGCTCAAGATCCCCTTTTTATCTTCAGGGATTTCATTCAAGGAAGGGAAGTGTTCTTTGGGGATGAGAAGGATGTGCACCGGAGCTTGGGGATTGATGTCGTTGAAAGCGATCATCTTTTCGTCCTCGTAGACAATGCCTGCCGGGATCTCTTTTCTGATGATTTTACAGAAAATGCATTCTTCCATTTTTGTGCCTCTGTTCTCACTCCTTTATTCTTTCGATCCTGGCCCCAAGAGATTTGAGTTTGACCTCCAGTTTTTCGTAACCTCTGTCCAGGTGCTCGACGTCATTGACAACAGTCTCTCCGGTGGCGATCAGGCCGGCCAAGACAAGGGACGCCGATGCCCTGAGATCTGTCGCAATGGTTTCCGCTCCCGAGAGAGGAGTGTTCCCCTTCACCAAAGCTTTGTCACCCGAGACCTCTATTATGGCTCCGAGTCGAAGCAGCTCGTTGATATGAGAAAATCTTCTATCAAAGATGGTTTCGGTGATGATGGAGGTTCCCGAGGCCTGAGTCATCAGGACGATGAACTGGGCCTGCATATCGGTCGGAAATCCGGGATAAGGAGACGTGGTGATGTCTTGAGGCCTGATCTCTTCGCTTCCTATGGCGCGAAGGGAAGAGTTGTTGAGTTTTTCGATCTGCGTTCCAGAATATTTCAGTTTTTCAATCACTGTATCCAGGTGATCGGGCCGGACGTGGGTGAGCACGATATTCCCCCGGGTGAGAGCGCTGGCGACGAGAAAGGTCCCGGCTTCGATCCGGTCGGGGATGATCTCATGGGTGGCACCGCCGAGCTCAGCGACACCTTTTACGCGAATGGTTTCTTCACCGATCCCGTCGATCCTGGCTCCCATTTTGACCAGAAGCTCACAGAGGTTTATCACTTCGGGCTCTATCGCGCAGTTTTTCAAGACAGTTTCTCCGAGCGCCAGGGAAGCCGCCATGATCAAGTTCTCGGTTCCGCCCACTGTCTTTTTTTCGAATTCAATCTCTGTGCCGTGAAGTTTTTCCGCTGTGGCGTTGATATACCCGTGCTCCAGGCTTATCGAGGCGCCCAATTTTTCCAGCCCGTGGATGTGGAGGTCTATCGGACGGGAACCGATGGCGCAGCCTCCGGGCAGTGCGACTAAGGCCTTTCCGAAGCGTGCCAGAAGGGGGCCCAGGACGAGAATGGATGCTCTCATCGATTGAACCAACTCGTAGGAAGCCTGCTCGGATTTGATTTTTTTGACCTGAATGATCAGTGTGTTCTTTTTGATGCTGGAATTGGCTCCCAGCTCCTTCATCACGGTCAAGATCGTGTACACATCCTTCACAAGAGGAATGTTTTTCAGGCGGACTTTATCCTTCGTGAGGAGGGACGCCGCTATGGCTGGCAGGACGGCGTTTTTGGCTCCACTGATCCTGACCTTTCCTTTGAGCCTGAGGTTTTCGTTTCCGAAGATCTTGATCCGTTCCATGCGCTTCCATTCTAAAATAACCCCACCTAAAATTCAACAATCAACTACCGGATGCATACATCCTCATTTCAGGGATAATCTCTTTGGAAGTCAGGCAAACTGATTAGTCAGCCCATGGATTTTCCCCAGCCAGGAAAATCCACTTAGTCCTCGGCTCGCTCTCCTCTTCGGGGAACCATGCCCGCTCGCCTCCGGATGGCTTCCTCACCAGATAGCCTGACTTTCAAAGATATCGTCACAGTAATAGGAACGCTTCCCAATCAGATTATCAACACTGAGATTAGATCCCAATGTCGGATTGTTGAAATAATGATATGTTTGCACTAAGATAGAGCAGTCTGAAAATGGCAGGTCAAGAAGATCCTTTTAAAAGATGCAGCAGGAAAGGAGACGGATCTGTTTTCTGTATTAACTGTTTATCATCATGGATCCCGATTTATTGGGAACAATTCTGAATCATGGACTCGTATTTTTTCCTGTGAATAAAGTCCGTCTCTTCATCATAACGGAGGTAATCAAATGAAAATGCTCATCGGAGAGAAATGGATGGATAAGGATGAAAAAATAGATGTCCGCAACCCGTACGATGATAAAGTCATCGACACAGTTCCCGCCGGAGACGTTGCGGACGTGGATGCGGCATTCAAGGCCGCTGAGGAAGGATTTGAAATCAACCGCGCTCTTCCTGTGCATGAGCGCATTTCCATCCTTTATAAGGCTGCGGAGATCATAAGGAGCCGCCAGGAAGATTTTGCGAAAATAATCGCCTCGGAAGGAAGCAAAACCATCAAGGAGGCCAGAAAAGAGGCCAGCCGCTGTGTCGATACGATCACGATCTCTGCCGAGGAGGCGCGGAGGGTCGTGGGAGAGACCATCCCGTTCGACAGCCGTGAAGGTTCGGAGAACAGACTGGGGTACTATTACAGATTTCCCATCGGGATCATCGTCGCCATCACACCGTTCAATGATCCGTTGAACCTTGTGGCCCATAAAGTCGGACCGGCCATTGCGGGGGGGAATTCCGTAGTTCTCAAGCCTGCCACGGTCACTCCTCTCTCTGCTTTGAAGCTGGGAGAGGCTTTTATCGAAGCGGGCCTTCCCTGGAAAATCTTGAACGTTGTGACCGGGAAGGCCTCGAAGATCGGAGATGCCCTGGTGACAGACCCAAGGGGCAGAATGATCTCTTTCACCGGAGGGACTGAGGCAGGTCTGGACATCACAAAAAAGGCAGGCTTGAAGAAGATCGGGATGGAGCTGGGATCGAACTCTCCTGTGATTGTCATGGATGATGCGGACCTGTCCCAGGCTGTGGAGCTTTCGGCTTCCGGTGCCTTTTGGGCTGTGGGGCAGAACTGCATCGGAGTGCAGCGGATTTACATTCACGAGGCCGTGTATGATGAGTTTGAGAAAATGTTTGTCGAGCTCACCAAGAAAATAAAGGTCGGCCCTCAACTGGACGAGTCTACAGATATGGGACCTATGATCACTGAAGGGGAAGCAGCCCGGGTTGAGGAATGGGTCGAGGAAGCCGTAAAGGCAGGAGCAGAGCTTTTAACCGGCGGTCAGCGTGAAGGCACTCGCTTTGAACCCACAGTGTTCAGAAATATGCCTGACGCCGCCAAACTGAACTGCGAGGAAGTTTTCGGTCCGGTGGTCAATTTGTATAAGGTTTCTGCGTTGGATGAAGCCATCAATCTGGCTAACAGCGTGAGATACGGGCTGCATGGGGCCATTTTTACCCGTTCTCTGGATAACGCTTTTAAGGCCATCAAGGGGCTCGATGTCGGCGGCGTGATGGTCAATGACTCCACGGATTACCGCATCGACATGATGCCGTTTGGCGGCGTGAAGTGGAGCGGTCTCGGTCGGGAGGGAATCAAATTTGCACTCCTGGAGATGACAGAACCCAAGGTGGTCTGTTTTAATCTGTAGATGGGAGAGTTGAAGATATGAAAATTCTCATGCACAGAGTGTGGGCGCTGTCCTGCATCGTTCCTCTGACGCTCTGTTTGTCATTCTTATCCTGTGAAAAAAAAGAGCGGGAAGACACACAGCAGGAAGGCGCGAGAACAATTCAGATAGCAGTAATTCCCAAAGGAACGACTCATGAATTCTGGAAATCGATCCATGCGGGAGCGGTGAAAGCTTCCAGAGAACTGGGAGTCGAGATTATCTGGAAGGGACCTCAGAAAGAGGATGACCGGGCTCAGCAAATCATGGTGGTCGAGGATTTTATCAACAGAGGAGTGGACGGAATAGTTCTTGCGCCTTTGGATGACCGGGCTCTCTGCCGGCCTGTTCAGGATGCGGCCATCGAGAATATCCCTGTCGTGATCATCGATTCCGCGCTGCAGGGCGAGGACCATATCAGTTTTGTCGCGACAGACAACACTCAAGGCGGAGTCCTCGCCGCCCGAAGACTGGGAGAGCTGCTCGGAGGAGAAGGCGATATTTTCCTCATCCGGTACCAGGAGGGATCGGCCAGCACGACGAAAAGGGAAAACGGATTTCTGGACACCATAACATCTGAATTTCCGGATATTTCACTCCTCGTTCAAGACCAGTACACAGGCGCGACGACCGAAACGGCCTATCAGCTGGCGGAGAATCTTCTCGGCCGGTTTCCGGAAGTCGAAGGGATCTTTTGTCCGAACGAATCCAGCACATTTGGAACGCTCCGGGCGGTACAGGAATCCGGGTTGGCTGGGAAGATCAAATTTGTCGGTTTTGACAGCAGCCCGAAGTTGATTCAGGCTCTCAGAGACGGGCAGCTGCACGGTCTTGTGCTCCAGGATCCGATGAAGATGGGCTATTTGGGAGTCAAACAGATGACTCTTCATCTGAGGGGCCAGACGATCGAAAACCGAATTGATACAGGAGTCTATCTGGCTACACGCGAAAACATGGATAATCCTGAAATCAAGAACCTTCTTGAGCCTGATTTTTCAGCTTATCTAGACAGATGATCCAGAATCGGACTTCTCTTCAAGTTCTCCAGATGGAAAACATCAGCAAGAGCTTTGGGGCCACCCATGCACTGGATGATGTCAATTTCGATCTTCTGAGAGGAGAAGTCCACGCCTTGATCGGAGAAAACGGTGCGGGCAAGAGCACGCTGGTCAAGATACTGAGCGGAGCTCTCAAAGCGGATACAGGGAGGATGTTCTTAAAGGATGCACCTTATTTCCCTTCGAGTCCTCTGGATGGGAGAAAGAGTGGGGTCTCGATGATCTATCAGGAGCTCAACCTGGCTCCGCATCTCACTGTTGAAGAGAATATCATGCTCGGGAAGGAACTCGCTTCATGGGGTTTTGTCCGGCAGAAGGAAACGAGAGAACAGGTGAGAGAGGCGTTGAAGTTCGTTCATCACCCGGAGATTTCTCTGGATACTCCAGTGAGAAAGCTGAGCATCGGCGCCCGACAGGTTGTGGAAATAGCCCGGGCTTTGATGGGCAAAGCCACGGTTATCATCATGGATGAGCCGACGAGTTCTCTTTCTCAGGAAGACAGCGCCATTCTTTTTGAGATTATCAGAAGACTCAAGAAACAGGGAGTGAGTGTGATTTATATCAGCCATTTTCTGGAAGAGGTCCAGGAAGTTGCAGACAGATTCACAGTGCTGAGAGACGGGAAAAAAGTCGGATCGGGAGAGATGAAGGACGTGCCCCTTGCGGAGATCATCCGGCTGATGGTGGGACAACGAGTCGACGAGATGTTTCCCCGGGTTGAACATGAAATCGGCGATGAGCTGCTCAAGCTGGAGAGGCTAAAAGGAAAGAATATGCCATCTGAGGTGGACCTCAGTTTACGCAGCGGCGAGATCGTCGGGCTTGCCGGTCTGGTTGGCGCAGGCAGGACAGAATTGATGAGGACGATATTCGGGTTGGATGCGGTCGCCGATGGCAACGTGAGAATCGCAGCCGTTTCAACTCCCCGATCGTCTCCCTCGCAGAGGATCCGTCAGGGCATGGGTTATCTCAGTGAGGACAGGCAGAGAGAGGGGTTGGCTTTGTCGCGGTCTTTGGCGGATAATCTGACCCTCAGCCATTTTTATCCCTACAGCCGATTTGGCTTCCTTGACTTAAAAAAAAGAAAAGCCTCCGTGCGTGAATGGATTCGGAAGATGAAGATAAAAGCACGGGACGCTGAGCAGGATGTCCTGGATCTGTCTGGAGGAAATCAGCAGAAAGTGGCTCTGGCCCGGTTGCTTCATCAAGAGGCGGATATCCTCCTCCTGGATGAGCCGACTCGAGGAATCGATGTGGCCAGCAAGTCCCAGATCTATGAATGGATCGGTCAGCTGGCATCCCAGGGGAAAACGATCCTTTTTGTCAGTTCCTATTTTCCGGAGCTTCTGGGTATATGTGACAGGATTGCCGTGTTCCACCGCGGACAGATTGTGGACATCCGAGATTATTCCGACTGGGACACTCAGAGTGTGATGGCCGCGGCCACCACGGGGAAGGTGGTCCCGCAGTGAAAAAGAGAAGGATTCAGCTAGATTTCGTGAAAGAAAAAACGCGAGTCCAGTATCTCATCGGCTGGCTGGCTCCGTTTTTGGGATTGATACTGGTCCTTGTTATATTTTCATTAATGCCCGAAGTGCAGGATAGATTCCTGCGGGTTTCCAACTTCAAGAGCGTAGCCACGCAGTCTGTGATCGTGGCTCTGGGGGCTCTGGGCATGACGCTGATCATTATCAGCGGAGGAATCGACCTGTCTGCGGCATCGAACATTGCCCTTTCCAGTGTCATCGTCGCCTTTGCCATAAATGCCGGAGTCCCGCCGGTTGTGGCTGTCGTGTGTGGAATATTGACCGGGGGTCTGGTCGGGTTGGTCAACGGGAGTCTGATCACGTCGTTGAGACTGGTCCCGTTCATCGTCACTCTGGGCATGTTGGGCATTGCCAGAGGAGTCGCGAAATGGATTGCGGGAAACCAGAAGATCGATGCACCTCTCACCTGGGTCAACGATCTGATGGCCAGGCATCCTGAGCCTTCTTGGTTGCTGATGGCCCCGGGAGTCTGGCTGATGATCATCCTGGCAGTGGTGATGGCTGTAGTCCTGCGGTATACGGTGTTCGGAAGGCACGTCTTTGCGGTCGGCTCGAACGAGGCCACGGCCCGTCTCTGCGGAATCCGGACCAACCGGACGAAGATCATTATCTACTCCGTTTCCGGCCTCTTCTGCGGGCTGAGCGGCGTCATGCAGTTTTCGCGGCTGACCGTCGGTGATCCCACCGTGGCTATCGGACTCGAACTGGATATTATAGCAGCCGTGGTGATCGGCGGGGGGAGTCTGAGCGGAGGGGAAGGAAGTATTCTCGGCTCGATGATCGGAGTGTTCATCATGTCCTTCCTCAGGAACGGAAGCACGATGATGGGATGGCCGAATTATATCCAGGAGATCATCATCGGGGCGATCATCATCGTGGCCGTGAGCTTGGACCAGCTCCGTCACCGCCGCGAATAACCATAAGGGGTCGCGTCTTAACATTTGACATTTCGTTCATAAACAGCACTCTCGGGGGTCGCATCTTAACATTTGGCATTTTATTCACCAATTTCATTATTGAAAAATAAGGGTATTTAATTTTACTCAATGTTTTGTTTTTGATGAAATTCCGTTTCTTCATGATTGAGAAAAGTTAAACAATCACTGCGTCTTTCCTAAGGATAAAATCTAAAGAATGGCTAGACCACACAGAATTGAATATCGAGGAGCTTTTTACCATATAATATCAAGGGGGGAAAGACGTGAAAATATTTTTATCGATAATAGAGACAGATTAAAATTTATAGAAAAACTTGGTGAAGCAGCCCAAAAATTCGGTTTAAAGATCCATTGTTATGTTTTAATGAATAATCATTTTCATTTATTAGTTGAAACACCAGAGGGAAATCTTTCAAAAGCAATGCATTATCTCAATTCAAGTTATTCAAATTGGTTTAAATCAAAACACCATATAATAGGATCGATATTTCAAGGGAGATATAAATCTATTTTAGTTGAAAAGGAATTGTATTTATTAATGTTAAGTGCATATATCCATCTCAATCCGTTTCGTGCTGGAATTGTGGATAATCCTGAAGAATACACATGGAGCAGTTTTAGGCTCTATACGAAAAAAAGAAAATCCATTTCGTGGGTATTTACTGATGATATATTAAAAATGTTTTTGTTCAGGCGTGATGAGTATAAAGAATTCGTTTTAAATCATATGAATAAAAATAATGAGATTAAAAAAAAGGATATCCGTGGTGAACATTCAATACTTGGAAGAAAAGAATTTAGAGATAAAATAACTAAGCAATTCAAGTCTGGCTTTAAAGAAAATGATATCCGTGAAAAACCGGATTTAAAGCATCTGAATAGACTATTCGTAAAAGATATTGAGGAAATAATTATGGAATCCTTTCAAGTAAAAAAGGAAGAATTATTGTTAAAGAAAAAAAATAATAAGTATAGAAAATTGTTTTTATTTGGATTGAGAAAATATACTCAATTGAGTTTGAGAGGAATAGGCGATTTATGTGGGATGGATTATGTTGCTGTTTCTCAAATGATAAAGCGGTTCATTTCAGATTCAGTGAGCAACATTGAATTGAAAATGATGTTGGATAAGTTTGAAAGAGAAATCGAAAAAAAAATGAATGCCGAATGTTAAGATGCGACCCCTTTATATTAGTCTGAATCTGCGAATGTCAAATGTTAAGATGCGACCCCTATAGGGATTTGAGGGCTTGGTCGAGGTCTCCGATGACATCGTCCGGGTCCTCCGCGCCCACACAAAGCCGTATCAGCTGCGGGGGAACGTCCGCCATTTCGCGCGCCTCTTCTCCCTGCTGTTGGTGTGTGGAAATCGCAGGTATGCAGGCCACACTTTTTATCCGGCCCAAATCCGTCGCCCTGAAAATTATTTTGAAGCTGTCAAGAACCTTTCGGGCGTTTTCGGGAGGCCCGTCGACTCGAAAGCTGAGGAGATGGCCGTAGCGGTTGACTGCGTTGCCTTTCCCATCATCCGAATCCACCAGCGTCATGTACTTTTTCGCCAGATTGTGGAGAGGATAACTTTCCAATCCTAAATAATCCACCTGGTAGACTTTGGGATGCTGACTGAGAAATACCGCGACCTTCTGGGAGTTCTGGCTGACCAGGTCCATCTTGGACCGGAGTGTCCGGAGGTCGTTGATCGCATAAATCGCGTTGCTCGGGGAAGCGGCCGGGCCGTTGTCCCTGTAAGGCAGGAATTTCACGTATTCGGCGAAGCTCTCCTTAAAGAGAGGATCATCGTTTTTAACCTTGGTCACGATCGGCTTGCGGCTGATCAAGGCCCCTCCGATCGCAAACCCGCTGGAAGTGATAGATTTGGTTAAAGAATGTATGGCGATATCGGCCCCATGCGCGATAGGGCGCATCAATGCAGGAGTCGCACAGGTGGAATCGATGATCAACGGGATTTCCCAGGAATGAGCCAGGTCGGCAACCGCTTGGACATCGCAGAACGACTGCTGAGGATTGCTCGGGGCTTCTGAATACAGAAAGCGGGTGTTCTCGTCGATGTTCGCCTCCCACTCCTCGATGTCCTCCTGGTGTTCAACCCAGCGCACTTCGATCCCTCTTTCCTTCATTTTGCGGATGGAGAAATGCTGGAATGTGCCTCCGTACACCTGAACGGATGCCACAAAATTGATCTTTTCCTCGCCTTTCTTTTGCTTTACGAGAAAAGGATCGACAGCGGACATTATGGCGGACATTCCCGACGCCGTCACCAGGCAGGATGTGTCGTGTCCGGTCTTGTAGCCTTCGAGAAGCGCCAGAACCCATTCCAGATAGTAAGTCGTGGGGTTCGCGATCCGGGTGTAGCACCAGGTCGGGATCAGGTAGGCCAGTGCAGCCTCCATCTCATCGGAGTCTCTGTAGGCTTGCGAGCTGGAGAGATAGAGAGGCTCGATGATGGCGCCCTGATTCAGGTTTAAAGCTTCCTCCACAGTGTAGAGGCCGTGGACCGCTATGGTGTCGAATTTATAATTTTTAATCCGTTCGATATGCTTTTCTTTCTGCTTCAGATATTCTTCCGCGGCTTTGACATACTTCATGATTCCCGGTCCGTACTGTTGATCGTCGCTCATGATTCCTCCATCAGTTCATAGAAATATTTTTATTTTTTTGGCGATACTTTTTTATCACAGAACTCAGTCTTTTTACACCCTCGACAATATCTTCTTTGGAAGGATACGAAAAATTGATTCTCATCGTGTTGTGCCTCTGGAATCCTTCCGGGTAACACACTTCACCCGGCACGAATGCGACTTTTTCTTCGATGGCCATGAAGAAAAGCTCCATGGTGTCGACCTCTTCAGGAACAGTGATCCACAGAAACAGTCCGCCTTCGGGTTTTGTCCATCTGACGCCGGTATCTTCAGGGAAATTCGCCTCCATGGCTTTGAGGAAAAAATTCAGTTTTTCCGAATAATACGCTCTAGCTTTTTCAAAGTGAGTGTCCAGGTCAAAATCCCGCAGGAATGTTGTGCAGATATCCTGATTGAGTTTCGGTGTGTTGAGAATATTGGCTCCCTTTATATAAGTGAACTTCTGAATGACCTCCGGAGGCCCGATGTTAAACCCGACTCTCATTCCCGGACAGAGAATCTTGGAAAAGGTGTAAATACCGATCACGTTTCCCTGGTTTTGGTCCAGCGAGTAGAGGGAGGGAATCGGCTCTCCTCTGTAGCGCAGTTCCCGGTAAGGGCTGTCCTCTATCAGAGGGATGTGGTGTTTTTTACTCAGGGAGAGCAGAGCGAGCCTTTTTTCGAGGCTCGTGGTGATTCCGGAGGGATTCTGGAAATCCGGGACCACATAGATAAACTTAGGCTTTTTTCCCGTGGTGATGAGCTCTTTGATTCCCGCCTCCATGCCCTTGACATCAGACCCGTCCTCCTCGACCTCTCGGGCGAAGTATTGGGGACCTTCCATTTCAAAAGATGCGAGGGCTCCGCCGAAGGTGGGGAGGTCAGAGACAATCGTGTCCCCGGGTTCGAGGAAGAGTCTCCCCACAAGGTCCAGGCCGTGCTGGCCGGAGGTGGTGATCATTATGTTTTCTGGACGGATGTGAATATCATCCCTGTGGAGGTAATCGATGATGGCCTCCATCAGGGCCGTTTCTCCTGGAATCGAAGAGTACTGGAGAGTGAGCTCCCAGTTTTCTTTAAGGGATTTATCCGTGGCTTTGCGGATCAATTCCACAGGAAAGATATCATTGCTGGGCAGCCCGCCGGCAAACGAGATGACCTCAGGGTCGTTAATGTAGCTCAGCATTTTGCCGATATTGTAGCCCTCGAATTCTTTCATCAGGCTTGCGAATAACGATTTCATTTGGCTCATAGTATTCAAATCGTGTGCATGGCGAGACAGATAATCAGGCCTATTCGCTTTTTTTCTTGTATCGTGCCGGATCATCGAAGAAATCGATGACGAAAACCCGGGTGAGAAAAGTCGCCGAATGCACGACTCCTTCAGGGATGAAGTACCAGTCGCCTTTCTTGTAGACTTTTGTGTCTTCCCCTATTTTGAGCTTCATCTCCCCGTCGATCACCAATCCCCACTGGGCGCAGTGGGAATGAGGAGGGACGACTCCGACGGGCTGAATATCGAAGAACACGACCTGGGAGGTAGAATTCTGGTGAAGCCAGGCGCGTATTCCCTCAAAAGGCATGTCGACTTCCGGCAGCCCTCTGATCATATCGGGGTAGGGGGTGCCTTCCCATTTTTTTGTCTGGTCGTTCATTTGATTTTCCTTTCGGACTCACATTCTCATGGAAAACGCCTTCCGAGTGAATCCCTTTTTTTTAAAACAATGACTTGATGAATCCTCCATCTACCTGGAGAGCCACGCCCGTGATGTAACCCGCTCCTTCGGAAGCGAGGAAGGCCACTGCTTGAGCGACTTCTTCGGGTGTTCCCAGTCTTCCCGCCGGAATCATTTTTTCGACAGCGGCATAGAAATCTTCGACCTTCCCTTTTCCGCTTTTCTCGAATGACCTGGCCAAGTCTTCCACTCTTTCCGTCTTTGTGTATCCGGGACATACGGAGTTAACAGTGATCCCGAATGGGGCCAATTGGTTAGAGAGAGATTTGGAAAAACCCGTGACACCTGCCCTGGATGTGTTGGAGAGGATCAAGTTATCGATCGGCTGTTTGGCAGAGACTGAAGTCATGTTGATGATCCTTCCCCAGTTGTGTTCCTTCATGTGCGGCATAACTTCATAGCAGAGGTTGATCGTGCTCAGCAGGTTGAGCTCCAGCGCATTTCTGTAATCATCCGGTGAGAACTCATCCGCCATTCCGGAGGGAGGGCCTCCGGCATTACAGACCAGGATGTCAATCGATCCAAATTCCTCGAGGACTTGCGTGACCATCTGGCCGACCTGCTCTCTATCCGTAACGTCCGTAGTCAATGCGATGACCTTACCACCGGTTTGAGATGTGATTTCATCCTTTGTTTTGAAAAGCTTTTTTTTATGCCTTGCGCAGATCGCGACTTTTACTCCTTCCTGGGAGAGTCGAATGGCTATGGCTTTTCCCAGCCCTTGGCTCGAGGCCGCCACGAGCGCGACTTTATCCTTGATACCCAGATCCATCTCTTATCTCCTGTTGGTGCAAGGCTTGATCCGTGATTTCATTTTTGATCTCTGGAGGACACGCGCGCAAAATGTGTCTCGTGCCCTCTCCTCATGATTTCCTTGGCGTCCTTGTCACACCTCAAGCACTTATGGTATATCACATCGCCGATCTTTTCGGCCAATTCGTTTCTCTCTTCATCCGAGAGGAAGTACGCTTCCATGGTGTCATAGGGACGAGATTCCCCGTCACTCTCGTATTTTATGGTGATGTCTCTTCCCGCGTCCAGGACTTTAAAAGCACTCTCGGTCCAGTTGAAGTCAGGCATGCCCAGGTCAGGATTGATGCGGATATGAGCGGCCAAATAGATTCGCGGAAGGCCTGAAGCCTGGATTTCGTCGAAGCACTGGATGAAAGTTTCCGCTGTGGCGGCGTTCCCGATGTTGATTTCATAGATCGGGCTCGTCCCATCGTCTCGAAGATATTCTTTGATGATGTTCATCAGCATCCGGAGCTGAATGGCGTTTTGGGTCGAGAGAAGCATCGAGATTTTGAAAGAGAGATTCGGGATTTCACGCGCGTAATAGCAAGCAGCCACGATGGTCGACCAGCTCGGATTCAAAAAGAAGTTGGCGCCTGTCGTGAGGGCGGCCCTCGTGATCCCGTCGAGGTAGACCAGATGATTATTGTTCCCGACCTCGACACCGCCGAGGTTGCCGTAGGCTGTTCCCATGTTCTTCAGGATAATTCGGCTCAGGCCGTTTCCGATATCGGTTCTTTCGAACTTTTCTCCGGTCACTTTTTCTAACCTCGCGAAGCGCTCTTCCGGAAGAGGCGTTCCGATGAGGTTCGTGGTGCAGAATTTGCTGGCCTCCAGAATATTTTCAGCCAGGGCCAAGGTGGTCAATAAATCCCCGCTGTAGACGTATGTATCGGTCAATCCCACGACTGAAATCATCTCTGTCGGGAAAAGCACATCTCCGTTCTCAGAGATTCTCCTCATGCAATCGAACGTCGGTCGAGCGGCCTGAAATCCGGATACCTGGGTGGTGCATATTCCCTTTTTCGTGACAGAGATTTGATTCTTTTGGATGAAATCCTCGACTTTGGCAAAGTTTTTCACGTATTTTTCGGCTTTTTCCAGAATCTCTCCGAATCCTTTGTCTTCAGCAATTTTCTTCCGGGTATCGTATTTCCTCAAAGCATCAATTTGCTGAGAGATCTCTTTGGCCCCGCCGTAGGAATCCAACAGGGCGTCCATGGCTTTGAGGTCCTTTTCGCTGAGAAGTTTAATGTGCATCGTTCTCTTCCCTTGTAACAGTAATTTTTATATCGAGATTATAACTCCTTTATAGTCCCTTCCATTCTTCCTTGGTATTCAAAAATTATTTGGATAATTGACGGTGGATGGCCAGCATGTCGACGAGGATGGAGTATCCCGTCTCTCTTTTTCCGGCGCCAGGGCCTTGAATCGTGATTTTTCCGAGCAGGTCCAGGTCGAAGGTGAGCGCGTTATTCGCTCCCATGATGCCAGAGAGGGAGTCGGAGAGGGGAAGTTTCTGGGGGGAAACACTGGCGACAATCCGGCCGTTCTCTTTCCGGGTCGAGGAGATGAGCTTATACCTGTATCCCTCCTTTTTGGCTTCGAGGATCTTGTCCTTCGAGAGAGATGTGATCCCTTTTCTTGCGGCATCCGATGGCTTGATGTTCCCTCCGAGAAGAACGTTGGAGAGTATCACAATCTTGGCCAGAGCATCATATCCTTCCACATCCGCGGTCGGATCGGCTTCGGCATAACCCAGCTCTTGAGCCAGCTTGAGCGCGTCCTCATACTCCATCCCCTCTTCCTCCATCTTGGAGAGGATGAAATTGGTGGTTCCGTTCAGAATTCCGTTTATTTCTTTGATCTCATTCCCGGCGAACGCAACTTCGCATAAGTTGAATACGGGAGTTCCGCTCATGACCGTGCCTTCTATCTTGAAAAGTCGGTTGTTCTTCTCGGCCAGTGTCTTCAATTCTTGATAAAAGAGAGCGGCAGGCCCCTTGTTGGAGGTCACAACATGTTTTCCCGTTTGAAGGGCCTTTTTGACGTGGCCTGTGGCCGGTTCCGCTGTCTGGATGTCGGTGTAGGTCAGCTCAGCGATGATGTCTGCACGGCACTGTTCGATGACCTGCAGCGCATCCATTTTTTCCGCTTCGTTGGGTTTTCCCTCGAGATACGCGCCGATATTTTCTCCTCGCTCCAGAATAGAGAGCAGCTTTTGGATGTCTATCCCCTCCGGAATCAGGAGAGATCCTTTCAGTTTATCGTTGATTGCGACGATTTTTGCTTCGAAATCAAACTCATCCTTCAGTAATTTCTCTTTGTGGAGCAGAATTTCGAGGAAACCCTGACCGACGGTTCCACAGCCGATAAGGCCAATTTTGTATTCCGTCATATTACCCTCCTTGCGGGAGAATTGGAGTCAGGCTTTGACAACTTTGATTATCTGATATCTGGGATTAGGTCTTGACGGAGAATTTTTAAGTTTTATTCGATAACCTCTTTTTTTCAAAGTTATCAAAGTCTGACCCCAATCTTACAAGGAAAATGAATAACAAGAGAATGGAAGGGCAGTGAAAATTTCTTTTCACCACCCTTCGTAACTTTGCGTAACCTTATTAATGACTTGTGGACTACTTCACCTGGCCTTCGATCCACTCGGTGGTGACACTCTTGGGTCTTTCGATCGCCAGTCCGAGAGCCCTGTCCCAAATCAGCGAGGACAAAACACCGATTGCACGGGATGCGCCGAAGAAAACGGTGTAAAAATCGAACTCTTTGATCCCGTAGTGGTAGAGCAGAACGCCGGAATGAGCATCAACGTTAGGCCAGGGATTCTTCGCCTTGCCTTGTTCTTCCAGAATAGGCGGGACCACCTCATACAGGGCACTCACAACCTTAAAGATCTCATCATCAGGCAAGTGCTTCAGGGCAAACTCTCTTTGAGCGACGTACCGGGGGTCAGTTTGACGGAGAACTGCGTGGCCGTATCCAGGAATGACCTGTCCGGAATTCAGAGTTTCCCAGCAGAAATCCTTTAACTGTTCGTTAGTCGGAACTCCGCCCAGCTTATCCATGACACCCATGACCCATCTGAGAACTTCCTGGTTGGCCAGGCCGTGCAGTGGACCGGCCAGTCCGTTCATTCCCGCGGACAGCGAGTAGTACGCGTCTGAAAGCGCAGACCCGACCAGATGAGTGGTGTGGGCCGAAACGTTTCCGCCTTCATGGTCGCTGTGAATGACAAGATAGAGGCGCATGAGCTCCTTGAACTTCTCATCTTCGACCCCGATCATATGGGCGAAATTTCCACCCCAGTCCAGTTTCGGGTCAGCCGGAATATGCTTGTCGTCCTTGTAGCTTCTGCGGTAGATGTAAGAAGCGATGTTCGGGAGCTTGGCCAGAAGGTTCATCACGTCTTCGAACATGGGATCCCAGTACTCCATTTTGCTCATGCCCTCTCTGTACTGTTTGGCAAAAATGGAGTCTTTTTGGAGAGTGAGGATACCGAGAGAGAACTGAGTCATCGGATGAGTGTCTTTGGGGATGGATTTGAGTACTTTGACCAGATAATCCGGGAGAACACTGCGCTTCCGCCATTCTTCGGTGATTTCCTTCACATCGTCTTCGGTGGGTAGCTCACCTGTGAGCAGAAGATAAAAGATTCCTTCGGGAAGAGGTTCTTCGCCTCCTGGCGCCTTGGGCAATTTTTCGCGGAGTTGGGGAATGTTGAATCCGCGGAAACGGATGCCTTCCATCGGGTCGAGAGCAGACGTCTCGGTGACCATGCATTTCACGCCGCGCATTCCGCCGTAGGCTTGGGCAACCGTCACTTCTGAGATTTTTTTGTCGCCGTGTTCTTTGAGCATCGTCTTGACTGTGTTGCGCACGGGGTCTAGTTTTGAAGCGAATTTTTCCTTTAATGATGCCATTGAGACAACCTCCTTATAGGTTTGAGATAATTATTTCCCTTGTGAGAGAAGACAAAATATATCACTGTCCGGAGACGCTGTCAATTTTTTCTCAGACATTTATGAATATTTTTTGAATAGGTCCGAACAGCCAATCGTACTCTTCTATGGACTGAATCCATTATTGACTTTTCGTTGTTGAAAGTGTTTATTATTGGGGACTAATCCTTTTTTAACTTTATGAGTAGGAGAAAAATATGGGACTTGAATTGATTGTTGTTCTGGCCATCGTAGGCGTTGTCGTGATCACTGTCATCGGGATCTATAACAGACTGGTGACTTTAAGGAACAGGTGCGACAATTCGTGGGCACAGGTGGATGTTCAGTTGAAGCGGAGGTACGACCTCATTCCGAATCTGGTGGAGACGGTCAAGGGTTATGCCAAGCACGAGAGAGAGGTTTTCCAGAAAGTGACGGAGGCGCGCGCTAAAGCCATAGATGCCGGTTCGGTCAAAGAGCAGGGAGCCGCAGAGAACATGCTGACCGGTGCTCTGAAGTCGCTTTTTGCCGTGGTCGAGAATTATCCTGACCTGAAGGCCAATCAGAATTTCTTAATGCTCCAGGAAGAGCTGGCCGGCACAGAAGGAAAGATCGCTTACGCCAGACAGTTCTACAACGATAATATCATGCAGTTCAACCTCAAACAGCAGGTTTTCCCGTCCAACATAATCGCCAACATGTTCAATTTCAAAGAAAAAGAATACTTCGAGATCGAGGAGCCGGAAGCCAGGGAGCCAGTCGAGGTGAAGTTCTAATCGGGCACCTGCCCTGAATTCAAGAGAGCCTGACTCCTCGAGTTTGATTCCCGATGTACGAGCAAATCGCCAGCAATAAACGAAAATCCTTTTTCCTCATCCTGTTTTTTCTCTGTTTGATTTTTGGTTTAGCGTGGCTTTTCGGAGAATTGACCGGTTGGGGGCCTCAGGGATTGATCCTGGCCATTGTAATCGCTGTGGCAATGACTTTCGGAAGCTACTACGCGAGCGATAAGATCGTTCTGGCCATCAGCAAAGCCAGGCCTGTGACGAAAAAAGAATATCCCCATCTGTACAATGTTGTGGAGGGATTGGCAATCGCCGCAGGATTGCCCAAGCCGCGCTGTTATATTATCGATGACACGGCACCCAATGCGTTTGCCACCGGACGGAATCCGAAGAATTCGGTTGTCGTGGTCACCACAGGCTTGCTCCAGAAGTTGAACCGGGCTGAGCTCGAAGGCGTGATCTCCCACGAGATGGCCCACATCAAGAACTACGATGTTCTCGTCATGACGCTGGCCGTGGTTATGGTTGGGGTCGTGGCGCTTCTCAGTGACTGGATCCTCAGGACATTTCTCTGGGGCGGAAGAAGACGCAGCAGCAAAGATGGAGGAAACGTGGGTGCAGTCATCGTTGTGGTCGGCCTTGTACTGGCCATATTTTCTCCGCTTATCGCCCAGCTGATCCGAATGGCCGTTTCCCGAAAGAGAGAATTTTTAGCTGATGCGAACGGCGCTTTCCTCACACGCTATCCTCCTGGTCTGGCTTCGGCCTTGAAGAAACTGGATGCGGACAGGGAACCTCTGGAGGCCGCGAACAAAGCCACCGCACATCTTTACATCGTGAATCCTCTCAAAGATATTAAAGGAAACGTGAACAAGCTCTTCAGCACTCATCCGCCCATCAAAGAGAGAGTCGCCGCCCTGGAAAAGATGTAAAGAAATGAGAAAAGTCCATATTCATTCATAAAAACCATTCAAATCGAGCCTTTAAAGCCCTTCAATCCTGGAGGCTGGCAAAAGGAAAGGCGCAAAGAGACCATGCGTTCCGGGTCTCCAAGAAAAGGAAAATAAACGGAATAAAAGGGAATAATAGGACATCCGGTCTAAAAAGGTTGTAAATCATAAACTATCGGTCATAAATTAATAACGAAGGGGTTGTTGAACGAAGCCCTCTCTCACTTCCCCTTTTCCCATGGCTTCCTTAATTCGAAGGGGGAGAGGGCTAACAGGAGAATTCTCAGGAAAGAAGTGGAGACATGAAGAAGAAATATGACCCGAGTTTCTTGCTTCTCTGCGTTGTGGCTTATTTCGAGTCCGAAGGAAAAATGCGCTGGGTGGTCGAAAATGACGTGTTCGCTAAATATGAGATAGTGATCGAAATTAAGGACAGTGTGGATAAATTCAGAATAGGACTGTGTGGAAAAAGACTCTTGTTAATGAGAGGAAGTGTAACAAAAAATCACGATGAACTTGAAAAGAACAAAGACAATTTAGGATCTGTCGTCGTGAACAGGGAGCAGAAAACATCAATAGAGTTTCCTGATTTCGAGGAGTTCTGCAATAAAGTCATAAAGGATTGACTTTACAGAGATAAACACCTATAATTCTCTCCTGGAAAAAGCCAGAAATCTCTGTCTTGGAAAAGACGCGGGAAGTCCATCGGTGACCGAGATGGAAGATGAGGAATTAATAATTTATTGAAAATAAAGCCACAACGATCATCCCTTGGCGGGGTCGTAGTTCAGTTGGTTAGAACGCAGGCCTGTCACGCCTGAGGTCGCGAGTTCGAGTCTCGTCGGCCCCGCCACTCACCACACTTTTTCCTTTTCAGGTTTCCTCCTCTCTCGTTCCATCCTTCGGACTGAAATCTTGGATTTTTTTACTCAAGACCGATACTCTCCATCGGCTCTAATTTCTCCTCACCCGATTTCAGATAGCTGCAGAAACTGAATTCTCCCGATAAGTCCTCTTGCGATTGAATTCAGTCTTTTCCTGTTGAGGAAGGTTGGATCGGCGGTCTCGAAAAAAATCTATTCTCTTGCTGAAAAAATCGGAAAATTCATCTCCGGAAAAGAGGTCTATGTCAAAGAATGCCGTTCCATGCTCCCTTTGACCGAGAGAACCATGGGAGGTTTCATGTCTCCGCTCAAAGGATGTTAAGGGGAACATTGTTGTGAAACCCGGATGAATCATCGGCGATTTAGAAGATTTGAGGCTCTTTTGTCCGATTCGCTTTTCCAAAAAAGAACGCAAGACATTGACTCTTCCGCTAAGGGATTAGTCGGAAGGGGTGAGATGTGTTCCTCTGACAAGATTATCGCCAGATAGTAAAAATCATCTCGAATTTCACCCTTTATTGGATTGACACGCGCCAGGCTGTTTGGCTACACTAATATCAGATTTACCTGGTTTGGAAAAGAAGCGATTCATGCCCAAACACAAGAACGGTCAACTGCATCGTGTACCTTTAGAGGTCTCCGTTCATAGCGTATTCGTGCATGAGATCAGGCATAAACAAAGGAAAAAATATATTGAATTTAATATTTGGGAAAAGGAGTAAAAAATGAAAGGTAAAAGATTTTTAACTCTGTTTGCGTGTTTATGTGTCCTCATGGCTTTCACGGCTCAAGACATCAAAGCCCTGGATATCCATGTTCCAGGAGATGTCGAATCGATTCAAACGGCTATTGGTTCGGTCGCAGCCGCAGGAGGAGGAACCGTGTATGTGGCCGCGGGAATATACGATTCCACCACACAGTCATTCCCGATCTACATGAAAGACGGCGTCCAGTTGATCGGCGAGGGTGCGGATGTGTGCACACTGCTGGCCGATGGCACGACTTCGGTGATTGTATGTGAAAATGTGGGGAACACTTCAAGAATAGAAGGGTTCGAGATCACGAACGGGGATGCGTTCGGGGGAAGCGCCATATTTATGATTAATTCCTCACTGACCATCGCTCATAATAAAATATCTGGAAATGGGAAATTGAACCAGTGGGGGAGTTACAGTACGTTTTATGGCACAATTTATTGTCGTTTATCTTCTCCCACCATCGAAAATAACACTATCACAGGAAATTTGGCTTTTTATGGGGGAGGAATTTTCTGCGATGATTATGTCTATCCCTATAATCATGACAATCATGTCGCGACAATCTCTCAAAATATCATAGACGGGAACAAGGCCCGAAATGGCGCTGGCATTCTCTTTCGCTATTGTTCGCCAATAATAACCCATAACTTCATAATTGAGAATGAGTCCGATTTCGTGGGCGGAGGGATTTATTGTGCAAATAATGGCCGCAGTGAACCCCTTCCGGTCATAGCCAATAACATCGTTGCAGGAAATAGCGCGGCGAGTCAAGGTGGAGGAATCTACATCTACTATAATTCCTTTGCCGCCATCACCAATAACACGATCGTCGAAAACAGTGCTTACAACGGCGGGGGGATCACTTGGAGACATTACGCATTTTCATCCTTTACTAACAATATCCTTGCGGATAATACAGCGATTGGCGTGGGGGCCAGCATCTACAATTTATCCTCCGACTTCTCGAAGATCACCTATACGGATGTATGGAATAGCTCTCCGAACAGCTTTTATCCTTCTTGGGTGCCTCCAGCAGCTCAAGAAATCATCCTGGAGGATCCGTTGTTCGTGGATCCGGGTTCCGGAAATTATCATCTTCAGTCAGGATCGCCCTGTATGGACAGAGGAAATGACTCCGCTCCGGGTATCCCGGCGTTCGACATCGACGGCGATGCGAGGATTGTCGGCGCGGCTGTCGATCTGGGTGTTGATGAATTCACAAACACACCCCCTGTGGCAGATGCGGGGCCAGACCAAGTTGTATCCGCTGATCAATATTGCCATGCGACTGTCACGCTTGATGGCTCTGGTTCGAGCGACGCGGACGGGGATACACTCACATACTTATGGACAGGTCCGTTCGGAACTTCGGATGAAGAGATTGTGACAGTCACATTAGGATTGGGAGAGCATGTCATCACCCTGACAGTGAGTGACGGCATCGATACGGATACGGATGAAGTCGTGATCACAGTTGAAGATACGACACCTCCGGATGTTATCACCATCAGTGCCACTCCGAATGTGCTCTGGCCGCCGAATCACAAAATGGCTTCCGTCACTCTGAACGTTTCCATTTCTGATAACTGTGACCCGAATCCGAGTGCTCAGATTATCCATGTCAACAGCAACGAGCCGGAAAACGGACTCGGCGATGGAGACACGGCTCCGGACTGGGAGATCACCGGAGACCTCGCCGTCAACCTCAGGGCTGAACGATCCGGGAAAGGGACAGGCCGTGTTTACACGATCACCGTGAGATGCGAAGACCAGGCCGGGAATTTTTCAGATCGGCAGGTCACCGTGGCGGTTCCTCACGACCAGGGGCGTAAAAATCAGAGCAGTACGGCTGCGGCTAATAATAAAGGTAAGACGCCAAAAAAAATCAAGAAGTAGCTTCTTTTAAATACAAGTGGAATGGAGTGATTGAAGCTTCCGGTCTACAGAAAGAAGATTCTTCCGCTGAGATAAACGCTGATTTCCTTCCCATAGACAAGAGGAATTAAACGGACCGGGTTCAAAACGAATCCGGTTTCCAAGCCCTTCCTTTTAATTTTTGGATTATTATTCTGATTTACCCCAATATTGACAAATATTCTCTGCCCAAATATAATTGAAACCTGAGAATGGGGGCGAACAGGTTTCGACGGAGATAATGAAGCAGAAGTCGCATGTCGAGATTCCACCCACCTCGTTAAAAGGTGGAAAACAACTAAGTGCAGAATCTCTGCCTGTTGCTGCCTAACCAGTAGGCATGCCGCTTCTCATGCGCTTTCCTGCGGCTCTTGAGAAGCGTCGACGAGCAGGATAGCAAGCCAGGTTCGTCCTGAGCCTGGCAAGCGAAACTCCATCAGGGCTGGTTCGGATGTGTTTTTCCTCTTCAAACACTTCAGAACGAGATGAAGAAGAGGATAAGCATGTAGAAGCTGACTGCTGAATGTCTTCGGACGCGGGTTCGATTCCCGCCGCCTCCATGAGAAAATTTTGAGAAGAAAGAAGCTGAGAAAAATTGGATAGCTTGAGAAAAAATGGAACGCTGATCGCAGGAGCTGTTCTCTTCTTCCTCCTCTCCTTAGCTTCGATTTCCCAGATCCAGCCGTTTCTCAAATTGTCCGTCAGGGATTATGAAGATTTCAGCCGGGTCGTCATCGAACCCTCCTTCCCCTTCTCTTTCGAGATCGATAAGGGCTCTTCTTTCATGCTCGTGAAGATATCCTTCGACATTGATTTTCGGATACAGAGAGAGCCTTTCGAAAGCCGCATCATCAAATCCATGAGCTGGACGAAGGGTGGAGATTATTACATCCTGACTATTAAGACTAAAATCAGAGATTTCGACTACGATTATTTTGTCTTGGATAACCCGACCCGGCTGGTTCTGGATTTCAGCGAAGCCGATGAGGAGAGCAGGAGAGAGGGAAGACCGCCAGAAAGAGAAATACAGTCTCGACTTGATTCAGCCCTTTCCAGAGAAAGAGAGGAATCAGCCTCCCCGGGGATCCAAACAATCGTGATTGACCCGGGTCACGGGGGTATGGAGCCCGGAGCTCTGGGAAAATACGGAACACTCGAAAAAGACGTGGCTCTGGCTCTCGGTCTTAAATTGAAAAATGTTATCGAAAAGAATTTACCCGTGCGCGTTGTCCTCACGAGGGAAAACGATGTGAGCATTTCTCTCGAGAATAGAGCGGCCATCGCGAATTACAACAAATCCGATCTATTCATCAGCATCCATATTAACAGCTCGTTCAGGAAAGACGCGCATGGCTCAGAAACCTTTTTCCTCAGCCGGGAGGCGACTGACGATGAAGCCAGAAGACTGGCGTATATGGAGAATAATCCTGCAGATTTTGAGGAAGGGATAGTTGGAGACAGCGAAGATGAGATCACCATGATTTTATGGGATATGGCCCAGTCAGCTTATCTCAAAGAAAGCAGTCTGCTGGCGGAGGCCATCCAGGAAGAGCTCAATAATCTATTGAGGACGAGAAATCGAGGGATCAAACAGGCTCCTTTCAGAGTTTTGAGTGGAGTGGCCTGCCCGGCTGTGCTGGTCGAAGTGGCCTTCATCTCCAATCCTGAAGAAGAGAGAAAGTTGAACACGGAATGGTTCCAAAACAATGTTGTCGAGGCCGTCTATAGGGGACTTGAAAACTATATCGAACGCTATGCACAGCGTTAGAGGATAAAAATGGGAAGGAAGAAAGTCGCAACACTCGGGGTTCTTTTTGTGGTTTTTGTAATTCTAGTTGTTGTCTTTTTTGTCGGAGGGATAAAAGAAAAGATCGTCCCCACCGCTCCCGTATCCCCTCCAGAGGTGGAGCCGTTGCCGGTTCAACCCGGGAAGACAAGAACGGTCGTCCTCTTTTTTCTTTCGGAGGACGACACGCTTCTCCATCCGGAACAGCGCGAGATTCCGGCTGATCTGTCTATGGTTCGTCAAGCCAAGCAGACGATCACGGAACTCATCAACGGTTCTCAGAAGGGATACATCTCGCCATTTCCTCCTGAAGCCAAGCTGAGAGAGCTCTATGTAACGGAAGAGGGAGTGGCGTATGTGGATTTTTCCGAGGATATCGTGGAGCAACATCTTTCTGGCTCGTCGGCCGAGATATCAACGATTTTTTCGGTTGTCAATTCTTTGGCTTACAATTTTGATGACATCGAAAAAGTCTTTATTTTGATCGAAGGACGGGAAAGAGAAACTCTGGGAGGCCACATCAACCTGAGCCGCCCTTTTCTCCCCCTGTATGATCTCATCGCCCAATAGTTACACCGCATCCTATTCTTAAGCGAAAGTGCACTTTTCCTGATGAAAAAATTAAAAAGAATTGCTATCGTGGGCTTTCCGAATGTGGGGAAATCCACTCTGTTCAACCGGCTTTTGAACGAGAAAAAATCCCTCGTCCATTCTCTTCCAGGAATGACTCGGGATCAGGTTTCTGCGGTCTGCGGCTTGAAGGACAAGAAGTTTGTTTTGATTGACACAGGCGGCTTTTTTGACACCCAGGAGGATCCCCTCTCCTCTCAGATCAGAAATAAAGCTCAAGAAGCGGCAGAGACGGCAGACATACTTCTTTTTGTGCTGGATGGAAAAAGAGATTTGCTGCCAGCAGAGGAAGAGCTTTTTCTCTCTTTGAGAAAGTTGAACAAACCGATTTTTGTGGTGGTCAATAAGATTGACTCGCCATTTGAGGAAACCAAGATTGGGGATTTTTTCCGGTTAGGAAAGGAGGAGATTTTTGCCGTCTCTGCCGAGCATAAAAGAAATTTGGAAATTCTCGAGCAGACCCTGGAGGAGTTGATTCCTTCACCCGGTCTCGATGAAGAGGAAAGTCAACCTCTTCGGGTCGCACTGGTTGGCCGTATCAACGTGGGAAAATCCTCCATAGTGAACCGCCTCTGTGGAGAAGAGAAATTGATCGTGAGTGAAATCCCTGGAACAACGCGCGATAGCACGGATACGCTGATATACAGGAATAAAAAGGCTTTCAGCTTGGTGGATACGGCAGGGATTCGCAAGCTGAGCCGAACCCGGGATAAAAGGGAAAAAGCCAGTATTTTGAAGGCGAAAAAAGATATCAGGAGGGCAGATGTCATCTGCATGATAATGGATGCCCAGGAATTTCCCACCCGACAGGATACGGCTGTCGCTCATCTTTCTCGTGAATCAGGCAAACCCATGATTATTGCCTTGAATAAATGGGATTTGATCCAGAAAAGCACCCGCACCTCCGAGGAGTTCACGAAAAGATGTTATACAAAACTGGATTTCGTCAATTATGCGCCCCTCCTTTTCGTTTCCGCACTCTCTGGGAAAAGAGTGATAAAGATTCTTGATTCCGCAGAGCAAGTTTACATGAACGGGAAAAAAAGAGTCGGAACTTCCCAGTTGAATAATTTTCTTGTCTGGGTCAATGAGCATCATCCGGCGCTCTCCAAAAAGAAAACACGAATGAAGTTGAAATACATGACTCAGAAAAGAATTCTCCCGCCGACCTTTGTCCTTTTCACGCATTCGCGGGCTTCTCTAGCGCCGTCTTATGAAAAATTTTTCACTCAACTTTTGCGGGAGAAATTCGACCTTTGGGGAACTCCCATACGGTTGGAGTTGAGAAAGAACTGAAGGCCTTCGATTGAACATAAACCCCAATTTCAGGCGCTTACGATTTTTTTATCTGTTCTCCGCAGGGATTTTTCCATGTACTCCCGCATGGCATTTTGTTCTTCTTGACTTTAATGGCGTATTCGATTATAAATTAAATCTCGGGAGAAGATCGCCCTCGAGTTAAAAGGAGGTCATAATGTCTCGCAAAAGCACGTACGCATTAATGGCGATTCTGCTCGCAATCGTTATAGTTTTTGCTTTCACGAGCTGCCAGAAACTCAAAGTCAGCAACCTCAAAGCCAACTATTATTTCAACAGGGCCAACTCTCTGTTCACTAAGAATCAATACCGCAAAGCCATAGATGAGTATGAGAGAGCGTTGATCTATAATCCGGATTTGGTGGAAGCGTTCTGGTATCTCGGAGAATCTTACAAGAATCTCTACAACCCTGGAGTGGACACTCCGGAAAATGAAGAAAAAGCGCAGAGGGCTTTAGAAAATCTCACGAAAGCGTATGAGATTGCCCCCACCAATAAGGACATTATTTATTCCTTGGGCGACATGTATGACATACTGAGAAACTTTGAAGAAGCCGAAAAAATGTACCTGAAGATCGTTGAGATGGAGCCGACCAAGATGGAGAATTATTACGTCGTTGCGCAGTTCTACACAAAATACGCCGGGAGTACAGAGGATGAGGTGGGCGATGGAGGCAAGACACCGTTTCAAAAAGCCGAGGAAATGTACCTGAGAAGGATCGAGGTCGATCCTGAAGACCCCAGGGGCTATGCGTACATCGCCCAGTTTTACGGCAATTTAACACCTATTCCTGAGTTTGACAAAGCGAACGAATTTCATAAGTTAAGCGCTAAATACGACCCTGAAAATGCAGAAGTCTGGTATTCTATAGGAGTCAACCGCTGGTCCAAAGCCCACCGTCTGCAGAACATGTTATCCGCCGAAGAGCAAAAAACGCTGGCGAATGAAAGCGAAGAGGCCCTGCTGAAGGCCATCGAGTTAGATCCTTCCTATCCTGAGCCATACGCGTACATGAGTGTCTTGTACAGAAGCGTCAAGGAAAGGCTTTGGCCGGAAAGATCTTCCCGTTTCCAGCAGGAAGCCCAGCAGTACACAGAGAAGTTTCAGGAGGCCTCGAAGAAGAGAGCGGAGAGAAGACGACTCGAACAGGAATTGAGAGGAATAAGATAGACTCGAAAGAGATATTCAGACTTCTCGTATAAACAGACCGCATCCTTCACTTGTATAATCCCTGACCATTCGGGCACGAAATGTTTCTCCCTCTGAAAGATGAAAATCCCACCCAGCGTTTTCCTTTAGTCACGGTCATTTTAATCTCCCTGAATATTCTGGTCTTTCTTTACCAGGTTTTTTCACCACAGGGATTGACGCACTTCATTTTGAGGATGGGTGCGATCCCTTATGAGATCACTCATTTCACAACGATCACTCAGATTCCTCGAATATTTCCTCCCCTCTCTCTTGTGACTTCTCTTTTCCTGCATGGAAGCTTTCTTCATCTTTTCGGCAACATGCTCTATCTTTGGATATTCGGGAACAACATCGAAGATTTTCTGGGGCCGTTCCGGTTTATCCTTTTTTATCTCCTGTCCGGTTTGGGAGCGAGTCTGGTCCATATCGCGTTCCATCCGTCTTCCTTGGTTCCGATGATCGGGGCGAGCGGGGCGATTGCGGGGATACTCGGAGCGTATTTCCTCCTCTATCCAGGAGCCCGGGTTCTCACACTGGTCTTTGTCTGGATTCAGCCGATTCCCGCCTTCTTCATTCTGGGGCTGTGGTTCATCGCTCAGGTGATGAACATCGGAATCGGCGGCGGAGTGGCCTGGTTTGCCCATATCGGAGGATTTTTGATCGGGATCGCTCTGATCAGGATTTATGCCAAGAAAAAAAGATTCCCCCGCTGGACTCGTTGAACTTAAGAATTTGTCGTTTGCTGAAATATGATTTTATGTTAAAATAGTAAAAACTTATGTAAAGAATGGTACCTTGGGGAGCGTCCCCATGTGTTGACAATTCCCATAAGATTTAGTATTTTAGAGCATCACTCTTTTTCAAAAGCCTAAATCTCAGGTCAAAAGAAATGAAGACGTTTACACTCAAAAAAGAAGAGATTGAAAAGAAATGGTGGCTGGTTAATGCTGATGGGAAGACTCTCGGCAGGCTGGCCACTGAAGTCGCGACATTGCTGCGTGGAAAGCGGAAACCCGAGTTCACTCCATTCGTTGATTGTGGAGATTTTGTGGTCGTCGTCAATGCGGAAAAGATAAATGTGACAGGGAAAAAAATAGAGCAGAAAAAGTATTATTCTCACTCCGGCTATCCAGGAGGACTGAAAGTCAATACTCTCAAGGAACTCCTCGATAAAAAGCCAGAAGAAGTGATTCGGAAAGCGGTTTGGGGGATGATCCCCAAAGGGAAACTCGGTCGGGCTGTGTACAAAAAACTAAAAGTGTACAAGGGGCCAGAACACCCTCATGATGCTCAGAAACCACAAGAGTACCGCTTTTAGGAGGAAAGTTGAGTTTAATCCAGTATTACGGAACAGGAAAGAGAAAAACATCAGTGGCCAGGGTCTTTTTGCGTCCGGGAAAAGGGGATGTCACTCTCTATGTGAACAAGAGGGCCCAGCAGTTCGATGAATATTTTAATCTGGAAAGCCATAAACACGTCATCAAACAGCCTCTGCGTCTGACCGAGACGGAGAACAAGTTTGATGTTTTCATCCGAGTCAATGGGGGGGGGATCGGTGGACAGGCTGAGGCGATCCGGCTGGGAATATCCCGTGCTCTGGTCGAGTTTAACAAAGAACTGAAGAGCGGGCTGAAAAGCGCAGGTCTGCTGACGAGAGATTCCAGGATCAAAGAAAGGAAGAAATACGGGTTGCTCGGTGCCAGGAAGGCCCCACAATATCATAAGAGATAAATGGAGGATTTCTGTTGGTTTCAGTCACTATGAAAGAACTTTTGGAAGCGGGTGTTCATTTTGGCCACCAGACAAAGAGGTGGAATCCCAAGATGAAAGATTTCATTTTTGGACAGAGGAATGGAATCTATATTATCGATTTGCAGAAAACGATAAAAATTTTCAAGGATGCCCTTCAGTTCATCAGAGACCTGGCTGAGAATGGAAAAGATGTGCTCCTGGTCGGGACCAAAAAACAAGCCCAGGATATTATCAAGGAAAATTCAGAAAAATGTGAATCCAGTTATGTCAACCAACGTTGGTTGGGAGGATTGTTAACCAACTTCGACGTGATCAGAGGGAGTGTGGACAAGTTGATCGAGATGGAAGAGATGAAAGAAGATGGGCGTTGGGACCTTTTGTCCAAGAAGGAGCAGTCCAAACTGGAAAAGGTCTACAGGAAGCTTTCGAAAAATTTAGGCGGAATAAAGGGCATGCACGAACTTCCCGGAGCTTTGTTTGTTATAGATTCGACCAAAGAGGAAATTGCGATTCAAGAGGCCCAGAAGTTGAAGATCCCTATCATCGCGGTCGTGGACACCAATGGAGACCCAGAGAATATCGACCATCCCATCCCCGGGAATGATGATGCTGTCAGAGCCATTGAATTGTTCACATCAAAGGTCACTCAAGCCATAATGGAAGGGAAGCAGAAGAGAATAGAAAACGAACTCCAAGAAGCGAAAAAGGAAAAAGAGGCAGTGCCGGAGGAAGAGCAGCCTGTTCCAGAACATCAGACTCCCTCTCTCACTGAGGTGGCACCTGGAGAAAAGGGAGAGAAGAGTTCCGCTGATCCTGGAGAATAGGTTTAAGGAAGGAATGTGAGATGGAGATAAAAGCTGAAACGGTCAAGGAGCTCCGTCAACGGACAGGAATAGGGATGATGGAGTGCAAAAAGGCACTCAAGGAATCCAAAGGAGACATCGAGAAAGCGATCCTGATTTTGAGGAAGAAAGGATACGCGCGCGCTCAGGACAAAATGAGCCGGGAAACCGCGGAAGGCATCATCGGCTCCTATATTCATCTGAACGGCAAAATTGGAGTTCTTTTAGAGGTGAACTGTGAATCTGACTTTGTTGCGCGCAACGATGAGTTTAAAGAACTCGTGAAAAACATCGCCATGCATGTTGCCGCATCCAATCCCAAGTATGTTTCCTCAGAGGAAATTCCTGGCGAAGTGCTCGACCAGGAAAAAGAGATCATACGAGAGCAGTTCAAGGATTCTAAAAAGCCTCCGGAAATCGTTGATAAGATTGTCCAGGGGAAGCTGGGAAAGTTTTACGAAGAAGTGTGTTTATTGAATCAGCCCTATGTGAAGGATGATAAAGTTTCTATAGAACAGCTTGTGGCGTCCCATATCGCCAAGTTTGGCGAGAATATTCGCATAAAAAGGTTTGCCCGGTACGAGCTGGGCCAGCCCTAAATTTATTTCAGCCATGCCACAGAACAAGCCGGCATTTAAAAGAATTCTTTTAAAACTCTCCGGTGAGTCCCTCCTCGGTCAGAATGACTACGGCGTTGATTTGGGAACGGCGAAGTCTATCGCTCAAGATTTGAAGGAAATCCATGATTTGGGTGTTGAAATCGCTATCATGATCGGCGGTGGCAATATATTTCGGGGGGCTACTGCCGCGCAGGACGGAATGGATAGGGCATCGGCTGATTATATGGGTCTACTGGCCACAATTATGAATGGGATTGCTCTTCAAGAAGCGCTGGAGAAAAAAGAAGTGATGACTCGGCACATTTCTGCCATTGAGATTAAAGCGGTGGCGGAGCCCTTTGTCAGAAGAAGAGTGATAAGACACCTCGAAAAAGGAAGGATTATTATTTTCAGTGCGGGGATCGGAAGTCCTTTTTTCACAACAGACACGGCGGCCGCATTAAGAGCACTCGAGATCAAGGCGGAAGTGATCTTGAAAGCCACAAAAGTGGACGGGGTCTATTCAGCGGACCCGATGATAGACAAGGATGCGAAAAAGTTCAGCTCCATAAGATACATGGATGTTATTCAAAAAAGTTTAAAGGTCATGGATGCGACCGCTATCTCCATGTGTCAAGAACACGACCTTCCGATCGTTGTTTTTAACTTGCGGAAAAAGGGAAATATCAAAAAGGCCGTTCTGGGCCAGAAAGTGGGAACACGAGTCTACTGAATAGACTCTGTCCTTAACGAGAATAATTCAGGTGAATAATTTGGGCTTTGATTAAAGAGGGAAAAAGATGGTGAAAGACATTTTAAGGGAACTCGAGAAAAGAATGAAAGTCTCAACCGACCATTTTCGGAGAGATTTGAGCAAGTTGAGAACCGGCCGGGCGAATATCAGTCTCTTTGAGGATATCAAAGTCGAGTACTACGGGAATTTAACGCCTATCAACCAGGTGGCCACGCTCGGAGTCCCTGATCCGACATTGATCACGGTCCAGCCCTGGGATCCATCCACCCTGGATGCCGTCGATAAAGCGATCAGGAGCGCAGATCTCGGTTTGAATCCAGTCAATGACGGAAAGATGCTCAAAATCCCGATCCCGCCGCTCGATGAGGAAAGACGTCAAGAGATCGCGAAGCATATCAAAAAAATGCTGGATGATGAAAAGACGGCTCTCCGCATCATGCGAAGAGAAAGCAAGGAAGCTATCGAAAAGCTGGAAGACAAGAAACAGATCACCGAGGACGATAAATTTTGGGGTTATGATAAACTTCAGGAAGTCATCGAGGAGTACACGAAGAAGATAGAGGAAATGGCGGCTGCCAAGGAAAAAGAAATTTTAGAAGTTTGATAATAAAAGGGGACAGGCTGCTTTTTTATCAAGAAGGGGGACAGTCCCTCTCTTTCTTTAATTAAGGACTGAATGGGACAGTCCCCGAAGAAAAAGTAGCCTGTCCTTTATGCTCAGTAATTAGGTAACACTTTTATTGATGATAATGAGGATAAAGGTGTCGTTGCGAGCGAAGCGTGGCAATCTCTTAGAGGGAATTGCATTTCTTTTTACGGGATTGCTTCACTCCGTTCGCAATGACATTATAAAAATGTTACCGAATCACTGAGCGAGTACCACTGTCCCCTTTTTTTGTATTTTTTTACTCGGTTTTTTTCTTGAACCAATTCTCCTTCGTTCCGAATTTCGTCCGGATAGCGATTCCCCAGCCGATGATGCTCAGGCAGAAGGTGAAGAGTCCGCCGATAAACGGGATAAAGGAAATGAAACTCACGAGAATGAAGCCGAGTATCATGCCTCCGAATGGAGAGACTTTGCTGTTCTTGTTGAAAGCCTGGATGAGACTTTCTCCGAAGAAGTAGAACAGGACCACTCGACCAAAGAGCTTTATGATGAATCCTATGATGATGAGAGCGATGAGGAGCGGGATGCCGATCAGAACGAACGAGAGAAGCGTCGCAAAAATAACTAATCCCACATAAATGATGATACTCAAAACTCCTGTGCCGACGACCGGCCAGAAGGATTTTCTGATTTGGGAAGATGCGAATGTGATCTGCTTGGGGAAGAGAGCCGTAACCAATAGAGCCAGGAGGAAGGTGATAAAGACTGAGACTAATTTGAAGAAAATGATCAAAGGGATCAAAGCTCCGGTCAAGCCCTCTCCGAGGAAATCGGCGAAGTCTTCAAATCCTTTGAAGGAGATTGTATCTCCTCCGATCAGACTCCCCGCTTCTTTCTCGAGAGTTCCTCCAAAAGCGACAAGGTCTCCGTCTATGACCGCTGAAGACTTGAGAGTAATATCAGATCCGAATCCCACGACGGAATCTCCGACTTTGCCGCTGATGATGACTTCACAGCCGAAAGCGAGGACCATTTCTCTGACTTCTCCTTCGATGACGATCTTTCCGCCGAAAGAGATGACGTTTTTCTGGATTTCGCCTTCTCCGATGTATATATCCTCTGTCACAGTGAAACATTCTTGACTGTGAAGCGGAAGGAGGCCTGGGATCATGAAGAGAAGGATAAAGGCCCATGTTGTTTTATTTTTCATGCTTTTTCTCCGATAAATAATTTTCTTCTGAGTCCATATAGAGAGGATGCGATGAGGACGATCGCGAGTGTAATGATAATGATTTGAACCTGAGGACTGATGAGAGATGTCAGCACCGTCAGGATCTTGACAAGGAATTCTCCGAACTGTTGAATGATCTTAAGGAGCAGTGAAGCCAGCTTGAGGATTTTCGCGAAAAGAGGGGAGAGGTGTTTGACCACATTCAACACGGTGGAATAGGAGGCGCGGAGAAGGTCTGAGAAATTTTGACCGGTGACAAGAGCAAAGAGCACGACAGCGAGGATCAAGGACGCACAACCGGATGCCACGGCTCCGAGCCAAGCCAAAGGAGAGACGCTTGTCGGGAAGATTCTGTCCATGACCTGCTGGGTGAAACCACGAGGAGTCTCCCATTCGGCAAGGTTCTCTGCGGCTTCGACCAGTAATATTCTTTCTTTCACAGTTTTTTGGCATTTCGGGCAGTCCGCGAGATGCTTCTGGATTTCTTTGTTTTTCGCGGAGGGAAGTTCTTTTTCGATGTAGAGATAAATCTGTTCGATGCTGAGGCATGTCATGACATTTCCTCCAGCAAATTGCGAATGAGTTCTTTGGCCTGGAAAACTCTGTTCTTTATTGTTCCTATGGGCAGTCCTTTGATCTCAGCGATTTCTTCGTAACTCAGCTCGTTGATGTGTCTCCAAACGAACACTTCTCTCAGGGAAGACGGAATCCTGTTGAGCGCCTGCTCGATCCTTCCTCTGAGCTGAGAGGTTTCAAACTTTGTCACGATGGATTCCTCATCCGCAGGAACTTGAACAGGAGGGAGATCTCTATCCAGTTTTTTCTGATGGTCGAGTGAGAACGCGTTGATTTTCTTCTTTCTCCAGTAATCGATAATGAAATTCGAGGCAATTCTGTACAGCCAGGTGCTGAACTTGTACTGCGGCTTGTACGAACGGAGCGATGAATAGGTCCGGATGAATACCTCCTGAGTGAAATCCAGGGCCAGCTCGCGTTCGCCCACCATGCGCCCGATGTAATTCAGAAGCGGCCGTTGATACTTCTGGATAATCATTTCAAAAGCCTTTTGTTCGCCTTGAAGTGTTTTTTCGACGAGATTTTTATCTTCATTCATGGAGGACGTCCCGTCCTCAGAGTGTTATACGAAGACGGAAGGATTTGGTTTAAGTTTTGGCACAGGGTCGGGAGTTTTCATTGGGCTTGAGTGATTCGTCCTTTATGATTTCGACGTCGGGAGGAAGCTCAAGTTCGAAGATTTTCTCGGAAAATCGGACATTCGTTTGTATTTGAGAGAATTGAAACTCGGATTTGTTACCGGCCCAATCGAAGAAAATAGCCCGTCGGATCAGCCATGTTCTTTCATCGATCTCCAAAAGGATGTGTGTATAATCACTTTCTTCTTTGGGCGTCAACTTCAGCTTCCAGGTTTTCTGGCTTTCAGAGGGGAAAGGGCTGAATTCGATTGTGTAATCGTGCTTAAGCTGTTTCTGGCCGGAGAGAAGGGTGAGAATTTCGGATTCATACCTTTCCTTGGACAGTTCGCTCTGGAAGACTTCTTTATCTTCCGGAAAATAAAACAGAAAGACTCCTTCCTTGTAGAGAAAGATTTTTTCCTCTGGATCTTTGTATTCCCATCTCATCCAGTTTGGCTTTTGAAAATAGAATTTCCCCTTTTCATTCAAGGGAGTTGAGACAGAGGAAGCGTAGAAGACTTGGTTGAAATTCGCCCGCATCGAGCGCATGGATCGAAGTTGCTTTTCCACATTAAGGACGACGTCATCGACAGTGGTCGAAAAGCTGAACACCGAAAAGAACAACAGGCAACACACATATCTCATGATTATGGGATTATAACATTGTTTGATTTGCTAAAACAGAGGATTTTTTGTTATAAGTGGCTTCGTGAAAATCGAGTTTTTTCTGTTTCTGATAGGGTACTTCGTCCTTCTTCTGTGTGTGGGCCTTCTGTTTTCCAAAAGGATGAAAAACCTCGAGGATTTTTTCCTCGCTTCGCGGAATCTTCCTGCCTTTTTGGTCTTCTTCTCTCTTTCGGCGTCTTGGTTTGGGGCGACATCCATTCTCGTCTCGACGGACCAAGCCTTTGAGGCAGGACTGAATTCCTTCTGGGTGATGGGAGCCCCTGCGGTTCTCACGGTTCTCCTGCTCGCGTTTGTTTTGAGCCGTCGGATTCGACGACTTCCGATAGTCAGCTTACCCGACCTTGTGGAGCTCCGCTATGGCCGGACGGTTCGCCATATGTCCTCATTTTTGATCATATGGTACATGGCTGTTCTGGCGGCCTCCCAGATGGCCGCTGCAGGAATTTTTTTGGAATCATTCCTGGGCATCCCCTATTTCTGGAGTCTGGCGCTCGGGACATTCGTGGTCCTTGTCTATTCTATCTTCGGAGGATTTCTGTCAGTGGCCGTGACCGATGGACTCCAGTTCATACTTCTAATTGCGGGGATTACTGGCGTGTTTATCTTCCTTTCTGGCTCGTCGTCCATGAATCAGGTCTCTGTTTACGCATCCGAACTGGGAAAGCCCGACTATTTCAACTTTTTTTTCAATATCAAGGAGAATATTCTGATTGCTTTTTCGTTCACGCTGGCTTGGACGATTTCGCCGATCGCCTGGCAGAGGATTCAAGCGGCGCGGTCGGACACGAGCGCGCGCGGGGGACTGTTCGCCACAAGCGGCACGCTTTTTCTCCTCTATGGGATTGTGGTTTTCATCGGAATGCTCTCTCTCCCCTTATTCACTTTGGGGAGAACAGACGGGCCGCTTCTTTCTGCTCTCGTTTCCTCCAAGACAGGTGTATGGCTCGGCGGGATCCTGTTTGTGGCCATCGTGGCGGCTGTGATGTCCACTATGGATACAGCGATAAACACCGGAGCTCTCTCTCTCACGCGAGACGTCTACCAGCAGGTTTATCCTCAGAGAAAGGGAAAGGAGATCGTTTTTGTGAGCCGCCTCTCGACTTTCATTGTCGGCGGTGTGGCATTTTTGGTGGCGATGAAATTTCAAAGTATCCTCAAGACTCTGGGTCTGGCCTCAGAGATTATGGCCGAAGGCCTTTTTGTGCCGGGAATAGCCATGATCTTTCTGCGAAAAAAACACCCGCTCGCGGGATTTCTGAGCCTCCTTTTAGGAGGAGGATACTCCATTATTGGTTTTTTATGTGAACTGGATCTTCTGCCGTTGAGCTGGCCGGCGTGGCCGTATTCGGTCCCCTACGGTCTGGGACTGAGCCTGGCCGGATTCACGGTTGGATTTGGGGTGGAGAGGTTTGTAAAGAAGAAAAAGTGAAAAGGGCCTTCTCTCTTTTTCTTTTCTTCAAAGGGCATCGATTATACACACAGGAACGACTTCGGACTATATGGAAGAGAATCCTTGTGGTTTACTGATTCTTGTGTTTTATATATGATTATCCCGATGTCTTTTTTCCGCCGTTTGCGTTTAAGTCTTGTGGGTATACTGGGGAAGTTCGTTCTCTGGCTATGGGCGAAGTCTGCCAGGATAAAGGTTATCGGCGAAGAAAGTTACCGAGAATTGAGAGATGAAGGAAGAGCCGTAATTTTTCTGATATGGCACGGCCGGATCTTTCTCGGGCCCTATTTTTTCCGGAAGAGAGGAGTCATGCCGCTGATCAGCCCGAGTGATGATGGGGAGATCGCGGCTCAGATCTCTTCCAGATGGGGATTTCAAAACATCAGGGGTTCGGGCTCTCATGCGATCATTAAGGCCTGGAACAGGATGAAAAACGAGCTGAAAAAGGGGGGAGAAGTGATAATCGTTGCAGATGGTCCGAAAGGTCCGAATCGAAAGATGAAGCTCGGTGGAGTCAAGCTTGCCCAGGAGACTGGGGCCGTCCTTGTCCCCTTTACGTTTTCGTCTTCCAGGAAAAAGTTTGTGAAAAGCTGGGATAGATTTTTAATTTTTTATCCCTTTTCCAGAGTTGTTGCGGTTTACGGCCCGCCGATAAACGTCGATCCCGCACTCAAGGGGGATGAGCTGGAAAAAGAGCGTCAGAGAATCGAAAATTTAATGATCGAGCTGGAAGAGAAGGCTGACCGGTTTTGCGGTTAGTTCAACTTTGGATTGTCCTTGGTTTGAAATTTGTGTTATAAATATCGGCAAGAAGGAGAGGAAGATGAAAGTGAAAACAATTTTGCTGCTTATTGTTTTTATGGGTTTTTCCGCGTCCTTGTTTTCCCAGGAAGCGGATGAGCTGATCGCTCAAGCGGATGCACTGTATCTTGAAATGAAGGATATGCCCACAGCAGAAAAGGCCAGGGATCTGTACCTGAAAGCTCTCGAGGTTGCGGAGGACAAGTATGATGCCAACTGGAAGCTTTCCCGGATACTCTATTATGTCGGCGACAATACGGAGGACAAAAAGGAGAAAAAGGAAATTTTCAAACAGGCAATTGAATACGCCAAGATCGCCGTGGAGATGGAGTCGGAAAAGCCGGATGGATACTACTGGCTCGGCGTTAATTACGGCGTCTACGGAGAAGCGAGGGGTGTCCTGAAGAGCCTGTTTTTAGTGGACGACGTCAAAGGGGCCATGAACAAAGTCATCGAGATTGACCGTTCCTATGAAGACGGAGGACCGGACAGAGTTTTAGGACGTGTCTTTTTCAAGGTGCCGGGAATTGCGGGAGGGAGCAAGAAGAAATCTCGCATGCATCTCGAGAAGTCCTTGGAGTTCGGCCCGAATGATCCTTTGACGAGATATTATCTGGCCGAAACCTTATATGCCCAAGATGAGGTCGAGAAATCAAGATCAGAGTTGGATTTCATACTCAACATGGACGCCGATGACAGATGGGTAGCCGGGATTAACGATTGCAAGAAAGACGCGGAAGAAATGCTCAAGAAGAAAAAATTCCAAAAAAAGAAATAAAAAGGAACACCATCACCGCGCTCGACATTTCTGAGCGATGTCTCCAACCTTATCCGGGAAAAAAAGAGGGTAATCGAAACCAGAAAAATTCTCTTTTCGATGACAAACTCCAATCCCGTTGATACTCAATCCGCTTCTTTGGAATTCGAGAGGAAGTCTTCTCACTCTGAAAAAACCTGCGCAGAGAATATCTCGATATCCACTCCTTTTTTCCACTCGTCCTCAGCCAAGCCTGCCTTTAAGCAGCCATGAGAGAGGTAGGTTTCGAGATTCCAGCCCCACTCTAAAGGGACCTGAGGAAGAAGGAGGCCCTTGCAGGGGCCTTTGGAGACGATGATCCCGTGCTGGCCCACTTTGATTTCCTTGACATCTTTGACCGGTTCGGGAAGAGTGAGAACGGATATTTCAACCTTTGTGTTAGGCAATTCCTCAACGGTTAGAGTCTGAAAACGGTAGTCCTGAGTCGCAGCCGAGATGGCGGCGTCTCTGATGGTCTCCCACAAAGGTTTATACGGCAGCGGGAATCCGATGCAGCCGCGGAGTTGGTCGCTCACTTTAAGAGTCACGAAGGCACCTCGTTTTTCCAAGAGCTGGGGATCCTTTGTTTTCCTCTGGGTTGTTTTTCTTGTCTTTAAATAGAGCTGGATCGCTTCCCGAGCAAGGCCGAGGAGAAATTTTTGCTGTTCCTTATTCAGGAAATCCTCCATTGCACCCCCCTTTTACCGGGATTTTTTAAGCTTGATCGGACGGAGAAAAAAGTTTTTTTCATAGTCCACGACGTAGGGCGTTATGGCTAATTGATTCTGTGGAATCGAGTTGATCTCCAGGAAGAGTTTCCCGTACGCATAAGGCGCCAGGAGTCTGCTCATTTTTTTCTCGTCCGTCCTGAAGGAGAAAAAGCCCAGGAGCTGTCCTTCGAAGAATTCCTCAAGCTGGTGATACGTCTGGAGTGACGGAAAGAAGCCTTCCTTTGAGGGAAGAATTTTTTCCACGAATAACCTGTGGCCTCTCTTGTGGCCGATCAGGAATCCATCGGACTTTGAGTTTGAAGAGACAAGACTCAAGGCTTCGAGGATTTGGCGAGCCTCCCGGGATAAGTAGGCATCCATCAAGAATCATTATAGAATAAAAACAGGATGAGTCTCAAGACGTGGCATTTTTAACAGTAGACGCGTATCTTTCCAGGAAGAAGTGGTGAATATCACTTAGAGGGAAATTTCTCCGCCTGAAAACAGAACCGGACTCCGTTTGCGTTGAGTCCAAAAAGTCAGAGGTGAACGCGAATGTCTCTTTAGATGAGGCCCAATAAGGGAGCAATGAACCGGATACCGATCCAGATAATTATGATCCCGGCGATGTTCAGCCAGAATCCAAACTTCATCATTTGAGGAAGGCGGATTAATCCCGATCCGTAAACAATGGCGTTGGGAGGTGTCGCTACAGGAAGCATGAAGGCAAAACTGCATCCGATGGCACTCCCGAGGACTGGAGGAAGAGGGCTGACCGAAGCGGCTTGAGATATAGCGATGATGACGGGGATGATCATGTTTGCCGAGGCAGTATTCGAAGTCAGTTCAGTCAGGTAAACACTGAAAATAATGGAGAGCAGGGTGATGACGGAGAGTGTGGCGGCGCTCCCTCCCGAAGAAATGAAGAACTCCCCGATGGCTTTCGCCAGCCCGGTCTCGAACATCTGGAATCCCAACGACAATCCTCCTCCGAAGAGGAGCAGGGTTCCCCAATCGATTTTCACGGCATCTTTGAAGGCCAGAGTGAATCGTCCTTTCTTGAGATCAACAGGAAGGAGGAAAAGAAGCCCTGCCCCGATTATGGCCGCAGCGGATTCCGGGAAGTGTCTGTGAAGCCAGAGAGAGATATGAGCTTCTCTTCCAAGGAGAAGAGAGACAAGCCCGGGACAAACCCAGAGGAAGACTGTCGCTGAAAAAGCCACGAGCACGTTGACTTGTCCCCTGGTCAGGCCTTTCTGGATTTTTCCTTCTCCAGGCAAAATGACACGTGTGGTCTTTTTGGATTTCTGTTCACGATTGAGAAAGAGCTTCATGTAGTGATACAGAACGATAAACATCGGAATGAGAACCAGGAAGCTGACGAGCATCCACTGGAAAAAGTTGACTCTGTAAGAAGCGAGTTTTTCGAGAAATCCGATGGCGATCAAGTTCGGGGGGCTGCCGACAGGCGTGCCGATTCCTCCTAAGGAGGCAGAATAGGCGATGAACAGGAGCAGAATAACGCCAAAAGGGGAAGCTGTTTTTGTGTTTCTTTGAGATTGGAATGCGTCCAGTATACCTAGAGCAATCGGGAACATCATGGCCGTAGTCGCCGTGTTACTGATCCACATCGAGAGGAACAAAGTCGTCAGCCCTGTAGCCAGGAGGACTCGGCTTTTTGTGCGGGCAATGGATTTCAGGGAAAGGATTGAGAATGCGAGTTTCTGGTCAAGAGAGTGGACACTCATCGCTCTGGCCAGGATGAAGCTTCCCAAAAAAAGCATGATTATGGGATTGGCGAACGGAGCAAACGCATCCTTCACTGAGGCGACCTGGAAGACCGTTATGAAAACGGGAATGAGCAGTGCAGTGACAGGGATGGGGATACACTCTGTGACCCACCAGACGACGACAAAAAGAAACACAGCCAGAAGGCGGCTCGCCCGGGGATTTTGTGGAAGAAGAGGAAAAAAATAGGCGGCGAGGAAAAGAGCCGGGCCAAGACAAAAGCCGACTTTTTTCCTGTTTTCCATTCTTCAGGCTCGGAGGAGCATGAACATTTATCTGTTCAGGTCAGAGGCCAGACTTCCTGTCTCTGACCAAAGAACGATTTTTTTCATGTGCTGGACGCTTTTCACGCGGGGATCTGTCCAGGAGATTACGGTAGGATTGACTCGTCATTCGGAAGGATTATATTTTGTTTTGTCGGAAAAAACAAGGCAAAGGGAACGGACAATTTTTTCTGTGAGGGACTGTCCCTTTCAGTCCTTATATTGGAGAAAGATAGGGACTGTCCCCCTTAAATAAAGATAAAGCTGCCTGTTGTTTATGCTCAGTATTGAGGCGACGCTTTTTTTCTATTCATCTAAGAAGATGGTGTCATTGCGAGCGAAGCGCGGCAATCCCTTAAAAACAGATATTATTTTTACATTTATGACTTCATTCGAGAATATGAGATTGCCGCGCTTCGCTCGCAATGACCACTTTTAACTTCACTATCCTTGCCAAAAGAGTTACCTAATTAGTGAACATAAGCACCTGTCCCCTTTTCCAATTCTTGACTCTGTAACAGGATACAATTAATATGGAAAAAAGAAATGAAATACGAATCACTCGTAGTGGGGCCGCTGGAGACGAACTGTTATCTTGTTTTTTGTCCGGAGACATTGGAATGCGCGGTGGTCGATCCAGGAGCAGAAGGCGATCAAATTATTCGATTGATCGAAAAAAAAGATTTCAAACCGACTTTGCTCCTCAACACGCACGGTCATATCGACCATATCGGCGCCAACAAGGACATCAAGGAAAAATACGACATCCCCCTTCATATTCATTCGGCTGACAGTCCGATGCTGAAAAGCGTCCTCCAATCTGAAATGGGAATATATATGGGAGCCAAGGATTCTCCTGCTCCGGATCACTTTTTCGAGGATGGGGAGGAAATAAAGATTGGCCAATCTGTCTTGAAAGTGATTTACACTCCCGGTCACTCTCCGGGAAGCGTGAGTTTTCTGGGGGATGCGTTTCTCCTTTCCGGAGACACGCTTTTTTGTGGAGGAGTCGGCCGGACTGACCTTCCCGGGGGTTCCTGGCAGGAAATGGTGAGTTCGATCAACACTAAAATCCTCACTCTGCCCGATGAAATGATCGTCCTTCCGGGTCATGGCCCCCACACAACGGTCGGGCAGGAAAAAAGTTCGAATCCATTCATCACATGAAAAATCCTCCGCATACTCCTGAGGCGGCCCTCAAAAATTTTCTCGATTTTCTGGCGGTGGAAAAAGGCCTGTCGTCCAACACAGTCCTTTCTTATTCCCGGGATGTGCAGAAGCTTTTTCAGTTCTTCCAGAAAGAAAAAATGTCCTGGCTCAAGGCTGGAGAGGAGGATTTGGTGCGTTTTGTCCATCACCAGAGCCGGGCCGGTCTCTCCCCAAGGTCCATGGCCAGAGTGGTTTCCTCGTTGAAATCGTTTTACAGGTTTTTTGTTTTGGATGGGATCCTCAAGAAAAATCCGGCTGTGAACCTTTCCTCTCCGAAAACTTGGCTCGCGCTTCCCAAGTTTTTAACTGTCAAAGAAGTCGAGTCACTTCTCAGGCAGCCTGATACGGAAGAGGTCCGTGGAATCAGGGATAAGGCTATGCTGGAGCTTCTGTATGCCACGGGTTTAAGGGCGTCAGAGCTTATTTCACTGGGAACAAAAGATGTCAACTTGGGGGATGGATTTCTCCTCTGCCTCGGAAAAGGGGGAAAAGAAAGGCTGGTCCCGATCGGAGAGTCGGCCGAAAAGGCCGTTCGTCAGTATCTGGAAGAAGCTCGGGCCAAACTCTTGAAACAATCCAGTGAGTTCCTTTTCCTGACTCAGAGAGGGGAGCCCTTCACCCGGCAGGGCTTCTGGAAGCTCTTGAAAGGCTACGCCCGGAAGGCCGGTTTGGACACGAAAATAAGTCCTCATGTCCTGCGCCATTCCTTTGCCACTCACCTTCTGGAGAGGGGAGCGGATTTGAGGTCTGTGCAGCTCATGCTGGGGCACAGTCAAATTACCACAACCCAGGTCTACACGCATGTCAGCAGAAAGCGGCTTCGCCAGGTCTATGATAAGTTTCATCCTCGAGCTTAATTCAAAATAAAGCGAGAGGTGTCTGAGTTCAATCAATTGGAAAATTTAAATAAGGTCATTGCGAGTGAAGCGCGGCAATCTCACGGGGAAAATGCATTTCTTTTTGTGAGATTGCTACACTCCATTCGGGATGACACCTTGGTGTTCGATGATTTAAACAAAAGTGACACCCCTTTTCTGAGCACATAAACCTGTCCTCTTTTTTCAACAATTAGATGATGTCCCTCAGTTCCTCTCTTTTTTTCAAGAAGTGCGGATTTCCTCCAGCATTTCGGCAGCCCTTCGGAGATGGGGAATAACGATAGAGCCCCCCACGACAAGCCCGATGTTGAACGCTTCATAGAGCTGCTCGTCTGTGAGTCCGGCATCGACGCATCGGAGAAGGTGATAGGTGATACAGTCATTGCATCTCAGGACGAGAGACGCCACAAGGCCCAGAAGTTCCTTGGTTTCGAGAGACAACGCCCCGTCTGTGTACGCATTTTTGTCAAGTGCGAAGAAACGATGGATTTCTTTGTTCCCGCTTTCGAGGATTTTTTTATTCATTTTCTCGCGGAATTCCTGGAATTGCCTGACTTTTGAACTCATTTTTTCCTCCCGGAAGTTTGCATATACCGTAAAAAGAGTTCAAAGTCCAGTTTTCAGGATAAATCCGAAATGGGGCATCGGTTGCCAGTCATTCACTCCTGCCTTTCTGATTTTAACGGACAGAATTCGGAGAGGGCTTGATTCGGTCTTCAGAACCTGGTATTATAACTATACAGTTTAATTGATGAACTAATAAGTTTTATAATAAAACTCAAGGGTATGACAATGATGAAGAGAGATTTGAGAACAGAAAGAGAGTTTCATCGGAGAGTAGAAAACAAGAAATCCATCCTCAAAGTCGCAGAAACGATCTTTGCACAGAAGGGGTACAACCTGACGACCATGGACGAGATTGCTGAGGAAACACAATTTTCGAAGGCCACACTCTACCAGTATTTCAAAAGCAAAAGTGAGATATTTTTCGAAATTATCTATAAGACTTTAGAAGATGTGCTCCAGAAAATCAAAAAGGTCCGGAAGGCCGAGATGAGTGCGACAGAAAAACTGAGACAGGTGATTTATTGCATCGGAAGTCACTATCATACAAAAAAGAACATCTCCCGGGTATTCATCATGGAAAAAGCTTTGATGAAGAAGCTTCTCTTTCCAGATTCCAAAGTACAGAACGTGCCTTCATCGACTCACCCGCCTATTCCAAAGCGGTTTAAATCCGCCCTGGATGATATTATCGAGGTCATGTGTGAAGTCATCAAAGAAGGAGTGGCCGCTGGAGAATTTCGGAAAGTGGATCCGAGGCAGGCAAGTGTCATATTAGGAGCCATGATCCGAGGATTTCACTTCAGGGGTCCTGTCCGGGACGGAGAATTGAGCGTCCAGGAAAGCACTGACCTGATTTATGATTTTTATCTTCACGGGATTAAGAAAAACAGAAATGCTCAATAAGGAGATTCAGCATGAGGAAAAGAAAAACGTTTTTTGGGGTAGTCCTGTTGACTCTATGGGCAGTCCAGATATCTTTTCCCCAGGAAAAGATGACGCTGACCCTCGAAGAGAGCATTCGACTGGCTCTCTCTCAGAATCCTTCTCATCTGGCGAATGAAGAAAGAGTAGAAACGGCCAGGGCACAGGTCAGGGAGGCGGCTGCGGGTTTTCTCCCGAGTCTGAACGCCCAAGGGCTCCACACACTTGATGAAAAGCTTTTTGAGCTGGAATTTCCTGATCCCCTCACCGGCCAGCCCCAGAGAATTTCTGTGGACTTCACGCGGGATTATCAATTTTCCCTTTCTTTGTCCCTTCCCTTGTTCACAAGCGGTCGCCTGACCTCGGGCTTCAAGCAGGCCAAATACAACTTTCTCTCCACAGAGGAGGCGGCCAGGCAGTCAGAGCAAACGACTGTTTTCAACGCCAAAGCGGCTTTTTATGGGATTCTTCTGGCTAAAGAATTTGTCAGAGTGGCGGAAGAAGCCGTGGAAGACGCGGAGAAACATTTCACGAACGTGAAAAGACTTTATGAGCTAGGAATGGCGTCCAAGTTTGATTTGATCAGGACAGAAGTGAGAGTGGCCAACTTGAAACCGGAGCTGATCGCAGCGAGGAACAATCTGAGAATAGCCGAACTCAACCTGAAGACTCTTCTCTACATTGACTTATCCCAGCCTGTCGAAATCAAAGGAGAATTGATGTTTGAGGATGTCGAGCTTGAGTTGGACGAGTGCCTCACCAGGGCTCTGGCCAACAGGCCTGAAATCAGCCAGCTGAGGTACCAGAAAAACATGGCCGGAGAGATGCTGAAGCTGGCCAGAGCTTCAGCCCTTCCGTCTCTGGCGGTGTCCGGAACCTTTAATTATTGGGCCGATAAATTCAATTTTGCAGAAGATAACTGGCAGAATTACTACACGGTCAATTTGGCCCTGACCATACCGATATTTAACGGGTTTAGCGCATCCGCCAAGGCGGCTCAATCCAGGTCAATGATCCGGGAACTGGATTTAAACCTGAAGGGGATTGTGGACATGGTGGAATTTGAAATTCGTCAAGCACTGCTGAAGCTGGATGAGGCGAAGGAAACCCTCCTTTCTCAAGAGAAAAACGTTGAGCAGGCCCAGGAGAGCTTGCGGATTGCTGAGCTCAGTTTCTCAGAAGGAATGGTCACGACGCTGGACGTCAGTTCTGCACAGATCGCACTCTCCCAGGCCAAGATCAATCATTCTCGGGCTCTGTATGATTATGTCATCTCCCTGGCACAGCTGGATAAAGCCATGGGAGTGGAATGGAAGGATTGATTATAAAAGAGGAGATAGATATGAGTACTGAAAGAGATGACGGGAGGACAAAAATGAATAAGATACGCGTGCTGAAGACTTGTGGAGCGCTGCTCCTTTTTCTTTCCCTTTTATACTGTCAGCCCCCTGCGGGAGAAACGGAGAAAGAAAAAGAGAGCTTTGGCGCAGCCCCTGTGAAGGTCTACAAGGTCAGAAGACAGAAAATATCGGAAAAGCTTCTTTTTACAGGTGTGATCGAAGCCTGGAAAAAGATCAACGTCACACCTGATATCGGAGGAAAAATCGCCAAAATTCATGTTGAGGAAGGCGAGCGCGTCGAAAAAGGACAGCTTCTGGCAGAAATGGACACCCGGGCCATCCGTCTTCAGCTGGAACAGGCTGAAGCCGCACTGGCAGTGGCCGAAGCCAGTTACAATGATGCGCAGAAAAACATGGAAAGAATGAAGAGGCTGGAAAAAGAAGACGCTGTATCCGACCAAGAATATGAAAAAATCAAACTTGCTTTCGAAGCGGCGGACGCTCAGCTCAAGCAGGCCAAAGCCGCTCTGAATCTGGCCCGCTACAACCTGGATGTCTCGCTGATGAAGGCCCCTTTCAGCGGAGTTATCGCTTCCCGGAACGCAGAGGTCGGTGATGTGATTAATCCGATGATGGGAGGATTCTCTGCGACCAGCGGAGTCCTGACGTTGATGGATTTTTCTCGTGTGAAAATAGAAATCGATGTTTCCCATCGGGATATCGTCCGTATCCAAAGAGGCCAACCGGCACAGCTTAGAGTCACTGCTCTTCCGGATAAATACTTCCAAGGACGAGTGTCCATCGTGAATATAACTGCGGACCCGACAACCAAGAAATTCAGAGTGGAAGTGACGGTTGATAATCCTCACCTGACTTTGAGACCGAACACGTTCGGAGAGGTTAGCCTTGAAGTGAGCACGCATGAGAATGCCCTGGTTATCCCTCAGAAAGCCGTTCTCGAGAATAAGTATGCATTTCGGATCAAAGGCGATAACCGAGTGGAAAGAGTCGAGTTGATACTCGGTCTTCAAAATTCCGACCAGATTGAAATCGTGAGCGGGCTCAAAGAAGGAGACCTGGTTGTTGTGGAAGGCAACTTCGGCCTGGAAGACGACACCGAGATAGAGATTAGAGAGGTTATACAATGAAGATACCGGAATTTTCTGTTAACCGAAGAGTCACAACGGCCATGCTGGCCATGATCCTGGTCGTCCTGGGCTTCATCGCCTTTACCAGTCTCGGCCTGGATTTTTTCCCGGATATAGATTTTCCGACGGTATCGGTTGTCACCACTTACAGCGGAGCCTCCTCCGAGGATATAGAAAACACCATCACCCGTCCTCTGGAGCAGATCATCAACACCATCAACCGGGTGAAAGAGGTCGATTCGATGACGACCGAAGGAGCCTCGGTGATCATGGTCGAGTTCGAATGGGGGACTAACCTGGACTTTGCCGCCCAGGATATTCGTGACCAGATCGGGCTCTACAGGAATTTCATTCCGGAAGAAGCGAGTGATCCGCTGGTGGTCAAGTTTAACCTCGGTGAGTTTCCGATCATCTTCGGTGGGATTACGGCCGACAGACCGACTCTCGAACTGAAAAAGATAATCGAGGAAGAGGTGGCGCCACGGCTGGAGAGAATTGAAGGGGTGGCGGCCGCTCAGGTCTTTTCGATGGACACGAGAGAGATTCTTGTGGCCGTGGATAAAGCCGCTTTGGAGTCTTTAAGCGTTTCTGTGGACCAGATTCTGATGGCCCTCGGTATGGAAAACCTGAACCTTCCTGCGGGACGCGTCACGGAGAGGCATTCCGAATACCTTCTGCGGACTGTCGGAGAATTTCAGTCCCTGGAGGATATTCGCAACACCATCATCGGTTCCACACAAACCGGCCAGCCTGTGTACCTGACAGATGTGGCCGAAGTCAGAGATACGCTGAAAGATACGCGTTTGATCAGCAGGACTCAAGGCGAAAAAGGAGTCTTTTATTTCATCAGCAAACGTTCCGGAGCGAACACTGTCACGACAGCCCAGGCTGTCAACCAGGAGCTGGAGAGAATAAAACCAACGCTCCCTTCTGATGTCACATTTTTCCCGTTCATGGACCAGGCTGAGATGATTCAAAGAGTCATCCGCCGCACGGGCAACAACGCGCTGGTCGGTGGAATTTTGGCCATATTCTTCATCTTTGTCTTTCTCCGCAACTGGCGGCCGACACTCACGATTGCCCTGGCGATTCCTCTTTCGGTCATCACGACTTTTATTGCCTTTTATCTTGCCGGATACACGATCAACCTTTTAACCCTTGGAGGCCTGGCACTGGGCATCGGGATGCTTGTGGACAATGCGGTTGTCGTTATCGAAAACATCTTCCGGCACATGGAAGAGGGAGAGAAGAGGAAGGAAGCCGCTAAAAAAGGAGCATCTGAAGTGGGAATGGCCATCACCGCCTCGACCCTGACAACCATCGCTGTGTTTTTCCCGATGGTCTTTGCCCAGGGCATCACCGGGAGGCTCACGCGTGGTCTGGCGCTGGCCATTGCCTTTTCTCTGCTGGCTTCACTGTTCGTGGCACTCACGGTTGTTCCGATGGTGGCCTCTGTTCTGTTCAAGGCCAACAATCAGAAGGAGTCCAGTGAAAAGAGTAAACGGCGCGTTCAGTTCGAAAAAGCCAGGAATTCTTACCGAAGATCTCTTCACTGGACTCTCAAACACAGAGCGTTGGTCCTCGGTGGTATACTGGGACTGCTGGTTCTGTCATTTACCATCGTTCCTTTCCTCGGGACAGAGTTCATGCCGGCCATGGATAGAGAGATGATCGTGCTCCAGGTCAAGATGCCTGTGGGGACCTCCCTCGAGGAAACAAACCGAGTGGTGACAATGGTCGAGAAATTGATGGCTCAAGAGCCGGAGGTGGTGAATGTGTCGGTCCAGGTCGGATCCCAGGCAGAGGAAAATCCTGCGGATATGGCCGGGGGGATGTCCACCACGGGCTCACATGAAGGGATGCTCTGGGTGGGACTTGTCCCTTTAAGAGAAAGAGAGCTCTCGGATGTGGAAGTCATGGAAAAGATCCGTCAGAAACTGCCCAGATTGAAGGGTGTCAAGTTTGAGTCACTCGATATCGGTCAGGCCATGATGGGAGGGGCCACAGCGCCGGTGGAGATAAAGATCTTCGGAGAAGAGATCGGCAAGCTCAAAGAGATCGGAGATACGATCGTGGATCGGATCCGTGATGTGGAAGGCCTCAGGGATGTCACTCACTCACTGGCTGAGGGAAAACCCGAGTACCACATCACGATTGAGCGAGAAAAGGCCTCCCGCATGGGCTTGAAGGTGAGCCAGATCGGCAACACGATTCAGGCCGCCACGTTGGGGAAAGTCGCGACGCGTTTCCGAGAGGGCAGCGAGGAGATCGATATTCGAGTCCGGTTTCAAGAGAAATTCAGGGACAGCCTGGAAGATGTCAGGAATATCCCGATAATGACGCCTTTAAACACGATGGTCACTCTGGGAGAGGTGGCCACCATCACGAGAGGAGAAGGACCTATCCGGATCAACAGGGAGAACCAGGCGCGTGTGATTACGGTCACAGGAAATATCGCGGGAAGAGATTTGGGGAGCGTGGTGAAAGATATTCAAACCAGAATTGCAGATGTCGAGAGAGGGCTGCCCGCAGGATATTTCACTGAGTTCGGCGGTCAGTTCGAACAGATGCAGGAAGCTTTCGTGATCATGGCGGGTGCTTTTGCCCTGGCGACACTCCTCGTCTACATGATCATGGCCTCGCAGTTCGAGTCCTTCCGTCATCCCTTCGTGATCATGTTCACCATCCCCCTGGCAATCGTCGGAGTGATCCTGGCTCTGCTTGTGTCGGGCAGGCCTGTCAGCTTGCCGGTGTTGATCGGGTTTATCATGTTGGGCGGGATTGCCGTGAACAACGGGATTGTCATGGTGGATTACATCAATCAGCTGAAACGGAGAGGAGTGGACAAAAAGGAGGCGATACTCCAAGCGAGTGCGGTGCGGCTGCGGCCTGTTTTGATCACAGCCTTTACCACGATCCTGGGGATGATGCCCATGGCCCTGAGCGTTTCAGAGGGGGCCGAGATGCGTGCTCCGATGGCCATCACAGTGGTCGGCGGATTAGTGGCCACAACCTTCCTGACTTTGTTTGTCATCCCGATCATCTACAGTCTTTTCGATAAGGTGAAATTCAAGGAAAAACCAGCGTAGGGGCTGGTTTGAGAAGCGGTGTTGTGGGATCGTTTCTCCGTTGCGAGGGCTTCTGTGCAAAATGCTTCCGAACAGCCGCTTTAGGTCTTGTACCTCAAGAAAGCTCCGATTTTTCCGTATCTGTTCAATTTGGATGGTGGTGCGATGTGCTTGACTTCACAGTTTTTATCCATAGCCGCCTCCACAGCTTCGTCGAGGATATCCAGCACTTTGTCAGTCTTTCTCTGACATGAGGGGCATTTGGGCTCATCCGCGAATAGAAAGCGGCATTTGGGACACATTCTTCCCGCTTGAGCAAAATTACGGGTCACGACAAGCGTTTGGACGGCTCCGCGGTTGAGACTCCTCAACGTGGGCTTCAATCCAGAAATAGCCAGTCCTCCTTTTTCCAGTTCGGAGATCAGCCGCAGCACAATGGCGTCTTCCTCCTGCTTTTTGAGATTTTTTTCAAGCTCCAGAGATTCTTTCAAGAGTACTGCCTGTGAATCGCCGGGCATGGTCTTGAGCCTTCCTCTTATTTTGTTTTTGAGATAAGGATGGAGGAGCGCTTCAAAATCCGAGCAGTATTTTTCCCTGCATCCGAGGAAGATCCAGTCAAAGTGATTTTGCTTGAATAGCTTGAATGTGGTCTGGGCGATTTTTTTGAGGTTGTCGTGCAGGTGAGTGGCGACATGTCTTTCGATTCGTTTGGACTCATAACCTTCCCATCCGCCTTCCCTGACTTTGCTGGGAACGTCTTCCTTGTGGCTTTCCAGAAGAGAGATTTCCCCCATGAATATGTCGTACCATTTGGCTTCTTTGCGGTCCAGAGTCAGCGCAAAAATTTTGTGGTATTCATCCAGAATTGCAGAGAGCGGGCGGACATACGGATTTTTATCGAAGATGATTCGACTCCGCGGAGGGCTGGGAAGATTATAGAACTGCCAAAAATTTTGGTTGCTGCACGAGAATATGGCTAATCCTGAAAAATTATTCGATGAGATATTCTGAGAGCAGAAGCGGTTTATCTTGTCCAGGTCTTTAAACAGGGATTCCTTTTTCTTTTTGCCCGTCTCCATTCGTTCGATTTGGGCTTTGCTTTGGCTCAGAAGATTTTTCAGAGAAAGAGAGATCTCTTTCTTTCTCATTTGGCTCTTGTCTGAGTTGAGATAAAAAGAGGTTGTTAAAAAATCTTCACTCTGGAATTTGGCGAGGTTTTCAACCTGGCGCCGACTCGATAATTTCATCAGGCCTCCCCTTGTGAGTTATGCATGAGTCTGAAATTTCAGATGAAAAAATGTGATTGAGATTGGAAGGTGTCACTGATTGATAAAATAAGAACAGAACCTCCGTTTGTCAAGTGTCAACCTCTTTACTCTTTTTTGGGATGGGATTATAATAGGACAGCTTGTGAGAGTGGAAGACTCTCGTCCGCGGAAGTGGCGGAATTGGTAGACGCGTAAGCCTCAGGAGTTTATGGTCTTTTAGACCGTGTGGGTTCGAGTCCCACCTTCCGCACCAGTTCGACAACAGAAAAGGGCCTGATTCGGCCATCGCATCTCTATAAAGGACCTATGTCCTCATCGAAGAATATCCTTCTCATAAACCCTTGGATTTACGATTTTACTGCGTATGACTTCTGGCTGAAACCTTTAGGGCTTTTGTATGTCGCGTCTCTCCTCCGTAAATATAAGAGCCTTCGATTACACTTCATCGACTGTTTGGACCGTCATCATCCGCTATTGGCGAGGAATATAAAGACAAAGCCTGATGGAAGAGGCCCCTTTCCCAAAGAAGAAGTGTCTAAACCTTTAATCCTCAAAGACGTTCCTCGTAAATTTTCTCGCTATGGAATTCCTGTTCCGCTTTTCCTCCATGAGCTTGGACGCATTCCCACTCCCGACCTGGTACTCATCACCTGCACAATGACCTACTGGTATCCCGGAATTCAGAAGGTGGTGGAGCTAGTTCGGAATAAATTCGGACGGGTTCCTGTTGTTCTGGGAGGAATCTACGCCACTCTGATGCCGGAACATGCCCGGGATTCCTCGGGCGCAGATGTCATTTTTCAGGGTTTGGGAGAGGAAGGCTTTGTCCCCTTGATCAGGGATATTTTAGGGAGCATTCCCACTCAAGAAATCCAGTGTGACACGATAAATGAGGTGCCCTGGCCTGCGTTGGATTTGCTGCCAGAAAAGGATGTCTTTCCCGTACTGACTTCCAGAGGGTGTCCTTTCCGCTGTTCCTTTTGTGCCAGTCCTCTTCTGTATAGGAATTTCGAGCAGAGAGAGCCTGCCTCAGTCGTTTCCGAAATCGACCATCATTATCATAAATGGAGGGTTCGCCATTTTGCTTTTTACGACGATGCTCTTTTGTTGAACAGAAAAGATCACATCATTCCTCTCTTAAAAGAAATCATCAAGAAAAAACTTCCTGTTTTTTTCCATACGCCCAACGGCCTCCACGTGAGAGAGATTGACTCTGAACTGGCCTCTCTGTTCAGGAAAGCGAACTTTCAGTCCCTTTTCCTCAGTCAGGAATCCTTGGATTCCAGAGTTCTGGCCAAAGCCGGTTCCAAGGTTTCTGAAGGAGATCTCGAGAGGGCGATGGAATACCTGGAAAAGGCCGGTTACGGGCGCCGGGAGATAAATGTCTACTTGATGTTGGGACTCCCGGGGCAAGAGATATCGGGTATCAAAGAGAGCATTCGTCATGTCCAGAGTTTGGGAGCGACGCCCAGACTGTGCTATTTTTCTCCTGTCCCGGGGACCAGGGAGTGGAAAGGTCTGGTTGAAAAAGGAAAATTGAACCCAGATACGGATCCTCTCCTTCAAAATAAAATCGCATTCCATTATCTTGCGGGAGAAATTTCTTCTCAGGATATGAAAACCATCGGGACATTGGCTTCTGGTCCGGATGCTGTTGTGAGTTTTGACACGATCGCATGAGAGGAGACTCCCCGCGCGCCCTGTTCGAAAAAAGAGTGTCAGCCCTTAAAACAGCCTGGTTTCCTCTGCTATCCCAGGCGCTCGTGAACGGAGTGGATAGGGGTAATTAAAAACGAAAACGCAGGCTGAGTCTGAACGATCTGATTCCGTGGAAATTTGTGATGCTCTGGTACGTTGAGCTGAGGATGCGGGTTCCCTGGTCCGTGTTCTCGTCATCCGGATACCAGAACCCACCGTCATTTTGAAGGGTAAAATCATATCTGCGGCCGAAGATATTCATGACATCGGCAGAGAAATTCAAGCTTCCCCCTCTTCCCACTTGGAATTCCTTCTCGATCCTCAGGTCCAAAGCCTGGTAAGGTCCAGTTCTCCTTTCTCCTGGCTTTTCAAGAAGCACCGTGACCGGCGTGGAGTCGGTGTTGTTCGTCTGAGCCCAGACGGATGGAGGGAAAATTGTAACGCTGCGGGTCCATGGTATTCCGCTCATGTATCTGAAGTAGAAACTCATGAAGAATTTTAAAGGAAGTTTGTATGTTCCCATGAGCTTGAAAGTCAAGGGCACATCAAACGCAACCCTCGAGTCTTCGGGAAGGTTCACAAAATAGTTGGGGTTGAGAGTGAGCTGAGTGAATTCTGAATTTCTGTGAGTGTATGACCAGGTGTTTCCAGTGGATTTGCCGAAAACGAGAGAGCCGTTCAGCTGCCAGTTATGAGACATTCTTTTTTTGAATGCGATTTCGACAGCCTGGTATTTGGCTTTCAGCTCGGGAACGTTGTCCAGTCTGGAAAAATAGAGGGGAGCGCTGTTCGACCGGAAATACACAGTGAAGCGAGCATCCGGATAGCCCCCCGTGCCCGGGACAATGGTTTCGAAAGGAACCCACCAGTTTTGCGTGTCCTGGTCGATCGTGTACCAATACATGTCCATGTCGGGCTCATACAGGGGGAAGGCGAGTTTATCCTTTTCGGTTTTGTGGATGTAATTCACTTGAATCGAAAAATCTGGAAAGAGTTCCTGATGAAGGCTAACCGTGTACTCGTCCGTATAAGGAGCGTCAACCTGAGAAGCCACGCCTCTTTTGTAGTAGTCGGATGTGTAAATGCGGTAATCATCTGGATAGGGAACGTACGTGTCATTCACGTCCACTTCGTCATTCATATCTTCATCAAACCATATAAACTGGTGAGAGCGGGCGGAATGAATGGGATTCGCATGAGCAAGGATGTCCAGGGGCAGAGCTTCTGTGTAGCGGGAGTAGGATGCCTTGAAGAGAGATTTTCCGTTGCCGAAGATATCGAAGCTTAACCCGATTCGAGGGGAGAGAGCATACCACGTCACCATGTTATTCCAGAGTGCGACTGATACGGAGTCGTACGGATTGGTATCAAAGAGTGGCCGCAGTACTGTCTGGCCGATGTTGTAAGAAATAAAGTTCCCGCTGGGCGTCTTACTGTGGGCATTGAGTTGGGCTTGGGTCCAGTCGAATCTCAGGCCGAGGTTGAGAGACAGCCTTCCCCAGTAAAGGGCCGAATCCTGCAGAAACAGGCTGTATCGTCGGCGTATGTACTGAGGATTGGACCCTGTCAGACCTCCGCCTGCAATCGCGAAAGAAATGTTTCCTTTATTAACCAGAAATCCGCTTGACGGGGAAATATCCTGGCCGAAATAATTCGGAGCCCCATAATAGTAGTCGACTGATAGGTTGTCGGACTTCCAGGCAGCGCTGTCTCTGAAAGTGTATTCATATTCAGCTCCTGCCTTGAATTCGTGATTCCCTCCCAAAAATCGGTCATTCGAATAAGTGATCAAGGCGGCGACATTGAATCGGTCCTGAATTCGCGTTTCGTTGAATCCGTTACTTCCCCATATGCGTTCTGTCCCGACATCTAAATAGTGAGGTTTCCCCATGCCAACATGATTGAGAAGCAGAGGTCGGGTGTGACGGGTGTATCCGGCTTTCGCGTAGGCAAATGTGTTCTGGCTAATGCCGTAGCTTATGATCCCGCCCGCCGTGTAGTCGTCCTCACGGTTCATGTGGCGAGTGGATTCTTCGGGAATGTTCCAATCCACAGAGGATTCGAAGACCGACCGATAGCGATCAGAATAGTTGAACCAGGCTGTCACCTTCAGTGAGGAGATAGGATTTCCGGTCAGTTTGAAAAATGCCATCCGTTCTTCATTCGTCCGGTTGAATTTCTCATGTTCGATTCCCAATGGATCTGTCCAGGGAATAAAAGAGGTGCTTCGCTTTTGAGATATCAAGCGGGCATTTCCGAAAAACCAGAAGGAATCTTGAAATATCAGACCGCCCCAAGAAAAGGAGATGTCTCTTAGTTTTAAATCCCATGAGGGCGGGGAGATTCCCGGGCGTTCGAGTTCCTCATCCGGTCTTAAGGGGCTTGAGAGTTTATCTCCCGAGTAATACAGAAAAAGTTCCCCCTCCAATTCATTCCCGCCGGTTTCGTGAATAATATTGATATAGCCGCCGCTTGTCTGTCCGACTTCTACAGAATGGACGGAGGTTTCAAACTCGATCTCTTTGATGGTATCGATGTTGAGAGTGAAGAGGGGCTGCTGGGTGGAGGGGTCGTTGACGATTAGCCCATCGAGCATAAAAGTATTGGCCTCTTCGGTCTGGCTGTGAACAAACAAGCGTTTTTGGAAGTCGACTCTTTCAGTGAAGGCGCCGGGCATTGAACCGAGAATGTCAGAAAGGTTCCTCGGAAAAGGGATGTGCTTCAGAAGGTCTCTATCCATGCTCACAGATGTTTTTGCAGACGTGATATCCAATGTGGGCGAAGAAATTTCCCTGGTGATTTTTTCTTCAATCGAAGTGGATTCTAAGACCAGGCTGAGATGGACTGTTTTGCCGAGTCTGACGATGATTCTCTCTATAGTGACTGTTTTATAATTCGGTTTTTCAGCCATAATTTTGTAAAAGCCGGGAGGCAAACCAGGGAATACGAAATTTCCGGTTTCAGGAGTGACATATCTCCGCATTCCCAACATGGCCGGGGATGTCAAATAGAGAAAAGATTCAGGCAAAGGATTTCCGTCCTCATCGAGTATTTTTCCCGTTATGGCGCCCGCATGGGTTTGAGACAGAGTAATAGAGGGATGTCCTGTGAGGATGAGTATGATCGTTAAAAGTATCAGAATAGCTCTTGCCACTTCGATTCTCCTACTTTCATGTGTCTGTGAATACACGTTAGCTTCGGTTTTCATATTTATCAACTCTTTTTCCTTGTGTTTTGATTCGAACTTTAACAATAAATGACTCCATCCCAAGAGTCAAGGTTTCAGGATTTAAGCGAAATAACAGAAAAAGAGAAGAGGAGAAAATATAGAATTGAGAATGAAGCCCCCGCCTATTTTTTATTTCGAGCCTGTTCTCTGGCCCAAAGGGCAGCGCCCAAAAGGCCTGCTTTGTTTCCGAGTGTGGCCTTCTCGACCGAACAGCACGTGAATGAGGCTTTGTAGGATCTTTTTTGTGTTTCTTCAAGAGCCGGAGGGAGAAGAAAATCCTCGGCAGCCATCACGGCCCCGCCCAGCAGGATTTTTTCCGGATTCAGCAGGTTCATGGCGATGGCAAGCCCTCTGCCCAGAAAACGGCCGGCCTGGGCGAAGGCCTTCCGGGCGGCGGTATCTCCTTGGTTTGCCCGGTGAAAAACATCTTCAGCGGATATCCGCCCCTTTTTTTTTCTCAGGGCGATGTAATTTTTAACGATCTTGGAAGCGGAAACTTCTGTCTCTAAGCATCCCTGACTGCCGCAGTTGCACATTTCTCCTTCTGGATTGACTGTCACGTGCCCCAGCTCTCCAGCGAAGCCACACGCGCCCCGCCAGAGCTCTCCATCCAGGATGATTCCCGCGCCCACGCCTGTTCCGATCGTGAGGAAGATGAGGCTGTGAACGCCTTTCCCGGCTCCGCATCGGTATTCGCCGAATGCGGCCATGTTGGCATCGTTGTTGATCCAGAAAGGGACTTCTATAAACTCTGAGAGGGCAGGGATCAGGTCGAAATTGTCAAGCTCTGCGTAATTCGGAGATTGGAGAATTCTCTGCTGATCGAGGCTAAAGATTCCCGGAAACCCGAAGCCGACAGCTTGGATGGCTCTTTTTTCTCCTGCCTTCATGTCATTCCAGACCTTTTCCAGAAGACGAAGCAGCTCCGCGATCGTGGAGGGCGTGGAAGTCTGGTCATCGAATATAGGATTGCCTTCGGAATCGACCAGTCCGTATTTCAGACGGGTCCCCCCCAAGTCAAACCCGGCATACAGAGACATTTTTAGAATGGGTTTTCGGAGGGAATGAAATCAAAGGAGCGGAGGGCGGAATCTCTGAAGAGGGGTTCTCTGGTTAGAGCTGATTTCTGGTGCGCTGTATGGGGGGGCGAAACAAAATTTATTTCTTTTCGGCTTTGGTCATGCCTGTTTGGAACGAGGCTCATTCTTCCTTAGTCGGAGGCTCGGATTTGTCTGGAGGGGGTTCGCTGTCTTTCTCTTTGGTTGTGATGGATTTTCGAAAGTTCTTTATGCCTTCTCCTAAGGATTTTCCCAATTCCGGCAGTTTTCGAGCGCCAAATATAATCACAATAATTAAAATGATGAGAATGAGTTCTGTCGGTCCGACTGGTCCAAGAAAAAACATTAAAACCTCCTCTGAAGGCTGATGGTCTATTCTTATCGAGTGACTTCTAACAAAGTTACTCGAGTTCTGTTCAAAAGTCAAGAGAGCGTGGGGTCCTCAAACAGAACAAAATCCGGTAAACATTTGTTTTTTCAAGGGGGAGAAAGCGCCAATTTCATGAACAAACGGAATAAGAAATAGAACCATTCTCTTTTTTCTTATATACTTAATTTTTAATATTATAAATTTGTTTTTTTAGTTATGAAAAATATCAGAAATTTTTCGATTATTGCTCATATCGACCACGGAAAGTCTACGCTGGCTGACCGGCTGCTGGAGGTGACGGGCGCCATCTCTCCGCGTGAATTCAAAGACCAAGTTCTGGACACGATGGATCTGGAGCGGGAGAAGGGAATCACGATAAAAGCCCAGACAGCTCGTCTGTGTTATAAAGCAGAGTCGGGAGAAGAGTACGTCCTCAACCTGATCGATACACCAGGACATGTGGACTTCACTTATGAAGTGTCCCGGAGCCTGGCAGCCTGTGAGGGAGCCCTTCTGGTTATAGATGCTTCTCAGGGAGTTGAGGCCCAGACTCTCGCCAATACATATCTCGCGCTCCAGAATGACCTTGTGCTCATCCCGGTCATCAATAAGATCGACCTCTCTCAGGCTAATCCAGAGTTAGCGCTCGAACAGTTGGAAAATATTATCGGCATCCAGAGCGAGGAAGCGATTTTGGCGAGCGCCAAAAAAGGAACCGCTGTCGATCAAATCCTTGAAAGCATTGTTCGCCGGATTCCCGCTCCGAGAGGTAATCCTGATTCTCCTCTTGAGGCTCTGGTCTTTGATTCCTGGTTCGATTCCTACAGAGGTGTGATCATCCTGGCAAGGATATTTGAGGGAACGGTCCGCACAGGAGTTCAGGTGGAGCTGATGTCGAGCGGAGCGGTCTACGAAGTGGAAGAACTCGGTTACCTGACTCCCAAACCCAAAAAAGTGGACCGGTTAGTTGCGGGTGAAGTTGGATACATGATCGGCGGAATCCGCGATATAAGCCATGCCAGGATCGGGGATACGATCACAGAAAGAAACAGAAGAGCGGCCCGGGCCCTCCCCGGTTTTCAAGAAGCCAAGCCCATGGTTTTCTGCGGGATGTTTCCCGCCGGAAAAAGCAGCGTGGAAGATTTGAGGAAGGCGATTGAAAAGCTGAGGCTCAATGACTCTTCATTCAATTATGAGCCTGAGAACTCACCCGCGCTGGGGCTGGGCTTCCGGTGTGGATTTTTAGGGCTTCTTCATCGGGAGATAGTTCAGGAGAGATTGGAGAGAGAGTTCGGTTTGAACCTTGTGACGACTGCGCCGACCGTCAATTTCAAAGTCACCCGAAAAGACGGCCGCGTCATTGAATTTCACAATCCTTCCCAGGTTCCTCCGGCCCAAGACATTCAAAAGATCGAAGAGCCCCTGATCGAAGCATTGATTATCACGCCAGATAAATACTTGGGTGCGGTGCTCAAGCTTTTGGAGAACAGGCGGGGAGAACAGATGAAGATGGAATACATCAGCACCCAGCGCATTTTTCTGACGTATCGTCTTCCGCTGAATGAGGTGGTGATTGATTTTTACAACCAGTTGAAGTCGGTTTCCCAGGGATACGCGTCGATGGACTACGAGTTTTCAGATTTCCGAGAAGCCCCTCTGGTCAAACTCGATATTTTGATCAACAGAGAAGTCGTGGATGCCTTCTCCGTGATCGTCCACAAGGACAGGGCCTACATCCGCGGAAAGAAGCTGGTGCACAGGATGAGAAAAATCATCCCGCGCCAGCAGTACGAGGTATCTCTTCAGGCCGCTATCGGCAAAAGAATCATTGCCAGAGAAACCATAAAGCCTTATAGGAAGGATGTTTTGGCCAAGCTATACGGAGGCGATTACACAAGGAAGATGAAGCTTCTGGATAAACAGAAGGTGGGAAAAAGGAGGATGAAAAAAATCGGCCGGGTTGAAGTGCCTCAAGAGGCCTTTCTGGCTTTCCTTCAAACGGAGTGATTCCAAAGGGGACAGTTGTGCTAGCTCAATAGTTCGTTAACGTTTTTTGAGTGTCATTGCGAACGGAGTGAAGCAATCTCATACGAATTAATGTATTTTTTCTTATGGGATTGCCACGCTGAGTTCGCAATGACACTTTTATCTTCGACAGATAGAACAAAGTGTTACCTCATTACTGAGCATAAACAACACCCCCCATTTTTTCTATAAGTCAGCATCTTATTCCTTTCGGGAGAGTAAATCCGGCGTCTGCGGTAACCTCGACTCGTGAATAATCCATGTACAGTTTTTATTCTTTACTCCGTTTGCTTTTATTCATATTATATGACACGCAATGCCGAAAGCCCCTCTTGAGAAGGCAGTCGAAAACGGAATCAGCTTTCTTTCGAAAGTTTTTCCGCTGAAATCTTATCTTTATTTTCCTCTTCTCCATGCGACTCTTTTTTGGGCGCTCAAAAGAGCGAAAGAATGGAAGAAGGAGATTTTTTCCTGGAAGGTCTGGCTTGATCCCGAGCGCATCGAGACCAAGCCTGATGCGTTTATCCTGGATTTTTTCAAAAGTCATACGGCGCTGCGCGAGGAGTATGCAACTGAGCTCCGAGAGAGAGACATGGTGATTCTACGCGAGGCCTTTGCCAGGCTTTACCCGATCCTCGGTCTTGAGGCTCCTTTTCTCTCCTCGCTGTTCCATCAAGAGCTTGAATCCAACGATTTCAGAGCGATAGTCCGGGATTTTGAGAAGACAGTCCGCCAGGCAAGGAACGACATTGAAGCGTGTGAGGATCCTCCCGGACTCGTCAAAGGCTTGAGGGCTTTTGCCGATGAGATGCTCTCTCTCAACCTTGACCTGATCTCCCAGGATAAAGTGCAGACGGTCCTTGCGGATATCGTGAAAAAGCAGCTAAAGGAGAAAAATGAATAAAACTCCCCTTTACAAAAAGGAGATGGCCGGTGTTCGGTCGGCTCATCGAATTCTGTTCCTTGTCGCTTTATTCTTCTTCTCACTCTTTTTCCTTCCCGCATGCTCCTCTCATCTGAAGAAGGCCAAATTCCACTATGCTCAGGGACAGGAACATTCCCGCGGTTACCTTACAGAAGAGGCCACGGCGTCATTCAAGAGAGCCTTGAGGGAAGCCGAGCGTGTGGTCTTGAAACGTCCTTCCTCCCAGGGTTACATGCTGAAGGGGATGGCTGAATTGAACCTCACGCTCTGGGATGAGGCCGAAGAGAGTTTCCGCAATGCCCATTCGTACGGTTTTGAGAAAGGAGAGGAGTGGGCGCAGCAGATTTCCCTTTTAGGGCTGGCTTCATCACTGGAGGAGCTCGGCCTAGAGAGTGCTCCTTTCAGGATCTATGCGCATCTTCTCGAGAGATCGAAACTCAAGCCGGTGACGATCATGGCCGCTCAGAAATATATGGATGCAGAACTCAGGAAAGCACTTCGGCACGAAGGGAAAGAGAGAGAGAAACTTCTGGCCTCCGTCCTCCGGACCGCCCAAAAACTCTCCGATAAGGATTTAAGTTGCGGTTTTTATCATTATCTTCAATCTCAGATCTACAGCCATCTTGCGGACTACAGGAAAAGCTTTGAAGGGGCGGTGATGGCCAGGGAACTGGGGCTTCCGACAGAGGAAATTCTCAGGGACAATGACCTGCAGATCATTTTTTGTTACCGGAAATTAAAGAAAGAGCTTTCATCCGGCGAATGGGAAGGTTTTCAAACCCGATACTTGGTGTGGGTGAAAAAGTGGAAATGGAGAGGGCCTGAAGCGCCAGATTGGCAAGAGGAAAAATAAATGCTGCCGACCATTAAGTGGGACAGAGACCACATCGTGATGATCGACCAGAGGAAGTTGCCCGAGGAAGAAGTCTACGCAGAATGCCGGGATCATGTCCAGGTGGCAGAGGCTATCGAGAAGATGGTCATTCGGGGAGCTCCGGCGATCGGAGTGGCGGCCGCTTTTGGCGTCGCTCTCGGAGTTATGAAGATCGAGGACGATACGCATGTGGAGGAAGAATTCAGCCGGATCATCCGAAGGCTGGAGAGCACAAGGCCGACCGCCCGCAATCTCTTCTGGGCTTTGGAGCGAATGCAGGGGGCTTTCAAGGAGAACAGAGGACTTGCGCTCTCCCGGCTGAAGCAGAGAATGGTCAAGGAAGCTTTGAATATTGAAAGGGAGGATATCGAAACTAACAGAAAGATCGGGCATTGGGGAAAGAGTCTCCTGCAAGATGGGGATTCTGTTCTGACGCACTGCAATGCAGGAGCTCTGGGGACGGCTGGATACGGGACGGCTCTGGGAGTCATACAGGACGCTTTCCAGGAAGGGAAGCGGATTTCTGTCTACGTGGATGAGACGCGGCCTCGTCTTCAAGGGGCACGGCTGACCTGCTGGGAACTGAATAAAGCCAATATCCCGATGACTCTGATTACGGATAACATGGCCGGTTATTTGATGCAGAAGGGAATGATATCCAAAGCGATTGTCGGGGCGGACCGGATAGCGCGGAACGGCGACACCGCCAACAAGATCGGCACGTACACCGTAGCCGTTCTGGCGAAGGAACACGGACTCCCGTTTTATGTCGCCGCCCCGACTCAGACCATAGATTTGAATCTTTCTGAAGGGAAAGAGATTCCCGTGGAGGAGAGAAGTGCAGAGGAAGTGAGAGAATTCGGAGGGCGCTGCGTGACTCTCCCGCATATCCACGCGGAGAATCCTGCTTTTGACATCACTCCCGCATCCTTGATTTCAGCGATCATCACAGAGAAGGGCGTGTGCCGGCCTCCGTATGAGAAAAGCCTGAGAGAATTGTTCAAAAGCCAAAAAAGAACGAAGAAGGACTCGGTGTGATGTACGTTCTGGGAATCGAAACATCCTGCGATGAGACTTCAGCCTCTGTTTTGACTCAGGATTTCCGGGTCCTGAGCAGTGTTGTCCTCACACAGGATGAGATTCATGCGCCTTACGGAGGAGTTGTTCCAGAACTGGCATCCCGCCAGCATATCACCGCCATCGTCTATGTGACCCAGGAATGTCTCAGCCGGGCGAATTTGAATATGAGACAGATTGATGCGTTTGCGGTGACCCGGGGACCGGGATTGATCGGGTCTTTGCTGGTGGGGCTCTCCTTTGCCAAAGGCCTGGCCTATTATTTTAAAAAGCCTTTGATAACCGTTGATCACCTTGAAGCCCATATTGAATCGGCTTTTATTGAACACAAAAGGGTGCCTTTTCCGGCTCTAGCTTTGGTGGTCTCAGGAGGTCATACGTCAACATATTGGATGAAGGCGAAAACGGATTACAGGCTCATCGGGAGGACGCGGGATGATGCCGCGGGAGAAGCCCTGGATAAGATCGCTAAATTCCTCAGTCTCGGTTATCCCGGAGGCCCGGTCATCGATAAGCTGGCCGAAAAGGGAAACCCTCGCCATTTTGCCTTTGCCCTGCCCCACATGACGGATGGGAGTCTCGATTTCAGCTTCAGCGGATTGAAGACTGCGGCTTTAAAGAAAATTGAAGAGCATAAAATCTCGAAGAGAAGTCCACATTTCCACGATTTTCTGGCCAGTTTTGAGATGGCTGTAGTCCGGGCTCTGCTGGAGAACCTGAAACAGGCTGTCAAGCTTCTCAAACCCAAGTCACTCATCCTCTGCGGTGGTGTCGCCAGGAACACAAAGCTCAGGCAACGCTTCACCGAACTCTCCCGAAAGCTCCGTTTGACATCCGTTATCCCTTCTCCCGAGTTATGCACGGATAATGCAGCCATGGTGGCAGCGCTGGCGTTAGAGAAACTCAAAAAGGGAAGAAGACCGTCTTGGCCCCTGGATTTAAACGCCTATCCTCGAATTTCATCTCCCACGCCTTCACCGAAAAGAAGAAAATAAGCGAGTTTCTTTCTTGCCCTCCTTCACCAGGATTATGCGAGAAGGATCATATAAATTAGAGAAGGAATTGAACCAACACATGCGGTTATTCGTATTATTGGGTTGAAACCGAAAATCGGTATAGACTGGATGATTGAGCTGTCCTTCTGTCCCCGTCTATATTATCTGAATCAGGAGGTGTCAAGTGAAGACAAAAGCGATTATTTTACCCGCTCTCATTTTTTTCCTGTTCTTCATACCCTGTCATTCTGAAGAAGAGAATGTGATATCTTTGACTCTTGAAGAGTGTGTGATCAAGACTTTGAGAGACAACCTCAACGTCGCGGTGGAAGTCATCAATCCAGAACTGGCTGAGGCATCCGTGTCCAAAGCCAAAGAGGCTTTTATGCCCCGTCTCGATTTTGCCTACGGAAAAGAGTGGCTTGAGAATCCCTCTTACTGGTGGCTCGAACAGGCAGATACGGTGATCAACAGGAATCTCGATTATTCTGTAAGTTTTGTACAGAACGTTCCCACTGGAGGCAATTTTAGCCTCACTTTGTACAACGACAGGACTGAAACTACAGCCGGCCTTCAGGTTATCAATCCGCGGTACGGCAGTTCTTTGCGGTTTGGCTTTTCCCAACCGCTGTTGAAAAATTTTGGAGTCAAGGTCAACCGGAAGGAAATCCTCGTGGCTCGGAACAATTTGGATATTTCAATCAGTCAGTTTGAAAAAACGCTGTTGGAGACAATTTACAAAGTGGAAGAGGCCTATTGGAATCTCACCTATTCGATCGAGTACTTCAAGGTGATGCAGCAGTCACTCAAGCTGGCTCAGGATCTTCTGGCAAAGAACAGGAAGGAGGTGGAGGTGGGAAAGTTGGCCGAGATCGAAATACTGAATGCGGAAGCGACCGTGGCTTCTCGGGAAGCCGACATCCTTCAGGCCGAAATCCTGATTCGGAGGAATGAGGACATACTGGCTGACCTTCTCAACCTCAAAGAATTCGGAGAATTGGAGAGAATAAAAATTGTTCCGCTGGATAGACCTGACTTTGTTCAAAAGAAAATATCGCTCGAAGAAGCCTTGGCCATTGCGTACAGGCAGAGTCCGGATTTGAAGACGCAAAGAAAAACCATAGAAACGAACGAACTGAACATGAAAGTGGCGAAGAATCAAATGCTTCCCAGTTTGGATTTGAGTTTTTCGTATTGGAGCCCGGGGCTCTCCGGGACAGAGATCGTTTTTGATCCTGTCAATCCTTTCGCTCCTCCGATCGGAGAGATTGTCCATCCTCCGTCCGAGGCGATGGAGGAGGCGTTCAGCTTTGAATACGATAACTGGAATGTGGGATTGACTCTTTCCATTCCCCTGAGCTCTCTTACGACCAAGGCCGATTATGTGCGGGCCCGTATGGAAACAGAAAAGAGCCAGCTGGAATTGAAAAACGTGGAAAGACAGATCTTCCTCGAAGTGAGGGATGCGGTAAGAGAAATGGATACAAATTATAAAAGGGTGCAGGCTTACCGGGTTTCTCGCGAGTTAGCCCAGAAAAGGCTGGAGGCAGAAGTGAAAAAGCTGGATGTCGGATTGACGACCAATTATTTTGTCCTTCAGTACCAGGAAGAACTCGCCAGGGAAGAATCCTTGTTGCTGAATGCCATGGTGGATTATTTGATTGCCGTAGCCAGGCTGGAAAGATCTTTGGGGACGAGCTTAGAGAAGAGAAATATTAAGACGCTTCATTTTCTAGAAGACTGAGAACAAAGGCTCTCTCTGTTTTCCCGGAGAAGAAAACTCAGAGGGAGGGTTTCCTTTTATCTGCTTATTATTGAATTTTTTTCAAACTCTTTTGACTATTTTTTTCTGTTGTTCTAATCTATTCAGTGCAAAAAATCGGGATGTGTGACTGAGGGATTGTGGCAGAGGGAATTCGCTCTCGCTGAGATCTTGCAGAGATGACTCACAAAGCCCATCGAAACCGAAAAGAATCGGAGTTCAAGTCCTTCAGGAGAGACATCGAGATTGATCATGGATAAAAAGAGATTGCTGGATGATTTGATCCGGGGATACAGAGAAACGCATAAGAAATCAGAAGCGATTTTTAAAAAGGCTTCTCAGCACTTGGTCACCGGAGGAAGTCACAACCTTCGGTTGTTCAACCCATTTCCCTTCTACGATGTTCAGAGCAGTGGTTCCAGAGTCTGGGATGCGGATGGGAACATGTATGTCGATTTCTGGCAGGGCCATTTTGCCAATATCCTCGGGCACAATCCCAAAGTGATTGTCAAAGCCCTCCAGGATTCTTTTCAAAAAAGCCAGGGTTTAACCACAGGATTTCCAGGAGATCACCAGAAGGATCTGGCAGAGCTGATTCTCAGACAGTTCAGAGCGGATAAGATCCGTTTCACTACGAGCGGGACACTCGCAACGATGTATGCGGTCATGCTGGCCAGAGCTTTCACCAAAAGGGAATTGGTGATGAAAGTGGGGGGAGGCTGGCATGGAGCCCATCCCTACGTCTTGAGAGGAATTACAGTCTATGATCGCGGATTGACACGCATAGAATCCGCGGGACTCCCCACCGGAACCGACACCATGATCATGATAACCCGGTTTAACGATATCCAGGACCTTGAGGACAAATTTAAAAAACATGGAAAGAGGACGGCCTGTTTTATCCTCGAGCCCTTCATCGGCGCCGGGGGTTTCATTTTCTCTCATGAAGATTACCTCCGGAGAGCCCGGGAGCTCACACAGCAGTACGGTTCTTTGCTGATATTCGATGAGGTTGTATCTGGATTCCGTTTCCATGCGGGAGGAGTTCAGAGTCTCTACGGCATTATTCCGGATCTGACGGTTCTCGGCAAAGCCATAGGGGGGGGCATGCCGGTCAGTGCAGTGATCGGAAAAGAAGATGTAATGGCGCTGTGCGGTCCCGAAGCGCCCTCCGATCTTAAAGTGAAGTTTGAAGGAGGAACCTTTTCGGCTCATCCGGCGGCAATGCTGGCCGGGCTGACTTATCTGAACTTTTTGAAGGAACATGAATCAGAACTTTATCCCAGGATCGGGAAGCATGGAGAGAAAGCCCGGAAGGGAATCGAAGAGATATTCGCCGCGCATGGATTCAACGTTAAATGCACAGGATACGGTGATTCCATTGCAGAGCACAGCTCACTCGTGGGAGTCCAGTTTCTCAAGGAGAAGATCGATCGGGTTTCCTCCCCCGAGCAGGTGTGGAATCCAGAGGTCTGTGATTTTGAGCTCAGGGAGAAGATATTTAAGCTCTCGATGCTCGAAGAAGGATTCAATATATTCCATGGGTACGGTGCTGTTTCAGGGGCTCATACGGAAAACGAAATCCAGGCCTCTCTGGATGCAGTGGAAAGGGTGGCCAAGAAATGGAGCCATTACAAATAGCCTTTTTACTATTATCAACGGAATAATTCGTGTTGCATCCTTTATTAAGCGGGCCTGGATGCCGCCCTCTAGCCCCCGTAGCGGAAGGGGGACCCGTCGGTTTATCTGACGGGGGAACCGACGGGACTGGTTCCCCTGGGGTTCGCGGGATAAGGATTGCTTCAGACCGCACAGAGATTGTAATATTTTTTACCGTATTTATATTAATTTGACGGGAAGGATGGGGAGATGAAGAAATACAAGGTCATTATATTTGGATGTGGTGTGATGGGCCGAAGAACGGCTCAGGCTTTGCTCGAGAAAAAAAGTTTTGAGATCGTTGGAGCGGTGGATATCGCTCCGGAGCTTATCGGGAAGGATCTGGGAGAGGTTCTGGATCCTCCGCAGAAATTGGGAATTGAGATCGTCAAAGACGCCGCTGCCCTTTTCTCAAGGGCTGAGGCGGATGCGGTTGTGCTCACCACGACTTCACATCTCGAAAGCATCTTCCCCCAGATCGCCCAGTGTGTGGAGGCCGGTTTGAACGTCGTGTCCACCTGTGAGGAGCTTTCTTTTCCCTGGAAGCGGCATCCCGAGCTGGCTCAAAAGATTAATGATCTGGCTCAGGATCATGGAATGACTGTTGTCGGGACAGGCATCAACCCGGGTTTTTTGATGGATACACTTCCGCTGATCCTCACAGCTCCTTGCTTGAATGTCCGATCCGTGAAAGTCACGCGAATGATGAACTCAGCCAAGAGACGTGTGCCCTTCCAGACAAAAGTCGGTACGGGTTTAACCCAGGAGGAATTCAGGGACAAGATTGAGAATAGAGTGATTACAGGACATGTGGGGCTTCTGGAATCGATAAACATGATTGCGGCCGGGCTCGGCTGGGAATTGGATGAGGCCGTGGAGCTTCCTCCTGAGCCGGTGACAGACAACAAGGAGATTAACACTGCGCTTGGAACAGTCAAACCAGGAGATGTGGTGGGATTGACAAGCATCGCTTTTGGCAAAAAGAACGGTGATAAAGTCATTTCTCTCGAGTTCTGTGCGAACGCCGCTGTGGATGAAGAGTATGACGAAATCATCATCGAAGGCGAGCCTCGTCTCCACCAGAAAATCATGGGGGGGGTTCACGGGGATATCGGGACTGTCGCTGTGACCATCAACACTATTCCTCGCGCCGTGGAAGCACCATCTGGTGTTGTGGTGATGAAAGATCTTCCTCCTCCCCATGCTGTTCTCTAAATAGGGGACATGCATTGAGTTCAATAATCTGTCAACACTTTTGCATTATCTATCGAAGAGGGTGGTGTCATTGCGAGCGAAGCGCGGCAATCTCATAGAGTAAAATACATTTCTTTTTATGGGATTGCCGCGCTTCGCTCGCAATGACACCTTTAATCCTCTCCTTATGGGATTGCCGCGCTTCGCTCGCAATGACATTGTTACACTGTGACGAAATTATTGAGCAAGAACAACTTTTTTCTTTTCCTTTTGAAAAAAGAGGACAGTCTCTATCTTCCCTTATAAAAGGACTGGAAGGGACAGTCCCCGAAAGAAAAAGCCGCCTGTCCCCTTTTTAAATGAATTGTGTTAAGATTGGGACCGTGGATATTTCGGCTGTCATCATCACCTACAACGAAGAAAAAAGGCTCGAGCCCGCTTTGAAAAGCCTGAAGGAGCTGGTTTCCGAGATCATCGTAGTCGACAGTTACAGCACGGACGGTACGGTCAAGCTTGCCAAAAAATACGGCAGTCGCGTGTACCAGCGGAAATGGACTGATTATGCAGACCAGAAAAACTGGGCCAATGCTCATGCGTCTTTCCCCTGGATCCTCTCCCTGGATGCGGACGAAAGGATTTCTCCGGAGCTCCGCGAGGAGATCCTCGAGATCAAAAAAGAAGAGCCGGATTGCTCTGGTTTCACGATGCCCAGGCTGGTTTTTTATCTGAGAAAGTGGATCCGTCATTCCGGATGGTATCCTGACCGAAAGTTACGTCTCTTCCGAAAAGAAGGAGCGCGGTGGGAAGGAGAGTATGTTCATGAGTCTTTGATGATCGATGGAGAAATCAAGAAGTTGAAGGGCCCGATCCATCATTTCACTTACCGGAACATCTCAGAGCATTTGGATCGGATCAACATGTTTTCCGACCTTGGGGCCCAAAAGCTTTACGCCAGGGGGAAAAAATGCAGATGGTACCATCTGACCTTACTGCCATTCTCCAGGTTCATGAAATCCCTTTTCTGGAGAGCCGGATTTCTGGATGGATATGCCGGGTTTGTGATCTCTGTGCTTCATGGATACGCGATCTTTTTGAGGTATGCCAAGTTGAGGGAAATATGGAAAAAGGGAGAGAGAATTGAGCCTTTTCCATATTGATGCCGGCCGGGAATGGAGAGGGGGACAGAGACAGTCCTTTCTCCTAGCCAGAGCCATCAAACAAAGAGGCCTTCCGCTTGTGTATGCCGTTCAGCCTGGAAGCCCGCTTCATCAGAAAGCCTCTGAAGAAGGAATTCCCGTTTTTCCTGTGAAGATCAAGAGTGAATTCGACTTGAGTGCGGTCTTTCGGTTGGCCAGAGCCATGAAACGAACGAAAAGCATGCTGGTCCATTTTCACGATGCGCATTCTGTATCAGTCGGGTCTATGGCCGCTTCTTTAGCGAAGGTCCCATTGCGCGTGATTTCCAGGAGAGTCGATTTTCCTCTTAAGAGGAATTATTTTTCCCGGCGAAAGTATAAAAAGAATATTGATGCGATCATCGCCATTTCGAAAGGCGTTAAAGAAGTACTGGTTAAAGGAGGGATCGACCCCAAAGTCATTAAAGTCATCCCTTCCGGGATTGATTTCACTCCCTACAAAGAAGCGGCGTCCAGCGATTATCTCCGCCGTGAACTGTCATTTGCCAAAGATGACTTTCTGGTCGGGATAGTGGCTCATCTTGCAGACCATAAAGGACACCGGTATTTGATCCAGGCCACAAAAGCTCTGAAGGAGCATTCTTCCAAGATAAAAGTCATTATCGTCGGGAGCGGGCCCCTGTACATGGAGTTGACCAAGCAGGCCGAGGAATCCGGTGTCAAGGACATTGTCTTTTTCCTCGGCTTCAGAGAAGATGTCCCCCAGATCCTGTCTTCTCTGGATGTGTTTGTCCTCTCTTCTTATTTAGAAGGCATGGGAAGCAGTCTTCTCGATGCCATGGCGTGCAGTCTTCCTGTAGTGGCGACGAAAGTCGGAGGAATTCCCGAAGTCGTAATTCATAAGGAGACCGGCTTTTTGGTTTCTCCCCGGAATCCCACGGCTTTAGCCAATGCCATCCTGAAACTCTATAACGACAGGGAGCTGGCCGCCCGTTTCGGGCAGAATGGGTATCGAGTCGTTCACAAGAAATTTTCATCGGAGGCCATGGCAGAAAAAATCATCAGAGTGTATGAAAGCCTCGGCTTGAAGAAGTGGATCAAGCTCCACGAGCAGGCTTGATACCCAAAGGATTGGGTGTCAACAAAAGGGCTGACTTTCTGAACGCCGAGGTCATATCTGATTCTCCTGAACTTGAGTGTGAACCATGAGAGGGAAAATTGACAGGGTGGAACTCCTTCTTCTGAGGCTTCCCTACGTCCATTTCTTCGAGACAAGTTTTGGGCGTGAGGAAGGGCGGGAATTCATCCTCGTTAAAGCTCACAGCGGGGATATCTGCGGCTACGGGGAAGTCGTGGCGGGCAAGAGTCCTCTTTACAGCTACGAGACGACTTCCACGGCCTGGAGTGTTCTGAGTGATTTTCTGGTGCCGCTGGTCCTGGAGAAATCGATTTCCTGTCCTCATGTATTCCACGATGAGGCAAAAAAATATCGAGGACATCCTATGGCAAAGGCAGGGTTGGAGCTGGCTCTCTGGGATATTCGAGGGAAAAGAGAGGAAAAGCCTCTTTGGAAGCTGTATGAAGGAGTCAATCGGGAGATTCCCTCTGGCGTGAGCATCGGCATCCAGGACACGGTCTCCGAACTTCTGGACAGAATCCAGTTTTTTATCGAAGAAGGGTATCAGCGAATCAAGGTCAAGATCAAACCGGGATGGGATGTCGATGTATTAGAGGAGGTGCGGAAGAGATTTCCGGAAGTGCCTCTTCAAGCGGATGCCAACGGCGCCTACAGCCTCGCGGACATGGAAATACTGAAAAACCTGGATGCGTTCAACCTGCTCATGCTTGAACAGCCGTTCCCGCCAGATGATCTCTGGGATCACAGGCATCTCCAGAAGGAGATCAGAACTCCTCTTTGCCTGGATGAAAGCGTGATTTCGGCTGAAACGGCCCGGAAAGCATATGAAATGGAAAGCTGCCGGATCATCAACATCAAAGTCGGAAGAGTCGGGGGCATTGTGGAGTCAAGGAAGATCCATGATTTCTGTAAGGAGAGGCGCATTCCGGTGTGGTGCGGCGGGATGCTGGAATCAGGAATAGGGCGTGCGCATAACATTCATCTGGCCACTCTTCCCAATTTCAAATTTCCTAACGACCTTTCAGCGAGCAAGAGATACTACGAGACAGATTTGATTGAACCGCCGGTGGAGGTGAGCCGCAAAGGGACCATAAAAGTCCCCGAATCGCCGGGAATCGGCGTCTCTCCCCAGGAACGCAGGATCGAAAAGGCCACTCTGAGAAGACAGGAATTTCACGCCAGCTAGCCGGAGTGGAGGGGACCAGCGCTCAGATCCGAGTGAAACTGGATCCGGAATTTTTAAGTTTGCTTTGAATCTATAAATCTAATATATTATAATATAATAATAATATTATAATAAGTGATTGAATTCTCAATCACGAGGGAAATCACTCCACCCAAAGGAGAGGAATAATGTCTAGACTCACGAAGAAAGATAAAAAGTGGATACAGGACACATTCGGTGAACGGGCCAATTTCAACCGCACGGAGAGAATCCTGTACAGTCATGATATTGCCGCGGTGCTGAGCCTGTTCAAGCCTTTGGTCAGAAACACTCTGCCGGATGTTCCCCATCCTGTTTCCAAAGCTTCTTCCGCGCATGATGCCCAAAGTGATGAATAACCTGATGCCTCACATGCTCCCGGATGTCGTCCCGCTGGCTGTGCCCCGTATGATCTCCCATCTCCGTGGGGTCAGGCTTTGAGGTGATTGACTTGAGGGGGGAGCGGTGATATAAATCAGGTGTCTTGAATTCAAAGTAGAAAATATGACGTCCCTGACCTATAAGAAAGCCGGTGTGGATATCGACAAAGCGGATGCCTTCGTCAAGAGGATAAAACCCCTTCTGGAAAAGACTGTTCGCCCCGAAGTCCTCGGAAAAATCGGCGGCTTCAGCGGTCTTTTTATGCCCCGTCTCAAATCGGTCAAACAGCCTGTTCTCGTCTCGGCCACGGATGGAGTCGGCACCAAACTTTTGCTTGCCGAGATGCTCGACAGATACGATACGGTCGGGATCGACCTGGTCGCCATGTGCGTGGATGATGTTGTGGTGACCGGTGCCGAACCGCTCTTTTTCCTCGATTATATCGCCTGCGGAAAATTGAACGATAAAATACTCTATGCACTGATCAAAGGAATCACGAAGGGCTGTCAGGAAGCCGGATGCGCCCTTATCGGCGGTGAGACAGCCGAGCTTCCGGGAATGTATGAAAAAGGCAGGTTCGACCTCGCAGGCTTCTGTGTGGGAGTGGTGGACCGAGCGAAGATAATCGACGGCCGCCTCTGCCGCAAGGGGGATAAAATAATCGGGCTGGCTTCCAGCGGACTCCACAGCAACGGTTTCTCTCTCGTTCGCAAGGCTTTTACCCAGGAAGAATTGAAAGGAAAGCTCGGCCTGGAATTGTTGAGGCCGACACGCATTTATGCCGGGGCGATTCTGAAAATCCTAAAAAATATTCGGATCAAAGCCATGGCTCATATCACGGGGGGTGGATTGATCGAGAATGTCCCGAGGGTTTTGCCCTCTGGATTGGGAGCGAAGATCCGGAAGGATTCCTGGCCTGTTCCCGCAATCTTCCGGAAGATTCAAGACAAAAGCCGTTTAGAGGACATGGAGATGTTCCGGACCTTCAACATGGGCGTGGGGATGGCCCTGATACTCGGGCCTCAAAATGCCCGTCGTGCGCTTCAATTTTTCGAGGGAACGGGAGAAAAAGCCTGGACGATCGGAGAGGTAATCGAGGGAGCTCATGAGGTTGTCCTGCAGGACTAAGAATATTGATTGTTCATTTCCAATTGTCTGTTATTCATAGAAAGACTATCTATGCACCTAAGAGGGAGAAATAGCCAATGAGTAAAAAATCAAATCCTGACCTTTTCAAGCCCCAGCGAGTCGGAATTTTCGTCGATGTTCAGAATATGTATTACTCTGCCCGAAACATCTACAAATCCAAGGTCAATTTCAAAATACTCCTCAGGGAAGCAGTCAGGGGAAGACAGCTGATCCGGGCGATCGCCTACGTCATTAAAGCCGATGTCAAGGATGAAGAGAATTTTTTTGATGCTTTGAAAGGTTTGGGTTATGAGGTCAAGGCAAAGGATCTTCAAGTTTTCCTTGGGGGAGCCAAGAAGGGCGACTGGGACATCGGTATCGCCATGGACACCATAGAGCTCGCGTCCAAGCTGGACGCCATCGTGCTTGTGAGCGGTGACGGTGATTTTGTTCCTCTGGTCCAGCATCTGAAACATGCTCTGGGCTGCTATGTCGAAGTCCTGGCATTCCGCAAAACAAGCTCTCAAAAGCTGATCGATGAAGCGGATAATTTTATTGATATGGATGAAGACACACAGAAGTTTTTGATTCGGACCCCACGTAAAAAAAACGCAGCCAAATCAAAAACCTGAATTATTCATCACATATACCCGCATTGAGAAAAATGGGACTGCCCTTTAAAGTCTTTTTACAGAAGTAAAGGACTGTCCCCTTTTGAGAAAAAGGAATTGGGTGTCGGCAGGTTTTATGAATAGTAGAGGTTGCCTGACGGAGAGGTTTTCACTTGAGGTTATGGCAATAATCCCCCAAGCCAAACCAAGCGATTCCAAACGTTTTGTGGTTACTTATCCGTAACCGAGAAATCCAGCCCTAAGAAGGCTGGCGAGTCATTAACGACGACTCGTTAAACCGAATAAAGAGGGAGGCTTCAAAGGTCAGAGATGGCCGATGGGCTTCCCTTTTTTATTGGGAAGGCTGGGAGAGAGAAAAAATCTTCAAGCTGAATAGGAGAGATTAGGATATGAAAGATGAACGAAAAGGAGAAAGAGAGCATGGCCAATAAAAGGTATCGCCACTTTTTTCAAAGTAATGAAGATGGGTTGAAGAGATGGAAAAAAATTCATAAAGAGTATTTTTTCTGTCCTAGAGTTTTAACCAAAGTCGGAGAGGCCTTAACAGATTTTGAGTTTAGAGTCTTAACAGTATTGCTTGAGGAATTGGAAGAGGGCAATCCTGGCCACGTGCCCATAGCAAGAATCGCTGTAGCTGTAGGTCGCTCGGAGAAGAAAATCATAAAGGTCATAAAGGACTTAAAGGAAAAGCTTATTATCTCAAAAGAGAAAGTGCAGAAGAAGGATGGCAACGGTGTCTATAACATATTCGAGATTGAAAAGGTAGCACGCTGGTGGAAAGAAATAGGCCTTGAACTCAAAGAGATGGAGAGAAAGGCCAAGCTGAAGAAATATACAGCAAAGGAAAAACCATTATAGGAGATATAACACTATGGCCCATTTTGAAAGCATTATGTGCGAAATAACACTTGTAAAAAAAGCGATTTTACAGGTTCGATATTTACCCCCGAGTACTGTATCGGAAACAGTACCCATGGGCCTGTAGTATAGGCTAAGTATGCTAATCATACTAAGGATACTAAGGATACTAAGCAATAATGATTAATAAAGAGAATGATAACTCTTACGAAGTAAGAGTTATCTCCAAAATGAATGGCCATCCCCTTCGGGGAGCTTCCCTTCGGGAAGCAAAAACCTTAACTGGGAGGAAAACAAAAAATCTCCTTCCAGCAAAAGGCCTTGTGAAAATGACACAGCATGAGAGGCCTTATGAATTGGAGAAAAGATAGATGGAACGCAATGTGAAAAAAGGTGATTATGAAACGTTTAAACGCAATGTGTTTAAAAAACTAAAAGCCAAAGGCGAAAAGATTCAAGTGGCCACAGTAACCCTTTCTGGCACTTTTAATCTGAAGCTATATCATATGAAAGTCCAATTCCTAGACCCAGGAGGGGCAAGCAGAGATGTCTTTCTTCCAGAGATTGAAAAATCAGGAGAAACATGGACAAAGTTCCCTAAAGACAAATTTTTCTATATTTTCAATTTGGCAGATGGAGCAGAAGATTTGGTTGTGAAATTTACGGTAACCATTGATGGCTCGCCGACCACATACACCTGTATGACCATAAGCGAGAATGAAGGTGGAGTCTGTTTCAGTAACGGAGAGCTGTGGGCTGGCTTCGTGGGAGGAAAGACTTGAGAAAGAGAAAACGCCTAAAAAACGCTCAATCGCAGAATGCATGCAGTTGAGAAAATTTGGAATTAAGCGTTGGAGTAAAAAATAAATTTAAAGCTCCTGTTCATCTTCCTTCAGAAGCAGTAAAATATAAAAAAGGGAGGGAAAAATGAAAAAATATATCACTTTTATTTTAATCCTTCTTATCTTTTCTTACTGTACTCCAGAACATGAAAAGATTGAGAGGATAAGTGAAGATGGAGTGGAAGTTATTGTCAACCACATCGAACCTTACCAGATAAAAAGGGAACCTTCAACATTCTCTTTAGAAGAAGAATTTGTGATTGACCTGGAGAGCGAAAATTTGGCTAGGATTGGATTAACAGAAATCCATGATTTTGCTGTTGACTCGACAGGAAACATTTATTTCTCAGATTCTCACAGCAAAGAAAACCTAATTTTTAAATTTGATGCTAAGGGAAATTATCTAAAATCTTTTTGCCAAAAAGGTCAAGGACCTGAGGAATTGACCAGCGCACCGATGATGATTTTCACAGAGGATAATAAATTGGTGGCTCATAGCAGTATGAAATTACTGCTTTTCGAGCCTGATGGTTCGCTAATCAGAGAGGTTAAGACAAATGTAAGGTACGCTTCGGGAGCCATCTGTCTTGACAACGGAAATTATCTCATGGGAATCACAAGATATCCGAAGGAAGAATCTGAAAAAACTTCGCACATTGTAATGCTCTATGATTCTCAATTCAACGAAATCAAAGAATTAGACAGAATTGAGACTTTTCCACTTGTCGCTCAGCGCATTAAAGGAATCAGACATAGCATCGTTGCTCATGTAAGCCAAGGCAAAATCTTCACTGGAAGCCAGGAGAGAGATTACGAGATTTATGTTTATGACCTCAACGGTAATCTCATCAGAAAAATCAGAAAAGATTATATAAAGGTCCCTCCTTCAGAAGAGTACAAAGAGCTATTCTTAGGCATGTTTAAAAGCAATCCTTCGGTTTATGAAGCCGCAAAGAAAAAAATATATTTTCCTTCTTCCTTACCTCCATTCCATTATTTTCTGACGGATGAGAAGGGAAGGCTCTATGTTATGACCTACGAGAGAGGAGAGGGTTCCAGGGAGTACAAGTTTGATATTTTTAATCCTGAAGGCATTTTCGTCGGACGCAAGTCTCTAAAGGTTTCTCAAAACATTATAACAGACCGACCAAACAGAATAATTAAAAACGACCACTTCTACTGCATTGAGGAAAAAGAGAGCGGTTTTCGCCAAGTCTTTGTTTATAAAATGAATTGGGAATAATCTGTTCATAATCCAAATCCCCTAAAGCCCTGGCTTCATCATCTTAATTTCTCTAAAGAGCTATATTAAAGAGAATCAAAAGAGGAAACTCTAGCAAAGTTCCTATGATAAAAGTGAAGAGGTCGGCATTGGCTCATGTGGCGTTCTTGGGGTGGTGTGCTCGTAATCGCCCGTAAACCTATCTGTGTGAACACGAGATGCATCGGATTCTCAAATCACCATATCCTGCCCTGAGCTTCTTCTAGAAATAGCTCTTGCCCCTGTAGCCAGTGTGCAGTTTACGGATAAATAACTGAAGTCGTGCATATCTCGGCCATGATGTCTGAGGATGCGATGATTTTACTACAGCAGGGCCGACGAAATGATGCGGTAGACCATGAACGATTGGTGAGTGAAACCTCTGTGTTTTGACTTCAGAATTCGGCTCTCAGCTGATTTTTTTTGCAGAATTTTGAGAGGAAATCTCTCTCTTGCCACACCGACCACACGTCGATGTAATGGCACACAGCGTCCAGCAAGAGGAGTCATCTATATATATTAATTAATAATAAATAATTGCTTATAATCAATAATTATTTATTGACAATCAATAATATTTTTATTACATTAACTATGAATGAACATTCGATTCGGTTTTTGGAGGGAGGAACAATGACAAACAAAAAATATGGGAATCAATCTTCTCTTATTAGAGCATTCAGCCTTTTAGTTAATCTATTCTTGATAGTTGCTATCATCGGATTTTGTACGACTGCTATTTTGACACCTTTTAGACTGATACGTGTATTCACAGAAAAATTGCCTATTTTATTTGTCAGCGGATATTTCTACAGCCTGTTTTCTTCAGTGGTCTACCTCTGGATTATATACTTTCTCCGAAAGCTTATGCTTACAGTCAAAGAAAGTAATCCTTTTGACCAGATGAATCCTGGTCGTATACGAAGAATAGCCTATGGTGTATTTGCCTTGGTACCCGTGGATATCTTTAGCAAGATATGGATGAAAGGATTCCAACCAACATTTTCTACAACGGATTTAGGGGATATACTTTGGGGGAGTTTATTTAAACTGGCATTCTTGGGATTCGGCATTCTGGTCATTGCCAAGGTGTTTGAGCTGGGTGTGGTTCTAAAAGATGAGCAAAAGCTGACTATATAAGGAGCTACTCATGCCTATTGAAGTCAATCTTGACCTTATGTTGGTTAAGCGGAAAATAAGCCTTACAGAACTCTCCAAAAAGGTAGGAATTACTATTGCCAACCTTTCCATTCTCAAGAAAGAGCATGCTCGTGCCATAAGATTCTCTACTCTTGAAGCCTTATGTGAAGCATTAGAGTGTCAACCTGGAGATATTCTGAGTTACAGAAAAGAAAAAAAAGACTAATAAATAACCAGCCGAATAGCTAGTCAAGAATTTTCTAACATCATCGGATTGCTGATTCCCCTTATATCCATATACATCTCGTGCAGGAAAAATCTGAATTTGGGGATGGACAAACCGTATAATTTTTGATACCATTCAGAGAGAAATCAGTAACACCAAGGGATGGCACACCCTTTCAAAAAAAGGTGCAGAAGGTGAGAGCTGGGATAAGCTCTTTCGACCTTGGCTTCTTCGTGCCTTAACGAAAATCCAAGAGAAGGAGTTCCCAAAATGTTTCTCATCTTCATAAAACCAAATCCTCCCCCCACTTAACCCTTTTTTCCTATCAGTCTATCCATACAGCAGTAGAGCTGTATCAAAAAACGAAAAAAGGAGACTAAAATGGAAAATCTTTTCAAAGCAGTGGTGACGCTAGAAATCATAGGCGACCAGCCTTACGAAGATTTCAATGAGTTTTACAACGAATTTGTCCATCGTTTCGGGAATGGCTTTTGCGTCATTGAGCCTTTTGTCACGAGCATTGAGATTAAGCGATGCGACGCACCTAAAGAAAATGAGGAGGAAAAATAATGTCGAAAGAAAAATTAACAGAATATTACCGAGTTGGGCTTTTGGATTGGATGGGGTCAGGCTTTGAGGGTTTACGATTTGATACCTTGGAGCAGGCGATTGAAGGAGGACGCAGTGTGCTGACTTCAAGTGCCTATGCTTACCTCTATTCATCGGTTTTGATTTCAAAGGTCAAGCAACTCTCAGACCGTGAGCGGGAAGAGGAGGAAGTCCTCATTTTGGAAAAACAACCTGAAACTTGGAAAATTGTAGAGATTGAGCCAAAGGATTTCGACGAGAAAAGTCTTTATCGCTATGGGGACGTGGATGCATATAAGAAAGAGATTGAAAGAATGCAGAAAAAAAGCTGAAGCAAAATCCCAAGCTAAGAAGAGCTGAAGTTGTTAAAGACAAAAGAGGCAGGGAGTCAAATCCCTGCCTCTAATCCACTTTAGGAGGAAAATATGCACACAGTTGATGTCACCGTTTGTTACGGTAAGAACAAGAAAAAAGCCTTTCAGAATGGCCTAAAGGTTTTTTACGGAATCCTGAAATTCCGATGGGAGGAACTGCTTGCATTGGATTACTTTTTTCCTTTTGATGGTGAGGAAGAAAAGATGATTCCAGAAATGGGCAAATACAAAAACCGATTTTATCACGAACGCTGGGAGCCCGTCATTGAAGGCAATTCTAAAAAGGCTAAAGAGATATTTGATTATTTGACGTCAGCAAGATTTGGACACCGCATGATATTTTCTAAGCTATGGTTTGCGTATAATAAAACCAAGCAAGGAGATATCTATGAGTGTCAAGACAAAAGCCTCACCTGAATCCATAGTCCGGGATATTAAACGCAAAACCCGCCGTAAGTTCACAGCCGAGGAGAAGATTCGGATTGTATTAGTGGGGCTGAGAGGCGAAGAGAGCATAACGGATCTTTGTCGGAGAGAAGGTATTCACCCTACGATGTATTACAAATGGAGCAAGGCGTTTTTGGAGGCAGGCAAGAGGCAACTGACTGGTGATACTGTCAGAGAGGCAGGTTCTGATGAAGTCAAAGAGTTAAGGGCTGAGAATGAGGAGTTGAAGCAAGCTTTAGCGGAGTTATTACTG